>NZ_LT900217.1:0-658973 GCF_900199375.1 Gordonibacter urolithinfaciens
GACGCGCACGTGAGCGTGCGCGGCTACAGCGCCTCGACACGGGAGACTACGGCATCGTGCGTTTCATCGTGGACGACCCCCTGCGCGCGCTGGACGTGCTCGTGGACATGGGTGCCGCCGCCACGACGACCGATGTGCTGTGCGCGCGCCTGAACGACGAGCCGGGCGAGCTCGCACGGGTCATGGGCGTCATGGCCGACTGCGGCATCAACGTCACGTACAGCTACTCGCTCATATCCACCTATATCGCGCTGTCCGTGAAGGACCTTGCGCGCGCGGAGCAGCTGCTGGCGGGCGAGCCGGTGGAGCTCATCGGTCAGGACGACCTGGCGCGGGCGCTCGGCTCCGACGGCCCCAGCGCCACGGCGTGCACCGAGGGGCGGTGAGCGCCGTGGCAGACCTGACCGCGAAGGGAGCCGCTCTTGCGGCGGCCCGCGCCGGCGACTTCGCCGGCCTGCCCGTCTACGACCGCGCCAGGGAGTGCGCACCGCGCGAGGAGGTGCGCGCGCTCCAGCTGGAGAAAGCTGAAGGCCCAGGTGGCTTGGACCTACGATCGCGTGGCGTGGTACCGCGAGCGCATGGACGCCCTCGGCGTGGCGCCGGGAGACATCCGCTCGCTCGACGACGTGCGCAAGCTGCCGTTCACGGACAAGTCCGTGCTGCGCGACACGTTTCCCTACGGTCTGTTCGCTGTGCCGCTCGACGAGGTAGTGGAGCTGCACGCCTCTTCCGGCACGACCGGCAAGCCCATCGTCGTGGGCTACAACGCGCACGACATGGACGTGTGGAGCGACTGCATCGCACGCCTGGCGCAGATGGCGGGCGTCGTGCCCGGCGACCGCGTGCAGATGGCGTTTCGGCTACGGCATGTTCACCGGAGGTTTCGGCCTGCACTACGGCTGCCAGAAGCTCGGCTGCATGATGATCCCCGCCGGCTCGGGCAACACCGAGCGGCACATCGCCATGATAGGGGACTACGGCACCACGGTGCTCATTGCCACGCCCTCCTACGCCCTGCATATGTGCGAGGTGGGGGAGCGGCTGGGATTCGACTGGGAGGCGTCCACGCTGCGCGTGGGCCTGTTCGGGGGCGAGCCGTGCCCGCCGGGCCTCAAGGCCGAGATCGAGGAGCGCATGCACATCGTATGTACCGACAACTACGGCCTGACCGAGGTCATGGGCCCGGGCGTGTCGGGCGAGTGCCTGGCGGCACGCGACATGCAGCATATCGCCGAGGACCATTTCCTGTGGGAGGTCGTGGATCCCGAGACCGGCGAGCCGGTGGGCGAGGGCGAGATGGGCGAGCTCGTGCTCACGCCGCTCGACAAGCAGGCCATCCCCGTGCTGCGCTACCGCACGCACGACCTGACGCGCGTGGTATGCGAGCCTTGCGCCTGCGGCCGCACGAGCGCGCGCATGCAGAAGGTGCGCGCCCGCTGCGACGATATGCTCATCATCCGCGGCACGAACGTGTTCCCGAGCCAGGTGGAGGACGTGCTCTCCGGCATCCGGGGCGTCACGCCGCACTACCGCATCGTCGTGGAGACGGCGAACGGCCTCGACAGGATGACGGTGCACGTGGAGCTGAAGCCCGAGGCGTTCTCGGACTCGTTCGAGGAGATGGAGGGCCTGCGGCGCGCCATAGAGGAGAAGCTCAAGGGCGTGCTCCTGGTGGGCGTGCGCGTGAAGCTGGTGGAGCCGGGCGGCATCGAGCGCACCACCGGCAAGGCCAAGCACGTGGAAGACCTGAGGAAGTAGGGGGCACCGCATGGCCGCCGCCTCGCCAACCGTCCCCGTCGTCGGGCGTTTCGCGCCGTCCCCGACCGGGAGGATGCATGCGGGCAACGTGTTCGCGGCGCTCGTCGCCTGGCTCGTGGCGAAGTCGCAGGGCGGGCGGATGGTGCTGCGCATCGAGGACCTCGACGCCGAGCGCTCCAAGCCGGCCTATATCGACGCGGTGCAGCGCGATTTCGAGGCGCTCGGCCTCACCTGGGACGAGGGGCCGTACTTCCAGCACGACCGCACGGAGGCCTATCGCGCCGCCTTCGACGGGCTGGCCGCGCGCGGGCTCGTGTACCCCTGCTTCTGCACGCGCGCCGACCTGCACGCCGCCTCCGCGCCGCATCGGGGCGAGAAGCCGGTGTACCCGGGCACGTGCCGGGAGCTTTCCGCCGCAGAGCGCGCCTCACGTGCGCTGGAGCGCACGCCCGCCCAGCGCCTGCGGGTGCCCCATGAGGAGGTGGCGTTCACCGACCAGGTGCAGGGCCCCTATGCGCAGAACCTCGCGCAGGACTGCGGCGACTTCCTCGTTCGCCGCTCGGACGGGGCGTACGCCTACCAGCTGGCCGTGGTGGTGGACGATGCCGAGCAGGGCGTGAGCTCGGTGGTGCGCGGCGTGGACCTCTTGTGCTCGACGCCGCAGCAGATCTACCTGCAGAGCTTGCTGGGGCTGCCGCATCCGGACTACGCGCACGTCCCGCTGCTCGTCGCCGAGCGCGACCGGCGCCTCTCGAAGCGGGACCGCGACGCCGCCCTCGATGCGCTGCTCGCGCGCTTCAAGACGCCCGCGGCCGTCGTCGGACACATCGCCGGCCTCACCGGCCTCGCGCCCACCTGCGACCCCGCCACCCCCGAGGAGCTGCTCGCGACGTTCGACCTCGCCGCCCTGCCGACAGCCTTCCCCGACCTCGTGCAGGTGCGCTGGGAGTAGGTACTCGACCTACAGCCCGGCGAACAGGATGCCCACGAGGGCGACGACGGCTATGATGGCCAGGGTGAACAGGATGGTGGCGAGGGGCAGGTGGTCGAGGCGCGCGGCGTGCGCACGGGAGGCCATGCGGGGATCTTGCGAGGAGGCGCTCTCCTTGGGACGGTCGGGCCGCTGCACGATGAAGAACCACACCATGGCGACAAGCAAAGCCACGAACGCCACGTTGTTGACCAGGGTGGCCGCAGAGGCGAGCAGGGCGTTGCCGGCCAGCTTCGCCCCTTCGAACGCGAGCAGCGTGGCCACGAGCACGCAGGCTGCGAGCAGCACCACGGCCATGCGCCGCCCCATCTTGCGGACGCCGCCCGCACCGGAGAGCCCGGCCGCGGACCCGACGGCGCTCTCGGCCTCCTCGACGGCTGCGGCGCCTCCCGCCACGAGGAACAGCCACTTCCCCTTCCAGAACATGAACGCTGCCAGCGCGAACGCGACGAGTGCCGCCGTGGCCGCCGCAAAGGCGGCGATAGTGGTGCCATCCATCCGAAACCTCGCAGTCTTGTATCGTATCCTTGGTTGCCTTCGGCTTGATTATAGCGCTCCTGCCGAAGGAGAGGGGTCGGCTGCCGATGGGTTCTCTGGAGATTGCGGGCATGGTAGAATGAGGGAAACGAGCAAGGTGCCTGATGGGCTGCCGGTTCGCGCAGCCTTGGACACGGGAGAAAGCGGGTTTGCTATGGGTTACGGAGCGATCTTGGTCGCATACGATGGTTCGGCACCCTCGAACCGTGCACTGGCGGACGCCCTCGAGCTCGTTGAATGCGGGCTGGGCACGCGGGTGGTGGTGCTGAGCGTCAGCGATCCTCTGAAGATGGAGGATCCCGCATTCGTAGCCGCGGCGCGCGCTGCAGGCGTGCTGCTGTCGCTCGGCGGCGACGAGAAGGCGAGCCTCGAAGCCCTCGAGGAGCAGGTTGCCGACCGCATCGCGCACCACGAGGGCGCGGTCGACCTGCGCGTGGCGTTCGGGAAGCCCCAGGAGGCCATCGTCCGCGAGGCGGCTCAGGAGCCCTGCGGCCTCATCGTCATGGGCAGCCGCGGCCTGGGCGCCATCAAGGGCATGCTCGGCAGCGTGAGCACGGCCGTGCTCCACGCCTCGCCCGTGCCGGTGCTCATCACGAAGTAGTCGTGCAGGCAAGCCGGCGCCTACGCGTTTTGCCCGTATGCCGTCAGGCGAACAGCAGCGACAGGGCCGTGAGCACGATGCAGGTGGCTGCGAGGGTGACGACCAGGCGCGAAGAGCCGCCGGCGAAGTAGGGGCGGCCGTGCACCTTGCAGTGACAGGCCACGGTCCACACGATGCAGCCACCGTATGCCAGGAGCGCCACGCCGCTCACCACGAAGCCGGCCTGCACGAACAGGGCGCTGCCCGCCAACCGCCCCATCTCGGACGCCATGAGCGTGGCGACCACCGCGAAGCAGGCGACCATGACCCAGGAGAGGCGTCGGCCCGTCTCGCGGGTGCCGGCGGGGAAGAACGTGCCCTTCCTCGTGTGCTCGGGCCGGGCCACGAGGAACTGCCAGCGACCGTTCCATAATTGGACGGCCAGCAGGGCCGACGCGACGAGCAGCGCGATCCCCACCGCGAAACGGACGATCTCCATAGCGCATCCTCCTTGCTCTGTCGCGCCTGCCCGACGGCCGAGCGCCGGGCAGGCTGCGATCCCTATACGGCGAGAACGACGCCGCTCGCGAAGATGGCGGCGGCGTAGAACGCCCCGAGCGCCACGTTCACGCTGCACACCTGCGCCATGGCCCCCACGCGGGCGGGCGGCGCCAGGGGGTTCTTCAGCAGCGCGCCCACGAGCGGCCAGGCGGCCAGCAGCATGAACGGCACCACCACGAGCCCGCCCGTGAAGAACACGGCCACGAGCGCCACGATGGCGGCGATCCACGCGAGGAGCACGGCATGGTAGAGCCGCCGCGCCCGCTCGCGGCCGAGCAGCACGGAAAGCGTGCGGCGCCCGGCCTGGACGTCCTTCTCCACGTCGCAGGTGTTGTTCGTGAACATGATGAGGCCCACGCCCAGCACGGTGGGCACGGCCCACAGAAGCGCCCGCAGGTCGAACGAGCCCGTGAGCGCCTGGTAGCAGGCGAGCGGGATGAGGCCTCCCATGACGAGCCCGCTCACCAGCTCGCCGATGGGCAGGTAGGAGATGGGCGTCCTGCCCGCCGAGTACAGCACGACGACCACGGCGCCCACGGCGCCGATGGCGAGGGGTATCCACCCTGCAGCCCAGATGACGTAGGCGCCGAGCAGGAACGCCGCCGCGAGGAAGCCCACGGCCAGCGCGAGCGCCGCGCGCGGGTCCACGTTGTTGTACACCAGCACGGCATCGGTCGGGTCCACGTTGTCGTCCGCGGAGTCCGCGCCCTTCACGTAATCGTAGTAGTCGTTGAACGTGTTCACGGCGGACTGCATGAGCACGCAGATGGCCAGCAGCGTGAACGCCATCGTCACCGACACGCCCCCCGTCGTCGCAGCAGCGGCGGCGACGGCGACGAGCGCCGGCAGGATGGCCGCCGGCCACGTGTGAGGCGCGGCCAGCTGCAACGCCATGCGAGCGGAAAGCCGGCCGTAGGGCGCCCGCCGCCCCGCGCCTTCCTCGATGCCGCCTGCTGCCGATACCTCGCTCATTGCCTTCGTCCTTTCCGGTCGTACGCCTCGCGCCGCCGTGCCAGCCAGGTGGACGGGGAGGGCTTGAAGCGCCTGACGGTCTCGTCTTTCAGGATGCCGCCCAAGCTGCCGAGCGTCTTCCAGATGAAGCTCTTCGTCTCGGCGTCCAGCTTCGTGCCCGAGCCCAGCAGCCGCCTCGTGTTCGCGAAAAGGCCCTCCTGGAACTCGGCCCACGTGCTGGCCTCCGTGGAGGCGAACAGCTCGTAGATGGTGTCGATGAAGCGCTCGCGCTCGGCCGGCGTCTTGCCGCGCAGCCACGCGTCCAGCGCCTCGTCGAAGAACACGGCCGCGCGGTTGAGCGCATCCTGGTACACGAAGTCGTCGCCGTCCACCTGCCAGGAGAACGGCTCGTGCTGGAACACCGACAGCGCAGAGGACTGCACCACGCGGTAGTCGGGCCGCCGCTCCAAGATCATGCCGAACGCGGAGGACTCGGGCACCGTCTTGTGCAGCAGCGCCGCGAAGCGCCCGTCGTGGATGCGGGGCGACGGATCGTCCAGGAACGAGGGCCCGTCGTGGTTGTAGACGCCCGCGAGCCGCGCGTAGGCGCCCCCGTCGACCACGAGCGCCGCGAACTCGGCAAGGTTGCCGCCCTTGGAGTGGCCGCAGGCCACAAGCGGCCCTTCCACGGCCGACGCCACGCCCGAGAGATAGGCGGCCGCCGCGCGCTGGGAGGGAATAACCTCCTTGAAGCAGAGGTTGAAGTCCTCCTTCCAGCCCGCGAAGCTGCCGTCGGTCCCGCGGAACGCCAGGCAGGCGAACTCGCCTCGCCCGGCGCGCGCCCCGCAGGCTCGCCCCTCGTAGAGCGCGCCCTCCGCCTCGGCGGCGACGCGGCCGGGGACGACGAACGTCGTTGCCGAGAACTGCTTCTCCACGGCATCCGAGCGCTCGTTGGCGTAGAAGGCCAGCTTCACATCGCGGAAGCGCCGGCTGGCCATGAGGACGCGCAGGAACGCGCGCGCGTCCTTCGCGTCCTCCAGCCAGCTCGCGCACGTGAGGGCGCGCCAGTCGGCGAGCGCCACCACGTCGTGCAGGAGCACGCGCTCGGGCGACGAGGGGTCCACGAGCCCGCACGCCTCGTAGTTGAAGTAGCAGAGCGTGGAGAACACGAGACTGTCGACGGGGTTGAACGGTGATTCCGCGAACGTTCGCTGGTTTTCCTGGATATACGATACGATATTGCCCATAGGACCATGGTATCAAAACGGAAGGGACGTGAGAGCGGCCATGCGGGTTTGCACGCCAATAACCATACGCTACGGCGAGACGGACATGATGGGCGTCGTCTACCACGCCAACTACCTGCTGTACTTCGAGGACGCGCGCACGGCGTTCCTCGAGGCGCTGGGCTACCCCTACGCACGCATCGAGGAGGCGGGGCTCATGTCGCCGGTGACGCACATGGAATGCGACTACCGCGAGCCGCTGCGCTACGGGGAGGGGGCGATCGTGCGCACGCGCGTCGTGCTGTCGCGCCCGACGAAGACCGTGTACGCCTACGAGGTGTTCAAGGAAGGGCAGGACATGGACGCCGACAAGCCGTGCTGCACGGGCCGCAGCACGCACTGCCTGGTCGATGCCGCCACGTTCAAGCCCGTCAGCCTCAAGCGCCGCGTGCCCGAGCTGTACGAGCGCTACGCGGAGGCGCTCGAGCCGGACGAGGAGGAGGGCCGATGACCGCGCCTTTCCGCATCCTGTTCGTCTGCCACGGCAACATCTGCCGCTCCCCGATGGCCGAGTTCGTCATGAAGGACCTCGTTGAGCGGCGCGGCCTGGACGGGTGCTTCTCCATCGCCTCGGCCGCCACGCACGACGACGAGATCGGGAGCCCCGTGCATCCCGGCACGCGCGGCGTGCTGGAGGCGCAGGGCATCGACTGCTCGGGCAAGACCGCCCGCCGCCTGGGCCGCGCCGATGCCGACAAGTGGGACCTGTTCGTGGGCATGGACGAGGCGAACATGCGCGACCTGCGCCTCCAGCTGGGGCGGGGGGCCGAGGGACGCTGCCGCAAGCTGTTGGAGTTCGCCGGCTCCGACCGCGACGTGGCGGACCCGTGGTACACGGGCGATTTCGACGTCACCTACGACGACGTGCTCGCCGGGTGCACCGGGCTCCTATCCCTCCTCGTCGGCGATGACGCCGAGGGCCGGTGCCCCGGCGGTGCGCGGTTAGGGTAGCGCAGCGCATGGACATCGCCGTCCTCGACTTCATCCAGGCGCACCTGCGCTCGCCGCTCATGGACGCGCTCATGCTCGCGGCCACGCACCTGGGCGACCTTGCGCTCGTGTGGCTTGTCGCGGGCGCCGTGCTGGCGGCCCAGCCGCGGCACCGCCGCTACGGCGTGGCCGTGGTGCTTGCCGTGGCCGCCACGGCGGCGCTCGGCATGCTGGTGCTGAAACCGCTGTTCGGGCGGGTGAGGCCGTTCGAGGCCTACGGCTTCATGGGCCTGCTCGTCCCGCCGCCTGCCGGCGACTCGTTCCCCTCGAACCACTCGATGGTGTCGTTCGCGGCGGCCGCCGCGCTCTGCTGCGTGCCCGGCAGGGGGCGCCTGTCCGTGGCGCTCAAGGTGGCCGGCGTGGCGCTGGCGTGCCTCATCGCCTTCTCGCGCCTGTACCTGTACGTGCACTACCCGAGCGACATCCTCGTGGGCGCCGTGGTCGGCGTGGCCGTGGGCGTGCTGTCGGTCAGGCTCGTGCTGCGGCTCTGGCCCGAGAAGACGCCGTCCTGATCCCGTTCGGACCCCGCGCCGCCACCGTGCGCAAGGCCAATCGGTGAGCGGTAGATACCGTAATCCTGCATGAAACGGGGACCGCGCCCCCGGATTTCCGCATAGGCTCTGCAAGGCCTTCCAGAATTTGCGGTAAACGGTCGGTCAACACCTTTTCCGCTGGTCAGTAAATCGCCTGAAAAGTATTTTGTGCAGATGCACAAAACGATATAATGCAGCCCTCCCGCAAAGCGGGGGGCCTTGCAGGGCCGCATCCCCAAGGGAAGCGCGGAGCCGCACGGGCCGAACGAACGCAATCGTCAAGCGAGCACTCGAGAAAGCAGGTACCCCAATGAGCGGTGACAATGTAGTCCTGGCACGGAACGTGGAGGGCGCGCCCGTAAGCCCCCTGCACGCGCAAACCGCGGCATTCTCCCATTACAACAACCTGTCGGCCCAGCTGCCCCTCGACCCGGAGACCGGCGAGCTGGTCGAAGGCGGCGCCCTGGAGCAGGCCGCCCAGTGCTTCGAGAACCTCGAGGCCGTGGCGGAGGGTATCGGCCACACGCTGGGCGACGTGGCGCGCCTCACCGTGTTCGTGCGCGACATCCGCGACCTGGACGCCGTGGACGAGGCGTTCCGGGCCTACTTCCCGACCTACGTGCCCGCCCGCACGAACCTTGCCGTGGCGGCGCTGCCCCTGGATGCGCTCGTGCAGGTGGAGGCGCTCCTCACCAACGGCGAGGGCACCATCCCCGACGCGCCCCAGGCCGGCGACCTCGTGAAGTACGTGAACAACACGCACAACGCGCCCTACGACGCCCTGTCCTCGCAGACCGTGGCCTTCTCGCACTACAACAACATCTCCGCCCAGCTGCCCCTCGACCCCGCGTCGAACCAGATCGTGGTCGGCGGCGTCGCGGAGCAGGCCGCCCAGTGCCTCAAGAACATCAAGGCCGTCCTCACGAGCGTCGACGTGCCCTTCGACGACATCGTCAAGATCACCGTCTTCCTGAAGGACCTGGCCGACATCGACGCCGTCGACGAGGTGTACACGCGCTTCTTCCCGGATTCGGGCATCGCGCGCGCCGTGGGCTACCTGCCTGCCCGCACGGTCGTCGAGGTCGCCGACCTGCCGCTGCACGCGCTCGTGCAGATCGAGGCCGTCGTGTCGCACGGCGACGGCACGCCCCCGCAGGAGGTCGAGGCCCGTCACGGCCTGATCATCGAGGCGAACAACACCGACGCCGCCCCCGTGAGCGCGCTCTCCACGCAGTCCGTGGCCTTCTCGCACTACAACAACATCTCCGCCCAGCTGGGCGTCGACGCCGCGACGGGCGAGCTCGTCGCCGGCGGCGTGGCCGAGCAGGCCGAGCAGGCGTGCAAGAACATCCAGGCCATCATCGAGAACGTCGAGCACACGATGGCCGACGCCGTGAAGGTGAACGTGTACCTGCGCGACCTCGCGGACCTCGCCGCGGTCGAGGACGTGTGCGCCCGCTGCTTCCCCGGCACCCCCGCGTTCCGCGCCGTGGGCACCTCCGCCCTTCCGATGGACGCGCTCGTCATGATCGACGCCATCTTCGGCAACGCCGAGGGCACCCCGCCCGTGGCGTAAGCGCGAACCCCCTTTCGCCCCCTCTCTCTCCTCGGAAAGCCCCCGGATGCAGCAGCAGCCGGGGGCTTCTCTTCCGCTGGGGCCGGATGCATCGGGCGACCTTGCCCGCGCTTCCCCGGCCGTGCGGCAGACGGCGGTCAGCCGGCGCGCTTCGCGGGGGGCTTGCGCTTCGGCTTGGGAGCCTTCCCGCCTTCGGTGCTGCTGCTCGCCTTCGCTTCTCCGGCATCCTCGCCGGTGCGGGCCTTCAGGCTGGCAGCGAGGGCGTCCATGAGGTTGATGACGTTCGCGGGCTGGGAGGCGGGCTTCTCGGGGGTCACCTGCTTGCCGGCTATCTTGTCCTGGATGAGGCCCATGAGCTTCTCTTGGTAGGCGTTCTTGAAGCGGGCGGGGTCGAAGGGCTCGGCCATGCTCTCCACCAGGCGCTTCGCCATGTCCAGCTCCGCCTCGCCCACGGCGGGGCGCTCGGCCGGCTTCGGGAGGTCGCGCACCTCGCTCTGGTAGTGCAGCGTCATCATGACCAGGTCGTCGCCGTAAGGGATGAGCGCCAGCGGCGTCTCGGAGTTGCCCAGCACCGTGGTGCCGATGGCAGCCTTGCCCTCCTCGACCATGGCCAGGCGCAGGAGCTCGAGCGGCTTCTCGCCGCCGGGCTGGGCCATCACCTGGTAGGGCTTCTCGAAGTAGACGGGCGGCACCTCCTGCAGGTCCACGAACTGCACGATCTTCATGGCGCGGTCGGCGTCGGTCTTGATGGCGTCCAGCTCCTCGTCGCTCACCACCACGTACTTGCCCTTCTCGTACTGGTAGCCGCGCACGATGTCCTCCGGGCCCAGCTCCCGGTTGCAGTCGGGGCATGTCTTCACGTAGCGCACGCGCTGCATGCTCTCCTTCGCCAGCTGGTTGAAGCGCACGGCGTCGTCCTGGGTGGCGGGGTAGAGCTCCACCGGTATGTAGACGAGGCCGAAGGCGATCGCGCCTTTTCTTCCTGCCATGGAGCCTCCTGTCGGTCGGGAACCGGCCGGATCGCGGCCGGGCCTGCATCGTAGCGCAGCGCGGCCCGGCCCGTGGCTTTTCCGGCCTTGCCGAGGGCGACCTGCTGCTGAAGCGGTGATGGCGCGTTGACGGATCGGTTGCGGTTGCCGACGGCCGCGCGGGCTGCGTTATGCTGGAGGCTCCGCACCGGCGCGGACGCGCCGGAACACGAGGAAGGAGCCGGGCAATGCCCGCAGACGTCGTCTATTGGATAGGCTTTGCCGTGGCGCTCGCGTTCATCGTGTTCGGCGCCGACGACCTGCTATGGGACGTGTTCGCCCTGTTCCGCCGCGTGGGCCGCAAGAAGGTTCCGCTTGCGCGCATCAACGAGAAGCCGCCCAAGATGCTGGCCGTGGTCATAGCCGCCTGGCACGAGGACGCCGTGATCGGCGAGGTGATAGACAACCTGGTGGCCTCGGCGCAGTACCCGCGCGATCTCTACCGCGTGTTCCTGGGCGTGTACCCCAACGACGGTGCCACCCTGGCCGTGGCCCGCGCGCTGGAGGCGCCCCATGGGGGCACCGTCGCGGTGGCGGTGAACAGCCGGCCCGGCCCCACGTCGAAGGCTGACAACATCAACCACACGTTAAGCCTCATTCGGGGGTACGAGCGCGACCACGACGTGCGCTTCGCCAGCGTGACCATCCACGACGCCGAGGACGTGGTGCATCCCAACGAGTTCAAGATGACCAGCTATCTCATCGACGACTACGACGCGCTGCAGTTCCCCGTGTTCCCGCTCATCCGCATGCCCCGGCTGCGCCTGTTCCTCAAGACGCTCACGACGTCCACCTACGCCGACGAGTTCGCCGAGCACCACTTCCGCACCATGGTCATGCGCGACGAGCTGGGCTTCGTGCCGTCGGCCGGCACCGGCTTCGCCGTGGGGCGGCGCGTGCTGGACGCGTTCGGCGAGGGGGAGCTGCTGCCCGAGGACAGCCTGACCGAGGACTACCGGCTGTCGCTCACGCTGCGCATGCGGGGCTTCCGCGTGCACTACGTGCTGGAGCGGGTGCCGCGCGTCGACGCGCAGGGAAGGGCGGTATGGGACTACATCGCCACGCGCTCGCTGTTCCCCTCCGCGTTCCGGGCGGCCGTGCGCCAGAAGGCGCGCTGGGTGTACGGCATCACCATGCAGAGCGCGAGCCTGGGCGACGTGTTCGGCAAAAGCGCGCTCACGTTCGCCGAGCGCACGTTCCTGTACAAGGACCTCAAGGCGAAGTTCGCGAACTTCGTGCTGCTTCCCGGCTAGGCCTTCACGCCGCCTTACCTGAGCTACGCGAACGACTACGTGCTCTCGACCATCGCGCAGCTGCAGCCCGACGGCGAGACGGTCGTGGCGAACGACCTGAAGATGGGCGACATCCAGAAGGCGGCCGCCGCCCCCGAGCGCTTCGAAGGCGGGCAGGTCATGATCTTCGACGAGGGGGGCACCGTCATAGGCAGCACCGACTCCTCCTACCTGGGCGGCAACCTGGCCGCCTCCGCCGACGAGGCCGAGGCGGCGGCCCGCGAGGCCCGCGAGGCGGCGCAGGGCGCGTTCGCGTCTGACGAGGAGCGCGCCAAGGCCGCGGGCAAGGCCGACGCGGCCGAGGCGTTCGCGGCGTTCCGGCGCGGTTTCGACGGCGGCCTCGCCGCACTCCGGGACCAGCCCGGATCGGCGCAGGCGGTGGAGCTGGACGGAGGAAGCTGGTACGCGTCCCTGCGGCAGGAGGAGGGCTACGGCTTCCTCGTCATGGCGCCGGCGCTCTCGGCCTGGGCCGCCACGGCCACCACGTGGCTCGTGCCGCTGCTGCTGGTGGAGCTGCTGCTGGTGTACGTGCTCATGCAGGCGTCCCGCTGGATGAAGAACCGCGAGCTCAAGGCCGCCTACGTGGAGCTCGGCCAGATGCAGCGCCGCCTGGAGATAGCGCTTACCGCGGCGCAGAAGGACGCCGCGATCGACGACCTCACCGGCATGATGAACGTGCGCTCGTTCCGGAAGGCCGTCACGTCGCTGCTCGGCGAGATGGGGGAGGGCGACCGCGGCATCTTCATCATGCTGGACGGCGACCGCTTCAAGGCCGTGAACGACACGTACGGCCACGACGCGGGCGACGAGGCCATCAAGCTGTCGGCGCAGATGATCGTGGGCCGCATCAGGACCGTCGACCTCGCGTCGCGGCTCCATGGCGACGAGTTCGCCATCTTCCTGTCGGGCACCGACGACTACGAGGTGGCGCAGCGTCTGGTAAGGGACATCAACGACACCATCGCCCGAGAGGCCGAGCGGCGCGGCGTGCCGTCCATCAGCCTGTCTGCCGGCGCCGTGGCCGCCGCGCGCGGCGACGGCTACCTCGACCTGTCGAAGAAGGCGGACGCCGCCCTCTACCGCGCCAAGGAGGGGCACTCCGGAGGCTTTGCCCGCGCCGACGCGTAGGCGCGGGCGGGACGGGGCGTCAGGCCCGGCCGAACGTTTCGCGCAGGGCTGCGCGTATGCGCTCGGCGGCATGCCCGTCGCCGTAAGGGTCGGGTGCAGCCGCCATGCGCGCGTAGAGCGCGGCGTCGTCCAGCAGCGCGCCCAGCGAGCGGCGCACGCCCTCGTAGGTCGTGCCCGCGAGCAGGGCGCAGCCGGCCTCCACGGCCTCGGGGCGCTCGGTCACGTCGCGCAGCACGATCACCGGCACGTCCAGGGCCGGCGCCTCCTCCTGCACGCCGCCCGAGTCCGTGAGCATGAGGCTGCACCGCGCCATGAGGTTCGAGAAGCCGCCGTAGTCGAGCGGTTCCACCAGATGAACGCGGGGCGCCCCGCCCAGCTCGCGCTCTGCGACCTCGCGCACGGCCGGGTTGCGGTGCACCGGGAACACCACCTCCACGTCGTCGCGCGCGGCCGCCTCGTCGCGCACGGCCGCGAGCATGCGCGCGAGGGGCGCCCCCAGGTTCTCGCGCCGATGGCAGGTGAGCCCGATGACGCGCCTGCCCGCGAAGTCGACCCGCCCCAGCTCCGGCGCGTGGAAGCGGTAGGCCGGGCCCACCACGGACAGCAGCGCGTCGATGACCGTGTTCCCCGTGACCCATACGTCGCGCGCCTCGGCGCCCTCGGCGACGAGGTTGGCGCGGTTGCGCTCGGTGGGGGCGTAGTGCCAGGTGGCGATCGTCGAGACGAGGCGACGGTTCATCTCCTCGGGGAAGGGCTCCCAGCGGCGGTGCGAGCGCAGCCCTGCCTCCACGTGGCCGACGGGAACCTGGGCGTAGAAGGCGGCCAGCGCCACGGCGAACGTCGTGGTGGTGTCGCCGTGCACGAGCACGACGTCGGGCGGCGCGCCGCCCAGCACGTCCGCGGCGCCCTCCAGTATGCGGGCCGTGAGCCCCGGCAGCGCCTGGCGCTCGCGCATGGCGTCCAGGTCGTAGTCCACGCGCAGGCCGAACAGGCGCGTCACCTGGTCGAGCATCTCGCGGTGCTGCGCGGTCGACAGCACGCGGACGTCGAACGCGGGGTCGGCGCCGAGGGCGCGCACGACCGGTGCCATCTTCACGGCCTCGGGCCGCGTGCCGAACGCGACCAGGGCCCGAACGGGCTCCTCCATGCCTGCCGTCCTTCCGTTCCGGGGGATCGCCCGAGCTCCCCGCGCCGCCCGGAGGCCGTCGGGAAAAAGAAGGGGCCGGCCCTTGCGGACCGGCCCCGTTCGTGCGCTGTGCGTTATGCAAGGCGCCGTATGAACGAGATGCAGAACGCGGCGCCTGCGAAGCACAGCAAGGAGATCGAGTATCCCATTGGTTCCTCCTTGCATCCAGAACCCTCCTTGTCAGGTTCTGCTAGCCGAACTATAGCACGCACGCGGGAGTCCCGTTAAGCCTGCGATGCCCGCCGTAACCGTCCGGTTTTCAATCCGTTACGGACGGGCGTGCCCGCCGGGAGGCTGAGCCCGGGAAGGAGAGGACGGGAACTGCAGCGAAGGAAGCGCGTCGGGACCGCTGCGCGCAAGGAATTCCTCCTTGCCGAAACCCTCGCACGCCTCTTCCAGGAAGTCGATGAACGACGTGATGGCGCCGGTTTCCTTCGACCTCTTCCACACGGCCCCCGCGCAGATCTCCATGTTCTCGTCCGCAAGCGGCACGAACTCCACGTTGCCGTTTCCGAACACGCGCAGGTGGTCGAGGGCTATGGCCACGACGCCGGCCGTCACGAGCGTGGCCATCATGGCGCCCACGTCCTCGAACCCGGCCGGGCGTACCTCGGCGCCGGCGTTGCGCAGCTTCACGTGCATCTGCTCGAGCATGCTCTTGGAGCGGTTGAAATGCGGCACGACCACCCGCTCGCCGCGCAGGTCGGCGATGCATACCGACGCGCGCTTGGCAAGGCGGTGCCCCACGGGCACCGCCAGCATGTAGCGGTCCTCGTACAGGCGCCGATAGCAGAACTTCGCACCCTGTATGCCGTCCTGGTAGATGGCGAGCCCCACGTCGATCTCGTTCTCGTTGAGCGCCTTCTGTATGTTGGCCAGCTCCATAGTGCGGAAATGGAAGTCGACGTCGGGGTGCTCTTTGCGGTAGCCGCGGCACACGAGCGGCAGGAACGAGCCGAACGAGCCTTCCAGGAAGCCGATGCGAATGACCGACGACACGCCGTCGGCGTACTGCGAAAGGTGCTCGAGCGCGCGCTCGTAGTCCTCGACGATGCGCTGGGCGTCCTTCTGGAACAGCCGGCCCGCCTCGGTGAGGCGCACCGAGTGGCGGTCGCGCACGAACAGGAGCGCGCCCAGCTCCTTCTCAAGGCTCGATATGTGCCCGGAGAGCACCGACTGCGAGATGAAGAAGCTCTTCGCCGTCTCGGTGAAGTTCAGGTTGGATGTGAGCAGCAGGAACTCGTAGAGCGTCTCGATGCGCAAGGCAAACCCCCCTTTGTCTACCCCATCATTGTAGCGTATCGGACGATGGCGGGCGACACGCGCCTGCGGCGGCGCGAGGGCGGCGCGCAAGGCGTGCTGCGCCAACCGCGCCGCCCTCGCGGGACGCCTCCTAGGTGAACAGCGCCACCTTGCGCTTGTCCACCTTTGCGCCCAGCTCCTCGAGCGTGCCGTAGTGCAGGCAGCCCGCCTGGCAGTGCTGCACGCAGCTCGGCGCCTTGCCGGCCGCCTGGCGACGCGCGCAGCGGTCGCAGCGGTCGGTGGGCACGGGCACGAACTCGTACTGCCAGCGGCGCTCGTCCAGCTGGTCGGGGCCGATCTGGGTCAGCCTGATGCCGAACCGGTCGGGCGCCAGCCCGTGCTCCTGCTGGCAGGCTATCTCGCAGGTGTGGCATCCCGTGCAGAACTCGTAATCGACGGCCAGGTACTTGCGCATGGTCATCACTCCTCGATCTTATCGATGCGGCACAGCTGCGACTTGTACGACGCGCCGAGCCCCGACTTGCCCGGCCGCATGGGCACGAGCTGGTTGATGTTGCTCTCGAGCGTGCCGAACAGCGTGCCGTCCTCGGGCCCGCGCTCGGGGAACCACCAGCCGTGGTCGGCCGACACCGTGTCCTTGCGGATGCGCACGCTGGTATGGGCGCGCAGGCGGGCGGAGCCCAGGTTGTTCGAGATGGTGCACCAGTCGCCGTCGGCGATGCCGTAGGCGGCCGCCGTCTCGGGGTGCACGAGGAACTCGGGCTCGGGGTGCAGGCGCCGCATGGACGGGCTCTGGCGGTGCTCCGAGTGGAAGAAGCCCCACTTGCGCGCGCCGGTGGTCAGCACGAGCGGGTACTTCTCGGCCAGCTCGGGCGCCGACACCGGGCTCTCGGGCGGCTCCTCGTACGTGGCGAACGGCGAGAAGCCGAAGTAGGCCATCTCGGCGCAGTAGAAGTTGTAGCGCCCGGTGGACGTGGCGAAGCCGGGCGTCCCGTCGGGGCGCAGCAGCCCCTTCTCGTACTTCTTGTACTCGAACTCGGGGTAGGCCCACGCACGCTCCTTGAGCGAGTCGTAGGTGAACCCGGTGCTGCGCAGCAGGTAGTCGTAGAAGTCCTGCTCGGAATCCCACGGCCGATGGTCGCGCCCGGCGAAGCGGTCGCCCAGCTCGTAGATGATGCGCTGGTCGGACTTGCACTCGCCCAGGGGCTCCACCGCCTGCGCGATGGCGCCGAGCGCGTAGGGCTGGTGCCCGGTGATGCCGATGCGCTCCGCGAAGCACGCGGCGGGCAGCAGCACGTCGGCGCAGGCGAGCGCCGTGGGCGTGAGGAACAGGTCCACCACCACGTTGAACTCCATCTTCTGCAGCGCGGGCAGGATGCGCTGGGGCTGGGCGCCCATGCAGGCGATGGCGTTGTTCTGCATCATGAACATGGCCTTGATGGGGTAGGGCTCGCCCGTCTCCATGGCCTCGAGCAGGGCGTCGGGGCTGATGCCGTTCATGGCCTCGAGGGCCTTGTAGCCGCCGTGGTTCTTGCGCTCGGGGTGCGGGATGGGCTCCGAGCACTCGTCCCACACCGAGCCGCGCGGCGACCAGGTGACCGACATGCCGAAGGCGGGGTCGGCCGCGAGCATGCCGCCCGGGTTCTCGAAGTTGCCGGTGAGCGCCATGAGGTCGAAGCACGCCATGCCGGTGATGAAGCCCTCGGAGGTGTGGTCCATGGCCACGCCCCACTGCAAACAGCACGACTTCGCGCGGCCGATCTTGCGGGCCGCCTCCACGATGAGGTCCTCGGGCACGCCGCAGGTCTCGGCGGCGAAGCTCACGGGATACTGGCTCACGTGCTCGGCGAACTCGTCGAAGCCGTAGCACCAGCAGCTCACGAACTCATGGTCGTAGAGATCGTCCTTGATTATCTGATCGCAGAGCGCGAGCGCCAGCGCCGCGTCGGTGCCGGGGCGCAGCTGGAACCACACGTCGGCCTTGCCCGCGAGCCAGGTGAGCGTGGGGTCCATGACGATGAGCTTGCTGCCGCGCTTCATGCTCTCCACCACCCAGTGCCCCAGCGTGCCGTCGGAGTTGGCCACCATCGGGTTGTTGCCCCATACGAGGATGTACTCGGGAGCCTCCCAGCGGGGGTCGTCGTAGCGGTCGGGGAAGAACTGCGAGTAGTCGCACACGAACAGCCCGCCGCTCTTGAGCGCGGTGGAGAAGATGCGCGGGCCGTAGCAGGCGATGCCCGACAGGAAGCCGGTGCCGTAGTTGGGCGTGCCCAGGTACTGGGCCATGAGCGGGCCGTAGCCGTTGATGTCGCGGCCCGTGCCCTGCGTGACCCAGATGGCCTCGTTGCCGTACTCGTCGATGACGGCCTTCATCTCGCGCTCGATGATATCGTAGGCCTCGTCCCAGCTGATGCGCTCGAACGCATTCTTGCCGCGGTCCTCCTTCGCGCGCTTCAGGGGGTACTTCAGGCGGTCCTCATGGTAGAGCATCTCCTTGAACGCCAGGCACCTCGGGCAGAGGCGCCCCTGGTTGTAGGGGTTCTCCGGGTCGCCCTCTATCTTCTCCAGCACGCCGTCCCTCACGTACATGAGCACGCCGCAGTTGTCGTGGCATCCCGGGCCCGTGCGCGCGTTCGTGCGCAGCACCGTGCAACCGTCCTCCTCCCATTGGCAGACGCGGCCGGTCGGGTCGTCCTGCGTTCGTGCCACCGGCACGTCCCCCTCGGGTGCCGCGGCGCCTTGCGGGCCCTGCTTCTCAAGCTTCTCGGACATGGCTCCTCCTCGTCATGCGGATGTTCGCCGATGCCCCGATTATAGGAGCGGGAAGGCGCATGCGGGAGCCGCGTTTTCCCGATAGCCTATCGGGAAATCCGATCACCCTGATGGCAGGCCGCGTGATCGGTTTTCCCGATGACCCATCGGGAAAACCGCACAAGGGCCCCGCAGGGGCGCTCCTATAATCGGGGGCATCGAAGACGAACCGCACCGGACAGGTGCTGCTCCCATAACGATTTTCCGCAGGCATTCCCCGCGTGCACTACCGCGGCTTCGGCCCCCGAAGGCCGCGTGACCATGGAAGTTGAGAGAGGAGTTCCGTCATGTGCTTCAGACCACCCACCGTCGACAACGGACCCGTGAAGTGCCCCAAGTGCGGCGCCGAGGTCGACCCGAAGGCCGACGCCTGCCCGAGCTGCGGCGCCAAGGCGGCGCCGATGCCCGGGATCCCCACGCCCCCGGGCGCTCCCACCCCGCCGCCGGTCCCCGGCGTGCCCGGGGCGCCGAAGGCGCCGAGCGTGCCCAAGCCGCCCGCACCGACCGCGTAGAACCGCCGGCGCCTGCCCCCCCCCCCGAGGAGGAAGCACCGGCGCCGGACATCCAGACCAGGAGAGGAGAGAGCATGGGGAACAACGTGTTGGGCACGCCCATCGTGAAGGGCCTGGGCTTCAACAGCTTCGGCATCGGCACGAACGCGTGCTCGGTCGACATCGACGAGGAGAACGATAAGATACTGCGCATCCGCCCGCTGCGCTTCGACGAGCACTACACGCCCGAGGACCTGAACGCCTGGAAGCTCGAGGCCCGCGGAAAGACCTTCGAGCCGGGCTTCAAGACGCTCATCTCGCCGCTGTCGCTGTGCTACAAGAAGCGCGTGTACTCGAAGAACCGCATCCCCTACCCGATGAAGCGCGTGGACTGGGACCCGGAGGGCGAGCGCAACCCGCAGAACCGCGGCACGAGCGGCTACGTGCGCATCAGCTGGGACGAGGCGTGCTCGCTCATCGCCAGCGAGATCAAGCGCGTGCACGAGGCCTACGGGCCCGCGTCGATCCTCTGCGAGCTCGACGGCCACGGCGAGACGAAGTTCGTCCACGCGCCGCACGGCTGCCAGAGCCGCATGTTCGACCTTATAGGCTCCTACACGCTGCAAACCCGCCAGCCTGACAGCTGGGAGGGCTGGTACTGGGGCGCGAAGCACATGTGGGGCATGGACCCCTTGGGGCAGAACTCGCAGATGAACAACGTTATCCGCGACGTGGCGCAAAACGGCGACGCGGTGCTCTTCTGGGGCTGCGACGTGGAGACCACGCCGCTCGGCTGGGGCGGCTACCTGGCCAGCCGCCTGTGCTACTGGTTCACCGAGCTCGGCATCAAGCAGATCCACATCTCGCCGGACGTGAACTACACCAACGCCGTGCACGCCGACAAGTGGATACCGGTCAAGCCCAACACCGACGCGGCCCTGCAGCTGGCCATCGCCTACACGTGGATCAAGGAGGGCACCTACGACCAGGCCTACCTCGACACGCACGCCGTGGGCTTCGAGAACTTCAAGTACTACGTCATGGGCGGCGAGGACGGCGTGCCGAAGACGCCGAAGTGGGCCGAGGCCATCTGCGGCGTGCCCAGCTACACCATCAAGGCGTTCGCACGCTATTGGGCCAAGCACGCGGTTTCCATCGCGCACTGCAACGGCGGCTCCTACATCCGCTCCTGCTACGCGCACGAGCCGGCGCGCCTCGAGGTGGCGCTCTTGGGCATGCAGGGCCTGGGCAAGCCGGGCGCCAACCAGTTCAAGTTCATCGAGTGGACGCTCTACGGCATGGACACCGTGACGCCCTTGCCGCCGTCGGTCGAGATCCCCGACTGCAGCCCGGCCTACCGCGGCTGGTACCGCAGCTTCCCCAAGAGCTTCATCCCCAAGACCATGATCCCCGAGGCCATCATGAACCCGCCCGTCTCCTGGTACGGCCACATCGGCGCCGGGTTCCCGCGCGAGGACCAGTTCGACGGCCCCTACACGTTCCCCCTCGAGGGCAACGAGCGCCTGCACATGATCTGGTCGGACACCCCGTGCTGGGAGACGTGCTGGAACGGCGGCAACGAGATGCAGGAGGCCCTGCGCCACCCGTCCATCGAGTTCATCGTCGTGCAGCACCCCTGGATGGAGAACGACTGCTTCTTCGCCGACGTCATCCTGCCCACGAACACGAAGTTCGAGACGGAGGACATCGGCACGGACTCCGACAACGGCCAGTGGAACCTCGTGTACTACGAGCGCCAGGCCATCAAGCCGCGCCTGGAGTCGAAGTCCGACATGGAGGCCGTGGGCGAGGTGGCCAAGGCATTGGAGAAGTTCGGCGGCATCTACGAGAACCTCTACGAGCGCTACATGGGCGGCAAGACCTGCGAGGAGTACATCCAGGCCGGCTTCGAAAACACGGGCGCAGCCAAGAAGATGGACTTCGAGGAGTTCAAGGAGAAGCAGTACTACCCGTTCCCCACGCGCGAGGGGTGGGAGGAGATGCCGGCCGGCCTCATCCAGTTCTACGAGGATCCGGAGGGGCACCCGCTCCAGACGCCTTCCGGCAAGCTGGAATACTACTCCACGACGCTCGCCAGCCAGTTCCCCGACGATAAGGAGCGCGGGCCCATCCCGCACTGGGTCGACGAGGGCGCGGGGCACCAGGAGCGCCAGTACCTGGAGCGCGGCCGGAAGTACCCCTTCCTGCTGGTGTCGAACCACCCGCGGTGGCGCGTGCACGCGAACCTCGACGACGTCACCTGGTTCCGCGAGATGGAGGAGACGTGCAAGGTGACGGGCCCCGACGGCTACAAGTACGAGCCGGTGTGGGTGCATCCGAGCGACGCGGGCCTGCTGGGCCTGGAGACGGGCGACATCGTGAAGCTGTACAACGAGCGCGGCGCGGTGCTGGGCGGCGTGCGTGTGACCGAGCGCATCATGCCGAGCGTGGTGTACCAGGACCACGGCAGCCGCGTGGACTCGGTGGTGCTCGGCCGCGGCGGTTTGGACCGCGGCGGCGCGAACAACCTCATCGCGCCCTACGCCACCACCTCGACGCACGCGTTCGGCGAGGTGACGAGCGGTTTCCTGGTGAACATCGAGAAGGTCGACGTGCTCGCGCTGGCCGCGCAGTACCCGGAGGCGTTCGGGCGCGACTACGATCCCGGCTGCGGGCTGGTGGCCACGGCGCGCGTCGTCGACGAAGGGGAAGGGGAGTAGCCATGGGCAAGGTGTTCGTGTTCGACGTCGCCAAGTGCAACGGGTGCCGCAACTGCCAGATAGCCTGCAAGGACGAGCACGTGGACAACGACTGGTCGCCCATCGCGAGGCCGCAGCCCGACACGGGCCACTTCTGGTGCCGCATAGAGGAGCGCGTGCGCGGCCAGGTGCCGAAGGTGAGGGTGTCCTACGTCATGCACCGCTGCCAGCACTGCGCCGACGCGCCCTGCATGGCCGCGGCGCCCGAGGCGGTCTACCGCCGCGAGGACGGCCTGGTCATCGTGGACCCGGAGAAGGCGGCCGGGAGGCGCGACCTCGTGGAGGCGTGCCCCTACGGCGCGATCTTCTGGAACGGGGAGCTGGGCATCCCGCAGAAGTGCACCGGCTGCGCCCACCTCGTGGACGCCGGCGAGGTCCCGCACTGCGTGGACGTGTGCCCGCACGGCGCCCTGCGCTTCGGCGACGAGGAGGACCTCGCCGAGGAGATCGCGGCGGCGGAGGCCCTCGTGCCCGAGCGCGCCGCCGCCGACAAGCCGCGCGTATTCTACCTGAACCTGCCGAGGCGCTTCCTGGCCGGCGTCGTTGTGGACCCGGAGGCCGACGAGGTGGTGGCCGGCGCGAGGGTCACGGCCGAGAACCTGGCCACGGGCGAGGTGCTGGCGGCCGAGGCCGACGAGTTCGGCGACTTCTGGTTCCACCAGGTGGGCGCCGCCGAGTGGCGCGTGTACGCGGAGGCGGAGGGCTACCTCACCCGCGTGCTGGAGGCCTCGACCGTGGACGAGGACCGCAACATGGGCCCGGTCGAGCTGTACCGGGCAGAGTAGCCGACGAACCAGGGGCCGACTGTGGCCGGCCCCTGGAAGAAGAGCCTGGGAACGGCGGCCCGCCCTTGGCGGGGCCGCCGTCGAAGGGGGCTCGCATGCGCGACGTTGGCGGATGCGAGCCCGATATAACACGACGCGGCCGCGCTCGGGGGAAGGAGGCGGGAGGCGCGGCTTCTACAGGGGATCTGCCACGTTCTTTCTTTAAGGAGGAGAGACAAATGGCACAAGAAGCGTTAACGAAGTTCTTCAGCAAAGAGGGGTTCCTGAACAAGAGGGGATTGGGCATCGTCATAGCCGTGGCCATCCTCGTGGTAGCATCGTTCGTGCCCGAGTCGCCCGACCTGTCCCACCAGGGCATCATGGCCATCGCATCGCTCTTGTTCGCCGTGTCGCTGTGGGTATGCGGCTCGTTCTCCGTGGGCGTGACGGGCATTCTGGCCCTCGTCATAGCCGTGGTCATGGGCGCGACCGACTACAAGGCCGTGTTCAGCGGGTTCGGCGTGTCGGTGGTGTTCTACGTCATCGCCATCTTCGCGCTGCCGGCGCTGCTGCTCAAGACGCAGTGGGGCGTGCGCCTCGTGGCCAAGCTGTTCAAGCTGACGGGGGAGAGCTCCGAGAAGCTCATCCTCGCGTTCATGATCGGCACGTGCCTCATCTCCACCATCATGTCCGACGTGCCTGCCGCGGTGCTGTTCATGGGTATTTCCTACGTCGTGCTCAAGGCGGCCGGCGCCCAGCCCGGCAAGTCGCGGCTCGGCAAGTGCATGATGATCGCCATCCCCATCGCTGCCGTCATCGGCGGCGTGGTCACACCGGCCGGCAGCTCGTTCAACATGGTGGCCATGGGCGTGCTCACCGGCGCCACCGGCCAGACTATCAGCTTCCTGAACTGGATCATCGTGGGCCTGCCCATCGCCATCCTGTGCATCCCGCTGTGTTGGTTCTCCATCGTGAAGATCCTCAAGCCCGAGCAGCTCGACTCGAGCGCCTACGACAGCCTGCGCCAGGCGGCCGAGGACGCCGGCAAGCCCACGGGCTTCGAGGTGCGCGCGCTCGTCATGATCCTCGCGCTGCCCGTGCTATGGATCCTCGGCACGTGGATTCCGCTGCTGAACGTCACGACCGTGGCCATCATCGGCCTGGCCATCATGATGTTCCCCGGCCTGAACCTGCTCACGTGGGACGAGTTCAGCAAGCAGGTGCCCTGGACCATCATCCTCATGATGGGCTCGGTGCTGTCGCTCGGCAACATCTTCAGCGCCTCGGGCGCCGACAAGTTCGTCACGAACCTGTTCATGAGCAGCGGCGTGGCCGACCTGAACTTCACGGTGTTCCTGTTGATCACCGTTGCGTTCATCTACCTGCTGCACACCATCGCCCCGGTGGGCGCGGCCATCATCAGCCTGTTTTTGCCCATCCTCATCGGCATCTGCACGACGCTCGGCGTCTCCCCGGCCATCCCCACGATGCTGCTCGCCTTCATCGTGGCCGGCAACTTCCTCTTGCCGGTGAACCCGACGCTCATCGTCACGTACGGCGAGGGGTACTACACGTTCGGCGACATGTTCAAGGCCGGTGTGATCCCCGCCATCATCTTCTGCGTGTGCATGGTGCTCTGGGTGCCGTTCATCTGCGGCGTGCTGGGACTGTAGGACTTCCCACCGCGTTTGGCGCCAGCCACCTCGGCGCCGCACTATGGGCTCCCCGGCGAGATCCGGGGAGCCTTTTTCAACTACGACGATCCGCGGGGCGCATCCCCTGCGGCGAAGGGAGTATTTCGTGGATACCAGCGCTCGTCCCCGCTCCACGTACCAGAACCACGTGCTCGTGTCGGTGCTGCTCGTGCTGGCAGGCATCGCCGTGGCGCTCGGGCAGTTCAAGGTGCCCTCCATCATGCCGGCCATCATGGAGCAGTTCGATATGGACGTGGGCTCCGCCTCCATGCTCATGTCGGTGTTCACGCTGGCGGGCATCTTCCTGTCTCTTCCCACGGGCTTCCTGGCGCGGCGCTTCGGCGCCAAGAACATGATGGTGGCCGCCGTCGTCGTCATGGTGGTCGGCACGGCTGTGGGGACGCTGGCTACCTCGGCCGCCATCCTCGTGCTGTCGCGGGCCGTCGAAGGCGTGGCGCTCGTGTTCTGCGGCGTGAGCGCACCGCTTGCCATCAGGGCCTACGTTGCACCCGAAAAGGTGGGCTTCGCGAGCGGCATCTGGGCGCTGTGGTTCTCGCTCGGGTCGTTCGTCGGCGGGGTGCTCACGCCGACCGTGTTCGGGGCGATCGGTTTCCAGGGAACATGGTGCGTCATGGCAGGCATCGCGCTCGTGGCGGGCGGGCTCATGCTGCTGTTCGTGCGACCGGTTGGCGGAGGACGCTTCCTCGAGAGCGTCCTGCGGCCGCAAGATGGCGCGCCTCGCGAGAAGATGAGCATGAAAGGCCTGTTCAGCCGTAACGTGTTGCTGGTACTCGGCGGGTTCCTCATGTTCAACATGGTGCTCATCTCGTTCCTGTCTTTCAGCCCGACGTTTTTGCAGGGCGAGGGCATGGACGCGACGCTCGCCGGGTTCGCCAGCACGCTGCCCATGCTCGTCGCGGTGGCCAGCTCGCCGCTGTTCGGCGTGCTGGCCGACAAAACCGGCCGGCTCAAGGCGCTTATGGTGGCATCCATGCTGGTCATGGGTCCCTGCGCGTTCGCGCTGCTCACCACGGCCGGCCCCGCCCTCTGGGCGGCCGCGCTCGTCATGGGCATGGTGGGGCTCGGCGCCCCCACGATGTTCCTGATCGTGTACCCGTCGGTGGTGGAGAACAAGGATGCCATGCCTATCGCCATGGGATTCCTCGTGCTCACTCAGAGCCTGGGCCAGTTCCTCGGCTCTTCCCTCGTACCCGCGGTGCTCGGCGCCGGGGGATGGGCCGCCGCCGGCGCCTTCGCGCTCGTGCTGGGCCTCGTGGGCACGGGGCTGCTCGCGCTCGTGCGGCTGGAGGCGCCTGCGAAGGATGCCGTCGCCCACGGCGAGGACGCCGCGAGCACGGCCGTCTAGGAACAGGCGAGAAGGTCTGCCGGATAGCCCGTATCAGAGTTGCTCTAACACGGGCTATCGTCTTCTGCAGACGCCGCTCAGAGATCGAAATAATACGAATGCAGCAGGTACCCCTGCCCGTAGCGGGCAGCTAGCTTCTCCAGCCGCCGCTTCACCGCGCCGAGGCCTGCCTGCCCGAGCTCGTAGCGTTCCATGAGCCGCGCGAACGACGCGCGCTCGCGGGCGGTGGCGAGCCCCGACACGTAGCCCCACACGTGCTGCGCCGCGTTGCGTCCGCCGCCCCGTGTGGGCGGGAGGGCGAGGGCGCCGTCGACCAGGCGGTAGAACTCCTGCACCGGATAGGCATCCTTGTCCTTCAGCAGGTTCCTCACCTGCTGGTACGCCGCCTGGTCGCGCTCGAGCACGCTGTACTTGCACGTCGCCCACGCCCGTTCGAGCGCTGCCGCCGTGCCGTGCTCGTCGAGGACGTTCAGGCACTTCAACGCCGACGCGTTCTTGTCCTTCACCTCCAGCATCACGTCGGGGGCCCGCCCTTCGAGCGACGCAGCGAAAGCAAGGAACCCGTCAAGGCCTATCGTGTCGGTGTGGCTGCCGTGCCTCCTGCCCGGCGCCTGCTGCGCGTAGTGCACCTTCTGCGGTCCGTCCTGCGGCCCCCAGGTACGCGCCGCCGCATCGAGGAGCTCGAGCTCTCCCCGGCCGCCAGGGTCGTGGTTCAGCCGATGGTGGAGCACGTCGAACACCATCGGGATGCCGCAGGCCGCGCTCGCCGCCAGCGCGTCCTCGGCCGTGAACAGGCGGTCGTCGTTCTCGACGACCAGCCGTCGGCGCACGCCCGCATCCAGTTCGCGGCAGCGTGCGACGAAGCGCCTCAAGGCGGTTTTCTTGTCGCCGTAGGCGCCGCCCACGTGCAGGACGACCTTGGCCTCGGCGCCGGTGCCCAGCGCGTCGAGGAAGGCCGCGTGGTAGGCCAGGTCCGCCACGGCGCGGCGCACGACATCGTCGTCGGGGGAGTTCAGCACCGTGTACTGCCCCGGGTGCATGCTGAGGCGCACCCGGTTCTCGGCGGCCAGCTCCCCGATGGCCGCGAGCCGCTCCCCGAACGCATGCGCCCAGTCCAGGCGGTTCGCCGGGCTCGACCCGAACGGGATGACGTCCGAGCCTATGCGGAAGAGCCGGATGCCGTTGGCTCCGCAGTAGCGGACGACCGCCTCCAGCGCCGACAGGTTGGCGCCGATGGCCTCCGCCAGCCGCTCGTCGCTCGCGTTCCGCATGACCAGGGAACGCATGCGCCCCTCGGGAAGACCGAGCGTCTTCGATGCGTACCCGATGTTCATGGCATCGCCTGCCTTTCCGCGCCTCGCCGTCCATGCGGCCAGCATAGGCGCTCGCGGCAGGGACCCGCCGTTTCCGTTGCAGAACCGACATGCACGGCCCTTCCCACTACGTTAGAGTAACTCTAAGTCGCGTTGCTGGCGGCCCGAGGGCAGGAAGGAAAGGGGCGGTTCCGGAGCGATCGCGCCGCTTAGGCCTTTGGGACGTTGGGGGCCTTCGGAGCCGAGGGGGAGGCAGGCGGCTTCGGGGCAGCCGGGGCTGCGGGAAGCGGCTTCTCTCCCTTCAAATAGGGGACGAGATCGCATCGGCAGTGCGGGCACCTCTTCAAGACGATGCCGCTCAGCACCTGGATATCCTGGCCGCACTCGGGGCATTTGCTCGAGCTTGCGTCTGCCGACGCATCGGCTGGTCTGAAGCACATGGCTACCACTCCTTTTCGAGCCCTACCCGGGCACCGCCGCGCTTTGCGGACGGCGCCCGGCCTTGAACGCTGGCTTTCCGTTGCCGTCTCTACCTGAACTTGCACAGGGCAAGCGCTGCGGTGCCGGCGAAGCCGATCACGCACATCACGATGCCGGTGAGCATCCACGAGGATACGTCGGGCCCGAGTAGCAGGGGGACCAGCCAGGTGCCCAGGAACTGGCCGAGGCTCTGCACCAGCATGAGCACGCCCATGCCGATGGACATGAGCTCCGGGCGGCCCAGGACGTTGATGTACGACGTCAGGCACATGACCGGTCCGCCCAAGCCCACGAGGCCCATGACGATGGCGCCGACCCACATCAAAGGGCCGGTCTGGGTGAGCAGGAGCAGCGTGCAGGGTCCCATGACGAGCATTGCGGCCAGGTACAGCGGCTTGCAGCGGCCCAGCTTGTCGGACAGAGCGCCGAACAGCGGGGACGATATGACGGCGAGCAGCATGGGAAGCGTGCTGACGAAGCCGGACAGCGTCGGGTCGACGCCCTGCTGCTGCAAGAAGGTGGGGCCGAAGCTCAGCACCGCCATCAGCGTCATGTTGAAGACGAGGAAGGCGGCGAAGAACAGCAGGATGTTCGGCTTCACGAGCTCGCCGTAACCCACCTTCCCCTCTGTAGGAGCGTCCGCGGCCCCCTCGAGCGCCTCGCCGGGGTTCTTGACGATCACGGCGACCACGATGGCGAACACCACGGCCGCGGCGGCGTAGATCACCCACACGCCCGCGAAACCGGTGGAAGCGTACAGCGTGGGGGTCAGCACGCCGCCGACCACCGAACCGAGGCAGACCCAGAGCGCCCAGATGCCCGTCGCGGAACCGATCTTGTCGGGGGAGACGTACTTCTGCACGGCCAGGGGGCCGCAGATGGTCACGAAGATGAACGCCACGCCCTCGATGGCGCGGGAGACGATGAGAACCATGCCGTTGCCCGCGAAGGCGCCCAGCAACGAACCGACTGCGATGATCGCGGCAGCGGCGAGCAGCATGGTCTTCGGGCCGAACCTCTTCGCGAGCGCCCCCGTGGGAAGCGCCAGGATAATGCCCACGAACGTGAAGATGGACATGAGCCACGAAGCGGAGCTCGCATCCATGCCCATGTTCGCCATGATGTCGCCCATGACGACGGGAACCTTGAACTGGATCGTGGCGATAGCCGTTCCGAACAGGAGCATGACGACGGCGATCAGCGCCCAGTTCCCGTATTTCTTACTGGTGCTCATAAGGCACCTCCTCCTTTGGTGTTTCGCATGCACGAACCAGGCCCTTCGCTAAAAAGGCGATACCTTCGGCATTTTTTTCGCCTCCTCGTTGCGAAAAGCCTGGAAGCGAGAGCGGGTTGGACCTTTGCTGCCCTTTCGGCCTACAACGCCCTTAGGTTGTCCTGCACGGCTTCGAAACGCTCGCCGCCGGGGCCGCGGAAGAACATGATCTTAAGCTGCGCACCCCCTTCGCCGCAGACGGTGAAGACGTCGGCGTCGTCGCCTGCCAGGGGACGGTCGAACTCCAAGGGCGGGTCGAACGGGCCCGCCTCGACGGCGACGCCCTTCTCGCCCAGATGCGCGACGAAGCCGTCCATGTCGTCCACGCGCAGCGCCACGTGGTTAAGGCAGTTCGCGGCGGCCTCGCACGTGCGCTTGTCCTCGCATTCCAGCAGCTCGAAGACAAGATCCCCCCTCATGGCCCATGCCATCTTGAGCGGCTTGTCGCCCTCCAAAGCGTCCGACCTGAACAGCAGCCTGCAGCCGAGCACGTCCTCGTAGAACGTTATGGACTCCTCGATATCGCGGCAGTAGATCCCTGCATGATGAAAGACCGATTCCATGGGTTCCCCCTATCGCATGCATTCGGCAAGAGGCGGGATGCGCGGCGCATGAGTTCCGGCCGCCGTGCATCCCGCGATGATGGCTCGTTGACGCTATCCTTGGTCGCTCGACGTGGCGGCCATGACCTCGGCCACGGTGGCGTTCTTCATGCGCAGCTCGCGGATGCACATGACGTCGGCGCCGAACTCCGTGACGCTGTCGCAGTCGCCCGCGTACACGTCGTCGGTGGCGGTGCGGCGCTTGGTGAGCTGGACGGCCTTTTCCGCATCGTAGGGAACGAGCTGCTCCTTGGGCGGGTTCGCCTTGGCGACCCAGTTGGGCATGGTCAGCTCGGGATCGGGCATGGTCTCTATCTGGCGCACGTCGCCGTACTTCTCCACCAGCTCGTCGATGGGGCCGAAGTCCAGGGCGCGCATCGGGCAGGAGGCCACGCACAGGGGCAGCTGGCCCTTCTCCAAGCGGTCGATGCACAGGGTGCATTTGCTCATCTTGGTGCCGGGCTCGTCGCTCGCGAACTTCGGCGCACCGTAGGGGCAGGCCTGGAAGCAGTTGCGGTCGCCCTGGCACTTGTCCTGGTCAACCAGCACGGCGCCGTACTTTTCCTCCTTGAAGATCGCGCCGTGCTCGCAGGCGGAGGCGCACACGGGGTTGTCGCAATGCCCGCAGCTGAAGGCCAGGATGCCGATGGACGTGAGCGGGAACGCGTTTTTCTCCCACATGTAGACGCTCATCCACTTCTCGGGGCCGGGTGCGATGTCGTACCAGTCCTTGCAGGCCACCGAGCAGGCCTTGCAGCCGTAGCAGCGTCCCTGGTCGAAGAAGAATCCGTACTGGGCCATGTTATTCTCCCACCTTCCTGATCTCCACGAGGCCGGCCGTCAGCAGCGCGCCCACCACATGCGGCAGGTGCGTGTCGCCTATGAGGAGGTTGCAGTTGCCGGCTTCGTCGATGCCGTAGGGCATGAGCTTGGACTTCCTGACGTTGTCGAACTTGGACCATTCGCCATGCCCGATGGACACGGTGCCGGGCAGCAGCTTCGACGAGACGTACGCGGTGATCTCCACTTCGCCGAACTGGTTGTACACCAGCACGCGGTCGCCCGTCTTGATGCCGCGGTCGGCGGCGTCGGCGGGGGACATGCGCACCATATGCTCGTAGCAGTCGCCCTTGAGCCAGGGGTTCTGGTCGTTGGACGAGTGCTGGCGGTACGTGGACACCGGCGTGACCATGGACAGCGGGAAGTTCTTCGTCCACGGGTGGTAGTAGCTGTCGTTCGCGGGCAGGTCCTGGTAGGTGGGCTGCCAGCGCGGGTAGGCGTCCATCTGCCCGCCGTAGCGGGTCTTCGTCAGGTCGTTGCCCTTCACGAAGGAGCTCTCGAACTCTATCTTGCCGGACGGCGTCTTGAAGGGGGAGCGGCCCCATTCGACCGTGTTCTTGAAGGGGTAGAACCACTCGCCGGGCTCGCCGGGAACGCGGACGATGGGCAGCTTCTGGAACTCCTCCCATGAGGGCGGCTCCACCTCGTAGTAGCCCAGAAGGCCGTTCTCGTCCTCGGCCCACTTCTCGTAGGCCGGCTTGTAGATACGCTCGATGACCTGCTCGTCCCAGTCGCGCCAGTCGGTCACGTCGAGCATCTTCGGGCAGTACTTGTCGGCGAAGCCGAGGCGGCGGGCCAGCTCCATCCAGACCCAGTCCTTCGAACGGACCTCGCCCGGGGGGTTCACGCCCTTGCCGGCGAACAGGAAGTAGTTCATCATGCCGGACGGCGAGTTCCAGAAGCGGTTGATGCCGAAGAAGTGCATGTCCGTGGACTCGAACTGGATGACGGGGGAGGGCAGCACGATGTCGAGGAACTCGATGGAGGGCTGGTCGTGGAAGTACTGCCAGCCCCAGGAGAACTCCATGTCCGCGAAGCCCTGCATGCGCTTGGACACATGATGCTGGTTGTTGATGTAGTTGTTCGGGATGATGGCCATCTTCAGGTTCGGCAGCGGGCTGTCGGCCGGGCAGCCGATGCGGCGGCGGAACTCGTCCTCGGTGATCTCGCCGGCAGCGTAGAGCTTCTGGCAGTGCATGACCTCGGTCACCTTGTTGTTGTTATTGGTGATGGGGTTCACCACGTCGCCCTTGATCTGGCCGGTGTCGGGCACGGGCGCGAAGAGGCGGGGCTGGGTCACCAGGTTGGCACCGCCGCCCTCGCAGCCGCCGGGAATGGACAGGTTGCCGGTCATAGCCTGCAGGAGCATGGCCACGGCGGCGGCGTAGTCGCCCAGGTTGCGCTTGGACACGCCGTACATCTGCTGCAGGTGGACGGGCTTCATGGACGCGTAGTAGCGGGCGAAGGCCCCGATGGTCTCGGCCGGGATGCCGGTGATCGGCTCGGCCCATTCAGGAGTGTGAGCAACGCCGTCCACCTCGCCGACGACGTACTTGCGCCACTCCTCGAAGCCATCGGGCTCCACCCACTGCGCCACGTACTCGTGGTCGTAGAGGTCCTCGGTGTAGAGCACGTAGGCCACCGCCAGGCCGAACGCCGTGTCGGTTCCGGGGCGGATGGGTATCCACTGGGCGCCCAGGGCCTCGGCGCTCACGTTGTACACCGGGTCGATCAGGATGAACTTGCAGCCGCGCTCCTGGGCCAGCTTCATGTAGTAGGGCACGTGGCCGAACCAGGACACCATGGGATCGAAGCCCCACAGCACCACGAGCTTGGAGTTCAGCAGGTCGGGGGCCTCGAAGCCGGGGAATGCGTCGGACGTTCCCTTGATGAGGCAGTCGGTGAGGCGCACGCCCAGGTGGAAGTCCTCGGCGGCGGCGCTGCCGGAGGTCGAGTGGTCGCCCCAGCCGGTGATGGTGCCCGGCATGTAGGAGGCGAACGGGAAGTCGGAGCTCTCGAACGCCACGTAGTAGCAGTAGTACAGCCAGGGATGGTCGGGGTTCTCCTCGGCCATCTGCTTCATCTTGCCCGCGATGGTGTCGAGCGCCTCGTCCCAGGAGATGCGCTCGAAACGACCCTTGCCGGAGCCTTTCCCGCCCACGCGCTTCATGGGGTACAGCAGGCGGTTCTCCGAGTAGAGCTCCTGGCGCCACGCATGGCCCATGGGGCAGGCGCGCGCCTGGAGCATGCCGGTCTGGACGGCGTTCTCGTCGTCGTCCTCGCGGGCGACGCCCGGGTTCACCGAGTCGTCGGGCTCAATGGCGATGATTTTGTCATCCTTAACGCTGCACTTGATCAGGCAGGTGGCGTCCCAACAACCGTTGTTGTGGCAGGTGGTGTAGAAGTAATCGACCCCCTCGTGACGCTCGCCTAGTTTCTCGACTACCGATTCCCTTGACATCGTGCCCCCTTTCGCATTGCTGCTCGCTCGAAAGAACGCGCTCGCGCCCGTTGGCGCAACCCGCTTGCCTCTAGGCTAGTGAGCGCGGGAAGGGGTTCGCAAGGTAGTTTCTGCTTTTAGAATATCCGGGAGTATCGCATAGCCTGAATTTTGCGGATTCCCGCCATTGCGAAGGATGGAGCGTCCCTGAATAGCCAGGTGCTAAAATGAACGGAGAATTCTCGGAATACAGCGCGCCGGTCGGAAAGGTCGGCGGACGCGAAAGCCGTTCGCCAGCGCGGGGGCGAGAACGGGTGATTTCCGGCCGGGAGCTTTCAGGGGAAGGACAGGGGTGAGATGGGATACTCCGGCTACTCTTATTCGGCCTTGACTCAGGCAGAGTTCTACAAGGCGGAGGCCGAGCTGATACGGTTCGGCGAACGGCTCGCGCATAGCCCCAGCGCGAAGCACCTGCAGGACACGCTGCTGGCCATCGATGCCATCTTCGCCATCCGCATGTCGCATGACATGACGCTTCCGGCCGTTCCCCTGATCACCGCGTTCGATCTGTCGAACTGGAAGTACCGTGGCGATGCCGAGCGGGGCATACGCACGCAGAGGCCGGAGTTTCGGTTCCCCGACAACTGCTTGAACGCCGCCCTGCAGGCTATTCACTATATGCAGGCCATAGAGTGGGCTTCTGCTGTGAGCAGGCAGGATGCCGCTATCACCATGGAAACCGTTCTGCACCTTCACGAGATCCTCTTGAGCGGGAAGACGGGGGACAACCGCTACCATGGTTTCAGGAGCAACTTCCTGCCGCACAAGAAAGGATCCGACCCCACCGCCATCCCTTTGGAGGTCAGCGACCTCTGCGCTTTCGCGAGCAGCGAGGCGTACTCGCCGCTCGGGCAAGCGTCCATCATCCATTGGGCTTTCGAGAGGATCGTTCCGTTCGACACGATGATCGACCGAACGGGGCTGATCCTGGCCTTCATGCCCATGTTCAGACGCGGCCTTTTCGCGAACGGCTACATGGCGCCCATATGCTGGGGCGCCTCCATCGGGAGGGAATACCGTCGGAAGCTGAAGGACTCCTCCCGCGTCGACCGCTCGCCGGGAAAGGGGGAGGACCTAAGGGAGCACTGGGCGGTATACAATGCGCAGAACACGTACCTGTCGGTGGTCGTGGCGGACTCGTTCTTGGCCGAAGCGGAGAAGCTGAGCGCGAAGTGGAGGTCGCAGAACCTGCGCATACCGGCCCATTCGGCACTGGACAAGCTGTTGGACCTGCTTTTGGGAAACCCCGGGCTCTCCACGATACGCGCTGCCGAGCTGATCGGGAAGAGCTACGGCGCCACCAACGAGGCCATCAGGCAGCTGGCTCGGGCGGGGATCGTCCGGGAAGTGGCGGTCGACGGCAGGGAGCGCATCTTCGTGTGCGGGCAGTCTGCCGCCATGATCACGGATTTTGTGGAAAGCCTGGTCAAGAAGGGCGACGAGGCGGAATCGAGCGGGGTGCGCTGCTAGGTGTGCGGCTTTGCACATGCATTGCCGCCGAGCTGGGCTGGGGCGGCATGTCTTGCCGCGCGCAGGACAGTCGCGATGCTGCGGCTCTCCTGCGCGCCTTCTTTCTATGACTGAGGCCTACTTCGCGGCTTCCGCGGTGGTGTCGCTGTGGAAGTTGGAGAAGCCGCCGACGGCGTTTGCCACGAACCTGCCCTCGCCCTTGGAGAAGAACACCTGCGCCGCCACGAGGTCCTTCAGACTGACCCCGATCTGCGCCATAGCCTCCTTCTGGCTCATCCCCGCCTCGATGAAGACGTTGAGTTCCTCCGCCTTCTTCGGTGATTCCAGAGCCATGAACTCCTCGCGATTCATAAGGTACCTCCCCGAAAGATCGTCGCCTGCCACCCTGTAGGCCCATTATAGGAAGGGGAGGGACGTTCCCTAAGAACGTTTCCGTTCAGCGCGCCGACGGAAACGTTTGCTCGTTGGAACCTGACGGCGAATACACACGGCGCTTATATGAGCAAAGCGGCTCCTACGCGCACTGAACAAGGACCAAACTTTCCAGAAACATGCCTTAGAGTAACTTTAAGGCATGTTTCTGGAACCAGTATGCACAGCTTCAGCCACGCAATGGGAGCGCTTTTCATTCTGCGGCTTGCATCCTCGCTCGATCAAAATCATAAATCCAATATCCCTTGAGAACAACTCGACGCTTTCGACGGGCATTTCATTTTTCTGGTCCGCCAAATCCCACAAGGGGCCAGCTAGAGACATGAGGACGATCATCGCGAACCCGACTATTACGAAAAGAGTCGTTGCGAAGCTCATGCAGGTGGAGTCTCCAGACGAATCTGCAAGCCTCACCAAGAAAGATACAAATACTCCCACCACCAGCGCTGCATACGCGCAATCGGTGAACATCTTGCGCGCCTCGCGCCGGGCCGACAGGAACCGCTGGGCCTCTTCTCGCATGAAACCGAGGGCGTCGGGAGTCAGACCGGTTTGGGCAACAAACTTTCGCCTTATACACTCAACCTGCTTGAATACACACCCGAGGTCGCCCAACGCGCTTTTGCGCTTGAACTTGTTGAGCAATATCGAATAGAAAAAGGAGAGAACAAGCGTGAATGCCAAGATGGCAATTTGGACAGTAACGGCAAAATCGCTCGGCAGCAGCGTTGAAGCAACAAAGCCAAGCAGGCACAGAATCAGCACTGCCAGGAAAGCCTTCGCAAAAAACGGGGCATTGGTTGCAAAGCGCCGCCAGATCGATCCCCGCTCATCCCTCGATATTCTGCCATATTTTGAAATAATAACCGAGCATAACAACCCCGCACCCCGATCCCTATCAACCACCGACCGACCACCGATCACCGACCAACGTAAATTGAATTCTCGTAGGTAAAAACTTCACCTCCAGTCTTGCATAAATCATGTAAATGCGGATTCCGAACCGTGGCCATGGCCGTTTGTGCTTTTCCTTCTTCCCGTAGGCGAAGGACCGACAGGAAGGAGGCCCTCATGGGGGATTCCAAGGGCGGTAGGCGCCCACTCACCTACGACGACAGGCTCGCGATAGAGCGTGGCCTGAACAGAGGGGACAGGATAGCGTGGATCGCGAGGACGATTGGCCGCGCGCCCAAGGTGGTCGCCGAGGAGGTAAAGCGCAACTGGACCGACGACCCCCAGGGAATGCTCGTGGTCCGAACCCGCAACATCTGCTCGAAGGCGGGGCTCTGCGAGGTGCGCGGGCTGTGCAAGGGCATGTGCAGGGCGCGCTGCAGCAGGTGCAAGGACTTCCTCTGTAACTCGCTCTGTCCCGATTTCGAGGCGAAGCCGTGCGAGAAGCTGGCAAGGAGCCCGTTCTGCTGCAACGCCTGCCCGAGCAGGGTCGGCGGCGGGTGCCGTCATCCCTATAGGTACTACCAGGCGAAATGGGCCCAAGACGCAGCCGACGCCAGGCGCAGCGAGTCCAGGCAGGGGATAGACTGCGACCCCGAGGCGTTCGAGAGCGCGATAACCCTGATATCGGACGGCCTCGCCAAAGGCCAGAGCCCGCAGCACATATTCGCCGCGAACCCCGGCGCCATACCGTTCGGCGTGCGCAGCCTCTACAACTACCTCGGCGGCGCCAAGGCGGGGGATCTGTCGAAGCTCGACCTGCCGAAGGCCGTACGCTACAAGCCCAGGTCGAAGTCGAAGTCCGCCAAATCCTCCAACATTCCGCGCGAGGTGCTCGAGGGGAGGCGGTGGACGGATTTCTGCGCCCTCGACCAGGCCGACCGCGACAACGCCGTCGAGATGGACACGGTGGTCGGGAGGCAGGGCAGGGACTCGCAGTGCATCTTGACGCTGTTCGTCAGGCGCATAGGGTTCCAGTTCTACATCCTCCTACCGGACAAGTCGGCGACCAGCGTGGTCGAGGCGCTCGACACCCTCCAGGAGCTCTGCGGGCCCCGGTTCTCCCAGGCCTTCGGCCTGATCCTCTGCGACCGCGGAAGCGAGTTCAGCGATGCGGAGCGCATCGAGCACGGCAGGAACGGCGTGAAGCGGCTGAGCCTCTTCTACTGCGATCCGCTCCAGAGCCAGCAAAAGGGACGTTGCGAGCGCTGCCACGAGGAGCTTAGGCGGATACTGCCGAAGGGAAAAACGAACTTCGACGCCTTGACCTGCCGCGACATGGCGGCGTGCATGAGCCACGTTAACAGCTACCTTCGCGGCAAGATGGACTGGATGGCGCCCGTCGAGATGGCGCGCCTCGTGCTTCCGCAAGGGCTCCTCGACGCGTACGGGGTCGAGGAGATAGAGCCGAAGGAGGTGAACCTCACGCCGCACCTCGTGCCCCACGCGATAACCCTGATCTAGCTAGTCTGGGGCACCGCATCATATCGCCGATTTCTTTACCTGCAGTCTTTCAAAACCAGCGACGCGGGCCTGACCTGGTGCTGTCTCAAACGGTTGCCGTCTACACATAACGGACTGCGAAGGCGGTCGATTGAAAAAGTGCAGGTAATAGACGGAACGCCGCGACCTCGAAATTGAAAAGGTAGAGGTAAACAACCATCTGATCTGCATAAACGTTAACTTACGAGAATTCAATCAACCCCCATCACCGACCAACGGGCTCTCCATCATTAACTTTACATAACATATGTTATCAATAATTCTGTTGTACCTATGGGGAAGTGCCGGGGTTAATTGACAGGGCAAAGTTTGAATGGTGTCAAGTTTCGGTGAAGTTGTTACTTCACTCTGACAATCCCACGTGAGGGGATATTCGAGGTTGTTACTTTGCTCTGTCAAGCTGCGGAGACGGCCATTTTCGGGCCCTTTTTGGTCGGTTTAAGCATACGCGGATCTAAGCCCCTGTCAAACGATGTGTCAGACTTAAGTTTGACTTCAAGGGCCTGCATCTTCCTATTCGGTTGTGTTCCCCTCGGGCGCATCGTCGTTATTTCGCTTCTTATCGTCACGTCAGGCAAATCTATCGCTCTGAACTGGTAAAACTCCTGAGAGCCTTTCTAAGGCCCCGTTTTGGTTTCGGACGGCTTCCAGGTCGTCCTTTTCGCCGTTCTCTAGCGCAGCCCCAGCTCCTTGAGGAGGCTCGGGCGCAAAATCACGCCGTCCGGCTCGACGCGCTGGATCGCCAGGCCGTCGAGAAGGTCTTCCGGCAGCACCTGGCTGGCCAGCGCGATCGGAGCCAAGCCGCCGAGCACGGGGCGCGCGTACGAGTTCACATGGCTGCACACGATGGAAAGCTCGTAATTGGTGAGGCCTTCCAGGGACGTTCCCTTGGGCAGGATCTTGCGCAGCTCGACGTGGTTCTTCTCGCAGCGGCCTTTCTGCCCGGACTGCAGCGGGTCGCAGTAGTAGACGCTGCAGCGCTTCCCGCCGTCTATGCTCGTCTCGATCTTCTCGGGGTCCAGGAACTCGTGGCCGCGGTCGGTGAGGATGATGCCGAAGTGCTTCCTGAACTCCTCTTTGCCGCAGAGTATCTCGATGTGGTCGAGGACGCGGCCGACGCATTCCTGCGTTTGCGCGGGCATGAGGATCATCAGCTGGAAGCAGTACCGGCGGAACAGCAGCGTGAGGATCGCCTTCTCGTCGCTCTTCTTTCCCTCGACGCAGTCCATCTCCACGGCCGACATCTGGACGTCGCTGGGCAGCTTCTGGAAGTCCTCGTAGGTGTGTCCCTGCAGGTCGGTCTTGAAAGGCAGGGTCTTCCCGCGCTTCTTGCGGGGCTTGTAGCGCATCTTCTTGGGCAGGTTGAGGTTGCAGATGTCGAGGACGCCCAGGTTGATGTAGCGGTAGAAGGTGCGGTAGCTGACGGGGAACTCGCCGCGATGCGTCTGCCAGATGTGCTCGAGGCTCTGCCCCTTCTTGAGGAGCGGCTTGATCACGCCCACCATCTCCTCGAGCTGCTCCGGGGTGCAGTTCACCCCTTGCCGGGAGTCCACGCTGGACCAGCGCGCCTCCTCCTCGGCGAGCCTCGCGTCGTAGAACCAGTTCGGATACTGGCAGCCTATCGCGAGGCGGGTCCTGCGGCCGTTGCAGACGTAGGGAGCCCTCTCGAGCTTCGGGCAGTCCTCGATCATCTCGAACTTGTCGCAGAGCCTGTTGCAGACGGCGTGCGAGCACCTCGCGCACTTCGAATGGCAGTCGATCCCGCAGATGCCGATCACGTCGCAGGTCGACTTGAACCTGCACAGGTTCTTCTCCCCGAAGCTCCTGTAATGCGGGCTGTCCTGCGTCCGGTGGCGCTTGACCTCGTCGGCGACGGTCGGCCAGCTGACTTTCAGGTGCGATGCGATGGAGTTGAGGCTCTCCCCGTCGTGGAGACGGTCCTCGATGTCCCGCCTGTCCTTCATGGTCAGGTGTCCGCCTTGTTTCTTGGGCATGCTGGAGCACCTCCTTCCGGCGCCCAAGGAGGAATACCAGCATAGCAAGCGGAAACATGGCATGGCTAGTCAGTTTTGACAGACTTAAGTTAGACAAATATACGTTCGAAATGTCAATCTTGGGGGAAGTGCCGGAGTGCTAGCCCCAAGTTGAGTTGCCTTTGGGGGTTGTGCCCAGGTCGGTGCCGGGTGCGAGGTTTCCGTAATCGCCGGATTCGATGGCCTCGAGCACGGCCGGGTACATGAGGTACGCGGAAACCGCGTTCAGGACCAGCGCGATACTGCATACGGCGATACCGATTATGCAAGACCGTTTAAGTCGCTTCGCTGGCGCGGCGACATCGGTCAACCTGGTAGACAGCGCGTTCAGCTTCTTGAGCGCGATGATGGCGCACACCAGTCCGGCGGTTGCAAGGAACACGCCTCCAATGAACAAAGATACCGGCCCGGCGATGCTTGCCACCATGACGAGGTTCTGGGCCACCTTCAGGTCGCGAACGTCGCGTTCGTTGGGCCGCAGCCTCGGGCCTTGGTTCGGAGGTTCGGGGTATCCGGGTGGCTTGGGTGGCTGATTTTGGTCATCCATAGTCGATTTCGTCCAATCTGTCAAAATATCGCGTCTCTGACCTGCGGTTTTATAAACGAGGCTTTGAGAGCCGTTCTAAGGCCCTATCTTGCCCTTCGACGAGTCCTAGGTCATGGAAACAGGGCGTTTTCTAGCGCTTCGCCCACGCACTATAGCATGCCGTGTCCTTGGGAGCGTTCCGCAGCTTCCAAATCCACCGTAGCGGCATGGAGGCGTTTCAGGCTCTCGTCCAGCTCCTCGCGCTGGTACTCGAGCACGGTCTCTTGCGCCCGCAAGATCGACAGGCGTTCGGCCCGGGTGGTGCCGCCACGCTTGCAGAGGCGCACGAAGTACTGGATGCCCTCGATGGACAGGCCGCTTTTGCGAAGCGCCTCGACCAGGTGCAGTTGGGCAACGTCGGCCTCGGAGAACGTCCGCACGCCGCGCTTGTCGCGATGAAGGTTCGGGAAGAACCCGCACTTGTCGTAATAGCGGATGGTGAAAGCCGAGATTCCCGTCAAGGCGACAACGTCGCCGATGCCGTAGATCGGATCGGCTTGCGTAGCCGGGACGTCAACGATCCGGCTATTATGTCCCTCGTCGCCCATAGGCCTCCTCGGAAGTCGACTTGAGTACGGGCTTAGAGTTACTCTAACCAATAACGATTTTAACTTAGAGTAACTCTAAGTGCAATATGAAAGCCTCGACCTATCCGGAACCGCTATGCGCCGATGCCGCTGCTGCCGAACCCGCCGGCGCCCCGATCGGTAGCAGGAAGATCCCCACACGAATCAAACACGGCCTCGGCCACGCGCATGATGACAAGCTGCGCGATACGGTCCCCCCGCTTGACCTCGAAAGGCTCGCGCGGGTCTAGGTTGACGAGGATGGCCTTGATCTCGCCACGGTAGTTGCTGTCGATGAGCCCCGGTGCATTCACGAGCGATACGCCGTGCCTCGCCGCCAACCCGCTGCGCGGCAGGACGAAACCAGCGTAGCCGACCGGAATGGCGACGGCAATGCCGCAGGGCACGAGCTTGCGCTCGAACGGCTGCAGCGTCTCGTCGATCGTCGAGCGCAGGTCGACGGCAGCATCGCCCGCGTAGGCGCAGGCAGGCACCGGAAGTTCGGCATCGAGCGCCTTGAGGGGAATCGCGAGGCGCTCCATCAGCGCAGCCCCTCGAGGGCGGCTGCGAACTCCTCTACGTTTTGGAAGTCCTTGTAGACGCTCGCGAACCGCACGTAGGCAACATCGTCGAGCTTCGCCAGACGCACGAGAACCATATCGCCAAGTTCCTTTGACCTGATCTCGTTGCAGGAGGCGTTGCGAAGCTCGGTTTCAATACTATCGACGAGCGACGCTATCTGCTCGGGTGAGATAGGCCGCTTCCCGCAGGCAATGAGCAGGCCGCGCATGAGCTTCTGGCGGTCATAGGCTTCGGAGGACCCATCCGCCTTGATAACGATGAGCGGGTTCTCGCCCAAACGCTCGTAGGTGGTGAATCGACGGCCGCAATCAAGGCATTCGCGTCGGCGCCGGATAGCCGTGCCATCCTCGGAAGGGCGCGAGTCCACCACTTTTGATTCGGGGTTTCCGCAGGAAGGACAGCGCATGAAAGGCTCCTTTGCTCGATTTTGGATCAGCCTAGCATACAAGATATTGTGCTTCAATCCGCATTGTCGATCCCTGCAAAAAAACCGCCCCCTGCGGAAAGGAGGCGGTCCGAAGCGGGTGTGGATCTCGGCTTCACCGGTGTTCGACCACGGGGAAAAGGTCAAAGCTCCACCCTTACATGGGTGTCGCCGAGCCCTCTCCCTTCGGCACGGCCAACGTCGAACACCCATCGTGTTGCGGTGAGCGCGTCGAGGAAGCGCTCGTCGTGGGACACGAGCATCAGGGCGCAGGGACAATCGGCCAGCACGTCCTGCAAGGCTTCGACAGAGCGTATATCCAGGTGGTTCGTCGGCTCGTCCATGACGATGAGATGCGGTCGTCCTGTCAGGCCCTGCGCCAACAGGAGCTTGCGCACCTCGCCGGGGCTCAAGTCGTCTCCCTCCAAGATGCGTGCCGGCGGCGAATCGAGCCGGGCGACAATGGAGAGCAGGCGCCCGCGCTCTGCCGGCGCGAGAGCCTTCACCGAGGCGAGAAGGGCGCGCGCCCGGTCACTTCCTATCTCTTGCGGGACGTACACCATGCCCTCTTCCGGCATTTGCCGCAGCACTTCGGCAAGCAGCGTCGATTTGCCTGCACCGTTCCTGCCCACCAGGCCGATGCGGTCGGTGTTGCCCACGTACAGCTGCGGATGGTGCAGCATGCGCCCCTCGCCCAGCGTCAGGGACCCGGCCTCGCATCGGACGAGCACCGTGCGCGCGGCGGGCTCGGCTTCCAGGTCGAGCGCACCCTCGTACACCTTGGCGACGCGAACCTCGGCCATGCGCTTCTCTGCACGCTCGACTTTCTTCCCCATCTGCGACGAGAGCCGCCCGGTCTTGCCATCCTGGCCGGAATAGATGGCCAGCTTGATCTTCGCGCGCCCGTCATGGTCGTGCCGGTCGAGATGCCGAGCCGAGCGCCGTGCAGCCGAACGCGCCGCCACCCCGTCTCGACGATTGCTCTCCGTCTTGAGGCGCGCCAGTTCGCGACGGGCATGGGACCGCTCCTCTACGGCAGTCTGGCGGCGTAGGTCTAGCTGCTCCTTCGCCTGAGAGTACGTGCCGGGCACGGTCACAGCACGCCCTCGATCCACGAACACGCACGAGCTCACCAGCCCGTCGAGCAACGCGCGGTCGTGCGAGACGAGAAGGCCCGTCCCGCGATACTCGGCAAGCGCACGCGCCACCAGTTCGCGGGTTTCGGCGTCGAGGTGGTTTGTGGGCTCGTCGAGTGCAAGCAGCACAGGATCGGCTGCGAGGGCACATGCTATCTGGATACGCTTGCACTCGCCATGTGACAGGGTGTCGTAGCGCCATAGCCATGCGTCGTCGATGCCGAGCAGGTAGCGCAGGCGCACGGCCTCGGGGCGGTAGTCGTAGGAGAACTCCTCGAGCCCCGTTGGCGCGACATCGGTCGACTGGGCGCAGAACGATCCTGCGACCTGCGGAGAAACGCTTCCTTTCTGGGGCTCGAGCATCCCGCATACGATCTTGAGCAACGTGCTCTTGCCGGCTCCGTTCGGGCCGACCACGCCGGTCCAGCCGGGCGCGAACACGGCGGATGCGTCATCGAGCGCCAAGGCATCGGCGCCGTCGTAGGTATAGGTAAGATGGCGGGCTGAAACGAACACGGAAGGGCCTCCCTTCGAGAGGCACCGGATTCAATGCTTTTCGCGCTGGCAACCTGGCGCCGATGAGACGGCGAGGCTAGGGATAGGAACATCAAGGAACAGCAACGAAAGCGCACCCGGTGCGGAGCTTGCATGACCTGGCGGGTGCCCGAAGGCTTTCGTTAGAACTTCATGTTCCTTGTCTCCTTCTCGAAGGCCGCATTCACAGCAGCCTGTCTGGGATTTCGGTTCAAAAGGCAGTCTACCACATGGACCTGCAAGGAGGAAGGGTCCTGCGGGGTGGAAAGGCGATGGAACGGCAGCGCCATGGTGGCGAGGATGCCGCGCAGTCACAGAAATGCAGTATCCATGGGCGTTCCGAAGTCGCTAGAAGCTGATGAAAATGCTGAGGAAGGCGAAAACGGAGAAGACGCATCCGGCAAGAGCGCCTTGCCACGGCCTCACACGGCCGTAAGCGCGACCTGCCGCACTGCCATGACGAAGAACCCGCGCCATCTCCGTAGCGCCAAGTCTGCGAGCACGGCACGCAGCAGACGGTACCTGACGCGCGTGCGAATGCTGCAGCGGCGCGCAAGCACCTTGGGAACCGCTCCCTGGAAACTCGATGATAGCCCCGGCTGCGGATACACGGTTGAACTCCGGCTGCAGGGCCGACGTGCCATCGAAGGGGCACCGCATCTCGAAATTCTTCATCTTTCTGCCTCCTAGGCCTTGCGTAGAACCTTTGTTCGCATATATAATAGAACGAACAAAAGTTCATGTCAATACGTATTTAAAACATTTGTTCGTTCAAGGGAAAGGAACGGGGCATGTCCGACAAAGTGACGAAACGCCAGAAGGCGGTGCTCGACTGCATCGAGGAGTGCATCCGCGAGAAGGGCTACGGTCCCACGGTGCGCGAGGTCTGCCAAAGCTTGGGCCTTTCCTCCCCTTCGACAGTCCACGTGCACCTCAAAGCACTCGAGGACAAGGGGCTCATCAAGCGCGATCCCCTCAAGTCGCGTTCCATCGCGCTCACCTATCCGCTTGGCGATGCAGAGAGCACTTCCAACGTCATCAAGCCCAGCTTCAACAAGGTGGTGAACGTGCCGCTCGTGGGCAATGTGGCGGCCGGCTCCCCCATCCTCGCCGAGGAGAACATCACCGACACCATCTCGCTTCCCACCGACATCGTGGGCGATGCACCGTCGTTCCTGCTGTCGGTACGGGGCGAATCGATGATCGAGGCGGGCATCAACGACGGCGACTACGTGGTGGTGAAAGAACAGCCCGTCGCCAACAACGGCGACATCGTCGTGGCCATCATCGACGACGGCGCGACGGTCAAGCGCTTCTACAAGGAATCCGACCATATCCGCCTGCAGCCGGAGAACTCCACGATGGAGCCCATCATCACCACCGACTGCTCCATCGCGGGCAAGGTAGTGGCGGTGTTCCGTCGCCTGTAGGCGACGCCTTGCGGGGCCCTGCCGAAGGAGCGAGACGCCCTGTTGGATTACGGCCCCTGCAGGAGAAACGCCGGCCTTGGGATGAGGGGCGCTCGTTCGTCCCGAGACCGACCGGTGATCCGAGATCGCGTCATCCGGTCGCAAACTACTTGGTTAGAGTTACTCTAACCAAGTAGTTTGCAGCTTTCTGAAAGGGACGTGCCTAACGGTCCTTCTCCGCCACGTAGGGGCGAAACAGGCCGGCAAAGGACGGAGCAGCCAACATGACGAGGTGCGTACCGTCCTCCTCGTGCTTTTCCGACAGGATATGGCAACGCTCGTGCGCGAGGGAGACGAGATCTCCCCGGTTGTAGGGAATCACTATGGCGAGATGCTCGTCCTGCGCCGAGGCGACACGGGCGATATGCCCGACAAGCTCGCTTATGCCCTCCCCTGTTGCCGCCGATACGAATTGGGCCTGTGGATGACGCGCCTTGAGAGCATCGAAATGTTCCTTGTCGAGCAGGTCGCATTTGTTGAATACGAGCACGCGAAGCAAGTCTTGAGCTTCGATCTGCCCGAGCACGTCCTCCACCGCAGCGATCTGCGCCTCGTACTCGTCCGACGACGCATCCACCACATGCAGCACGAGATCGGCTCCCGTGATCTCGTCGAGCGTGGACTTGAACGCCTCGATGAGCGTGGTCGGCAGCTTCTGGATGAACCCGACCGTGTCGGTGACGGTGATCTCGCGCCCTTCGGGCAGCTCGAACTTGCGCGTAGTGGAGTCCAGCGTGGCGAACAGCTTGTCGTAGGCCAGCACGTCCGCGTTCGTCAAGCGGTTGAGCAGGCTCGACTTTCCGGCGTTCGTGTAACCGGCCAGCGCCACTTTGAACATGCCGCTCTCGTAGCGGCTCTCGCGCTGGATGGCGCGTACCTCGGCCAGGTGCTTGAGCTCGCGCTTGATGGACGTGATGCGCTTGCGCACCATGCGACGGTCGACCTCGAGCTGGCTCTCGCCCTCGCCGAAGCGCGAGCCCACGCCGCCGCCCATGCGGTTCGAGGCCAAGTGGGCCCACATGCCGCGCAAACGCGGCAGCAGGTACTCGTTCTGGGCGAGCCGCACCTGCAGGCGGCCCTCCTTGCTGGTGGCATGCAGCGCGAAGATGTCGAGGATGAGCGCCGTGCGGTCGATGACCTTCACTTCCTTGCCGACTACCTTCTCGAGGTTCGACTGCTGCGAGGGCGTGAGCTCGTCGTCGAACACCACGAGATCGGCCGCGTGGGCGCGTGCCAGCTCGGCAACCTCCTCGGCCTTGCCCGAGCCGACGAACGTGCGCGGGTTCGGCGCGTCGAGCTTTTGCGTGGTGACGGCCGCAACGTCGGCGCCCGCCGTGTCCACGAGACGCTCGAGCTCGGCAAGCGACGAGGCCAGCGGCCAGGAGGCGCCGGGGCGGTCGACGCCCACCAGCACGGCCTTCTCGCGGCGCTCTTCGGAAACGGGGATCGCGCCCCGCGTGATTACGGATTCAAATTCAGACATGGAGCCAACCTTTCGAAGCAAGAAGGGACACGCCGGCGCGGATGGCGGCGTGCGGAGACAGTCGGGCGCGGTCGCAACCGCTAGAGAAACGCGTGTGCTGTCTGCATGATAGGTGCTCCGATCTTGAAGGCTCGGCAGGGTCGGCCTGCAGAACCGTATCATACTACAAGCTCGCCCTGCTGCGGAAACGCTCAGGCAACGACGCCTCCCACCAAGGAAAGCGCCTCGGCTGCCTGGGCCGCGGGGTCAGGGTCGGTTGCATCTATCCAGCGGATGCGCCGGTCCTTGCGGAACCAAGTGCGCTGCCGCTTCGCGTAGCGGTGCGTGGCCGTCTTGATGCACGACGCAGCTTCCTCCATCGTCGTCTCCCCCTCGAGGGCGGCGACGACCTCCTTGTACCCGATAGCCTGGGGAGCCGTGATGCCGTCCCGGAATCCGCTCTGCAGTAAACGCGCCACCTCGTCCACGAGCCCGGCGTCGAACATGGCGTCGACGCGCGCGTCGATGCGCGCGTTGAGCGCCGCCGGATCCACGGACAGCCCTATGAAGCATGCCGGCACCAGCTGTGGGATGCTCGCCAGCTTCGCGCGCTGCTCGGCCAGGCTTGTGCCGTCCTCCAACAGCTCGAAGGCGCGCACGACGCGCTTGACGTCGGCGGCGGGCACGATGGCGGCGCTCGCGGGATCGCGCTCGCGCAGCAGCTCCCACAGGGCGTCGGCGCCTTGCTCGCCGGCAAGGCGGTTGTAATACTCGCGCACAGGATTGCCCGTTTGCTCCCCCTTCGGGAACTCGTAGGCGTCGATGGCCGCGCGCACGTACAGGCCGGTGCCGCCGCACAGCACGGCGCGCCTCCCGCGCGCGGCGATGTCCTCGAAGCAGGCGCGGGCGTATTCCTGGAAGAGGGCCGCCGAGTACGGCTCGCCGGGGTCGGCGAGATCGAGGCCGTGGTGGGGCACAAGCCGCTCGTCGGGGGCGAGCTTGCCCGTGCCGATGTCCATGCCGCGGTACACCTGCATGGAATCGGCGCTCACCACCTCGCCATCGAGCGCGAGGGCGACGGCCTGCGCAAGGGCGGACTTGCCCGAGGCTGTGGGGCCGACGATGCAGACGACGGGGTCAGCGCCCATCCGCCGCCTCCGCGGGCGGCACGGCACCGCCCGCCACCTCGCCTGCCAGGTACCACGTCTTCGCCTCGTCGATGCGCACGCGCACCGTGGTACCGGCCAGCTCCTCGATCGAGGCGCCTTCGGGCAGCGGCGCATGCACGGTCTGGTTCTTCGGGCTCTTGCCCGCGAGCAGGCCCGCATCGCGCTTGGAAGCGCCCTCCACCAGCACGTCGACCGTGCTCCCCAGGTCGACCTGGTTCGCCTCGAAGGCCCGCTTCTGCACGAGATCGACCAGACGGTCGAACCGCCCCTGGATCACGTCGCGCGGCGTGGGATCGTCGACCGAGGCGGCAGGCGTGCCCTCGCGCTTGGAGTAGATGAACGTGAACACCTGGTGGTAGCCCACCTCGTCCACAAGGCGGTACGTGTCCTCGAAGTCCTTCGCCGTCTCGCCGGGGAACCCCACGATGATGTCGGTGGAGAGCGCGATCTCCGGCAGCGCCTCGCGCAGCTTGCGCACGAGCTCCAGGTAATGGGCGCGCGTGTAGCGGCGGTTCATGGCGGCGAGCACGGCATCGGAGCCGGACTGCACGGGCAGGTGCAGCGCCGGCATGAGCGAGCGCAGCGTGCCGAACCTGCCGATGACCTCGTCGGTGAGGTCCTTCGGATGGCTCGTCGCGAAGCGCAGGCGCTCGATGCCCGTGGCGTCGAGCGCATCGAGCACGGCCGCGAAGCGGGGCGAGCCGTACAGGTCGCGGCCGTAGGAGTTCACGTTCTGGCCCAGAAGGGTGATCTCCTTCACGCCGGCGGCCACGTAGCCCTCCGCCTCGGCTACGATATCCTCGAGCGGGCGCGACTTCTCTCGGCCGCGCACGTAGGGCACGATGCAGTACGAGCAGAAGTTGTTGCAACCCTGCGCGATGGGAAGCCAAGCGGCCCACGCGTGCTCGCGCGCCGTCGGCAGCTCCGAGGCAAACGACGAGCCGGCGTCGAGCACCTCCACGTGATGGCCCCCCTCGTCGAGCGCCTCTTCCAGCAGTCGCGGAAGCGAGCCCAGGTTGTGCGTGCCGAACACCACGTCCAGGTGCGGCAGCTCATCGACGAGCTTCTGCCCGTCGCGCTGCCCGATGCAGCCGCCCACGGCCACGACGCGCTTGGACAGGGGGGTGCCGGCGCGCAGCGGAGTGTTCTTGAGCGAGGCCACCTGACCGTAGAGGCGCGTGTCGGCGGCTTCGCGCACGCAGCACGTCATGAACACAACGAGGTCGGCATCCTCGATGGCATCGACGGGCAGCGCGCCCAGGCCTTCGAGCATGCCGGCGACGCGCTCGGAATCGTGCTTGTTCATCTGGCAGCCGAACGTGCGGATGCAGAACGCGAGGTTCGTGAACGGGGTATGCGTGTGCATGGCGATCCTCAGTGCGCAGGGGCGGACGGGGCGGCTTCCGCTTCCCCGCCGGCAGCGGGCATGGAGACGCCGCGCGTGTAGCGCGGTTCGACTGCGAAGCGAATGGCCGTGCGGTACTCGCCGTCGATAACGATGTCCGCAAAGGAGGGCACGCAGGCGATCTCGATGCCCACGGGCGACAGGAAACCGCGCGAGATGGCGATGGCCTTCACGGCTTGGTTCACCGCTCCGGCCCCGACGGCCTGTATCTCCACGCCGACGCCGTCCTTCACCATGCCGGCGATGGCTCCGGCCACGGAAGCGGGCGACGATTTCGATGAAACCTTCAGGCAGCCGATGTCCGGCTTGTGCTCGGGTGCGGTCATGCATATCCTTCGTCGTTTGAGTACGTTGCTCGTGCGTTTGGCGTGCGTTCAATATGCGTGCGGCGCCCGCGCGCCGCTTTTTCACGGTACCGTTATTCTAGCTATTAATGGTATGGCGTGCAACCTGCGGATATGGCCGTTCGCCGACCAGGCGGCGCAGCTTATGTGGAACTTAGCGGAGCTTGCTCACGGGGATATGGATGCGGATGCCGTCCTTGCCCACGCGCACCTCGGGCTGCACGTCGGGCTCCAAGTAGTAGCGTTGCGCGACGTCGCGGTACGCGGCGGCCACCTGGCCCGCGAAGTCGTCCAGATCCTCGCGGGCCAGCTTGAGACCCCGCGCGTCTTCGGAGGCGGACGGGGCTGCGGTGCGCGGGGCTGCAGGCTCGGGAGCGTCGTTGCCGATGCGCACGCGGTCGAGCAGAGGGGACAGCGGCGCTATCTCGCCGTCCAGCACGCGGCGCGCCGAACGCTCGGACAGGGCGAGCCCCAGCGACCCGGCTATGCCCGCGAGCTCCGCCGGGTCTGCGGCGAGGGCCAGGCGCTTGCACACGGGCAGCTCGTCGGCATGCCCAAACGCACGCGATGCCGCCGTGAGCGACGAGAGGCCGAACGCGTAGAGCGTGGCCACGACGTCGGTCACGGAGCCCAGGTAGACGGTGCAGTCGCGGCGGCACTCGAGAGCGAACTCGCACACGGTGCGCAGAATGTTCTTCGGCCCCCGCACGGCCACGGTCCCCGCGTCGGTGCGCTCGAAGACGGGAAAGCTGGACTGGTCGGCCTTCTCCCCCACGCGTGCCAGGTCTGTCTCCACGATGAACGAGGAACCCAGACCTGCATCCGAGGCGGCTATGCGCGCCGTCTCGGCGTTCACGGCGATGGAGTACAGGGCCATGCCGCGGCCGTGCACGCCCCACTTGTCCAAGTGCATGGTATCGAGCTTGGAGGTGACGCGCGGCTCGAACACCCGCTCGTGCAGAGCGGGCGGAACGCCGTCGCCGTCGTCCACCATGACGATGCGCCGGCGGCCGCCCTCGCGGGACACGGCCGCGAACACGCTCTTGGCATGGGCGTCGCGCGCGTTGCGCAGCATCTCGATGACGATGTCCTCCGTGGAGCGGATGTCGTGGGCGGCTTGCCGCCGCTCGGCCTCCGCGCTCCTCAAACGGACGAAACCATCCCCGAGGTCTGCCTCGACCCGGAGATGGCTGTCGCCGCTGACGTTCTCTATGAAGGCTTCCAGCGAGCCGTCGGCCATGCCGGGGTCGCCTTACTTCGCGACGCCGACCGCGCGGCTCTCGCGGATGACCACAACCTTCACCTGGCCGGGGTACTGCATCTCGTTCTCTATGCGGTGCGCGATGTCGTGGGCGAGCACGGTCGTGGCGGCCTCGTCCACCACCTCGGGCTCCACCATCACGCGCACTTCGCGACCGGCCTGGATAGCGTAGGTGCGCTCCACGCCCTTGTAGGAGTTCGCGATCTCCTCGAGCTTCTCGAGGCGCTTGATGTAGGCGTCGAGCGTCTCCTTGCGGGCTCCGGGGCGGGCGGCCGACACGGCGTCGGCGGCCTGCACGAGCACGGCGAGCACGCTCGAGGGCTCCACGTCGTTGTGGTGCGCCTCGATGGCATGGACGATGTCCTGCTTCTCGCCGAAGCGGCGCGCCAGGTCGGCGCCGATGACGGCATGGCTGCCCTCGACCTCGTGGTCGACGGCCTTGCCCAGGTCGTGCAAGAGCCCTGCGCGCTTGGCCGGGATGGGGTCGAGCCCCAGCTCCGCAGCCATAACGCCCGAGAGGTAGGCCACCTCGAGCGAGTGGTTCAGCACGTTCTGGCCGTAGGAGGTGCGGTAGCGCAGGCGGCCGAGCGTGCGCACGAGCTCGGGATGCAGGTCGTGGATACCGGTGTCGAAGGCGGCCTGCTCGCCCGCCTCCTGCACGCGCTGGTTCACGAACGCCTCGGCCTTGCCGAACATCTCCTCGATGCGCGCCGGATGGATGCGCCCGTCGGCCACGAGGTTCTCCATGGTCACGCGGCCTATCTCGCGGCGCACCGGGTCGAAGCACGAGATGGTCACGCACTCCGGGGTGTCGTCGATGATGAGGTTCGTGCCGGTGAGCTGCTCGAACGAGCGGATGTTGCGGCCCTCGCGCCCGATGATGCGGCCCTTGAGGTCATCCGACGGGATATGGATGGCGCTCACCGTGTTCTCGGCGGAGTGGTCGGCCGCCACGCGCTGGATGGCCAGGCTCAGGATGGAGCGGGCCTTCTTGTCGGCCTCGGCCTTCGTGCGGGCCTCGGAGTCGCGGATGATGGCGGCGGACTCGTGCACGACCTCGTCCTTGAGGGTGTCGAGCAGCTCGGCTTTCGCCTCCTCCGGCGTCATGCCGGCCACGCGCTCCAGGCGGCGGTCGATCTCCCGGGCAGCTTCCTCGAGGTCGCGCTCGCGACGGTCGAGCTGGCCCTGCTGGGACGATATCTGATGCTCGCGGGCGTCGAGCGACTCCACGCGGCGATCGAGCGACTCCTCGCGCTGCGACACGCGGTTCTCCGCGGCGCGCACCTCGCGCATGCGCTCCTTGTTCTCGGCCTGGGCCTCCTGCTTCAGCTTCAGGACCTCGTCCTTGGCTTCGACGATGGCCTCGCGACGCAGTGTTTCGGCTTGTCGTTTCGCGTCGGCAACCACGGTCTCGGCCTCTTGCGCCGCACGTTTCGCGGACGAGCTGGCCAGGAAGCGGGCACCGACGAAGCCGAGGGCGATGCCTATCACGGCACCGATGAGCAGCCAGATGATCTCGGGCATGCCTCCCCCTTTCGTTTTGGTTTCTGATATGCGTTGTTCACATTGCTCGGTTTACATAAAAAGGCCGGTTCCACGAACCGGGCATGAGCGAAGAGCACGCAATACGGGGGCGATCATATGGAATTGTATCTATATGAAATACCCTATCGGGTACGTCTCACTCAAGCTATACCACATGATAAGGCTTGTTCCCCATTTGGTGAAGTCCTGTCAGAAAAATAGCGGAAAACGAGGTCGGTGGGCGGTTTTGAGCTCTGCGTACCGCGCTGCATGCGCACAATGCAGGCAATCATCACTGCAGTGTCGGATTTTGGGATTTTAGATGGTCAAAGGGATGGTCTTGTCGGGCCATTCAGCGCTGATAACGAGCTTACCACCAAGGCTCGAAATGTAGCGCGACAGTGTATCGACGCGCATCGTGGCGAGCCGACCGGCCTCGAGCTCCGATACGCGGCATTGGGAGACGCCCATCTTGGCTGCTACCTCACTTTGAGTCAGATCGCGCTCCTTGCGCGCCTGGCTAAGGTCGTACGCATCGACCTTAGCCTGCGTAGCACGGCGAGCTTGATCGCGCATTTCCTGGGTGACACCGCGCTTGATAGCATACTCGTGAATGTCCATCGTTCACTCCAATCGTCCTAGATGCTCGCGATAGCGTTTTTCCGCCAAGGGAATGGCCGATCGGTACCATCCGTTCCATTTCTCGCGGCTTCTCCCTCCGGACGATTTGTCGCCGGCGAAAAGCATGATCGCATGTCTTTTCGGATCGAAGGCAAACAAAATGCGGACTTCCGATCTCCCGGGCGATGCAGGACGGAGCTCCTTCATATTGCAAAACTCGGAGTCCTTGATGTGATCAACCAGCGGCCTGCCGAGACTCGGGCCCTTCCGTTCAAGTTCCTCGATCGCAGCTTCTATGCAGGAAACCGTGACGAGATCTTGGGTATCGAGCCAAGGCTTGATCAAGTCGATATCAACATGCCAGCCCATCGATCCTCCGTATAAGATTAGACTTAATATTATAAGGTATTCCTTATGATGTCAAGTGTGAAAGCGCAAGCGATGCCGTCGCTACTGGCACTCCTCCCCCTCGCTCCAAACACGGGCGGCGGTGGAAGCCACCGACGCCCCGAAGCCCTTCTGGACAAGGCGGCGGAACGCGGCGTCGCGCCTGTTCTTCGCGCGGGGAGGCTTGCGGTCGAGCAGGGCGAGCGCGCGCTCCACCTCGCTCTCGTGGTCGACGGCGAACTCTTCGGGCCAACCGGGCACGACGGACGCGTCGATGCCCAGGGCGTCGAGCTCGGCCGCGATCCCCTGGGCCCCGCGGCCCTGGGACAGGCGGCTGCGCACCAGCACCTCGGCATAGCGGGCGTCGTCAACGAGCCCGCAGGAGAGAGCGCGGTCCACCGCGGCGTCCGCCGCCTCGGGCGCGAAGCCCTCGCGCGCGAGGCGCGCCCGCAGCGCGGCCGAGGCTTGCTCGCGCGCGAGGGCGAGGCGCTCGATCTTGCGGAAGGCGCGCTCGGCTTCGTCGGCAGCGGAGGCTCCGGTTCGCGCCGCCAGCGGGACACGGCCCCCGCTCGAGTCTGCGGGGCTGCCGGCTGCGGCGCCCAGGCCGTCACCCTCCTGCGAGAACCCAGGCACCAAGCGGCCAAGGCAGTCGGCTGCATCGCGAAGGGCTCGGACACCCGTGCAGGAAGAGCGGGAAGCCCTGCGGAAAGCCCCGGCGCCCTCATCGGGGGTGCAGAACCCCTCGGAGACCTCCGCCTCCCGATAGGGGCCGACGGCCCCGTGGGAGGCGCTGTCCTTGCAGGCGGGCGACGATCCCTCGATGGCGGCTATCTGGGCACGCAGGCGCGCCTTCACCTCGGCGTCGGACATGCTACTTCTTTTTGGCAGGCTTCGCCACGGGAGACAGCGCGTCGGCCTCGTCGGCGGTGCGGGTGATAACGGGGATCTCGAAGGCCTCGCGTACCTTGAGCTCAATCTCCTCGCGCAGGTCGGGATTCTCCTTGAGCGTCTGCTTCGCCGCCTCGCGGCCCTGGCCCAGGCGTTCCTCGCCGTAGGTGTACCACGCGCCGCTCTTCTTGGCCACGCCGGCCTCCACCGCCATGTCGACGATGCAGCCTTCTCGCGAGATGCCCTCTCCGTACATGAGGTCGAACTCGGCCTGCTTGAACGGCGGCGCCACCTTGTTCTTCACAACCTTGGCGCGCACGCGGTTGCCCGTGATCTCGCCGTCCTTCTTGATGGAGTCGATACGGCGGATGTCGATGCGCACGCTGGAGAAGAACTTGAGGGCGCGGCCGCCCGTGGTGGTCTCGGGGTTGCCGAACATGACGCCGATCTTCTCGCGCAGCTGGTTGATGAAGATGCAGGTGGTGTTCGACTTGGAGAGCGAGCCCGCCAGCTTGCGCAGGGCCTGCGACATGAGGCGCGCCTGCAGGCCTACCGTGGTGTCGCCGATCTCCCCCTCGATCTCGGCACGGGGCACGAGCGCGGCCACGGAGTCCACGACCACCGCGTCGATGGCGCCGGAGCGCACGAGCATGTCGCAGATCTCGAGGGCCTGCTCGCCGGTGTCGGGCTGGGAGATGAGCACCTCGTCGATATCCACGCCCAGGCGCGCCGCGTACACCGGGTCGAGCGCGTGCTCGGCATCGATGAACGCCACGATGCCGCCCATGGCCTGCGCCTCCGCGAGGATCTGCAGCGCGAGCGTGGTCTTGCCGCTCGACTCGGGGCCGTACACCTCGATGATGCGGCCCCGCGGCACGCCGCCGATACCGAGCGCGGCATCGAGCGGCAGCGCGCCCGTGGGGATCACGCCGATGTTGAGCTCCTTGCCGTCCTCGCCGAGCTTCATGATGGATCCCTGCCCGAACTTCGACTCGATCTGGTCGGTCGTGAGCTTGAGCATCTTCGCTTTTTCGTCGTTCATGGTCCTTCTTCCCCCGGCGTAGCGGCTTTTCGTCATTCCTCTATTATGCGTACATTTGTTTGTCTGTCAAGACGTGCAGCCCGATTCGCTGCTGGAAAAGCATACTGCCGCAACCTTGCACGGCAACCGGAGAAAAGCCGTCGGGGAGCCGCCGAAACCTTGCGCGGACCACGCGCGGCGACCGTGCAGACCTTGCAGGAACCTTGCCCGCTCACCGTGCGGACCTTGCCCGTTTCCAGTGCGAGTCCAGCGGAAATGCAACGAGGCCCGCAGCGGCGCGGAGCATCATTTGCCAGCGCCCTCCAAGGCCTCTTCCAGCCGCTCCAGCGCGGCGCGCACGGTCAGCAGGCGCACCTGGCCGCGATCACCCGGGAACTCGTGCAGGCGCGCCTCGGCGCCCTCCGCATCGGCCAGCCCGATCCACACCGTGCCCACCGGCTTCCCCGGCTCGGCCCCGCCCGGCCCGGCTATGCCCGTGACGGATACCGCCACGTCGGCATCCAGATCGCGCCGCGCGCCCTGGGCCATGGCGCGCGCCGTTTCCGCGCTCACCGCGCCGTGCCGCTCGAGCGTCTCGCGCGGCACGCCCAGAACCTCGTGCTTCACGTCGTCCACGTAGCTCACCACGCCGCCGCGCACCGTCTCCGAGCTGCCCGGCACGCCGGTGAGCACGGCGGCTATCAGGCCCCCGGTGAGGCTCTCGGCCGTGCCGAGCCGCACCCCGGCCCGCCGTGCGGACCCGAGCACCCTGCGCGCCAGGGCGTCGAGCGCCTCGGGCTCGATGGAGGCCGCCTCGGCATCCGTGATCGGCCGGGACTTCCCTGCCGCGCCCGCAACGGCCGCGCCCTCCAAGGGAACTGGCCCGTCGGCCGGCGCGCCGTTCCCGGAGTCGCCCGCAGGCGCGTCCTTGGGCTTGCGCCCGAACCCTATGAGATGGCGCGCCTTCGCGATGTAGTCGAGCATGGACACCACGGTCAGCACGAGCGCGACGATCATCACGCCCCAGCTCAGCACCCACAGCCAGTCGTTGAAAGCCGCGTTCAGGCTGCCCACCATGTAGGAGTCCTTCACGCAGAACAGCACGATGGCGACCATCTGGAACACGGTCTTGAACTTGCCGTACCAGCTGGCCGCGATGACCACGCCCTCGCTGGCGGCCACCATGCGCACGCCCGACACGATGAACTCGCGCGCCAGGATGACGAGCGCGACCCAGCTGGGCAGCGACCCCAGCTCGATGAGCGCGAGCAGCGCCGCGGCCACGAGTATCTTGTCGGCCAGCGGGTCCATGAACTTGCCGAAGTCCGTGACCTCGCCGCGGCTGCGGGCCAGGTAGCCGTCGAGCCAGTCGGTGCACGATATGAGGATGAAGATGCCGGCCGCGATGAGGCTCTTCGCATCGTCGGCCACCTGCGGCAGCCCCAGCCACTGCGGCCACGGGCTGATGAGCACGACCACGAACACCGGCACGAGGCAGATGCGCGCGAGCGTGACGATGTTGGCGGGCGTCCACAGCTTGTCGGTCGAAGCCGGCCTCGCCTGGTCGGTTGGGGCCATGGGCCTGGATCACGCCCCTTCCATCTCGTAGAGCAGCGTGTCCCCTATCGTCACGCGCACGACCTGCCCCACCTCGCCGGCCTCGAGGTAGGTGACGCCGTCGACCTCGGGAGCCTGGCACATGGCGCGGCCGAACAGCTGCCCGTCCTCCTCGCGGCCCTCCACGAGCACATCGAGCTCGCGGCCGATACGCTCGGCAACGCGCGGCGCGCACACGGCGTCCGCCACGTCGCGCAGGCGCTGGGCCCGGTCGGCTTTCTCGTCATCGTCCACCTGGCCTGGCAGGTCGAACGCGCGCGTGCCCTCCTCGCGCGAGTAGGGGAACACGCCCACGTAGTCGAAGCCGGCATCCTCCGCGAAAGCGCAGAGATCCTCGAACTGGTCGTCCGTCTCGCCGGGGAACCCCGCGATGAGCGTCGTGCGCAGCGTGGCGTCCGGGATGCGGCGACGCACGCGCGCGAGCAGCGCCTCGAACTCGTCGCGCGACCCTGTGCGGTTCATGGCGCGCAGGATCCCCGCGTCAACGTGCTGCAATGGGATGTCGAAGTAGTCGCACACGTTGGCATGTGCCGCCACGGCCTCGAGGTACTCGTCGGTCAGCCCCTCGGGTTGCAGGTACATGACGCGGAACCACGTGCCGGGATGCTCCTCGGCCAGCGTGCCCACGAGCGCGGCCAGCGTCGAGGGCTCCTCGAAGTCCGCGCCCCAGCGGCCCGTGTCCTGGGCGATGAGCACGATCTCGCGCACGCCGGCCGCCACCTTGGCCGCCACCTCGGAACGCACGTCGTCGAGCGGGAAGCTGCGATAGCGTCCGCGGATGTACGGGATGGTGCAGTACGAGCAGAAACGGTCGCAGCCGTCCGATATCTTCACGTAGGCCGACACAGGGCCGCGCTCCTCCGCCCCGGCGCCCGCGTCCTCCAGGCTCTCCGCCCCGGGCGACGCCTCGCCGATGACGCCGGCCAGCACGAGCGCGATGTCGTCCTCGCGCGAGCAGGGCACGAAGGCGCCCGCCTCGGTCAGCTCGGCCTTGAGATCCTCGCCGTAGCGCGCCGGCATGCAGCCGGCCACGACGAGCGCGGCCCCGCCGTCACGCACGTTCGGCAGGTCGGCCGCCTCGAAGATCGCCTCGAGGCTCTCCTCGGTGGCCGCCTGTATGAACGAGCACGTGTTCACCACGATGGCGTCGGCCGTCTCGGGGTCGTCCGTCAGCGCGTAGCCTGCCCCGGTCGCCCGGGCGCGCATGTGCTCGGTGTCCACCTCGTTCTTGGCGCATCCCAGCGTGACGAACGCCACGGACTTCCGGCCCTCGCCCCCGCGCGCCCTCTCGTTGCCCACCGCGCGGCCTAGCGGTAGTTGACGTACTGGAGCGGCTGGCCGTAGTCCTGGCCCTTCAGGAAGGCGATAACCTCCTGGAGCGTGTCGCGGGAGGTGCTCGACACGCGCAGCTTGTCGCCCTCGATCTGCACCTTCACCTTGAGCTTCGTGGCCTTGATGTCCTTGTTGATCTTGCCGGCCGTGTCCTTGTCGATGCCCTCGACGACGTTGGCCGTCTGGCGCACGCTCTGCCCGGCCGCCGGCTGCACCTCGCCCCACTTCACGGCGCCCAAATCGATGCCGCGCTTCACGAGCTTCGAGGCGATGACGTCGATGACCTGCTTGGCCACGAACTCCGCCGGGGCGGCCACCGTGATGGCCTTGTTCGCCTTGTCGAGCGTGATCTCCGCGCCGGAATCCTTCAGGTCGTAGCGCTGCGCGAGCTCCTTCTTCGCCTGCTGGAACGCGTTGTCGACCTCCTGCATGTCCACCGTGGACACGACGTCGAAGCTGCACTCTTTCGCCATGGGTGCTCCCTTCCTCATCGGCCCGCCAAGCGCGCGGGCCGTCTCGTTTTTTCGTTTCCGACCAGCATACCGCATTTCGTCCCGCCCGCGCCGTGATTGCAGGCGAGTTACACAGAGCTCGAAGGGAACGGGACGAGACGGCTCTTCTTCGTCAGCGAGCCTAAGGGTGCGAAGGAAAAGGGACGGCGAGCGGCTTTTTCTTTACCAGCCGGCGAGTTTCGCAAGGTGCGAAGGGAGGGGCCGAGGCGTTCTTCTCCAACAGCGGCCGAGAGCATGCGCGCAAAAATGGCCGTCCCGGGCGCGCGGCAACCTCGGAGGCTGGCCGGATGCGCCGGGGCGGCCGGCATCGAACGCGCGTCCTCGGCCAGCCGAGTCAGGGAGGCAGCCCGAACATGCACGTAGGCGATCAGCCGACGAAGGGCTAGGCGGCCGGCGTGCTCGCGCCGTCCGTCGTGCCAGAGCCGGACGAGCCCGTTCCCGCTGTGCCGGCTGTTCCCGCCGTGCCGGCGGTCGGATGGTCGGCCTTCCACTGCTCGAGGATGGCCGGGAAGTCCACGCTGAAGGAATAGATGCCGGTGCTCTCGTCGCCCGTCGACTCGAGCTTCGTCCCGTCTACGGTGACGGTCACGCCGCCAGGGTTCGAAGTGACGATCTTGAACGTGCCGGTGACGTCGAACTCCTTCTTGGCAGGTCCGTCGACGGTGCCGCCCGAGGTGATGTTTCCGTCCTCGTAGATGTCCATGTACACCGACTCCCCCGACGCCACCTCGTACACGACCTTGGCGCTCGTGGGCGCCACCGGCGCAGGCGGCGCGACGGGTTCCTGGGAGCCCTCGTCCCCCTCGCCCTGGGTGGTGTCGTCGATGCCCGTCACGGGCACGGTCGGCAGGTCCTCCTCGCCGCCGCCCTTGCCCCCGAACGCGAACACGAGCACGACGACCAGCACCACGAGGATAACCGCTCCCGCAATGAGGAACGGGAGCTTCGACTGCACCCCGCTCGGGGCCTTGGGCCCCGCGTAGAAGTTCGTGTACTGGCCGTTCGGCAGCGCCGAATGGCGGCTCGTGTGCGTGCGGCCCTCGGAGTAGACGCGCCCCCCGGCTGCCGGAGCCGCACTGCGGCCGTAGTCGGAGCGCGTGTAGGCGGTGCGATCGTCGTAGAGCGTGCGCCCGAACGCGTTCTGGCGCGGCACCCGCTCCTCGGGCTCCTCGGGCGGGACCGGACGCGCGGCGCCGGAGCGCTTCGTGCGCGATGTGCCGCCCATGTCGAAGCCGCTCGGCCGTACATCCGATCGCGCGCGGCCCACCTGGTAGGCGTAGGCCTCGTCCAGGTACATGCGGGTGATCTCGGTGGGGTTAAGCCCTAGAAGGCGCGCGTAGGCGTTCACCATGTTGCGCGTGTAGCCGCGTGGGGGCATGCGCGCGAAGTCGTCTTCCTCGATGGATCGCAGGATATCGGGCCTGATGCGCAGGCGCCGGGCCGCCGTGGACAGATCCATGCCCTTCCGTTCGCGGGCTTCCTGCAAAACCGTTCCGAATGTCACCTGTGCCACGTCGCTACTCCTCGCATGAGTCCTGCGCCTCGAACGCCTTCAACGTTTCCAACTCCATGGCGTCCACCAGGACCTCACGGGGCTTGCTGCCGTTCGGCGGCCCCACGACGCCCTTTTCCTCGAGCATGTCCATTATACGCCCGGCGCGCGAATAGCCAACTTTCAGGCGCCGCTGTATGTTCGACGTCGAGCCGAGGCCGCTCGACACCACGATCTCGGCCGCCTCCCACACAAGGGGGTCGTCCGAGGTGCACGAGCCGCCGCTGCCGTCCGGCTGCGACGCGCCCAGCGTGATGAGGTTCGTCTGGAGGATCTCCGAGTGGTACTCGGGCTCGCCCTGCGCCTTGAGCAGCTCCACCACGGCGTTGATCTCGTCTTCGGACACGTAGCAGCCCTGGATGCGCTGGGGCTTGGCGTATTCGGGCTTCGACAGCAGGAGATCGCCCAGGCCGATGAGGCGCTCGGCGCCCGGCGTGTCGAGCACGACGCGGCTGTCGATGCCGCTGGCCACGTTGAACGCGATGCGGTTCGTGATGTTCGCCTTGATAAGGCCCGTGACCACGTTCGTGGACGGGCGCTGGGTGGCCACGATGAGGTGGATGCCGGCCGCGCGCGCGAGCTGCGCGATGCGGCTGATGGAGAACTCAACCTCCTTGCCCACGTTCATCATGAGGTCGGCCAGCTCGTCGATGATGATGACGATGTAGGGCAGCTCGTCGCCCAGCTCCGCGGACGGCGGCTCCTTGCCCTCCTCCACGGCCTTCTCGATGGCGGCCTGCTCGGCCTGCACCTTGGCGTTGTACTGGCCGATGTTGCGGGCGCCCACCTTCGAGAACACCTTCAGGCGCCGCTCCATCTCCGCCACGCCCCACGACAGGGCGCTCGCCGCCTCGCGGGCCTCGGTGACCACCGGCACGTAGAGGTGCGGGATGCCGTTGTAGGGCGTGAACTCCACGCGCTTCGGGTCGATCATGATGAAGCGCACCTCGGCGGGCGTGGCGCGCATGAGGATGGACATGATCATGGCGTTCACGGACACCGACTTGCCGGAGCCCGTGGTGCCGCCGATGAGCAGGTGGGGCATCTTGGCCAGGTCCGACACGATGGAGCGCCCCTCCACGTCCTTGCCGATGGCCACCTGCAAGGGGCCGGCCGGGGCGTCCTTCAGCACGTCGCCCAAGAGCACGGTCTGGCGCGTGCGGTTGGGCACCTCGATGCCCACGTAATTCGTACCGGGGATGGGCGCGAAGATGCGCACGCCGGGCGCGGCGAGCGCGAGCGCGATGTCCTGCTCGAGTGCCGTGATGCGGCTCACGCGCACGCCGGCGGGCAGGTCCACCTTGAAGAGCGTCACCGTGGGGCCGGCCACCCAGCCCACGACCTCGGCCATGATGGCGAAGCTCTCGAGCGTCTCCTGGAGGCAGGCCGCCGTCTCGGTCAGCTCGGCGTCGGTGGCCTTGTCCTTCTTGGCAGACGTGCTGGTGGCCAGGATGTCGAAGGGGGGCAGCTCGAAGCCGTCCGCCGGGCGGGGGGTGGCAAGCGGCGTGGCCGAGGAGGACGGCGCCTTGGGAGAGGAGGCCTTCTTCTCGGCGTCGGCTGCGGCCCGCGCGCGGCCGAGCTTGCGCGTCAGGGGCTGCTCCACGGCGTCGGGCGCGTCGAAGGGCGCGCGCCGCCCGCCGATGACCTGCGTGTCGAGCGAGGACGAGGGATGCTTCGGCTTGCCCTTCGCCTCCTCGCCGGCCGCGGCGCCTTCGCCCCGGCGCCCCTTCCTGGCACGTGGCAGCACGCTCGTGGGCGCGGCGCCCTCTCCTGCCGTGAGCGGCACGAAGCCGCCCGCCTCCCCGGCCTTCTTCACGCGGGCGTAGGCCGGTGCTCCCAGCACGTCCCCATCCCCCTCGGCCTCGGCGCGCCTGTCCTGCACGCGCTCGATGAGCTTCGAGAGCGAGAAACCGATGACCACGAATCCGGCCGCCATGACGCCGAACATGATGATGCACGAAATGACCTGCCCGAACAGCGTAAAGCCCACCCAGGCGACGCCGGCGCCCACGTAACCGCCGCGTGCGGAGAGCTGCACGGGGTCGAAGAGCGCCGCCGGCGCCCCCTCCTCGCCGGGAACCAGCGGCGTGAACAGCGCCAGCAGCACGAGCACGGCGGCCAGTATCATAACGAGGCCCACCGACACGCGCGCCGGAACGCGCTCGCGGTCGAAGCGAATGAGGAAGCTCGCGCCGATGACGAGCAGGAAGAACGGCAGCAGGTAGGCGCCCAGGCCGAGCGTCAGGTGCAGTGCCGTCGAGACGAACGACGTGACCACGGCATTCGTGGGCATGACGGCTGCCACGAACAGCACGACGGCCGCCACGGCGAACGCGACGCCCGTGATGTCGCGGCGCGTGCGATCGTCGATGAGATGCCCGTCTGGGGCAGGGGCGGCCTTCGCGGCCTTGCCGCCGCCCTTGCGGGCGCTCTTCTCGGCGGGCGAGGCCGCCTTGCCCTTCGGCTTGGCGCCGGGGGACGGTTTCGACTTGTTCGATGCGGGTGCTGACTGACGGGCCACGGCCCAGCTCCTTTTGCTGCGTTTAGAGTGCGTTTCTGGTTCGGTTGCGCGGCCGGAGAGCCGCATGCGCGCGGACGCATGCGGCCATTATAGCCTAAACTTCCAGCAAGTTCACGATGGCCATGGGGCGCTGCTTCGTGCGCTCCCACAGAAGCGAGAGCAGCGCGTCGCGGGCGGCCTTCTTGAGCTCCTTCTGGCCGCCTCCCTTGCCCAGCTGGCGCTTGAGGGCGTTCTTCACCGTGGTGCGCGCCTCGCGCACGAGGTAGTCGTCGTCGCCTCCCGTGATGCCGTGCATCTCCACCTGCACCTCGCCCACCACGTCCTTGCGCTTGGACGAGATGGCGGCCGCCACCGAGGCGAAGCCCTGCGAGCCGAGCGCGTTGCGCTCGTCGAGCACGTCCTGCGACGTGTCGCCCACCGACAGGCCGTCCACGAACACGATGCCGCTTTGCACGGTCTCGCCGCGCTTCACGCCCCTGCTCGAAAGCTCCAGGCCCTCGCCGTTCTCGCAGATGAACACGTTCTCGGCGGGCACTCCTGTCGCCTCGGCCAGCTTGGCATGGGCGCGCAGGTGCGTGGCCTCGCCGTGCACGGGCATGAACGCGTTCGGCTGCACGATGGACAGCACCAGCTTCAGCTCCTCGGCGCCGGCGTGGCCGGACACGTGCACCATGGCGCGCTTCTTGTCGTAGACGTCGGCGCCTATCTTCGCCAGCGAGTTGATGACGCGGGTGACGGCCTTCTCGTTGCCGGGCACCGGCGTGGCCGAGATGATGACGGTGTCGCCCTGCTCCAGGTCGATGGTCTTGTGCTCGCCGTTCGCGATGCGGGCCAGCGCCGAGAGCGGCTCGCCCTGGCTGCCCGTGCACATGATGACCACCTGCTCGGGCGGGATGCCCTTGAGGTCGTAGGCGTCCACGATGTCCTCGTCGGGGATGTTCAGGTAGCCCAGGCGGCGCGCGATATCGGTGTTCTGGATCATGGAGCGGCCCGTGACCACGACCTTGCGGCCGTTGTCGCGCGCGGCGTCGCAGATCTGCTGCATGCGGTGGATGTGGCTGGCGAACGAGGCGATGATGACGCGGCCGCGCGCTTGGGAGATGATCTTGCGCAGCTCCTTGCCCACCTCGGCCTCCGAGGGCGTGAAGCTGGGGTTCTGGGCGTTCGTGGAGTCGCTCATCATAAGGTCGACGCCCGCCTTGGAGAACTTCGCAAGCGCGCCGAAGTCGGTGGTCACGCCGTCGATGGGCGTCTGGTCCAGCTTGAAGTCGCCCGTATGCAGCACGTTCCCGGCCGGGCTCTGGAAGAACACGCCCACGGCGCCCGGGATGGAGTGGTTCACGGCGAAGAACTCGGCCGTGAAGCAGCCGAGCTTCACCTGGTCGCCCGGCTTGATCTCGATGAGCTTGGCGTTCTTGATCTTGTGCTCGGCGAACTTGCCCTCGATGAGGCCGAGCGTCATCTTCGTGCCGTAGATGGGCACTTGGCGGTCGAGGTCCTTCATGAGGTACGGCAGCGTGCCGGTGTGGTCCTCGTGGCCGTGCGTGATGATGATGCCGCGCAGCTTGTCGGCGTTCTCCAGCACGTAGGTGTAGTCGGGCAGGATGAGGTCGATGCCCGGATGATCGTCGTCGGGGAACATGAGGCCCGCGTCGTCCAGGATCATGTCGCCCTTGCACTCGAACACGGTCATGTTCTTGCCGATGGCGTCGAGGCCGCCGAGCGGGATGATCTTGAGCGTGGCGTTCGGGTCCTTCTTCGGCGAGTTGAAGTTGGCGCGGCGCGCATTCTGCTGGCCGCCCTGCTTCTGCTGGCCCTGCCCCGCCTTAGAAAGCTGGGGACGGCGATGCTCGAGCTGCACGTGCTTGTAGGAGCGCGTCTTCTTCTCGGCGCCGCGCGCGGCTCCCTTGGCGCCGTTGCCGTTGCCCCCGCCGCGGCCGTTGCGGGACTGCTCCTGCGAACGGCGCTCGGAGCGCTGGTTGTTCTGCTGTTCCATAAGTACCTTGTCTTTCCGGTCTTGCGCGATCGGGTGCGCATAGACGAAGAGCCGGGATTCCCGGCTTCGCCTCGGCTCCGCTACCGCCGCAGCCGCCCGTTCGGGCGATCCTGCGGGCAGGGCGCTCCGATAGGAGGCGCGCCCGCTCGTCGCGGTTTGTCTTGCAGCGTCGCCCCGGGGCGACGCAACCTTGCGTTGTCAGTTTCGGACGCGCCTTACGCGTCCAGCACGCCGACTTCCCTCATGATGGCGGCCAGGCGCTCGGACTGCTCGGGGGTGGCGTCCACCAGAGGAAGGCGCACGCCTCCCACCGGGAAGCCCAAGAGCTTGAGCGCCTCCTTCACGAGGATGGGGTTCGACGTTTCGAACAGGCCCTTCATGAGCGGCATGAGCGCCTCGTTCGCGGCCGCAGCCGCCTCCCAGTCGCCTGCCGCGCACAAGTCCACGATCTCCTTCATGCGCCCGGGCGCCACGTTGCCGATGGTGGAGATGACGCCGGCGCCTCCCAGCCTCATGATGTCGTAGGTGGCGGCGTCGTCGCCCGAGTACACGGCGAAGCCTTCCGGCGCGTCTTCGACGATGGCCTTCACCTGGTCCAGCTTCCCCGAAGCCTCCTTGACGGCCACGACGTTGGCGCACTCGTGCGCCAGGCGCAGCGTGGTCTCGGCCTCCATGTTAACCACGCAGCGGCCCGGGATGTTGTACAGGATGATGGGCAGCTCCACCGCGTTCGCGATGGTGCGGAAGTGCTGGTAGATACCTTCTTGCGGGGGCTTGTTGTAGTACGGCACCACGCACATGAAGCCGTCGACGCCAAGCTCCGCCACCTCGCGCGCGAAGTCCACCGTGTCGGCCGTGCAGTTGTCGCCCACGTTCGCGATGACGGGCACGCGGTCGCCCACCGCCTCCACCACGGCGCGGAACAGGTCGATCTTCTGCGGATAGAACACGGTCGGGCTCTCCCCCGTCGTGCCGTTGATGATGAGCGAGTCGCTGCCGCCGTCCACGAGGCGCGCGGCGAGAGCCTGGACCTTGTCCACGTCGAGCTCGCGGTTCTCGTCGAACGGGGTAACCATGGCCGGTATCATGCGGCCGAAACGGGGCTCTTGCGACATGCTGACTCCTCATCTCACTGCACGGCGGCGGGCGGATGGCATCCGCCGCGCCGAACCTTGCCTATCGTACAAACGTTTATTATGCCATGGGCGGAGGCTTGGTACCGCCCTCACGCCATGAAGTTCTCCAAACCTACAATCAGGCCCGACCGCCCGCCCACGCTGCGAATGCCCAGCAGCACGCCCGGCATGTACGACTCGCGGTCCCACGAGTCGTGGCGGATGGAGAGCGTCTGGCCGAGCGAGCCGAACACGACCTCCTGGCTGGCCACGTAGCCCATGGAGCGCACGGAGTGCACCGGCACGCCTGCCACGAGCGCGCCGCGCGCGCCCTCGGCGCCCTCGATCTCCGTCTCGCGCCCGGGCGCCTCGCTCGCGCGCCCGCCGCGCGCCGCGGAGATGATCTCGGCCGTGCGCACCGCGGTGCCCGAGGGGGCGTCCTTCTTGTTGCAGTGGTGGAACTCCATGACCTCGGCCTCCGGGAAGTAGGGCGCCGCGGCCTTCGCGAACTCCATCATGAGCACGGCCCCCGTGGTGAAGTTCGGTGCGTAAAAGAGGCACGTGCCCGCAGGCGCGAGCGCGGCCAGCTCCTCGAGCGCGGCGTTCGAGAGCCCCGTGGTGCCCACGACGCAATCGACGCCCGCCGGCAGCGCCGCGCGCAGGTTGCCCGCCACGACGGAGGGCTGCGTGAAGTCCACGAGCACGTCGAACTCCGCGCCACCGAGCGCCTCGGCAACGCTGGCGAACACGGGGAACGCCGCGCTTTGCCCATGCGGGTCGATGCCGCAGGCCACCTCCATGTCCGGCGCCGCGCCCACCGCCTCCACGACGGTGGCGCCCATGCGGCCCGCACACCCCGACACTGCTACTCTGATCATGCGATTCCTGCCTTTCGTTCACGGTCTGGAACATCCTACCACGCGAAGCCGACCGAAAGGCGCATCGTTACCCCGGCGGCACCGTTTGGCGGACGGCAGGAGGGGATGCTTTTTCCTGTCGGCTTCGTCTTGTCAGCCGGCCGTTGTCGGGCGTTCGGGAGCGGCCGGACCGGCGCATCCATTCAACCTCGCAGGTTGGCAGGGTGCGCCGGGGCGGCCGCCTCTGCACGCACGGTCCCGGCCGGCTGGTTTGAGGGAGGGAGATGTCGAGGCGGGGCCGCAAGCCATCGCCATCGCCTGCGGGATGCGTGGGGCTCGCGGCGGGACAGGGGGACGGCGGGACAGGGGGACGGTTCTCTTGTCCCACAGTATCCGGGACCGCAGGACAGGGGCGCAGGACAGAGGGACGGTTCTCTTGTCCCGCAGCATCTGCAGGACAAGAGAACCGTCCCTCTGTCCCTCCTCTCCCTGTCCCTGTCCCTGCGTTCTGGGGCTTTTGATACGGCCCCTGAATAAAGAAGGAGGCCGCGTCCCCGCGGCCTCCCCGTTGTTTGCTAGCCCTCGTGGCGGCGGCGCGGCGTGCGGCCGTTGCCGTTGCCGTTGCCGTTGCGGTTGCTGCGGCCGGGACGGTTGTCCCGCTCGCTGCGCTCGCTGCGGTCCTCGCGGCGCGGGCGGTCGCTGCGCTCGCGCCGCTCCCCGCCGTTGTTCGCGCCCTCGGGGGCGTCCGGCTTGTCCAGGCGGTCGAGCGAGATCTTGCCCGTCTTCGGATCCACCTCGAGCACTTCCACCTTCACCACGTCGCCCAGCGTGAGCACGTCCTCCACGGAGGCCACGCGGCCGTTGGCCACGCGGGAGATGTGCAGCAGGCCGTCCTTGCCAGGCGTCAGCTTGACGAACGCGCCGAAGTCCTTGATGCCCACGACCTCGCCGTCGAACTGCTCGCCCACCTCGGGCTCCTTCACGATGCCCAGGATCATGGCCTTCGCGGCCTCGCCGGCCGGGCCCTCGATGGCGGCGATGTGGATGGTGCCGTCCTCCTCGATGTTGATCTGGGCGCCCGTCTCCTCCTGGATGCCGCGGACTACCTTGCCGCCGCTGCCGATGACGTCGCGGATCTTGTCCACCGGGATGTGGATCGTCTCGATGCGGGGCGCGAACTGCGAGAGCTCCTCGCGCGGCGCCTCGATGGTCTCCAGCATGGCGTCCAGGATGTGGGCGCGGCCCTCGCTCGCCTGCGCGAGCGCGCGGGCCAGGATCTCGACGGACAGGCCGCGGGCCTTGTTGTCCATCTGCAGGGCCGTGATGCCCTTCTCCGTGCCGCACACCTTGAAGTCCATGTCGCCGAGGAAGTCCTCGATGCCCTGGATGTCGGAGAGGATGACCACGTCATCGCCCTCCTTGATGAGACCCATGGCGATGCCGGAGACCGGCGCCTTGATGGGCACGCCGGCGTCCATGAGGGCCAGCGTGGACCCGCAGGTGGAGGCCATGGACGAGGAGCCGTTGGACTCCAGCACCTCGGACACCACGCGGATGGCGTAGGGGAACTCGTCCTCGTCCGGCAGCACCGGCAGAAGCGCGCGCTCCGCCAGCGCCCCGTGGCCGATCTCGCGGCGCTTCGGCGCGCCCATGCGGCCCGCCTCGCCCGTGCAGTACGGCGGGAAGTTGTACTGGTGCATGTAGCGCTTGCCCTCGGCGGGGTCGATGGTGTCGAGGCGCTGCCACTCGTTCAGCATGCCGAGCGTCACCACGGACAGCACCTGGGTCTGGCCGCGCTGGAACAGGCCCGAGCCGTGCACGCGGGGCAGGTAGCCCGGCACGATGTAGAGCGGGCGGATCTCCTCGGGCGTGCGGCCGTCGGCGCGCTCGCCGGTGGCGATGACCATGGCGCGCATGGCCTTCTTCTCGAGCTTCTTCAGCTCGGCGGCGATGTCGCCCTTCCAGGCGGCGCGCTCCTCGTCGGAGAACTGCTCGGCCTTGATGCGCTCCTTGAGCTCCTCGACCTTGCCCATGCGCGACAGCTTGTCGGCGTCGTGCAGCGCGGCGGACATCTCGTCCATGAACGGCGCCACGCGGCTTGCGATGGCCGGGTCGGCCACGTGCACCGGCCACTCGACCGGCTGGATGTTCGCACGGTCGAGGAAGCGCTGCTGCACCTCGCAGAACGCGGCGATGGCCTCCTGGCCGAAGGCCATGGCGGCCAGCATGTCCTGCTCGGAGATCTCGTCGGCGCCCGCCTCCACCATGGAGATGTAGTCGGCCGTGCCGGCGATGGTGAGCTCCAGGTCGGAGTGCTCGGACTCCTCGAACGTCGGGTTCACGATGAACTCGCCCGTCTCGATGTCGCGGCCGATGCGCACGCAGGCGGCAGGGCCGTCGAAGGGGGCCGCGCCCAGCATGAGGGCGGCGCTCGCGCCCATGACGCAGATGGTGTCGGGCGGGTTCACGCTGTCCACCACGAGCGTCGTGCACACCACGTGCACCTCGCGCTTGAAGCCGTCCACGAAGCCGGGGCGGATGGGACGGTCCACCATGCGCGCCGTGAGCGTGCCCTTGTCCGAGGGGCGCGCCTCGCGCTTCAGGTAGCCGCCCGGGATGCGGCCGACGGCGTACATCTTCTCGATGAAGTCGACCGTGAGCGGGAAGAAGTCGTAGTCCTTCTCCTGCCCGATGACCGCCGTGACCAGCACGGTGGTGTCGCCCTGCGTGACGACCACGGAACCGGTCGCCTGCTTGGCCAGCTCGCCCGTCTCCAAGCGGTACTGCTTCCCGTACAGCTCGAAGGATTCGACGATTTTCTCCATATGCACATTTCTTTCTCTTCGCCTTGGACGCCCTAGTGCGGCCAAGCTTCTTCGGCGCCGTCCGCTCCCTGCGGGCGGGCCGCGAGCAGAAGCGCCCTTGCGCTTCCGACCGCTCTATACAGAAGGAAGCTGCGCGCTTCCGGCTGTCCTTTCCCCGCCGTCCCCGAAGGACGGCGCCCCTCCGACGCGCGGAGGGCGGCGGGCGGCTTGTCCGGCAGGTCCCCGCCGCCGCCTATGCGCGGGAGCCCGCATGTGCGGGCTCCCGGTTCGTGCTAGATGTTGTCGCGGATGCCGAGCTTCTTGATAAGGGCACGGTATTCCTCGATGTCGCGGTTCTTGACGTACTTCAAGAGGCCGCGGCGCTTGCCGATGAGCATCATGAGGCCACGCTGCGTGTGCTTGTCCTTCTTGTGCACCTTCAGGTGCTCGGTGAGGTTGCGGATGCGCTCCGTGAGGATGGCGATCTGCACTTCGGGGCTGCCGGAATCGCCCTCGCCCTTGCCGAACTCCTTGATGAGCTCCGCGGTGCGCTCCTTCGTGATGCTGAGCTTGTCGGCCATGGTTCCACCTTTCCTTGGGCGCGCTCGCGCGCCGCCTCGTCATCGCCCCCGCCCGGCCAGGGCGGTTGCGTTCGTTGCGCTCCCCTCTGGGTGGGCATGCGGTGAGACATGCGGACCAAGCGGAGAGTGCCTGCGTTTTCGCAGCCTGCCTATTGTAGGCGATGCCGGAAGGGCGGGCAAGCGCCCGTGGCCCTCACCCACAGGTTGCCCACATTGCGGCCGCCGGCAGGGCCTCGGCCGCTACCGCACCAGGTCCAGCTCCATGAACACGTCGGCCAGGGGGTTGTCGTCGTAGCGGTCGATGTCGCGGAAGCCTAAGCGGCGGTAGAGGCCGATGGCGTTCGCGGACGTGGAGATGGTGTCGAGGCGCATGGCCCGAAAGCCCCGGGAGCGCGCGAGGCCGATGGCCTGCTCGGCCAGGCGCCGACCCCAGCCGTGCCCTTGCAGGCGCTCGTAAACGAACAGCGTCTTGAGCTCGCACACGTCCTTGGAAAGCGCCCGCACGCCCACGCAGCCGGCCACGTCGCCGCCGTCCTCGACAAGGCACCAGAAGGCCTCGTAGGCCGCCTCGACGTCGAGCAGGTGAGCATGGCGCCCCTCCGGGTCGAACGTGCGCCCCGACTCGGGCAGGCAGCGCGCGAGGAAGGCGCGCAGGGGGGCGGCGAGGTCGGGGCGGTAGGGCTCGATGATGGGCATGGGGCTCCTCTCGGTCGGTTGCGTCCCGTGCGGGCGGCGCGGGCACGTGCATAACGCCTTCATGATAGCGGCCCTTTGTTGCCGATCGATTTCAAGCTGGAATTTCGGGAACGCGCGCTGCGGGCCGCGCCCGGATGCCGCGTGCGGCGGATACGGCGGCCGCCCTCCTCACTTCCCCACGCTCGGGCCCTGCGGGATCCATACGGTGAACGACGTAAGGCCCGCGTCGCTCGTGGCGTAGATGTCCCCGCCGTGGGCGCGCGCGATCTCGCGCGCGATGGCGAGCCCGAGCCCCGCGCCGCCCCCGTCCGAGCCGCGTGCGGCGTCGGCGCGGAAGAACTTCTCGAAGATGCGCTCGAGGTGCTCGGGCGACAGCTCGCGGCCGCGGTCGGTCACGGTGAGCTCCCACCACACGAAGCCGTCCGGCGCGACCACGAGCCCCGTGCGCACGCGCACCTCGGTGCCCGCATCGGCGTAGGCCACGGCGTTCTTCAGCACGTTGTTCAGCACGCGCGCCACCCGCCCCGCGTCGGCGAACACGGGCAGCTCGTCCGGCCCGTCGAACACGAGCGAGAGGGAGCGCCCCTCGGCCAGCGGGTAGAACTCCTCTATCACCTGGCTCACGAAAAGCGCGCCGTCGAAGCGCGAGCGCTCGATGGGGATGGTCTGCAGGTTGTAGCGCGTGATCTCGAAGAACTCGTCGAGCAGCTCCTCCAGGCGGTACGCCTTCGCCAGCGTTATGCCCGTGTAGCGCGCCCGCACGTCCACCGGCAGGTCGGGCGACTCCTCCAGGAGCGTCAGGTAGCCGATGATGGACGTGAGCGGCGTCTTGATGTCGTGGGCCAGGTACACCACGAGCTCGTTCTTGCGCTCCTCGGCCGCTTTCGCCGCGCGCTCGCTGCGCTCGCCCTCGGCCTTGATGCCGTTCAGGAACAAGGCCGTGGGCGCGAGCTCGCTCGGCAGCACGACGGGGCCCTCGCGCTTGGCCAGCACGTCGGTCACGGAGTCGAGCAGCAGGTCGAAGTAGCGCAGGGCCCGGTTGATGCCCGAGCGCACCACCAGCACGATTCCTGCGATGAAGCCTACGGCCACGCACACGAGGAACAGGTTCGCGATGGCCGTATGCACCCAGTAATTCTGGCCCACGAGGTTGTACGCGAGGTTCGACAGGCTCGATCCCAGCGTGTTCATGAAGCCGAGGAACAGCGCCAGGTACACGACGGCGAACACGACCACGTTCACCAGCGTGCGCCGCAGGACGCTGTTCGAGAGCCGTCTCGTCTGGTCCTGCTTCGCCTGGCTGAATCCGCTCGCATCCATCGCGCGTCCCTTCCCTCACATCCGCCGCACCCGCCGCCGGCCGTCCGTGCGACGCCGATACCGCTATCCCAGCTTGTAGCCCACGCCCCACACCGTCTCGACGAACTCCTGGGAGGAGTCGATGGCGGCCAGCTTCTTGCGCAGGTGGCGTATGTGCACCATGACCGTGTTGTTGGACTGGGCGTTCGCCTCCTCGCCCCAGACGGCCTCGAACAGATCGCGCGACGCCACCGGCCGTCCGGCGGCGCGCAGGAGGCACGCGAGGATGGCGAACTCCTTGGGCGTGAGCGCGAGCGGTTCGCCGTGGAGCGTGGCCGCGTACGCCTCCTCGTCCACCGCCACGCCGCGCGCCTCGAGCAGCTGGGAGCCGGGCGGGCGGCCGCCCTCTGCCGGCGGCGCGCTGCGGCGCAGGCGGGCTCTCACGCGGGCCAGGAGCTCGCGCGGCTTGAAGGGCTTGACCACGTAATCGTCCGCCCCCAGCTCGAAGCCCACCACCTTGTCGATCTCCTCGTCCTTGGCGGTGAGGAAGATGATGGGCACCGAGCTCGTGCGCCGAAGCTCGCGGCAGCAGGCGAACCCGTCCATGCCCGGCATCATGATGTCCAGGACGACGAGGTCGAACGCCTCGTGCGCGGCCGCGGCCAAAAGGTCGGCGCCCGCGTAGAACGTGCGCACCTCGAAGCCGCCCTGGGCAAGCAGCTGGGCCACCAGGTCGGCGATGGCCGCCTCGTCGTCGCATACCGCTATGAGCTTCGTCTCCGCCACGCCCCGCTCCTCGCCGTTCCGCGCCCTCCGGGCGCCGGGCCGCTGCGCGGCCCTCGCTTCTCCTTGCGGCCATTGTATCGGCCCCGCCCCCGCCCACGGTGTAAGGAGGGGCATTATTAAGGAAAACATAAGGGATCCGTAGACGGTTCTCAAGGGACGCGGGGGCGCTGCTTGGGGATACTGGGAGGGAGGAACCGAGGAAAGGAAGCACCCATGACGTACACGAACTCGTACCGCGCGGCGCATCGGCGGCCGGCGGGCCGCGCGGCGCGCGCCTCCGCCACCGCGCCGATGCCGCCCATAGGACGCAACGGAGCGCCCGCGTACTCGCGCACCTCCTACCGCGCACCGGCCCCCTCCGCGGCGCGCAGGCGCCGATCTCTCGCGGCGCGCGCGGCGCTGGCCGTCGCGCTCGTGGCCGCGCTCGCCGGGGTGGGCTGGTACGCCGTCGGCACGCTCTCGGCCCTCGCTCACGGCGGGGCGGCCGCTGGCACGGGCACGCCGGACGCCCCGCAGAGCACGCCCCGCAGCGCCTGGCGCGCCGGCGAGGTCCCCGCGCTCTACCAGCGCGACCCCGCCTGGTCGCAGGCCCTCTACGGCGGCGACGCGTTCGGGGTGACCGGCTGCGGCCCCACGTGCCTGGCCATGGCATACGTGGCGCTCACGGGCAAAAGCGACCTCTCCCCCGCCGACGCCGGCGCGCTGTCCGAGCGGATAGGGTGCGCCTCCTCGGACGGCACGGCCTGGGACTTCATGACCGAGGGCGCCGCCCAGCTGGGGCTTACCGCAGAAGAGCTGCCCGCCGACGAGCCATCGGTGCGCCGCGCGCTCGTGGCGGGCCGGCCCGTGATATGCAGCATGGGGCCCGGCGACTTCACCAGCACGGGCCACTTCATCGTGCTCGCGGGGATCGACGAGCACGGGCGCCTCGAGATCCGCGACCCGAACAGCCCCGAGCGCACGGCGCAGACCTGGGATTTCGATACGGTGCTACGGCAGTGCCGCAACCTCTGGGCCTATTCGGCCGCCTGAGCGGAGCGCAGCGCGCGCACGAGCTGGTCGGCGCACGACGTGGTGCGGCGGCCGCAGGTATTGCCCTCCAGCAGCGCCGCCACCTCGTCCACCGCCATGCCGCGGACGAGCTTCGACACGGCCTTGAGGTTGCCGTCGCAGCCGCCGGCGAACTCCACGTGGGACACGCGGTCGCCGTCCAGCTCGACGCTGATGGCGCGCGAGCAGACGCCGCGCGGGGTGTAGGTATGCATGGTTCCTTCTCCTTCTTCGCGGGCCGCCGCCTTGCAGCTGCGCGCCCGGCGGCGGCCCTTGCCGGACGACGCGTTCGCGGTTCAGAACAGGCCGCAGGTGAACAGGAAGTTCAGCGACTTCAGGTTCGCGCCCACGTGCTCGTGCGCCCACTGCTGGCAGAAGCGCAGCACGGCGAACGACGCGGACGGGGGGACGTCGATCTCGGCGATCTCGGCGAACGTCGAGCCCATGAGCGCCCTGCACCAGGCCACGGTCGCGCCCGGCACGTCCCGGGCTTCCACGGACGGACGGCAGGCGGGACACACGATGCCGCCCTCGCAGAAGGACAGGGGCACCGTCCCCGCTCCCGCACCGCCCCGGACTTCGGCCCCGCACACGGCGCACGACGACAGGCTCGGCCGCAGCCCCGAGAGCGCGAGCGCCTTCAGCAGGTGCGCCGCGCACACGGCCGGGGCCTGCGGCGCCTTGGAGGCGTCGAGCGCGCCGAGCGCCGCCTCGGTGAGCGCGAACAGGCGGGGGTTCGCGAGCCCCTCCTGGGTCACGCGGTCCAAAAGCTCGGCCATGGGCGCGGCGCAGGCCGCATGCTCCAAGTCGCGGCGCAGGCGCTCATGGGAGGAGGCGATGCGCGCCTCCTTCACGATGTCCAGGTTGCGGCCCTCCGAGCACAGCAGGTCGACCGAGGAGTACAGCTCCAGCCGCGCGGCGAACGGGCTCGAGGGCTTGCGGGCCCCCTTCGCCACGGCGCGCGCCTGCGAGCCGTCCTGGGCGAGCAGGGTGACGATAAGGTCGCTCTCCCCCAGCTTCGTCTTGCGCAGCACGATGGCGCGCGCCGTGTACGTCGCGCTGGCCATCGTGCCTAGGAGACGCTCACGACGTTGTCGCTGTCGTCCCAGACGATGGTGCCGCTCTTCTGCTTGGACGAACCGCGCACCGTCTCGCCGTCGAGCGTGGTCACGGCCGCTGCCGTCACGGTGAACGACGTCTGGTTGTAGCCGGTGTACTTCACGTCGTCGACCGAGACGATCTCGTAGGTCGTGCCGCCCAGGGAGATCGTGCCGATGCTGGAAAGGTAGTCCTTCGCGGCCGGCACGAGCACGCTCGCGCGCGACATGGCCACGTTCACCGTCACGGAGGAGCCCGATGCCAGCTTCTCGCCCGCGGCGGGGCTCGTGCCCACCACCGTGCCCTCGGGCACGTCCTCGGTGTAGTAGTACGCCACCTCGGGCACGTAGGAGGCCTCCTCCAGGGCGGCCTTCGCGGCATCGAGCGGCTGGTTGGCCACGTCGGGCACCGTGAAGGGCACGGCCACCGTCACGGTGATGTCCGTGGAGGCCTTCGCCTTCTCGCCGGCCTCCGGGGTCACGGACAGCACCGTGCCCTCGGCCGTGTCGGACTTCTCCTCGGCGAACGTCACGCGCGCGAAGTCCTCGGCCTCGAGCAGCTTCGCCGCCTCGTCGCGCGTCTTGCCCACCACGTCGGGGACGATGCGCGGCACCGCCACGTGGATGACCACCTCGGAGCCCTCCTCGGCGCGCCCGCCGGACCCGGGATCGGTGAGCAGCACGAGGCCCTCGGTCTCGTCGGACTTCACCTGGGTGGCGCGCACGGTGAAGCCCTTGCCCTCCAGCTGGTAGGTGGCGTCGGCCTGCGTCATGCCCGCCACGTCGGGGACCACCTTGCCGCCCCAGAGCTCCATCTGGTACGTGATGCCCGCCGCAGCGGCCGCAGCGGCCAGCAGCAGCACGATCACGATGGCGACCACGCGGCCGCGGCCGTGCTTCTTCTCGCGCGGGTCGGGTGCGCGGAACTCCTTCTGCTTCGGCGCGGCCTTGCCCTCGACGCGGGGCATCTCCATCGTGTCGCCCGAGCGCCACGCGGCCGCGGGGGGCGTATAGCTGGAATCCACCAGGCACTCGTCCAAGCCCGAGAGGTCCGCCGTGACCGCGGCGCTCGGCACAGCTGCCTGCTGACCGCCGTCCGCGGCGGGAGCGTCGTCGATGTCGCCGAAGTCGAACTCGTTGCCGTCCTCGTCCACGTCGACACCCGCAAGGCCGATGACCGGCAGCTTCGCGGGATCGAGCGGGCCCGAGCCCTGCGCCGTGCGAACGGCCGGGGACGCGAGGGGCTCCGGGTCGCCGGCCGGCCGCGCAGGGGCCGCTTCTCCGGCACCGGCGTCCGGGCCTTCCGCGGCCCCCGGCCCGTCGTCCTCGGGCGCGCCCGCCTCGCACGCGGGCAACCCCTCCGCCGCCTTGTCGACAGCGGCAGCATCGTCAACGGGTGCGGCGCCGCCCTCGGCCGCTATCGAGCGCAGCGTGTCGTCGCTCGTCGATGCGGCGGCCACGGCCGCCATGCGCCCGGTCAGCGGAAACCCGCACTCGTTGCAGAATTTCGCGCCCTCTTTGTTCTCTGATCGGCAGTTCGGACAGATCATGCTCATGCGTCTCCCTCGCGAAGTCAACTCCGTTGCGTATTGTAACGGAAAATCAGCGAGCGCGGCAGGGCATCCGGACGATGGCCGGTTTCGCGACAATACCTGCAAGAGGGCGCCGCGCCGAAGCTGCAGGCAGCCCCCCGCACGGGCTTCGCCTCCCTACGCGCCCTCGCCGTAGCCGAAGCGGCGGATCTGGCTCGCGTCGCGGCGCCAGTTCTTCTTCACTTTAACGGAGAGGTCCAGGTACACGCGGGTGCCCAGCAGCTGCTCCAGGTCGGCGCGCGCCTCGGTGCCGATCTGCTTGATGGCGGCGCCCTTCTTGCCGATGATGATGCCCTTCTGGCTGTCGCGCTCCACGTAGACCGTGGCGAAGATGCGGTGGAGGTCCTTCTTCTTGTCGTACTCCATCTCGTCCACGCGCACGCCGATGGCGTGGGGCACCTCGTCGTGGAACGAGCGCAGGATCTTCTCGCGGACGAACTCGGCCACCACCACCTCGATGGGCTGGTCGGTCTCCATGTCGGCGGGGAACCACGCGGGGCCCTCCGGCAGCAGGTACACGACCTCCTCCACGAAGGCCTCCACGTTTTTGCCCGTGGCCGACGACAGGCCCACCATGGCGTCCCACGCACCCAGGGCCTCGGCGGCCTCGCGCTGGGCGGCGATCTGCTTCTCCGTCGCCAGGTCGACCTTCGACAGCACGCAGATCTTCTTCGAGCGAGCGCGGGAGAGCTGCGCAGCCACCCACTCGTCGCCGCGGCCGATGGGCTGCGAGGCGTCGATGAGCATGGCCACCACGTCCACGTCCTCGAGCGCCTTGAGCGCCGAGGTGTTCAGCTCCTCGCCGAGGGCGTCGTGGGGCTTGTGCAGGCCCGGCGTGTCCACCAAGATGAGCTGGAAGTCCTCGCGCGTGAGCACGGCGCGGAAGCGGTGCCGCGTCGTCTGCGCCGTGTCGGACGTGATGGCGATCTTCTTGCCCATGATGGCGTTGATGAGCGTGGACTTGCCGGCGTTCGGCCTGCCCACGAGTGTGACGAAACCTGACTTGAAGCCCTCGGCGTGCGGTTGGAAATCCATAGCGTGCATCCTTATGATCGATGTTTGGGGCGCCCCCGGTCACCCGTTCCAGCAAGGGGAAGCGGCCGTTTGCTAGCCGAAGAAGAGAGCCCACGCGCGCGGGCCGAACACCACCGCGGCCACGACCAAGGCCACGACGGCGAACACGAGCACGGCTCCCGCCCCGCAGTCCTTCGCCCTGCGGGCCAGCTCGTGGTACTCGGGCGACACGAGGTCGACCACGCTCTCGATGGCCGTGTTCACGCACTCGGCCGCGAACACGGCGGCGATGCAGAGGATCACCGCGGCCCACGAGGCCCCGTCGATGCGCAGTGCGAAGCCCAGCGCCACGGCCAGCACGGCTATGCCCAAGTGTATCTTCATGTTGCGCTGCGTGCGCACGGCATAGGCGATGCCGTCCCACGCGCACTTGAACGCGCAGACGAGCGAGAAGCGCGAGCGGGCGCCCTTGTCCGCGTCGTTGCGCACGAAGCCCTCGCCGCAGCAGGGGGGCTCGTCGCGCGCGTCGCTCCCGCCCCTGTCGGGAACGTCCACGAGATCGTCCTCCACCGCCGTTTCCGCAGCCACGCCGCCTCCCCGCCTCTCCGCTACACCGTGCGCTTCGACCACGCCTCGAGGATCTCGGCCTCGCGCTTCTCCATGACCTCGGCCTCGTCGTCGGCGATGTGGTCGTAGCCGCAGAGGTGCAGCAGGCCGTGCACGAGCAAGAGGCTGATCTCCTCCTCGAACGACGTGCCGAACTCGCGTGTCTGGCGGGCGGCCACGTCGGGCGCGATGATCACGTCGCCCAGCTCGTAGACGGGGTCCTCGGCCAGGGTCATGGCCGACAGGTCGTCGTCCACGCCGTCGCATTCGAAGGACAGCACGTCGGTGGGGCCTTCCTTGTGGCGGTACTTCTCGTTGAGCGCGGCGATGGCCTCGTCGGTGACGAAGCTCACGGACACCTCCGTGTTGAAGGGCTTGTCCTCGCGAGCGAGCACGAACTGCGCCAGCTCGTGCAGCGGCAGCTTCTCCAGCTCGTCTTTGCGGTAGTCGTAGTTGATCTGGATGTCCATGTTGCTATGCCTTCCTGGTGGCCTCGTCGTAGGCGGACACGATAGCCGCCACGAGCGAGTGGCGCACCACGTCCTTGCCCGTAAAGTCGCAGAATGCGATGTCGTCGATGCCCGAGAGGATGCCCCGCACGCCCTTGAGGCCCGAGATGCCGCGCGGCAGGTCGAGCTGGGTCACGTCGCCCGTCACCACCATCTTCGAGCCGAAGCCCAGGCGCGTGAGGAACATCTTCATCTGCTCGGGCGTGGTGTTCTGCGCCTCGTCGAGGATGATGAAGCTGTCGTTCAAGGTGCGCCCGCGCATGAACGCGAGCGGGGCGATCTCGATGACGCCGCTCTCGATGAGCTGGGTGGCGCGCTCCATGTCGGTCATGTCGAACAGCGCGTCGTAGAGCGGGCGGATGTAGGGGTCCACCTTCTCCGTGAGGGTGCCGGGCAGAAAGCCCAGGCTCTCCCCCGCCTCCACCACGGGGCGCGTGAGGATGATGCGGCCGACCTCCTTGCGCTTGAGCGCTGCCACGGCCATGGCCATGGCGAGGTAGGTCTTGCCGGTGCCCGCCGGCCCGATGCCGAAGGTGATGGTGTGCTCGCGGATGGCGTCCACGTAGCGCTTCTGGCCTGCCGTCTTCGGGCGGATGGCCCGTCCGCGGTACGTGAGCAGGATGTCCTCGCGCAGCGCAGCGGGGCTGAACTCGGCCGTGCGCAGCAGGTCGATGGCGTGGCGCACGTACTCCAGCGTGGGCTCGCCGCCGCCTTCCACGAGCTTGATGAGGTCGGAGAACAACGCCGTGAGCGACTGCACCTCGAGCGGGTCGCCCTCGAGCACGATGGTGTCGCCGCGCACGGTGATGCGCGAGGCGAACGCATCCTGCACGACATGGAGTATCTCGTCGGCCGGCCCGACGATGAGCGCCATGTTCACGCTCTGCGGGGCCGTGAGGGTGATTTGCGTCTGGTCTGTCATGGGGGCATTGTACCACGTGCGGCTGCGACCGGCCTCGATGTCATCGAACCGACAAGGGAATATAGTGCAGGTGCTCAAATGAGCAGCGGCGGGCATGGAAACGTCGCCGAGTGAGCCCGGAGCGCAAGGCGGGCGGGAGAGGCGGAGAAACGCTTGCAGGCCGTTCGCCGGCGAGCGCGTCACGCGAGCCGGTAGGCCCACAGCGCCTTCGTCTGGCCGAGCACCGCGTCCACGTTCCAGCTCCGGTTCGAGCGATCGGCCGAGTACGGGTCGTTGACGGTAAGGTTTCCCGCGTCGTCGATGCCCGTGACGACGAAGAAGTGCCCGTTGTCGGTGAAGTCGCCGGGCCCGACGTTGCAGATGAGCACGGCCCCGCCCTCAAGCGCGGCGCGCACGCTGGCCGCGTCGGCAGCGACCTCCTCGCAGGAGAGGCCGAGCGAAGCCACCTCGCTGACGAGGAACGTCGCGTCGGTGCCGTCGAACTGCGTCTCGTAGCCGCCCTCGCTCGCGCGCCTGCCCATGTCGTAGGGCGTGAGGTCGCCCTTACCGGTGAGGCCCTGGTAGACCATGGCGAGCGACGTGGGGCAGCAGCCTGTCAGCGCGAACGCCGTGGAGCTGTAGACGGTGGATCCCCAGCGGGCATCCCACTGGTAGAGGCGCGGCACCTCGCCGGAGGCGGGGTCGTCCGTGCCGAGTGCGCTCTCGGCGGGGTAGGCATCGGGGAACGTGCGCACGAAGGGCAGGGCCTCGGGCTCCGTGGCCGCCAGCTTGAGCAGCTTGTACTGCACGGCCGCCCCGTCGACGGCGTAGGCGTCCGGATGGGCGGCGATCCATGCGGCGTCGTCGCTCGTCTCGGCCGCCTGGACGAGCCGGGCGGCCAGCTCGTCGCCGAGCACGGCCTTGAGCTCGCCCTCGTCGATGGGATCGCGCGGCGCCTGCTGCTGGACGGGGGCCTGGTCGGCCTCGTCCGGCACCGGCGCCGCCTCGCCGGCGGCCATGCAGCCGCGGACGCCCGCGACGAGCGCGATGACGAGCACGACCGCGACGACCGCGATCGCGAGGCGCTTGGGCCCGACGGCGCGCACGAGGTTCGTCGCAGCCTCGGAGAGGGCGAACAGGGGCTCCGGGCCGTGCGCCTCCCACGAGCGCCGATTCCCCGTTCCGGGACGGCTCGAACGGAGGCGGCCCGAGCTTATCGGCCCATGCGCGTCGGGCGCATCGGGCGCGACGCGCTCGCCGCGTAAAGCGGGCGCCCCTCCGCGCATGCGGGCCTGGCGCTCCTCGAGCCTCCTGCGCGCCCGCTCGCGCGCCTCGTCATCGGCCATCGGCGCCTCCCGTCCTCTCCCGGTCATCCGGGAAACCATATCACACCTGATCCTATGGGGGAAGCTTCCCACACGCACGCCATATGGCAGAATGCGCGGGCAATGGAGCGGATCGGGGCGTCGGCCCACGCCGGTTCGCAGAGGCCCGTCCGCGTTCGTTTCGGGGAGGGCAAGCACCGCGAATGGTAGGAAATCACCGAATTCGGAAGTTGAGGGCGACCCGAAGCCGCCGAAGCGGAGGTTGAGCCGGAAAGGAGGAATCGCGACCAGGCACTATGCCGGAAAGCGCTTCCCGAAGCCATCGAGACGGGGCATAGTTTTCCGAATTCGGTGATTTTATGCCGTTCGAGCGCGCATCCGAGGCGAAAGGCCCGGTCGATCCGGGCACCGGGCGAACAGGCAGCGAGCCGATGCCCGAACGAGCCTGCACCGGGAGACGCCGTGCTACATCGTCGCCTTCACGAGCGTGCCCAACGGGGCCCCGGCGGGAGCGGGCAGCTCGAAGTAGCTTTCCGACATGGCCACGCCGCCTTCCTCGACCAGCGCGAGCTCGACGGTTCCCACGCGACGGGCGCGCTCGGACGCGCGCAGCTCGTCGCCGAGGGCGCGCAGCGCGGCTGCTCGGGCCGCCTTGACCTCGGCAGGCACCTGGTCGGCGCGCGCGGCGGCGGGCGTGCCGGCGCGGCGCGAGTACGGGAAGGCGTGGATCTTCGCGAAGCGGCAGGCGCGCGCGAGGGCGAGCGTCTCCTGGAACTCGGCATCGGTCTCGCCCGGGAAGCCCGCGATGATGTCGGTGGACAGCGCCAGCTCGGGCACGGCGGCGTAGAGCCGCTCCACGAGCGCGCGGAACCGCTCCGCGTCGTAGGGGCGCGCCATCTCGCGCAGCACCTTCGAGCTTCCCGCCTGCAGCGGCAGGTGCAGATGGCGGCAGACGCGCCCGTCGGCGGCGGCGAGGAGGTCGATGAGCGCGTCGTCCACGTCGCGCGGCTCGACGCTCGAGATGCGGAAGCGCACGGGGAACGCGCCGGGCTCGTGCAGGTCCGCCGTCTCGTCGAGCAGGCGGCGCAGCAGGCCGGCCAGGCGCGTCGCGGACGGGTCGCGGCGCTCGCCGTCGCAGTACGAGCCCAGGTTGATGCCCGTGAGCACGATCTCGCCCGCGCCCGCCCGCGCGTACGCCGCGCACTCGCGCACGACCTCGTCGGCGAGGCGGCTCGTCGCCCGGCCGCGCGCCACGTGCACGATGCAGTACGTGCACGCGTTGTCGCACCCGTCCTGCACCTTGACCCCCACCCGGGTGCGGAACCCGGATCCGATATGCAAAAGGGGAGCCTCGCTCGACGGGGACGCCTCGCGCGGCGCGCCGGAGGGAGAGCCTGCGGGCTCCTCGGTTCGCGCGGCGGGGGCGTTGGCAGGATCGGCAGGATCGCCGGCGGAGACCTGGGAGGGACGGGCCTCGCACCAGTCCCGTATCGCGTCGGCGAGCTGGGCCTTCCCCACCACGGTGACGCGGTGGTCGAGAGCCTCGTAGAACGCCGCGTCGATGGCGGCGGCGCAGCCGGTGACCAGGACGCGGGCGCGATCGTTCGCGCGCAGGGCGCGGCGCACGGCCTTGCGGGTCTTCTTCTCGGCCTCGCCGGTGACCGTGCACGTGTTGACCACGATGAGGTCGGCTTCCGCTTCGGGCGTCTCCACGCCGCACGCGGCGAGACGCGCCGCCGCGTCGTCCGACTCGACGCGGTTCACCTTGCACCCCAAGTTGACAACGGCGAAGTTCATCGCGCGCCCGCCCTCGCACGACGCTCCAGCTCGTACAGCACGAGCGCGGGCGCCACGATGCCGGCGGTCTCCGTGCGCAGGATGGACGGGCCGAGCGACACGAGCGCGGCGCGGGGGTTGCAGGCCGAAAGCGCCTCCACCTCGCGCTCGGTCAGACCGCCCTCGGGCCCCACCACCACGACCACGCGAGCGCCCTGCGCCGCCGGGCCGCCGCCGAGCGCACGGTCGAGCGCGACGTCGAGCCGCGACGCGCTGGGAGCCTCCTCCCAGCACACGAGCACCGCCGCAGCCGTCTCCAGCAGCGCGCACGTCTCCCCCAGGCCCGCCGGCTCCCGCACCTCGGGCACGGCCGGCTGCCCCGACTGCATGGCCGCGCTCTTCGCGATGGCGCGCCAGCGCTCGGCCTTCGCCGCGCCCTTGCGGGCGTCGAGCCGCACGATGGAGCGCTCGCATGCCAGGGGCACGAAGGCCGCCACGCCCAGCTCGGTGGCGTGGCGGATCACCGTCTCCATCTTGTCGCCCTTGGCCAGGCCTTGCACGAGCGTCACCGACGGGCCCGCGTCTGCACGCTCGAAGCGCTGCGCGATGCGCACGACCGGCAGCGCCTCGTCGAACGCGACGATCTCGCAGGCGAAGTAGTCCTGCGCCGCGTCCACCACCGCGATGCGCTCGCCCGGCGCCAGCCGAAGCACGCGCGCATGCTTCGCGTCGTCCGCCGCGAGGCGCAGCGGGAACGACTCGCCAACCTCGTCGGCGAGCACCTGCTCGTCGAGGTAGAAATGTTGAAGGGACATCTCTCGCCCGCTAGTTGAAGGCGTCGCGCAGCTTCTGCAGGGGCGTGCGCTCGTCGGAGACGTCCTCGCCCAGCTCCTCGGCCAGCTGCTCCAACAGCTCGCGCTGCCTCTTCGCGAGCTTCTTGGGCACCACCACGTTCACGTGCACGAACATGTCGCCGCGCGCGTCGCTGCGGAACTTCGGCATGCCGAAGCCCTTCACGCGCACCACCTGCTCGTTCTGGCAGCCCTCGGGTATGCGCACCTGCACCTTCTCGCCCTCGAAGATGCCGTCGATCTCGATCTCGGCTCCGAGGGAGGCCTGCACGATGGACACGTTCGCCCGCGCGTGCAGGTGATCGCCGTCGCGCTCGAAGAACTCGTGCGGCTGGATGCGCACCGTGACGATGAGGTCGCCGGGCGCCGCGCCCTGCATGCCCGCCTCGCCGAACCCGGACAGGCGCAGCTGCTGCGAGTCGCGGATGCCCACCGGCACCTCCACGGTCACGCGCTGGCGGTCGGGCACGCGGCCCTGGCCCTCGCATTCCGGACACGGGTTCTCCACCGAGCGGCCCGTGCCGTTGCAGGTCTTGCACGTGGTGGCCGTCTGCATGTCGCCCAAAAACGTATGCTGCACCGAGACCACGCGGCCCTGGCCGCCGCAGTCCGGACAGGTGATCTCGCGCCCGTCGGGGCCGAGGCCCGTGCCGTCGCAGTCAGGGCACGGCGCCAGGCGGTCGTAGACGATCTCCTTCTTGGCGCCTGCGGCCACCTCCTCCAGCGTGACGCGCAGGCCCACGCCCATGTCGCGGCCCTCGCGTCGCTGCTGCTGGCGCCCGCCCGCGGCCCCGCCGAAGAACGAGCTGAAGATGTCGCCCATGCCGAAGCCGCCGCCGAACAGGTCCTCGAAGTCCACGTAGCCGCCGCCCCCGTAGGGGCTGCCGCCGCCGGCCGCGCCCGGTATGGTGCCGAAGCGGTCGTACTGGGCGCGCTTGCCGGGGTCGCTCAGCACGTCGTACGCCTCGTTCAGCTCCTTGAACTGGTCCTCGGCGTCGGGCGCCTTGTTCACGTCGGGGTGAAGCTCGCGCGCGCGGCGTCGGAACGCCTTCTTGATCTCGTCCTCCGTGGCGTTCTTGGAAACGCCCAGAACCTCGTACAGATCCTTGGCCATTGCTCTTGCAGTACCTTCCTCGTTTGACGGCGCCCCCTCGTGCGGGCGCCGTGCAAGCCCTATACGTCCTGAAGCGCCGCGCTCGCGATGCGCACCGCCCGCAATACCTTAGAATAGTCCATGCGCGTGGGCCCGATGACGGCCACGACGCCGGCCGACTCCCCGCGCCCGTAGCGGCTGGCCACCACGGACACGCCCGCCAGCTCCGCCGCATCGTTCTCGCGCCCGATGCGCACGCTGGGCGTGCCGTCGCCCTGCCGCACGGCGTCGTCCAGGATATGCAGCATGACCGTGTCGTCCTCGAGCACCTGCATGACGGGCAGCAGTGCCTGCGACTGGCTGAACTCGGGCTTCGTCAGAAGCGAGCTCACGCCAAGCCGGTGGGCGCGCGACAGCTCGCTCTCCTGCAAACACGACAGCACCTCGTCGAGCGCCATGCGCACGAGCGGGTCGCGGAACGCCTCGGCCATGCCCTGGCCCAGGCCGTCCTCGATCTGCTGGAGCGACTTGCCCGTGAACACGTCGCCCAGAAACGCCTGCACGCGCGCCAGGTCGTCCGAGCACACCTCCTCGGCGAACTCCATCTGGCGGTTGAACACCTGGCCGTCCTCGGTGACGAGCACCACGAGCGCGCGGTACGCGTTGAGCGAGATGAGCGAGAGCTGCTTGATGTGCAGGTTCAGCACCGACGGCGCCAGCACGATGGAGAGGCAGTCGGTGAGACGCGTGAGGGCCGACGACGTCTGCTCCAAGAGCGCGTCGAGCTCGCTCGCGCTGCGGCGCAGCTCGTCCACGACGGGGCGGTAGCGCTCGTCCTCGCCCGTGAAGTCGGCGGCCAGCAGGTTGTCCACGAACGCGCGGTAGCCATGGTCGGTGGGGATGCGCCCGGCCGAGGTGTGGGGCTGTGTGATGTAGCCGCCGTCCTCGAGCACCGAAAGCTCGTTGCGCACGGTGGCCGGGCTCACGCCCAGCTGGTAGCGCTCCGTGAGCGTGCGCGAGCCCACCGGCAGGGCGCGCGCGACGTATTCCTCGATGAGCGCGGCCAGCACCCGCTGCCTGCGATCGGATAGCACGCCTTCCACCTTCCTCTCTCTCGCCCGTCGGCATTCCCCGAACCCGAACCATAGTAACGCATCATATTAGCAGCCGAAAGCCGAGAGTGCTAACAACAGCGGGAAATTATGGAGAAACTTGACGGTTACTGCATAGGAGGAGCGCGTGCACGGATTCCCTATGCCAAGTCGAACAGCCTCCCGTAGAGCTCGTTGCCGCAGAGCCAGCCGCGGTCGGTGGGGCGCCAGCGCCCGCCCGCATGCTCCACGAGGCCCTCCCCTTCCAGTTCCGCGAGCACGGCGGGGGCGCCGGGCAGCAGGACGGCGGCGGCCTCCACCTGCCCGTCGGACACGCCGCAGGTCATGCGCATGCCCAGCATGAGGTCCTCGGCGGCCATGCCGCGCGCGTCCAGGTCGTCGGTCACCTGCCCGTCCTGCACGCGCATGCGGCGCTCCGCGTTCTGGGTCATCGTGGCCGCCGAGCGGCCGAGCCCCAGGTACGGCACGCCCGTCCAGTACGCGATGTTGTGGCGGCACGCGAAGCCGGGGCGGGCGTAGCTTGCCACCTCGTAGCGCTCGTAGCCGGCCTCGACCAGCACGCGCGCGGCGATCTCCATGTGCGCGGCCTCCACGTCGTCGTCGGGCTCTTCCAGCTCGCCGGCGAGCACGGCGGCATCGAAGGGGGTGTGCGCCTCGATGGTCAGCGGGTACACGCTCACATGCGCCGCACCGAGCGCCGCCGCCTCGCGCACGCTCGCCTCGAAGCTCCCGGCGCTCTGGCCGGGGATGCCGCACATGAGGTCCACGCTCACGTTCTCGAAGCGCGTATGCGCCGCCTCGATGGCGCGGCGCGCGTCGTCGGCCGAATGGGCGCGCCCGAGCACGGCCAGCACCTCGTCGTCGAAGCTCTGCACACCTATGGACAGGCGGTTCACCCCGAGCGCCCACACGTCGCGCACCATGCGCTCCGTCAGGCTCTCGGGGTTCGCCTCCATCGTGCACTCCACCTCGGGCGTGAGGTGCATCGACAGCGACAGCGTGTACAGCAGCATGGACAGCCGCGCCAGGCCGATGTGGCTCGGCGTCCCGCCGCCCACGTACACCGTCTCGAGCGCCCCGAGCTCGCCCTCCTTCGCCTTGCGGCGTAGCTGCAGGCAGAGGTCCTCCACGTACGCGTCGATCTCCGGCGCGTCACCCGGCACCGCAGACGTGGCGAAGTCGCAGTACCCGCACCGCCTCACGCAGAACGGCAGATGGAGGTACAGGGCGCGATAAGGGTCGTGCGGCATGGTCTAGCCCTCCTGTTCATGCTCGCCCAGCAAGGCGAGCAGCTCGTCGAACACGCGGTCGAAGTCCTCCACGGACACGCAGGCGTTGATCTTCGCGCGCGCCGCGGCGGCGCCCGGCAGGCCCGCCAGGTACCACATGGCGTGCTTGCGCATGCGCACGATATTCTTCCCCTCGCGCCGCGCGAGCAGGCGCGCGTGGCGGCGCGCCATGGCGATGCGCTCGCGGGCATCGGGGGCCGGCGGCTCGGGCACGCCCTCAAGCGCGGCCTTGGCCTGGGCGAACACCCAGGGGTTGCCCTCGGCGCCGCGGGCGATCATCACCGCGTCGCAGCCGGTGCGCACCGTGAGCGCCACGGCGTCGGCGCCCGTGCGCACGTCGCCGTTGCCGATGACGGGCACGTCCACGGCCTCCTTCACGCGCGCGACGACGCCCCAGTCGGCGCTGCCGCGGTAGAGCTGCTCGGCAAAGCGGCCGTGCACCGCGACGGCGCACGCGCCCGCATCCTCCATGCGGCGCGCGAAGTCCGGCGCCGTCTCCTCGCCCTGGGCCCAGCCGCGGCGGAACTTCACGGTCACGGGATGCGCGACCGCCGCGCGGATCGCCCGCACGATGGAGGCCGCGAGCCCCGGCTCCCTCATGAGCGCCGAGCCGTCGCCCTTCGACACGATCTTGCGCGCGGGGCATCCCATGTTGACGTCCAGGTACGCCAGCGACTCACCCATCTCCTGCTCGATCCAGGCGGCTTGCGCGGCCATGGTGTCGGGCTCGTGGCCGAACAGCTGGACGGCCACCTGGTCCTCGCCGGGCGCGAGGGCAAGCAGATGGCGCGTCTTCTCGTTGGCGTAGGAGAGCCCCTTCGCCGAGACCATCTCGGTGAAGGCGAGGTCGGCCCCCTGCTCGCGGCAGAGCGCCCGGAACGCCTCGTCGCTCACGCCCGCCATGGGCGCGAGGAGGAGGCGGTGGTTTTGGAAGAACTCGTGCATATCCTGCTTCCTTTGCACGCGTTTTCGTCACGACAGGTCAAAAAACGCGCGGTTTGGCAATTACGGTCGAGCGGTGAAAAACGCCGACCTGGGATTATAGCGGCAACCCGTGGCGAGCACGCTCCGAAACGCGCTTTCCGATTGCCAAACCGCGCGTTTTTTGGCAGGAAGGGCGTTCGGGCGCGGCATACTCCCGGCTTCGTCGCCGCGGCCCGAGCGCCCACGTTGGACGCGCGCAGGCGTCGCGAGAAAGCGCTGCGTGCAGCCTTCCGGCTTCGGCGGCGCAACCCGCCCCGGGCCGGGATGGCAGCCGGCGCGCTACGCCCACACCACGTGGCTCTTGCGGTCGTGCGCCGTTCCCTCGGCGGCGGCGTGGCCGAGGGCGCACACGCCATGCACCTCGGCCGTGGCCGGCACACCGAGCGCGTCGAGCTCCGCGCGCACGGCGGGCTCGTCGCAGATGCCCTGCAGCTGGTTGATCCACACGCTGCCCAGGCCCAGGCTGTGGGCGGCCAGCATCATGCCCTGCATCGCGCAGCCGTCGTCCTCGCGGCCGAACGGGGCGCCCTTCTCGTGCGCCACGATCACGATGGCCGCGGGGTCGTACATGTCGTAGGCGTCGCGAGCGAGCGCGACGCGGATTACCTCGGCTAAGCGCGCGACGCGTTCGCGGTCGTCAACCACCACGAACGTCCACTCCTGGCGGTTCATAGCCGAGGGCGCCCACTGCCCGCACGCGACGATGGCCTCCAGGTCCTCGCGCGCGACGGGCTCGTCCCGAAACGCGCGCACGGAACGGCGGGACAGGATGTTCTCTATGACCGGGTTCGTTCTCACCGGGTTCCTCCTTCTCATGTCGGTTCGAGGACGGCCGGGCGCATGCACGTCCCGGCGCTAGGCAGCCAGCAGGTCGATCATGCTGACGCCTGCGAATACCAGCAGCACCACGACGCCCGCCACGGCCAGCAGGCAGCCGCAGCCGAGCGCCATTTTCGTGCCGCCCGACGTGGAGGCCCGCACCTGCTCGCGCGCGGCCTTCTTCTCGTCGAACGGATCGTCCAACCAGTCGAACTCTTCGTTCTTGCCCATGTTCTCGCACCTATCAGTCGCAAAGCGGGGACGCCGCCCCGAACCACCAATGCCGTTGCTCAGAGAACCCTTGCCAACACGAAGCCTACCAACACAGCAACGGCCGCCAAAGCCACCGAGCCGACTACACGGCGCTTCAGCAAGCCCCAGCCCTCATCGTCCAAACTGCCCAGGTCGTTGGGGAGCGCCTTGCCCCGCTGCCTGTAAAACAGATGCACCGCGAGCGCAGAAAGGACTGCGATGGCGATGATGCAGATTGCGAGAACAGCTCGATCCATAGGCTAATCGTCCACCTTCAAAATGGCCATGAACGCCTCCTGCGGCACTTCCACGTTGCCGATGTTCTTCATGCGCTTCTTGCCGGCCTTCTGCTTCTCCAGGAGCTTGCGCTTGCGGCTGATGTCGCCGCCGTAGCACTTCGCCAGCACATCTTTTCGCTTCGCCTTCACCGTCTCGCGGGCCAGCACGCGCCCGCCGATGGCGGCCTGGATGGGCACCTCGAACATCTGGCGCGGGATGATGCCGCGCAGCTTCTCCGTGAGCACGCGGCCGCGGTCGTAGGCCTTGTCCTTGTGGATGATGAACGACAGCGCGTCCACCGGCTTGCCCGACAGCAGGATGTCCAGCTTCACCAGCTTGGAGGGCTTGTAGCCGTCGAAGTCGTAGTCGAGGCTCGCGTAGCCCTTCGTATTGGACTTCAGCTTGTCGAAGTAGTCCATGATGAGCTCCGACAGCGGGATCTCCCAGATCATCTCCACCGTGGTGGGCGACAGGTAGTTCATGGTGACGAACGTGCCGCGCCGCGCCGTGGTGAGCTCCATGACCGCGCCCACGTAGTCGGGCGGGATGAGGATCTTCGCCTTGAGGTAGGGCTCCTCGATGCGCTCGATCTCGCCGGGGTCGGGCATCTCCTGCGGCGAGTGCAGGCTGATCATCTCGCCGCCGGCGCGGTACACGTGGTACTCCACGGAGGGCGCGGTGGCCAGCAGGTCCAGGCCGAACTCGCGCTCGAGGCGCTCCTTGATGACCTCCATGTGGAGCAGCCCCAGAAAGCCCACGCGGAAGCCGAAGCCGAGCGCATGGGACTTCTCCGGCTCCCAGGCGAGCGCCGGGTCGTTGAGCGAGAGCTTCTCCAGCGCCTCCTTGAGCGGCTCGTACTGGTCGCCGTCGATGGGGAACAGGCCGGTGAACACCATGGGCTTGGCGTCGCGGTAGCCGGGCAGCGGCTCCTCCACGCCGCCGCGCACGGCGGTGATCGTGTCGCCCACCTTCACCTGGCGCACGTCCTTGAGGCCCGTGACCAGGTAGCCCACCTCGCCCACCGAGAGCTCGGGCATGGCCGTCTCCGCCGGGCGGCGCGCGCCTACCTCCTCCACGAGCACCTCGGTGCCGGTGGCCATCATAAGCACCTTATCGCCCTTCTTGAGCGAGCCGTCCACCACGCGGATGAGCGCCACCACGCCGCGGTAGGGGTCGAAGTACGAGTCGAAGATGAGCGCGCGCAGCGGCGCGCCCGGATCGCCCTCGGGCGCGGGGATGTTGTACACCACGGCCTCGAGCAGATCGTGCACGCCCGCGCCGGTCTTGCCGGAGGCGAGCACCGCGTCGTCGGCGGGGATGGCGAGGCCCTCCTCTATCTCCTCGCGTACGCGGTCGGGCTCGGCGGCGGGCAGGTCGATCTTGTTGATGAGCGGGATGATCTCCAGGTTCGCGTTCATGGCCATCATGGCGTTGGCCACCGTCTGCGCCTCGACGCCCTGCGTGGCGTCCACCACGAGCACGGCGCCCTCGCATGCGGCCAGGCTGCGGCTCACCTCGTAGGTGAAGTCCACGTGGCCCGGCGTGTCGATGAGGTTGAACTGGTAGGTCTGGCCGTCGTCGGCCGTGTAGTCCACGCGCACGGCCTGGCTCTTGATGGTGATGCCGCGCTCGCGCTCGATGTCCATGGTGTCGAGCAGCTGCTCCTGCATGTCGCGCTGCGCCACGGTGCCCGTGAGCTCCAGGATGCGGTCCGAGAGCGTGGACTTGCCGTGGTCGATGTGCGCGATGATGGAGAAGTTGCGGATGAGGTTCGGATCGGTGGTCATAGTAGCTTTCTTCTTCGGGCGGTGCACGGGCGAAAAACGTGTTTTCGGGAATTTCCCCATGAAAACAGGGTCAACGTTTGGTATTCTATCGCATTGTGTATCCAGCGATACGTGCGTGCGATGATCTTATCGCCAAATCTGCAGACGTGGCTGCATTACGGATTCGTCCTCGCTGGTGACCGATTGGTCTGCGAAACAGAGAAATCCCGCCTGTTTCCATCGCATCGCCAACGCCCGCGCCTGGCGCGGGAGGCTCCTCCGGGGCCTTGTTGCGAGGCAATCGGCCACCTTGCGGCCACGCGGAGGGCATCGCCCGCCCGTATCGCTGGAGGCGCAGCGCGATTCGTATCGCAAGACAAGGCAAACGATTTTTTTGGAGGAACGAACCACATGGCGAACATCAAAAGCCAGAAGAAGCGCATCATCACCAACGAGAAGTCCCGCATGCGCAACCGCGCGGTGAAGAGCGAGCTCAAGACCGCGACCCGCCGCGTGAAGGACGCCGTGGCCGCCGGCAACGGCGCCGAGGCCTACGCCGCCGCGCTCGCCGCCTGCCGTCTCATGGACCGTGCCGCCTCGAAGGGCGTCATCCACAAGAACCAGGCCGCGAACCGCAAGAGCGGCATCATGCTGCTCATCAAGGATGTCGTGACCGACGCCGACCGCGCCGCCTACGTGAAGCCGGCCAAGAAGGAGCAGCAGAAGACCGGCTCCAAGAAGGCCGCGGCCAAGGCCGAGCGCCTGGCAGCCATGAAGGCCGCCTCCGACGAGAAGGCGAAGCGCCGCGAGAAGACGCTGAAGGAAGAGGCCGCCGCCCAGAAGCGCAAGGCCAAGGAAGCCGAGGAGGCCGCCAAGGCCGAGGCCGAGGCCGCCGCTGCCGAAGAGGCCGCCGAATAGGCTCGATGCACCAGGATCGCCCGCGATCCGTCCGCATATCAAGGAAGAGGAAGCTCCCGGTGAAACGGGGGCTTCCTCGGTATTTGGGGATCGAAATCCCCGGTGCGTTCGCGGATGCGGGGCGGAACGGACGGCGGCCTTTTCCATGGCGCGGCGAAGCAGAGGGCTGGACGTCGGATGGCGCGATTCGCGCGCCGCATGCGTCGCGAACCGGCACGGGCGCGCATCGCGAGTCACGCACGCCCTCCGCGCTCTTGAGGGATGCCGCGCGCCTTCCCTACCTCCCCGCCGTTACCTCCAGCACCCAGTCGAGGAAGGCGGCCTGCGCATCCGCGCCGCTCTTCATGGCGCGCTCGGTGTCGCGTGCCGAGACGATGGCATGGCGCAGCTCGGCGGCGGTGAAGCCGCGGGCCCAGGCGGCGTGGCTCTTGCAGCGCCAGTCGGGCATCTTGAGGGCGGCGGCCACGCCGCGCGGGTTGCCGCGGTCGGCCAGGGCGCGGGCGCACACGAGCTCGCGCAGGCGCGTCGTGCACATGGCCAGCAGGGCGTGGGGCGACACGGACTCCATGCGTCCCAGCAAAAGCAAGCACTTGCGGACGTCGCGGGCGGCGAATGCGTCCACGAACTCCCAGGGCTTTACTTCGGCCGTCCGCGCCACCAGCCCCATGATCTCATGCTCGTTCACCGCATCGGTCCCGCGGTGCGCCAGCGCGATCTTCTTGAGCTCGCTGTCCAGATGGACGGTGTTCTCGCCTACCAGATCCACCAGTGCGCGCGCAGCCCCCTCCGTGAGCGTGACGCCGTGGCCCACGGCCATGGCCCGCACCGTCTTCGGCAGCTCGTTGCGCTTGAGCGGGGCGCAGTCGATGACGGCCGTCTTGCCGTGGGCGGCCACGGCCTTGTGCAGGCGCGTGTTCTTCGCCAGCTTCTCGGCAACGAGAGCGAGCACGGTGGACTCGCTCGGCGATGACAGGTACGACACGAGGGCCTCGGCGTCCGCCTTCTTCAGCTTGTCGGCCCCGCGCACCTCCACGAGGCGCACGGAGCTGGCGAACGGCACGGTGTTGCAGGCCGCCACGATGTCGCCGCCGAGGGCAGTCTCTCCATTGAACTCGTCGGCATTGAACGACAGATCGCCCAGCGCGGCCAGGCGGGCGCGCAGGCGCTTCATCACGGTGTCGCGCTTGAGCGCGTCCTCCCCCACGATTAGGTAGACGGGCAAAAGCGGCGCTTCTTGTTTCTTGTTCGTCGGCATGCCCCGCATTCTACCGCAGCGCCGCGACCGCGATGCCCTGCGCGGTGGATTTGCATGAAACATCCCCCGCCTCGTCGGTACGCCACACCTGCGCCCCGGCGTCGGCCAACTCCCTCAGCGTCTTGTCGGCGGGATGGCCGTAGCGGTTCCCCGCCCCCACGCTCACCAGCGCGATGCGCGGGGAGAGCGCGGCTGCCAGCTCCGGCGTGAGCGCGTTCTTCGAGCCGTGGTGGCCTACCTTGAGCACGTCCACGCGGCCGACGAGGCCCTGCCCCTCCAAAGCGGCCAGCTGCTCGTGCTCCGCGTCGCCGGCGAAGAGCGCCGTCCAGTCGGGCGCCCCGTCGCCGTCGGCGCCGGCGCGCGCCAGCAGGCACAGGCTGTCGGCGTTGCCGCCCTCGTCGGCGAAGCGGGCGGGCCACACCACCTCGAGGTCGAAGGCACCCACGCGCAGGCCGTCGCCCTGCGCGAGCCCCTGGACGGCCCCTTCTCCCACAAGCGTCGCCGCATCGCCGCGCAGGCGAGCGCAGGCATCGCAGGAGCAGGCGAGCGCATCGGCGGCCACGAGCACGCGATCGACCTGCACCACGCCCTTGAGGGAGGCGAGCGCGCCCATATGGTCGTCGTCGCCGTGAGTGACCACCACGGCATCCAGGCGGAACACGGCATGTCGCGCGAGCGCCTCGCGCAGAAGGCGCTCCTGGTTGCCCGTGTCAACGAGCACGGCGGCCCCGCCGCTGCGGACGACGAACGCATCGCCCTGCCCCACATCGAGCATGACGATCTCGTCGCCGGCGAGCCGCGGGACGACGACCACGAACGCGAGGGCGGCCGCCAGCGCGCCCGCGGCGGCGAGCGCGGCGGCGCGCGGGCTCGGCGCGGGCCAGAGCACCCAGAGCACGGCAGCCAGGACGGCCGCGCCGGCAAGGGCCGGCACGATGGGCAGGTCGACGGGCACGCTCGCGCAGGGCAGCGACGCACAGGCGCGGGCGGCGGCGCAGAGCGCCTCGGAGGCGAGCGCAGCGAGCGCCAGCAGGGAGGCGCCGGCCGGCGGCGCGGCCAGGGACGCGACCGCGCCAACGAGCCCGCCGGCGCAGGCGAGCGGAAAGAGGGGCGCCGCCAGCACGTTCGCCAGCGGGGAGACGAGCGGCGCCTGCGAGAACAAGGCGGCCGACAGCGGCTGCGCGAGCACGCTCGAGGCGGCCGTGAGCGCGAGGGCCTCGGCAGCGAAGCGCGGCAGGCGCGGCGCCAGGCGGCCGATCCAGGCGGAGGCGAGCCCCGCGAACAGCACGATGCCCAGCGTGGAGAGCACCGAGAGCGCGAACGACGCCGAGAGCGCGGCTGCAGGGCAGGCGGCCACGACGCCGGCGATGCACAGGCCCACAGAGTTCAGGCTGGCCGGACGCCGCCGCGCGAAGAACGACGTCGTGCCCGCGAGCGTCATGAGCGCCGCGCGAACGGCCGATATCGGCATGGCCGACAGCACGAGGTAGCATCCGAGAAGCGCCGCCTGCACGCCCACGGCCACGCCGCGCGGCGCACGCAGCGCTTTGAGCGCGGCGCCGGCGAACGCGCACACCATGACGAGATGGGCGCCCGACACCGCCACGAGATGCGCGAGCCCGGAGGTCTTGAAGGCGGCGTAGACGTCCCCTTCGTCCAAGGCGCCGCGCGCGCCGCAGACGAGCGCCTGCAGCACGGCGCCGCCGTCGCCGTCCAGACGGCCGATAGCCTCCAGGGCGCGCGCCCTGACGCCCAGCAGCGCCCCGAACGCATCGTGGCGCTCGACCAGGAAAGCCTGGCGGACGGTCGCGACGGCAGCGATGCCGCGTTGCCAGCACCAGGCTTCCGAGCGCTCGCCGGGAGCGGCCAGCGACGCATCTGCCTCGAACACGTCGCCGTAGCGCGGCACGTCCGCACCGTCGGCGAAGCGCAGCCGCACGTCCACCGATCGCCCCGACGCCAGACGCGTGCGCGCGACGCACTGGGCTCCGTAGAGGCCCGCATCCGCATCCTCCACCGCCTCGAAGCGCAACCGCGCCGGCGCCTCGCCGGCAGCCTCCTGCCAGGCGACATGCAAGGACGCCCCGGCCCCGCAGCCGCACGCGGCTCCGATGAGCACGCCCAGCAGGGCGCACCGCGCGAGCGTGCCGCGCCTGCAGCGCAGCAGCGCGACGGCGGCAAGCGCCGCAGCTGCGAGCGTCGAGGCGCCCACGGCGACGCACGCGCCCGCCCCCCAGGACTGCGCGGCGGAGTACACGGCGGCGCAGGACGCCCAAAGGCCCAAGCCGCACGCGAGCACCGGAGGCAGGGCCGGACGCGGGGGCAGCGGAGGCGCGGGGCGCGGCGACATGGGTCAGCCGACACAGATCGCGTCCGCGAGCGCCGCGAACTTCTTGTCGCCGATGCCGGAGACGCGCTTCAGGTCCTCGACCGTCTTGAAGGGGCCGTTGGCCTCGCGGTCGGCGACGATCTTCTCTGCCGTGGAGGCGCCCACGCCGGGGAGCGTGTCCAGCTGGGCGGCCGAGGCGGTGTTGATGTTGACCTTCCCGCTCGCGCCGCCGGTCGGAGCGGAGGCGCCCGCGCCCGCCGACACGCCGCCCACCCCCGCCGACGCTGCCTCCTGCGCGGCGATGTCCGCCTCGCTCGGCACGACCACCTGCTCGCCGTCGGACACGGTGCGCGCCAGATTGAGCGCGTCGCGCGCCGCCCCCTCGGCGAAGCCGCCCGCGGCCTCCACGGCGTCGAGCACCCGCGCGCCCTCGGCCAGGTCGTACACGCCGGGCGCGGCCACCGCGCCGCCCACGTGCACGCGCAGAGGCGCGGGAGCGGCCTGCGGAGCGCCCGCTTCGGCCGCAGCATCGGCATCCCCGTCGCCGGCCGCCTGCTCCGCACCGCCCGGCTGCACGACCGCGAAGCCCTCCGACGACGCGGCGTCGAGCAGCAGCTTGCCAGCGCAGGCCATGACGACGATGGCCACGGCCGTCACGCCCACCAGCACGGGCAGGCGCGCGCCCGACAGGTGCAGCCGCGCCCGCCACGACTGCGCGCTCCGCTGGAACGACATGACCCCTCCCTTCCTCGACCGGATGCGAGCAGGAAGGGGCCGCCCGAGTTAGACGGCGGCGCCCTTCGCCCGCCTTTCGATCATAGCGCCGCGACCTTGCACGGGAACCGTCGGAAGCACCATGCGGGGTTGACGCGGATCTTATGCCGATCCAGCACGGCAACCGGCAGAAGCTTGCACGTTTCCAACGCAGATGCAGCAAAAAGGAGGGATAAATTCGGAAGGGGTGAAATCGATCGCCTTAGGGCGTCGTCCGGACATGGCAAAGCGGGGCGCCCGGCGCCTGACCGTTCAGAATGCGCGGAAAGGGGATTCCGGAAGGAACCGACGGAAAGCCGTCACCGAAAAGCCACAGCCTCCTCCTCGATACCCGCCCTCTGCGTCAGGCGCGCGCAGGATCCCCGGTGCCCCCTTGCCTCGCGCCGGCCGCGTCTCGACGGGCCCTCGGCTTGTAGGCGGGACAGGCGTAGTCGCGCACCTCGGCGGCTTCCACCAGCTCGGCCACCCAGCGCTCCACGGGCAGCGCGGCCTCGGCCTCGCGCACAACCGGGAGCTTCGCATGGGTCTCGGGGCTGCGGGGCATGAACAGCGTGCAGCAGTCGGGCGCGTCCTGCGACGATATCTCGTAGGAGCCCAGGCGCTGCGCCTCGCCGATGATCTCCAGCTTGTCCGTGCCGATGAGCGGGCGGAACACGGGCAGGTCCACCGCGTCGTCCGTGGCGCGGATGTTGTCGAGCGTCTGCGATGCCACCTGCCCCAGGCTCTCCCCCGTCACGAGCGCCCCGGCGCGCTCACGCGCGGCCAGCGCCTCGGCCACCTTGAACATGAGGCGGCGGTACATGATGACGCGCAGCTCGGGCGGCACCGTGAGCGCTATCTCGCGCTGGTAGTCGCCGAACGGCACCGTGTAGACGCGCGCGATGCAGCCCGTGCGCTCCAGCACGCGCGCGATGTCGTCCACCAAATACTCGCTCGCATCCGAGGTCTGCGGGCGCCCGGAGAAGTGCACGCCGATGCATACCGCGCCGCGACGCGCCAGCTTCCACGTGGCCACCGGCGAGTCGATGCCGCTCGACAGCAGGCACACCACCTTGCCCGAGCTGCCCACCGGCAGCCCTCCGACGCCCGGCACGGAGCGCGCGTAGACGTACGACGCGTTCTGCACGACCTCGACCCCCACCGTGACGTCGGGGTTCTTCATGCGCACGCCCTTGTCGGGATACGCCTCGCACAGCGCGCCGCCGATGATCTTGTTCATCTCCATCGACCCGGTGGCGAAGTCCGTATGGTTGCGCCGCGCCGCCACCTTGAACGTGGAGAACTCGCCCGCCTCCGAGAGCGCGAGCACGGCCGCGCGGGCCATCTCGTCCAGGTCGCGCTCGCACTTGAAGCCGCTCGACACGCGTGCCACGCCCGGCACGCGCCCCGCGACCTCGGACGCCGCGACGGCCGTGTCCCAGTCGGTGCCCTCGCGCAGGAACACGCACAGCCTCCCCGAGATGCGATGGATCGTGACCACGGGGAACGGCGCGAGCAGCGCCTCGAGGTTCTTCAGAAGCCGCGTCTCGAACGAGGCGCGGTTGTGCCCCTTGAGGCCGATCTCGTGGTAGTGGACGAGGATGATGCGTTGGAAGTCAGTCATGGGAGTCCCCCGGGTTCGCAGGTTCGAACGGTTCGCGCGAGCGCAGACGCCGCGCGTGCAGGTCGCCCGATTCGCGCGAAGCGCGAAAACAAGCGCGCCGGTTGGCGTAGTAAGTCAGCGAAAAGCCCTGAGGTATTCGGAATTGCCGCGTTGCGCGGCCGAGCGTGCTTCCGCACGTGAGGGCAAGCGCAAAAGCGGCAAGGCCGGATGCCTCAGGGCTTTGCGGCGTCGACGCGTTCCGCCGGCCGGTAGGCCGGCGGAACCCTAATGGTTCTTGATGTCGATGGAGTTCGGGTCGTACGAAACTTCGCCGCGGGCGATCTCGTTGAACGCGAGCGACAGCGGCTTCTTGTCGGCCGCGCGGGCGATCTCGACCGCCGTCTGCAGCTGGATGGCGCGATCGCGCTGGCCGCGCATCATGTCGTTGATGTCGTGCGCACGCTTCGAAGCGAGGGCGCACAGCAGGAAGCGGTCGTTGTCGGTCCTGTCCAGCAGTACGTCGATCTTGGGTTCGATGATACTCATAGAGCGTTTAACCTCGTGCTTTCTCGGCTTGCTCGTTGACGTAGCGCACCAGGGCATCGGTCGCTTCGTCAAGGTTGTCGTTTACCAGCCGCATATCATACTCCATTTTGTGCGAAAGCTCCACCTCGGCCGCCTTCATGCGCGCCTCGATCACCTCGTCGCCCTCGGTGCCGCGTCCACGCAGGCGCTCCTCGAGCACCCGAAGCGACGGCGGCTCGATGAACACGAGACGGGCAGCGGGCATCTTCTCGCGCACCTGGAAGGCGCCCTGCACGTCGATCTCGAGGACGACCTGCTCTCCGCAGGCCATGTGCTCCTCGACGGTCGCGCGGGGCGTGCCGTAACGGTTGCCCGCGTAGGTCGCCCATTCCAAGAGCCCGTCGGTGTCCACGAGATCCTGGAACTCCTCGTCCGACGCGAATTGGTAATGGACGCCGTCCACCTCGCCCTCGCGCGGAGCGCGCGTCGTAACGGAACGCGACACCCAGGCATCGGGCACCTCGCGCAACAGACGGGCCACCAGCGTGCCCTTGCCGGCACCTGATGGCCCAGAGATAACGAACAGATTACCGTGTCGCATGCAGCGTTTAGCCCAAACGCTCCAGCAAAGCGGTCTGCTGGCGCTCGCCCAAACCGCGCAGGCGGCGGCTCTCGGCGATCTGCAGTTCCTTCATGATCTTCTCGGCTTTGGCCTTGCCGTAGCCCGGCATGGTCTCGATAAGCGTGGAAACCTTCATGCGGCCGACCACGGGATCGTTCTTCATCTCGAGAACCTTCGCCAAGGTGAGCTTGCCGCTCTTCAGCTCGTCACGAACCTCGGCGCGCTTGATGCGGGCCGCCTTCGCCTTCTCCAGAGCCGCCTGACGTTCTTCCGGGCTGAGTTGAGGAATAGCCATCGTGTATCTCTCCTTCTTGTTCAAAAGCGATTCCGTGATACTATCACGCCTTTGTCCGTCTTGCCTTGTCAATCGCCGTAATTACAAAAAATTCCCGCGCGATGCCACACATTGTAGGAGCAGGCCCGTGCACCGGACCCGTTTCGTCGCACAACCGTTACGAACGGTCGCCTGCCGAGGTCGAACGGGGTAAACCGCTCCCCCGCCATCGTGCGCGAACGGCTCTACAGCTCGGCCGCGATGGCCTCGAAGGCGGCCGCCGGATCGTCGGCCTGCGTGATGGGGCGGCCCACCACGATATGCGACGCGCCGTTGGCGAAGGCCTCGGCCGGCGTGGCCACGCGGCTCTGGTCGCCCTTCGCGCTGCCTGCAGGGCGCACGCCGGGCGTGACGATGTAGGCGTCCGGGCCCAGGATCTCGCGCAGGCGCGCTGCCTCCTGCGGCGAGGCCACCACGCCGGAGATGCCGGCGCGCTTGGCCTGCTCGGCGAGCACGACCACCTGGTCGGCCATGGCGCGGGAAACGCCCGTCTCGGCCAGCGCCGCGTCGTTCATGCTGGTGAGCACCGTGATGCCGAGGGTGGCCGGCACGTCGTGGCCGTACTCGGCCGCCGCGCGCTCCGCGCCCTTCTGGGCGGCGGCCATCATGTCCACGCCGCCTACCGTGTGCATGGTGAGCATGTCGGCCCCGCTGCCGGCTGCGGCGAAGGCGGCGCCCTCCACCTGGTGCGGGATGTCGTGGAACTTGAGGTCGAGGAACACCTTGAAGCCGCGCTCCTTGAGCGCGTAGACGATGGCCGGGCCGTTCGCGTAGAACAGCGTCATGCCCACCTTCATCCACGTGGCCTTGCCCTGCAGCTGGTCGGCAAGGTCGAAGGCCTCCTCGATGCCGCAGTCGAGCGCCACGATCACGCGGTCGCGCGCGGGGACCTCCTCGAACGAATTCACCATTCCAACGCTCCTATCAGCTCCTGCACGTCTTCCACGCCGTGCCTCTCGCAATACTGCGCCATTCCGTCGATGATTTCAACCGTGGCGTGCGGATTCACGAAATTCGCGGTGCCGACGGCCACCGCCGTGGCCCCGGCCAGCATGAACTCCACGGCGTCGGTCGCGCACGAGATGCCGCCCATGCCGAGCAGCGGCACGTCCACGGCCTTGTGCACCTCCCACACCATGCGCAGCGCCACGGGCTTGACGGCCGGGCCGGAGAGCCCGCCCACGCCGCGCGCGAGCACGGGACGGCGGCGCTCCGCGTCGACGGCCATGCCGAGCAGCGTGTTGATGAGCGAGAGGGCGTCGGCCCCGGCGGACACGGCCGCGCGGGCGATCTCGGTCACGTCGGTGACGTTGGGCGTGAGCTTCACGATGAGCGGCCGCTTCGTGGCGGCGCGGCAGCGGGACACGACGGCCTCGACGCTGTCCGTCTGGCAGCCGATGGTCATGCCGCCCGCGTCCACGTTCGGACACGATATGTTCACCTCGTAGGCGTCCACCGGCGCGTCCTCGAGCGCCTCTATCACCTGCACGTACTCGTCGAAGCTGTGGCCCGACACGTTCACGATCGTCGTCGCGCCGCGCTCGGCGAGCCACGGCAGGTCGTGCGCTTTCAGGTGCGCGACGCCGGGGTTCTGCAGGCCGATGGAGTTGAGCATGCCCGAGGGCGTCTCGGCGATGCGCGGCGTCGCGTTGCCCTCCCAGCCGTTCAGGGACACGCCCTTCGTGGTGACCGCGCCCAGGCTGGCCACGTCCACGAAGTCGCCGTACTCGCGCCCGGCGGCGAACGTGCCCGACGCCACCGTGACCGGGTTCTTCATCTCCAGGCCGCCCAGGTTCACGGCCATGCGCACGCTTGCGGGGGCCGTCGTGCGCGGACCCGCGCCCATCGTCGCCATCTACCACACCACCTTCCGCGCATCGAACACCGGGCCGTCGACGCAGGCCCGCTTCTTGCCGTCCACCGTGTCCACCACGCACGACAGGCAGGCTCCGACGCCGCACGCCATGCGCTTCTCCATCGACGCCTCGCAGGGCACGCCGGCCTCCGCGGCCATGCCGGCCACGATCTTCATGAGGGGCTCGGGGCCGCACACGGCCAGGTAGCCGTAGGGCTCCCCTGCGGCCGCCGCTTCCGCCAGAGCCTCCTCCACGAGCGAGGTGCAGAAGCCCTCGCGCCCGAAGCTGCCGTCGTCGGTGGCGCAGCGCGGGGGCTCGTCGAGCAGCGCCTCGTAGCGCGCGCGGCAGGTGAGCGCGGCCTCGGTCTGCGCGCCCAGCACGACGTCGGTGCGCACCCCCGCGCCGACCAGCTGCTCGCACAGCATGAAGAGCGGGGCCGCACCCACGCCGCCGCCCACGAGCAGAGCGCGGCGGGCGTCCGCGGGCGGCTGCCAGGCGCGCCCCACCGGGCCGATAAGCTCCGCGCCCGAGAGGTGCTCGGCCCGCTCGGGCTCGATGCGGGTCATGTGGTCGGTGCCGAAGCCCACGGCCTGGTAGAGGATCTCGAGCGTTCCCGCGGCCGCGTCGCGCGCGTACACCGAGAACGGGCGGCGCAGGATGTGCGCCTCCATGTTCGGCACCTTCATGTGCACGAACTGCCCCGGCTCGATGGCCGCCGCGATGTGCGGGGAGGCGAGCTCCATGAGGTATAGGTTGGGGCCGACTTCCCCGTTGGCGAGGATGCGCGCCCGCTCGTTGACGAGTGCCACGTTATTGCCTTTCGATCCGTCGCCGCCGGCCTGCCGCCTGCGACGCGTCTTCGTCTCTCGGTGGCCGATTGTAGCATCTGCGCGGGCCCGCACGCATCTGACAGGCCGAAATGCCAAGGAAAAGACCATGGGTTCCCGGCTCGTTTCGCAGGCTCGGTTCGAAGACGTCGATTCGGCGAGGCAACGGAAAAGCTGTTCCGACTCGCCGCGGCTCTTCACGACGACCGCTTTTTCCGCATAATCGCGGCAGATCTCCTCAAAACGCTTTCGACGCGATCGCGTGCGACCTTTCCAAACCAGCCAAAGAACGAACTCCGCGTCGAGCCGCTCAATGCAGCCGTCAGCCATATCGGGGCGAACGCGATGCGCATAGCGGCGGGAGCGACGCCACGCTTGAAGCAGGCAGGTGCGACGTGGAGAAGCGAAGATCACGATGACGTCCGCCGCCTCTAGCCTACGCGCAAGAGAGAGTCTATGATAAGTCCCATCAACGACCCAGGCGTCGTTGGCGTCGAGGAACGCCTCGGCAAGGTTCCGCGCCTCCCCTTTGTCACGCTCCTGCCAATTTGAAGTGTAGAACACCTGGTCGAGATGCTGCACCGGAATGCAGAGCGCATCGCCCAGCCTGCGGGCGAACGTGGATTTTCCAGAACCTGCGTATCCGATGACGGCAACCTTCACGTTCCGTTCGAGGCGGTGCCCTTCCCTCTCGTCGGGCGAATCGGCTTGCCAATCTACCATCGGCTTGGCCGGATCGCTAAGCCGAGGGGTATACTGCCATCGACAGGCGACGCGAGAACGGGAGCGATGATGGAGAAGATGCCGCCTTTGGCGAAGGTATTCGAGGCGTGGAGCGCGCTGGCAGACGGGCGCGTGTCGCTCGACGGCGAGGATCGGCGCGCGACGGTGGCCTCGTCGAACGGCGCGAAGGCGTACACGGTGACGTGGAGCGAGGACGGCGGAACCTACTCCTCGAACGACAACGCCACCTACTGGCAGGGCTACGCGGGCTACCCCGTCATCGCCGTGCTCATGGCGCAGGGACGGCTGCCCTTCGACAACGATATGGCCGAGGGGTTCGCCCACGTGGACTGGACCGAGCTGAACGAGCGGCAAAAGCGCGACTACGCGGCGGCCGTGCGCGAGGTGGTGGATGAGCGCGGCTTGGACGCAGCCCAGGCAGACGCTGCCGCCCATGAAGTGCTGGACGCGCTCGCGGCGCTGGACGTGACCGTCAAGCGCGGGGCCGCCCGCCCTCCGAGGGCTAAGTCGAAGGAGGCGTGAGCGCCGTGAAATCCCTCTACAAGAGCGCCGAGGGCAAGCGAGCCGTCCTCGACCTGTACGACGAGCAGCTCTCCCGCATCGGCTGTCCATTCGAGGACGTCTACGTGGACACGGCGTTCGGGCGCACGCACGTGGTGGTCACCGGCGACCCGGAGGCGGTCCCGCTGCTCTCGTTCCACGGCGGCAACTCCACGACAGCGCACAACCTCATCACGTCCCCCCTCCTGCTGCGCGGCGACTTCCGCGTGCTCGCGGTGGACACCATCGGCCACCCCGGCAAAAGCGATGAGACGTGCCTGCCGCCTTCCGGCTACGCGTACGGCGAATGGGCCGCGCAGGTGATCGACGCCTTGGGGTTCGCGCGCATGCGCTGCATCGGCGGTTCGTTCGGCGCGGGCATCCTGGCGAAGCTCATGTGCGCCGCACCCGAGAAGGTGGAGCGCGCGGTGCTGTTCGTTCCCTCCGGCATCAAGAACGCGCCGGTGTGGCACTCGATGAGCATGATGGGGCCAATGGTCATGCATTTGTTCACGCGCCGGGAGGAGTGGTTCGTGAAGACGCTCCTGCCCATGGCCGGCGCGCCCGACGTCATCGACGCCGAGACGCTGGCTACGGCGAGGGCCACCATCGACCATGCGAAGGTGAAGGCCGGCATGCCCACCGACGTCGACCCCGAGCGCATGGCCGCCTGCACGGCGCCGACGCTCGTGATGGCGAGCGACGCCGACCGCCTCTTCCCCGCCGCGCGCGTCCTCCCGCAGGCCGAGGCCATCATCCCGAACGTCACGTGCCGCCTCATGAGAGGCCGCGCCCACATGGGCGCCTTCACCGCCGAGCAGGAGTGCGAGATCGTGGAGTTCCTGAAGGAGGGCGCGCGATGAAGGCGCGGCCCTGCTACATGGGCTTCAGGTTGCGCTCGAGGCGGTCGAGCATCCAGGCGAGGCGCTTCTCGCGGCCGGCGTCGGTCTTGGCGTCGAAGTACGCGCGCGTGTAGGTGCGCCGCACCGACGGCGACATGGCGCGGAAGTTCGAGGCCGCAGGCTCGTGGCCGGCTATGATCGCCTCGAGGGCCGCCGTGTCCTCCTCGGTGACGTCCGGGGCCTTCTTCGCGTCCCAGCTGCCGTTGCGCTTAGCCGCCTCGATGGCGCGCTTGCCCGCGTCGGCCATGAGGCCGCGCCGCTCGAGCTCGCGCGCAAGCGCTTTGTTCTTTTCAGACCACACGCTCTTCGCGCGGCGCGGGGCGAAGTACTTGCGGTAGGACGCGTCGTCGATGCGCTGCATGCGCCCGTCGATCCAGCCGAAGCAGAGCGCCTCCTCCAGCGCCTCGGACGCCTTGAGCGTCTTCGGGCCGCCGGACTTGCCGAACACGAGCCACACGCCGCCGCTCGCCTCGCCGTTATCGCCTAACCACGCCCTGAACTCGTCGCGGGTTGAGAACGTCAGCTCGTCGTCCATAAGGCGAATCTCCTCGCTCGTCGTGGTGTGGCACGCCTTTCGCTTCAGTATAAAGGAGGATGCCCGCGCAGGGACGGGAATGCGGAGGATCGCCCGATGTCATCCCGCGTCGTGAACGAGCTTCAGACCGACGACGCACGCGATGAGGCCTGCTATGAGCAGCACCTTCGCCACCGATACGGGCTCGGTTCCCGAGAGCATGCCGTAGACGACCGTGAGCGAGGCGCCGATGCCCACCCAGACGGCGTACGCCGTGCCCGTGGGCAGCGATTTGACCGCGTACGACAACCCCGCCATGCTCATGACGAGCGCGACGAGGAACACGAGGGACGGGGCGAGTTTGGTGAACCCCTCCGCCCGTCCGAGCGCGGTGGCCCACACCGCCTCCAAGACGCCCGAAGCCACCAGAACGATCCATGCCATGAGAAGACTCCCTTCCGTGAAGCAACGCGCCGTCTTTGCGATCCTGGTACGGCTGCCCTCGTCAGGGAATCATATGAAACAATGAGACGAACCAAGTGTAGCAAGCCCCGTCGTCCGCTGCGTATGTCCGCATTCGAATTCAAATAGTATGCACAAACATATGTTCCCTTATCGTTCGAATCATATTACAATACGTACATAAGTTCTATTGGTGGCTGGAGCGACCTCCTAACCCTCTCGGGGACAGCCGTGCTTCGACAGGGAGGTGGCGACATGCCCAGCCCTCTTGCAATTCGCGTGCCCGTTCCGTATACTGCAGATGGTAGCAAGGTGCTACCATGAAAGGGAAGGAGCCGCGCCACGACCTCGCAGAGGTGAAACGGTTGGTCCGGGAGGGCCGGTACAGCGCTTCGAAGAAGAGCACGTCCTGGCTGCGAAACCACGGTTTCAGCCCAATCCTCGCGCGACGCATAATCCTTTCCCTTCAGGAAAAAGAGTTCGTGAAATCGCTCAAGTCGAGACGCGACGACGGCTCTTGGGCGGACGTGTATTGCTGCGACTACAATGAAGATGGCGTCTCCGTCTGCTTATACGTGAAGTTCATCGTCGAAGGCGACGTAGCTACCGTCATGCTCATGTCGTGCAAGGAATGGGGTTGCGCATGGTAATGATGACAAAGTGCCCAGTGTGTGGCGGCAAGATCATGGATATCCATGGACCGATCGAGTGGGACGTCAAAGGCGAGCAGATCGTCGTAGACGATGCCGACTACTGCCTGTGCGCCAGCTGCGGCGAAATCTACCTCGAAGGAGGGATGGATGGCATCATCCACCGGCGCGCGGTCGACCAGTACAAGCGCGACAACGGGCTGCTCTCGGGCGACGAGGTGAGGGAGCTCCGGCAGGCCCTGGGACTCTCGCAGGCCAAGTTCGAGAAGCTCATCGGAGCGGGGCCGAAGACAGTCGTGCGCTGGGAGAGGGGCTCGGTGTTCCAGAACCGCACCGCCGACACGCTCATGCGCGTCGTGCGCGACTTCCCCGAGGTGGCCGCCTACCTGATGAAGCGCGTAGACGAGCCGCACGCGTCGTGACGCGCAGGAGCGGCTGCTCAGTCGAGCGCCTTCGCATAGCAGGCCTCGAGCAGGCGCTCGCCCGCGATTTCGACGGCGTTCTCGCGCTCGATCAGCTGGAACCCGCGCTTCTCGTAGAAGGCGCGCGCGGACGCGTTGTCGGCGAGCACCCAGAGATAGGCGTCCTCGAAGCCCTCGGTTGCGAGCGCCTCGAGCGCCGCACCGAGCAGCTTCGAGCCGATGCCGCGCCCCATGCGCTCCGGTTGCACGTAGAGCGACACGACCTCGCCCCATCCCGCGAACGCCTCGACGCGGGCGGGCCCGTAGGTGCACACGCCGACTATCTCGCCGCCTTCGCGGGCGACGAACGTGCGATCGACGCTCTGCTCAAGGCCCAGCTGCCAGAACCCTTCAGACAGCGTGTCGAGAAAGTCCTGCGGCACGATGCCCCAGTAGGCGTGCCGCCAGCTGCGCACGTACACGCGCGCCACCGCTGCCAGATCATCGTCCGCTGCGAGCCGTTCAACTTCGATGCCGCTCATTCCCTATCCTCCCGCCTATCCGCGCGTCATGCGAGATGGCGCTTTTGGAGCTATAGTAGCATTTGCGAAAAGACATAAGCGGATGAGAGGAGCACGCCATGCGCGACAACGTCTTCGTCACCTCGCTCGCCATCGACTGGGCGGACGTTCCCGACAAGGGCGTCTATCCGTTCAACGTGCCGGCCATCGCGAGCCTGCGGGCGCTCGACCTGGGACAGCCCATCACGTTCTTCTGCGGCGAGAACGGCACGGGCAAGTCGACGCTGCTGGAGGCGATGGGCATCGCCTACGGCCTCAACCCCGAGGGCGGCTCGCGCAACTACACGTTCTCCGTGCACGACGGCCATTCTGAGCTCTGCGACCACGTGCGCCTGCTCAAGGGCATCTGCCGGCCGCGCGACAGCTTCCTCGTGCGCTCCGACACGCTGTTCAATCTCATATCGGAGATGGACGCGCTCGAGGACGACCAACGCTACTTCGGCGGACGGTCGCTGCACGCCCGCTCGCACGGCGAGGGCATCCTCGCGCTCGTGTCGCGCCGCTTCGGCGGCGAAGGCTTCTACGTGCTCGACGAGCCCGAGACGGGGCTCTCGCAGCTGGGGCAGGTGGCGCTTCTGGCCGAGATCGTGCGGCTGGCCAACGCGGGGTCGCAGCTGGTCGTGGCCACGCACTCCCCCATCCTGCTCTCGGCGCCGGGGGCGGTCATCTACCAGTTCGAGGACGAGGTGCGCCGCGTAAGCCTCGAGCAGACCATGGAATGGGACGCCCTCCACCGCTTCCTGGAAGACCCCGACCGCCTGCTCGCGGAGTTCCTGAACAGCTAAGGATTAACGCAGCTCCAGCATTCCCCGAATGGAAGCGAGGATAGAGCGCACGGTTTCATCGTCTGCGCATCCGAAGTACTCGTACCCGCGTTGCCTTACGTCTATGGTCCGCAACAACTCCACGCAGGCGAAGCCTATTGAGCGCCCTGAGCACTTCGCAGGCAAATGAAGCGGGTACCCGTTGTCCTTGGTGGTTGTCGGCACGACGGCAACCAGGTTCGCACGCGAATTGAAACCGTAACCGCTCACCACAACAGCTGGACGGATCTTTGCCGGCTCATGGCCGATCGACGGGTTGAAATCGACCATGATGACATCGCCTTGCTCGAGGATCACGGAATCACCTCGGCGCCCAAGTCCTTGCCCCAATCGCATTCCCCTGGTTGGTAGTCCCCCGTGTATCCCGCAAAAAGCTCGTCCATGGAAACATAGGGGATATCTCGATAGGCGCGATGCTCGGCTTCCTCGGGACGAACGAGCATGAACGAGCCGCGCTCGTCATGTCCGAGGCTCATCGTCAAGCGCGCGCCCACATCGATCCCCATGCGCTCGCACATGTCCTTGGGAATGCGGACGGCACGCGACGTGCCCCAGGCGCAAAGCTGCGTTACCTTGTCGGCGATCCTTGACATCCACGCACCTTTCTAAAGATATCTTTATAGATATCTTATCACCGATCGTGCTGTATGGCAAGCTCCATGCGTGGTGCCGGCAGCTGCTGACGAGCGAAGCTGCCGGCACTAGGTCATCCGCGTCTCCCTACCCCCACTGGGGCAGGTCTTGCAGGGCCACGACGGACAGGCCGTTCGCGCGGGCCATCTCCATGCCGGCAACCATGGCCTGGGCGCCGGCCAGGTTCGTGACGTGGGTCACGCCGTGCTTCACGGCCTCGAGGCGCAGCTCGTAGCCGTCGGCGCGCGTGGCATGGCCGAACGGCGTGTTGATCATGAGCGCTATCTCGCCGGCGGCGATGCGGTCGAGCACGTTGGGGGCGCCCTCGTGCACCTTCTTCACTTCCTCGCAGTCCACGCCCGCCGCGCGCAGGGCGCGGGCCGTGCCTCCCGTGGCCACCACCTTGAAGCCCAGGCGCACGATGTCGCGCGCGATGGACACGATGGCGCGCTTGTCGCGGTCGCACACGCTGATGAACACGGTGCCGCCCTCGGGCAGCGCGTAGCTGATGGCCAGCTGCGTCTTCGCGAACGCGGCCGGGAAGTTGCCGGCGATGCCCATGACCTCGCCGGTGGACTTCATCTCGGGGCCGAGCACCGTGTCCGCGCCGGGGAAGCGGCCGAAGGGCATGACGGCCTCCTTCACGCTGTAGTGCTCGAGGCGCCGGTCGTCGGGAGGCAGGCCCAGGTCGGCGATCCTCTCGCCCGCCATGATGCGCGCGGCCATCTTCGCCAGCGGCACGCCGGTGGCCTTGGACACGAACGGCACGGTGCGGCTGGCGCGCGGGTTGGCCTCGATGATGTAGATGACCTGGTCCTTGATGGCGAACTGGATATTGATGAGGCCCACCACGCCCAGGCGCAGCGCCAGGTCGCGCGCGACGCTTCGCAGCTGCGACACCAGCGCCTCCGACAGCGCGAACGGCGGCGTGCAGCAGGCCGAGTCGCCCGAGTGGATGCCGGCCATCTCGATGTGCTCGAGCACGCCGCCCACGTACACCGCCTCGCCGTCGCAGAGCGCGTCGAGGTCCACCTCCACCGCCCCCTCGAGGAAGCGGTCGAGGTACACCGGGTGGTCGGGCGATATCTTCGCGGCCTCGGCCATGTACTTCTCCAGCTGCGCGCCGTCGTAGACGATGCCCATGCCGCGCCCGCCCAGCACGTAGCTGGGGCGCACGAGCAGGGGGAACCCTATCTGGTCGGCCACGACGCAGGCCTCCTGGTAGGTGGAGGCCATGCCGGCGGCCGGGTAGGTGATGGCCATCTCGTCGAGGATGGCGCTGAAGCGGTCGCGGTCCTCGGCCAGGTCGATCGCCTCCGGCGAGGTCCCCATGATGGGTACCCCCGCCTCCGCGAGCGCGTTCGCCAGCTTGAGCGGCGTCTGACCGCCCAGCGTGACCACCACGCCGTCCGGGCGCTCGACGTCCACGATGTCCATGACGTCCTCGAACGTGAGCGGCTCGAAGTAGAGCTTGTCGGACGTGTCGTAGTCAGTGGACACGGTCTCGGGGTTGCAGTTCACCATGATGGTCTCGAAGCCGGCCTCGGCAAGCGCGTAGCTCGCATGCACGCAGCAGTAGTCGAACTCGATGCCCTGGCCGATGCGGTTCGGGCCGGCTCCCAGGATCATCGCGCGCTTGCGCGTCTTCGGCGCGACCTCGGTCTCGTCGGCGTCGTAGGTTTTGTAGTGGTAGGCCGTGGAGCTAGGGAACTCGGCCGCGCAGGTGTCGACGGTCTTGAACGCCGGCCTCACGCCCAGAAGCTTCCGGCACGTGCGCACGGTGAGCTCGTCGGAGCCCGTGAGGTGCGCGATCTGCGCGTCGGAGAGGCCCATGCGCTTGAGCAGGCGGAACGCGTCGGCATCCAGCTCGTCGAGGTGCATGCCGCGCAGGTTCTCCTGCACGCGCACGATGTCGGCCATGCGCGCAATGAAGAAGGGGTCGATGCCGGTGGCCGCGCACACGCGCTCCACCGTCCAGCCGCGGCGCAGCGCCTCGGCCAGGTAGAACACGCGGTCGGCCGTGGGACGCGCCACGAGGTCGTCGAACGCCTCGCCGTCCGGCAGGCCCGCGTCCTTCCCGTCCGCGCCCAGGCCCGCACGGCCGTTCTCGAGCGAGCGCATGGCCTTGCCGAGCGCCTCCTCGAACGTGCGGCCGATGGCCATGACCTCGCCCACGGCCTTCATGCGCGTGGACAGCGTGTCGTCGGTGCCCTGGAACTTCTCGAACGCGAAGCGGGGAACCTTCACCACGCAGTAGTCGATTGACGGCTCGAAGCACGCCGGGGTGGCCTTCGTGATGTCGTTCACGATCTCGTCGAGCGTGTAGCCCACGGCCAGCTTCGCCGCCGCCTTCGCGATGGGGAACCCGGTGGCCTTCGACGCGAGCGCCGAGGAGCGCGACACGCGGGGATTCATCTCGATCACGATCATGCGCCCGTTGTCGGGGTTGACGGCGAACTGCACGTTGGAGCCGCCGGTCTCCACGCCGATCTTCTCCAGGATGGCGAGCGACGCGGCGCGCATGCGCTGGTACTCCACGTCGGAGAGCGTCTGCGCGGGGGCCACCGTGATGGAGTCGCCCGTGTGCACGCCCATAGCGTCGAAGTTCTCGATGGAGCACACGATGATGCCGTTGCCGGCATGGTCGCGCATGACCTCCATCTCGTATTCCTTCCAGCCCTCGATGCTCTCCTCCACGAGCACCTCGCCGGCCGGCGACAGCTCCAGGCCCTGGCCCACGATCTCGTGCAGCTCGGCCGGATCGTGCGCGATGCCGCCGCCCGCGCCGCCGAGCGTGAACGAGGGGCGCAGCACCACGGGGTAGCCGAGCTCGGCCACGATGGCCTCGGCGTCGGCAAGGGAGTAGGCGTAGCCCGAGCGCGACGTCTCGATGCCGAGCTCCGCCATGCACTCGTTGAAGAGCTTGCGGTCCTCGCCGCGCTCGATGGCGGCCAGGTCGCAGCCGATCATCTCAACGCCGTACTTCTCCAGCACGCCGGCACGCGCGAGGTCGACGGCCGTGTTGAGGCCGGTCTGGCCGCCGAGCGTGGGCAAAAGCGCGTCGGGGCGCTCCTTGGCGATGACCTGCTCCACGAACTCGGGCGTGATGGGCTCCACGTAGGTGCGGTCGGCCAGGCCCGGGTCGGTCATGATGGTGGCGGGGTTGCTGTTCACGAGCACCACGCGGTAGCCGTCGGCCTTCAGCACCTTGCAGGCCTGCGCGCCCGAGTAGTCGAACTCGCACGCCTGCCCGATGACGATGGGGCCGGACCCGATGACGAGGATAGTGTCGATGTCGGTGCGCTTAGGCATGGGAGCCTCCTTCCGCCCCCGCCACGGTGGCAGCCTGCTCGCCGAACGTCCAGCCGGCCAGGCGGTCGGCGGCGATATCGATGTCCAGGTAGTCCTCGCGGCCGTCCATCAGGCGGCCGAAGGCGGTGAACAGGTAGTGCGCGTCTGTGGGCCCGGGCGAGGCCTCGGGATGGTATTGCACGCTGAACGCGGGGATGTCGAGGAAGGCGACGCCCTCGGCCGTGCCGTCGTTGAGGTTCACGTGCGTGAGGCGGATGCGGCCGAAGCGCTCGTTGTCCACGACCGGCGCGATGCCGGAGCGCGCCCAGAAGCGCAGGTCGTCCTCGTGGCCCTTGAAGCCGCCCGAGAGCTCCGGCACGAGCGCGCCCAGGCTGGGGAACAGAAGGCCGAAGCCGTGGTTCTGCGCCGTGATCTCCACGCGGCCCGTGAGCAGGTTCATCACGGGATGGTTGCCGCCGCGGTGGCCGAACTTGAGCTTCTCGATCCCGGCGCCGGCGGCCTTCGCGATCATCTGGTGCCCAAGGCAGATGCCGAACACGGGCACCTCTCCCAGCAACTTCTCCACCTGGGAGTACGTGCCCTCCACGGCCTCGGGGTCACCGGGGCCGTTCGACAGGAACACGCCGTCGGGTTCCATGGCCAGCACCTCTTCCGCCGGCGTGTCCCACGGCACGACCGTGAGCTCGTAGCCCGAGCGCACGAGGTTCTGGAGGATGGAGCGCTTCGCGCCGCAGTCGTAGGCGACCACGCGGTGGCGCGCGGACGCGGCCGGCACGACGGCGAACGCATGGCTCGCGGGCAGGTCGCCCGCGCCCACGGCGTACGGCTCCGCGCACGACACCGTGGCGGCGAGGTTCTGCCCCACGAGGGGCTCGCTCGCTCGCACCTTCGCCAAGAGGCTCGCCTCGTCCACGTCGACGGTCGAGAGCACCGCGCGCTGGGCGCCATGGTCGCGCACGTGGCGCACGAGCGCGCGGGTGTCCACGCCCTCCACGGCCACGACGCCGTGCTCGCGCAGGTAGTCGGGCAGGCTCTGCGCGCTGCGCCAGTTCGACGGCACCGCGCACATGTCGCGCACCACGAGGCCGCGCAGCGCGGGCTCTCCCGCCTGGGCGTCATCGGGGTTCACGCCGTAGTTGCCGATCTGCGGATACGTCATGGTGATTATCTGGCCGGCGTAGGACGGGTCGGTTATCACCTCGAGGTAGCCCTCGAGCGACGTGTTGAAGCAGATCTCGCCGTACACCTCGCCGGGCGCGCCGCACGCCGTGCCGCGGAACACCGCGCCGTCCTCCAGCACGAGCGCCGCCGGCCGGGGCGCGGGCTTCGACGTTCCCTCCAAGAGCTTGTTCGCTATCTCGCTCAAAATCATCCTTCCGCTCGGGCAGCATATACGAAAAAACGCCTTCGTCGGGGACAAAGGCGCACGTTATCCTGGGAAAGCTATGCTGCGCACCTTGTCGGTCTCTCCGTACCGCCTTAAAGGTCGAGGATTAGTATACGACTTTTGCAGGGATTATGAGCGCGATTTGCATTATTTTCGGTGTTTCGGCAAGAAATATGCAGTTTCGCAAAAAGGAAGCAAGCGCGGGGCCGCCGGCCCCGCGCCTGTTGATCGGCACCTTCTAGCATCGGCGACCCGCAGCTGCGCAGAGCACCATTATGCCCCGATCGACCCCACCGCATCCGCGGCCAAAGCGGCCGTGCGGGCGTAGAGGTCGTCGGCGCCGGCAGCCAGCAGGCGGGCGGCCCTCGGCAGCCAGCAGGCGGGCGGCCCTCGGCAGCCACGCGTTCGCATGCTCGCGGGCGAACTGGCGCAGCAGCTCCGACGCGCGCTCGGACGCCGCCGGGTCCTCCCCCGCCGCTTCGGCGGCCGCGCGAGCCAAAAACGCCATGAACGCGAGCTCGGCGGCCAGCGAGTCGGGGCGCAGGCTGCCCACGGCAGGGCCGAAGCCCGCGAGCGCCCGGTAGTCGAAGCCGACGGCCCGGTAGCACCTCAGCACGTGGTCGGCCCGGGCGCCCGAGACGGGCGCGTACCGCACACGGCCCTCCTCCTCGGCCGCGCCGCGCACGCTGCACTCGGAGAGCGGCACGTAGAGCGGGCCCGTCGGCACGAAGAAGCGCTCGCTGTAGCGCTGCCGCAGCGCCTCGTCGGCAACGACGCCGTCGAGGCGGCCGTCGCCAAGCGCCCGCGCCACGCGGGCCACGTCGTCCACGATCTGCGCGGAGGGCTCGTTCAGGAACGCCTCGGCGCAGGCCTCGGCGACGACGGCGAAGCCTTGCAGCTCTTCGGGCGAGCGCGCCTTCGGAGCATCCTTCATGATCGGCATCGGGTCAGCCATATTCCAGCCGCCTCCCTAGGCGAACATCGGCACGGCAGCCATGATGACGGCGTAGCGGAATGCGAAACCGCCCGTCAGGATGCACACGGCCTCGGCGACGCCAAACCAGCTGGGAGCCGCCTCGCCCTTGCGGGTACGCACGAGGGCCAGGGCAAACGGCGCCGCGAGGCCCACAGCCACGACCCCGCCCCAGAACACGACGGCATTGCTGCCGGTGAGTAGGTTCGCTACCGACTGGATCGCGTACGGAGCCGCACTGCCCGTCGTAGCGGACACCACCACCAGAAGCGCCACAAGCGCCACTACCTCGAGCACGGGCAGGACGAGCGCCACCTTGCCCGTCCAAGCAGGCAGCGCCGTGCCGCTCGGCAGCGTAAAGCGAGCTGCCAGCGCGTAGGCGGCGTAGCCCGTGTAGGCTGCCGACACCACGAACGCCACCGGCAGCACGGCCAGGTTCCACAGCGGGAACGCCGGCGCGGTGCTCAGGAGCACGCCCGTGTACAGCGACACGCCCACGCCCAACACGGCCGTCACCACCTCCAGCGCGCGCGGCACGTTGCGCTTCAGCACCAGCAGCACGCCACAGACGAACGCACCCACCAAAAACAGGCTGATGAGCACCACGCCCCAGGTCATGACAGACCCGAAGTTGCCCAGCAGGTTGAAGTAGCGCAGCGGGTTCAACAGACCCCCGCGCGCGTCGACCGCCAAGATGAGCGCGCCGAGCGCCACGGCGACGAACGCCACCGCCACGCCCGCGAGCTTTGCTTTCCTCGACGCATCATCCCTGCCTGCAGCCAGCACCGCGAACACGAACGTCCACGCGCCCATGCCGGCGAAGAACAAGTCGCAGGCGACTATGCCGTCCCAAACCATTTACTGCCTCCCCTCGTAGGGCGTCTTCACGTTGCCGCCCTTATGCACGGCGCTCACGCGCTCCATGCCCATCATCTTGTCCAAGCCCAGGTAGTGTACCGACGGGTTCATGCCCATATCGGCGAAGAGCACCTGGGCGTCGTCCGCCTCGGCAAGCCGTTTGGATACGTCGCTCTCCGGATCGTTCAAGTCGCCGAACAGGCGCGCGTGGGTGACGCACGTTCCTGCGCAAGCGGGCAGCAGGCCGTTTGCCGTGCGGTGGTGGCAGAACGTGCACTTGTGCACATCGCCCGTCTCGTCGTTGGTGTAGCGCACGCCGAAGGGACAGGCGGCCATGCAGTATTTGCAGCCGATGCACTTGCTCACGTCGATCTGCACCGTGCCGTCGTCGGCAACGTAGCTGGCGCCGGTCGGGCACACGCTCACGCACGCCGGGTTCTCGCAGTGGTTGCACAGCTTGGGCAAATTGGCGCGGCTGATGCGTCCGCCGTCGTCAACATCCCAGCTCTCCACCCACGTGTTGAATTTGGTGAGGGGTACGTCGTTCTCCTGCTTGCAGGCCACCGCGCACGCATTGCAGCCGATGCAGAGCGCGAGGTCAACGACCGTGCCCAATCTCTGTTTGCTCATGGTAGGTCCTCCTTACGCTTTCTCGATCTTGAACATGCCGCCGGAGCGCCCGGGGCACGAGGCGTCGTTGTCGGCGATGATGCCCATCACGCCGTCCACCGTGACGGTGGGGTCAAGCATCGTGGTGACGAAGGTGCCGGTGGCGATGGCGGGATTGCCCTTCACCAGCGTGCCATCCACCTCGACATCCTGGGCGCCGTAGGCTCGGTGCCCGTAGCCAAACGACGAGCTGAACGCGCCCTTCACCTGACCAGCGCGCACCATGGCCTCGCCCGTGCTCACATCTCCCAAGGGGTTCGTGATCTTCACCGTGTCGCCGTCGGCAATGCCGAGGGCGGCGGCGTCCTCCTCGTTGATCTCAACGTAGTTGTGATCGCACAAATCGCGCATGATGGGGCTGTTCGCCAGCATCGACACCGAGCGGAAACGGGGCTTGTGCTCAGAGGCCGTGAAGGGGAATTCCTCGGTCGAGAACCGGTCGGTCATGCGCGACAGGTCGCTGAACGTCTGGGGACGGTAGTGCAGCGTGCCGGGCAGACGCTCGCCGGAATAGCAGTTCTTCGTCAGCGCGCGCTTCTCGCTGTACACGAAGGCACAGTAGTTGTCCTTGTACCACTTGCTACGGCCACCGTCGCCGTAGATATAGGACATGGGCCAGTAGCGCCCGCCGCGCGAGAGCACGCTCTGCACCTTCGGCCACTCCGCCTCCGACACTGCGGCCGAAAACGCCTCGGGCAGCTCGTCGAGGCCCTGCAGGCGCGCTTCCTCGGCGGAGAGGTCCTCCACCGGCGTCTCGCCGTAGGCAAGGTTCGCCACCGCTTTCAAGTAATAGTCACACGCGTCGTTGAGCGGCCAGGCGTTGCCGTCGACATCCTTGATAGCGCCCTCTCCCCAACCGGGCAGCTCGCATGCCTTGGCCACATCTGTGAGGAATGCCTCCCAGCTGGCATGGCGTCCGTCGGCCAACTCGATGCTCTCAGGCACCTTCACCTGCCAGCGCACCGTGGAGCCGTAGCCGGTGAAGGCGGTGCCCACCTGGGGCACGCCGAAGCTCTCGTACTGGCTCACATCGGGCACGATGTAGTCGGCGTACTGAGTGCCCTCGCCCACCACCAGGTCGCATGCGATGTGCAGCGGCACGTACTCCGGGTCCTTGAAGCGCTCGATCACTTCGTCGCGCATGGCACCCGGCGTGGCCTGCAGCACGTTGTTCATCCACGTGGTGAGGATCTTCGCCTGATAGGGATAGCGGTTGACGATAGACATGAGCGTCTGTGCGTCGGAAAGCGGCGCGTTGGGATACCAAGGCAGCGCAGGGGTGGGATCCTTCTCGCCGGCCGCCACGCGATTCTTGTACTCGGCCGTGGTCTCCCACGCCTTACCGGTACGGGAGATGGCGGCGGCGTTCTTGGCCGACACGTCGGGCTTGCCCGCAATGTCGCCCAGCTTGTAGCGGGCGCCGTTGCCCATGGCCACGGGCGTCATGCTGTACGGCACGTTGCCGCCGGTCATCTGGTTCGATCCGATGAGGGCGCGCAGTGCCACCGTGCCCATGGAGGCGTCCAAACCGTTGACCGCGATGCAGGAGCCGCCGTTGGCCCAGATGCTCGTCTTCACGCCATGGTCGGTGTACTCGTACGCGATGCGCTCAAGCTCATCTACCGGGATGCCCGTGATCTCGGCGTACTCGTCCATGGTGTAGGCGCTCACCGTGTCTTTGAGCATGAGGAAGCCCGTGCGCACCTTCACGCCGTTGACCTCGCCCTCGTACTCGAGCACGCCCGCGGCGCTCTGCGAATGCGCGCTGGGCGCGTTCGTGGCTGCGTCGATGACCACGTACTGCTCGACAGGCTTGCCGGTCTTATCCTTGACGTCCGGCACCTCAATGCCGGCGTCCGCCGCGCGCATGAGCTTGCGGAAGTTCGGATGGGACTCGTCCACGATAACCAAGTAGCTGGCGTTCGTGTGCGACGCGTAGCCACCCGCCACCGCCGCCTCCTGGTTCGGAAACGCGAGGAACTGCGCGTTGTGGCGCTTGTTGTCGATAATGCTGCGCGTGAGGGCCGAGGCGAACGCGCCGTTCGTGGCCGGCTTGATAGGCACCCAGTTGATGCCGGGAATGGTGGGCGTGACCGCACCGTTTGCAAGCGTGGGATCGATGACGTCGATCTTGAGCTTGCCGGCAGCAAGGTTTTTCGTGGTGCGCTTGGCCGAGCTCTGGAAGTTGATGCCACTCGCACCAGGGAAGCCACCGAACCACAGCGCGTACTCGGCCTCTTCCGGGTCGGGCATCATAGTGTTCACGGCTTCTTGCAGAAGCGATCCGGCCCCGTTGGCACCAGCGCAGCTCGACACGTGGCCGTACTGGTTGAGCGTGCCGAACGTGGCGGCAAAGCGGCTGCTGAACGCACCGCGGCCGTCGGCGCGACCGCCGAGCATGACAAGCTGGTTCGACACGGGGCCGAGGTCGGGCTGTTCGGGGTTCATGGGCGTCTTGGTATCGCAGAGAGCCTTGAAGCCCTCGATGTCGCGATCCTCACCAATCTCGGCGAACAGCTTGCCGCCCTCCGTAACTTCTTTAATAAGCTGGTCCCAGCCGATGGCCTTCCATTTGCCCTCACCGCGGGCACCGGCGCGCTTGAGCGGCACGGTGATACGGTCGGGCTGGCTCACGGCGTCGAGCGTGCCGTTGCCGCGGCCGCACACAGTGCCGTGCAGTTGGTTACCCTTGCCGTGTGCGTAGCTCATCGAGCGGTACGCTTCCTCGAGCGGCTCCTCGTGATTCAAGTACGGATACGCGCACGCAGGGTTGTAAGGGTTGCCACCCACACCCAGCACGCGCCCGGTGGCACGATCGAGCTTCACGCGGTTGCCACACGAGCTGTAGCAGCCCACGCAACCCGAGTAGCGCACGATAACGTCCTCATTGACAGCCACGTCGCCGGTCTTGGGATCAACCTTTGCCTCGATGGGCTTACCGGTTGCCGGTGCCGGAAACGCGGTGTCTGCCGCGATGGCTGCCGAAGCCTGCGATCCTAGGCCCACGCCTGCGAGCGAGAGCGCGCCAAGCGCACCCATCGCCCCGACGAACGTGCGTCGATCTATGTTCATTTCCCCCATTCTTCCTCCTCCTAAGATATTCGGGGTTTTCCAAGCGCAGATTCTAGGAGAGCAGAAAAGCGGGCACATCACCTAGTCGAGGGATATTGATGCGGACAAGCCGTGTTTTCTGCCTCACCTGATCGAGTGATATTTACATCGCACCTGTTCAGACAATCATTACCCTCATTGTCAGACAATGGTTCCCGTCAGGGCACCGGGGCCGGTGCCCTATAATCTTCGCCGGGAGGAAACATGAGAGAATACTGCGTCCGCTACAAATCGCTCTACTTGCGTGAGACCCTCGGTTTCGCGCTCTTTCTCGCTTGGGTGTTCTGCAGCCTGTTCGGCTGCGGCCTGGCGAGTTACGAGAATTCGCCCGTCGGCGTGACAACCGTGTACAATCTGGAGCACGTGTGGATGGTCAGCGGACTGTTCGAGGCGCTCGGAGGCCTGGCGGGGATCGTGGCAGCTCGGTTCCACCCGGCGCCCGACCGGCTGCTGCACGGCCGCACGGTCGGGGTGCTGGCGCTCCTGTGCGCCGTGGCGGGCAACTACGTTACCATGGTGGCCTGGGCCGACTTTCCCGGCCTATTCTGGCAGCTCTACCCTGTGGGAGGTGCGCTCACCGGCCTCGCCATCGCACTGTTCGTGGCGCTGTGGGGCGCACGGCTCGGTTCCTACGACGAGGCGTACACGGAGTTCGCCGTGCCGCTTTCGTTCACGCTCGCCTTCGCGCTGTACTTCGTGCTGCTGCTGACGAAACAGGGGCACGAGCCCTTCTTCATAGCGCTTGCCGTCATGATAGCCGCCTCGGCATTCTTCGCGGTGCGCGAGCGCGCGGACTCGGCCGCGCCGGCCTGCACGGCGCGGCGGGATGCTCCGTGGACGGACGGGCGGCAGGGTCTGCTCTCGTTCGCAGTGCTCGTGGTGGTGTCGTGGGTGCAGGTGGCCTTCTTCCGCATCATCTCCACGCCCGAGCTCACCGGCGACCGCTTCACACACTACCTGCTGCCCTTCTCGTTCGCCTGCGTGCTCTCGCTCGTCATGTTCCTGCTGTGCCTGAGGATGTCGCGTTACCTGAACATCTCGCTGGCTTACCGCTGGAGTCTGCCGTTGTTCATGCTGAGCTATCTGCCCCTGTTCGCCGACTACGGCAATCCCGAGCTGCGCATGCTGGCCTACGCCATCAACTTCCTGGGCATGTTCGGCGTGCAGTTCGGCTGCTGGATAGGCATCTGCAAGCACCTGCACCGCTCGAACGGCGGCGCGCTGCGGCTGTTCGGCACCTATGCGCTGGCCGAGGGGATCGGCATCTTTGCCGGCTGCATCATCGGGCTGTACGTGATGGGATCGATGGACGAGCACGGCATGATGCAGGTGTCCATCGGGCTCATGGCCGCCGTCATATTCGCTGCTATGGTCACTGGGTTCAATCCCACTTGGGTGTTCAGCCGCCCGAGCGAGAGGCATGCGACGCAGGGTTCAGACCCCCTTGAGGGCACATCCGGCGCAGGCAGGCCGGACGCGCCGCCCTGCCTGCAAGAAGCTCGGACGCTGCAGGCGGCCTACGGACTCACGAATCGCGAGACGGACGTAGCCGTGCTGCTGCTGGAAGGCCGCAGCAGGCCGTTCATCCGCGACGAGCTCGTGGTGTCCATCAACACGGTGAGCACGCACGTGCGCAGCATCTTCGCGAAGTGCGGCGTGCATTCCCAGCAGGAGCTCATGGTGCTCGCGCGCAATGCCCGCAGCGCCAACGAGGACTGAGCTCCCTTCCCCTTGGCTACCTGCCATCACGCGGCGAGCCGCCGGCAGGGATCCTTTCGCGAGGGACGGCCTACTCGGCGATCGACCCCACCGCATCCGCGGCCAAAGCGGCCGTGCGGGCGTAGAGGTCGTCGTCGCCGGCAGCCAGCAGGCGGGCGGCCCTCGGCAGCCACGCGTTCGCATGCTCGCGGGCGAACTGGCGCAGCAGCTCCGACGCGCGCTCGGACGCCGCCGGGTCCTCCCCCGCCGCTTCGGCGGCCGCGCGAGCCAAAAACGCCATGAACGCGAGCTCGGCGGCCAGCGAGTCGGGGCGCAGGCTGCCCACGGCAGGGCCGAAGCCCGCGAGCGCCCGGTAGTCGAAGCCGACGGCCCGGTAGCACTTCAGCACGTGGTCGGCCTGGGCGCCCGAGACGGGCGCGTACCGCACACGGCCCTCCTCCTCGGCCGCGCCGCGCACGCTGCACTCGGAGAGCGGCACGTAGAGCGGGCTCGTCGGCACGAAGAAGCGCTCGCTGTAGCGCTGCCGCAGCGCCTCGTCGGCAACGACGCCGTCGAGGCGGCCGTCGCCAAGCGCCCGCGCCACGCGGGCCACGTCGTCCACGATCTGCGCGGAGGGCTCGTTCAGGAACGCCTCGGCGCAGGCCTCGGCGATGACGGCGAAGCCTTGCAGCTCTTCGGGCGAAAGGGGCGCTGCATCGTCCATGGGAAGTACCTCCATTGCTCCAATAGGAAAACAAGTCTGTCTGGCGCGGCAGCCGGGCGCCCTCCCGAGCGTCCGGCTGCCGCGCCGGGCAAGCCAGGCGGGGACGAGGGCCCGCAGACCCCCGTCCCCCAGCATAGCATACGCTAGGCGAACACGACTGCCAGCGCCGCCATAATCACCAGGTAGCGCAGCATGAAGCCGCCCACGAGAACGCCGGCCTCGCCCACGAGGGCGAGCGCCCTGCCCGAGCCCGCCGCCGCGGCGGCGGAGCCGTCAGGGCCGGCGCCCGGCGCCGCATCGCCGGCGGCCGCGGCTGCCTTCGGCGCCCGGGCGCCGCGGTGCGCCGCGAGCTCCAGCGCGAACGGCAGCACCAGGCCCACTCCCACGAACCCGAGCCAGAACGGCACGGCGTAGGCGCCGGACACGAGGCTCGCCACCGAGGCGGCGCCGGCGGCGGCGCCCGATCCCGACGTGCCGGCCGTCACGCCCAGCAGCACCGCCACCAGCACCAGCTCGAGCACCGGCAGGACAAGCCCGGCCTTGGAGAGCAGCGGCAGCGCGCCGGCCTCCTCGGGGGCCGCGATGCGCGTGGCCAGCAGCACCGCGGCGATGCCCGTCGAGGCGGCCGACACCACGAACAGCACCGGCAGCACGGCCATGTTCCACAGCGGGAACGCGAGGCCCGCGTCGCCCAGCAGCACGCCGGTGTAGGCGGCCACGCACACGGCCAGCACCATGCCTGCGATGTCGAGCGCCTTCGGGGTGCGCTTCTTCACCAGCAGCAGCACCAAGTCGACGATGCTCACCGCCAAGAACACGCTCAAGATGATGACGCCCCAGGCCATGACGGAGTTCAGGTTGGACACCAGCATGAAGAAGCGCAGCGGGTTGGCGAACCCGGCCTTCGCGTCGATCACCAGCACGAGCGTGCCCACGGCCACGGCCACCGGCGCGATGATGAACGCGATCCTCTTCATGCGCGCCGCCGGCTTCTTCGCCCAGTTCGTGAGCGCGCCTAAGACGAACGCCCCCGCGCCCAAACCGGCCAGGAACAGGTAAATTGCTATGAATGCATCCCAAACCATCTCGATCACCCCTCGTACGGCTTCATGACGTTGCCGCCGCGGTGGATGGCGGACGCGACCGGCATGGCCTCGGTTTCCTTGAGTCCGATATAGTACAGCGAGGGGTTGAGCCCCAGATCCTCGTACAGGACGTCGCCGCCGTCCGCCTCGGCCAGGCGCTTCGCGATGTCGCTCTCCGGGTCGTTCAGGTCGCCGAAGGTGCGGGCGTAGCCCACGCACGTGCCCACGCAGGCCGGCAGCAGGCCGACGCTCGTGCGGTGGTGGCAGAACGTGCACTTCTGCACCTCGCCGGACTCCACCTGGTAGCGCACCTGGTACGGGCACGCCGCCATGCAGTACTTGCACCCTATGCACTTGTCCTGGTCGATCTGCACCGTGCCGTCCTCAGCGCGGTAGCTCGCGCCCGTGGGGCACACCCGCACGCAGGGCGCGTCGGCGCAGTGGTTGCACTGCTTGGGAACGTTCGCCCGGGCGATGCGCCCGTCGGGCCGCTCCACGTCGAAGCTCTCGATCCAGGTGTTGAACGCGCCCAGGGGCACGTCGTTCTCGCGCTTGCAGGCCACGGTGCACGCGTTGCAGCCGATGCACAGGGATAGGTCAATCAGCATGCCAAGCTTTCTCTCACTCATGATCGCTTACCCCCTTCATGCCTTCTCGATTTTGAACATGCCGCCGCAACGGCCGGGCGAGGCCGCGTCGTTCTCCGCGATGATGCTGATGACGTCGTCGCCGGTGACGCCCGTGACCGTGGGATCGAGCATCTGGTGGATGCGCACGCCCGCGGCGATGGCCGGGTCGCCCTTGGTGGTTTGGCCGTCCACCTCGATATCCTGGGCGCCGTAGTTCTGGTGCTCGTAGCCGAACGCCAGCGCGAACGCGCCTTTCGTCTGACCCGCGCGCACCATGGCGATGCCCTCGCTCACGTCGCCGAGCGGCGTGATGGCGCGCACCTTGTCGCCGTCCTTGATGCCCAGCTCGGCCGCGTCCTCACGGTTGAGCTCGATGTAGTTGTGGCTGCACAGGTCGCGCATGACCGGGCTGTTCGACAGCATGGAGATGGAGCGGAAGCGCGGCTTGTGCTCCGAGGCGCCGAACGGGTACTCCTCGCGCGAGAAGTGGTCCTCCATGGGAGAGAGGTCGGTGAACGTCTCGGGGTTGTAGCGCAGCGTGCCGGGCAGCTGCTTGCCCGAGTAGCAGTTCTTGTTCGTCGCGCGTTTCTCGCTGTAGAAATATGCCTGGTTCTCGTCCTTGTACCCGCGGCTGCGACGGCCGTCGGCGTCGTGCACGTAGGACATGGGCCAGTAGCGCCCGCCGCGCGACAGCACGTTCTGCACCTTGGGCCACTCCTCGTCGGATACGGCTGCCTTGAAGCTGTCGGGCAGCTCGTCGAGGCCCTGGAGCTGCGCTTCCCGCGCGTCGATGTCGGCCACCGGCTCCTCGGCGTAGGCCAGGTTCGCAACCGCCTTCAGATAGAAGTCGGCGGCGTCGCGCAGCGGCCACGCCTTGCCGTCCACGTCCTTGATGGCGCCCTCGCCCCATCCGGGCAGGCCGCACGCCTCGGCCACGTCGGCCAGGAAGGTTTCCCAGCTGGCATGGCGGCCGTCGTCCAGCTTCATGCTCTCCGGCTCCTTCACCTGCCAGCGCACGGTGGTGCCGTAGCCGGTGAACGTGGTGCCCGTAGTGGGCAGGCCGAAGCTCTCGTAGGGGGTGACGTCGGGCACGATGTAGTCGGCGTACTGGGCGTGCTCGCCTACGAACACGTCGCACACGATATGCAGCGGCAGCACCTCGGGGTCGCACAGGCGCTCCACGACCTCGTCGCGCATGGCGCCCGGCGTGGCCTGGATCGTGTTGCACATGAAGGAGGTGAGTATCTTAGCCTGGTAGGGATACTTGTTCACGATGGAGAGCAGCGCTTGGCTGTCAGAGGCCGCGCCGTTGGCGAACCAGGGCATGAGCGGCTTGGGGTCCTTCTCGCCGGCTGCGACCCGGTTCTTGTACTCGTCGGTCTTCTCCCAGGCCTTCACCGTGCGCGAGATGTAGCACGCGTTCTTCGTGGAGACGTCGGGCTTACCCTCGATGGCGCCCAGCTTGTAGCGCGCTCCGTTGCCGGCAGTGGTGGGAGCCGGGCTGTTGGGCGCGTTGCCGCCGATCATCTGGTTCGCACCCACGATGGCATGGAGCACCGCGGCGCCCATGACCGTGTCGATGCCGTTGACCGAGGCGGCCGAGCCGCCCTTGTGGCAGATGCCCACGCGGGTGCCGTGAGAGGTGTACTCCTTGGCAATGCGCTCCAGGTCCTCCACGGACACGCCGGTGATCTCGGCGTACTCGTCCATGGTGTACTCGTTCACCGTCTCCGTGAGGAGCGAGAAGCCCGTGCGCACCTTCACGCCGTTCACCTCGCCCTCGTACTCGAGCGTGCCCTTGCTGCACGCGGAGTGCAGCGCCGGCTGCCCGGTGGCGGCGTCGATGACCACGTACTGCTCGACGGCCTTGCCGTCCTTGTCCTTCTCCTCGGGCGCATCGATGCCGGCGTCGGCCGCGCGCATGAGCTTGCGGTAGTTCGGATGGTTCTCGTCGACGATGACCAGGTACGTGGCGTTCGTATAGGCGCCGTATCCGCCCTCGACAGCCGCCTTCTGGGTGGTGAAGGAGATGGCGTCGGCGTTGTAGGTCTTGTCGGCGATGATCTTCTGCACGAGCGCGGCGCAGAACGCGGCGTTCGTGGCGGGTTTGATGGGTATCCAGTTGATGCCCGGGATGGTGGGCGTCACGGAACCGTTGGCGAGCGTGCAGTCGAGCACGTCGATCTTGAGCTTCCCGGCTGCGAGGTTCTTGAGCGTGCGCTTGCCGGAGCTCTGGAAGTTGATCATGCTGCCGCCTGGGAAGGCGCCCAGCCAGATTGCGTACTCGGCCTCCTCCGGCTCGGGGGTGAGGCCGTTCTTACCTGCTTGTGCCAGCGAACTCGCTGAATTGGCGACCGCTCAACTGCTGGCGTGCCCGTAGGCGTTGATCGTGCCGAACGTCGAGGCGAAGCGGCTGGAGAAGTTGCCGCGGCCGTCCGAGCGGCTGCCCAGCATAACCAGCTGGTTGGACACGGGGCCGAGGCCCGGCTCGTCGGGGTTCATCGGCGTTTTCGTGTCATGCAGCTCTTTGAAGCCCATGATCTCGCGGTCCTCGCCGATCTCGGCGAACAGCTTGCCGCCCTCCGTGACCTCCTTGATGAGCTGGTCCCAGCCGATGGCCTTCCACTTGCCCTCGCCGCGCTTGCCGGCACGCTTGAGCGGCACGGTGATGCGGTCGGGCTGGGTATAGCCGTCCAACGTGCCGTTGCCGCGGCCGCATACGGTGCCGCGCAGCTGGTTGCCCTTGCCGTTGGCGTAGCTCAAGGACTGGTACGCCTCGGTGAGGGGCGCCTCGAAGTCCAGGAACGGGTACGCGTCGGCGGGGTTGTAGGGGTTGCCGCCCACGCCCAGCACGCTGCCCGTCTCGCGGTCGAGCTTCACGCGGTTGCCGCACGAGCAGTAGCACCCCACGCAGCCCGAATAGCGCACGACCACGTCCTCGTTGACGGTCACGTCCCCGGTCTTCGGGTCGACGCTCGCCTCGACGGGCTTGCCCTTGCCCGGCGCCGGGAACGCCGACTCGGCCGCGACGGCCGCGGTCGGCTGGCCGCCGAGCGCGGCGCCGGCTACCGACAGCGCGCCCAGGGCGCCCATCGCGCCGACGAACGTGCGTCGGTCGATGCTCTTTCCCATACTCTCCTCCTCCTTATGCCAGAGAACGAACACAACAGCCTTCGAGTCTAGGCGGGAGGGCGGCGCGCTTCATCACCTGATCGAGGCGTTTTGGCGGGACAATCCCGCATAAACCCCTCACCTGATCCAGGTGAAGTTTGCATTTTACCTGTTCATACTCTAGTTAGGTGGAGTGGCAGTCGGTAGGTTGCACGCAGGGCGCAAGCGCACCTATACTATAATCAGCCGCTGGGAGGTGAGGGCGTTTGAGAGAGTACTATCGGCGGAACCTTCCGCTGTACCGGCGCGAGACCATCGGCTTCGCGCTTTTTCTGGGATGGGTGTTCTGCACGCTGTTCGGCTGCGGGCTGGCCACGCACGATGCCGCCATCGACGGCACGCTGACGAACTACAACCTGGAGCGCATCTGGATGGTGAGCGGCCTGTTCGAGGGACTCGGCGGGCTGGGCGGCATCGTGGCGGCGAGGTTCGTGGCCGATCCTGCGCGGTTCGTGCGGCGGCGCGCCTTCGGGGCCGTGGCTCTTGCATGCGCCGTGGCCGGCAACGTGCTCACCTGGCTCGCCTGGACCGACCGCTTCGGCGCCGTGTGGGCATTCCACGTGCCGGGCGGCGCGCTCACGGGCATCGCCGTGGCGCTGTTCGCCATGCTGTGGAGCGACCGCCTGGGATCCTATGACGAGGCGCACGTCGAATTCGCCATACCCCTCTCGTTCACGGTGGCCTTCGCGCTGTACTTCGTGTTGCTGCTGACGAAGCGGGGCTCCATCCCCTTCCTCGTGCTGTTGCTGGCCATGATAGCCCTCTCGTTCTGGCTCGCCTGCCGCCACGGCGGCGAGGGACGCCCTCCTGCCGCCGCGTCGCGGCCGGGGCCGCGCACGCACCGCGGGCTGCTGTCGTTCGGCGTGCTCGCATGCGTGTCGTGGGTGCAGGTGGCGTTCTTCCGCGTCGTGGCCACGCCGGAGATCATGGGCGACCGCATCGCCCACTTCCTCATACCGTTCACGTGCGCCTGCGTGCTGTCGCTCGTCATGCTGGCACTGTGCCTGCGTATGTCGCGCTACCTGAACATATCGCTCGCCTACCGGTGGAGCCTGCCGCTGTTCATGCTGAGCTACGTGCCCATCTTCATCGACTACGGCAACCCCACCCTGCGCCTCGCCGCCTACGCCATCAACTTCCTCGGCATGTTCGGCGTGCAGTTCGGCTGCTGGCTCGGCGCGTGCAAGTACCTGCGGCGCACCGGCTCGCCTGCGCTCACCGTGTTCGGCGTGTACGCGCTCGGGGAGGGGCTCGGCATCTTCGCAGGCTGCATCGCGGGGCTCTACGCCGTGCTGACGCTTGACGTGAAGGGGCTCATGGTGTTGTCGTCGGTGCTGCTCACGGCCGTGGCGTTCGCCATCATGGTCACGGGCTTCAACCCGCAGTGGGTGTTCAACCGCACCCGCGACCGCAGCGAGCGGGACGCCCCGGGCAGGCCGGGCGCGAAAGGCGGCGGGCCCGACCTGGACGCCCTGTTCGAGCAGGAGGCCCGCACGCTCCAGGCGACCTTCGACCTGACGAGCCGCGAGACGGACGTGGCGGCGCTGCTGCTGGCCGGCCGCAGCCGTCCATACATCCGCGACGAGCTCACCGTGTCCATCAACACGGTGAGCTCGCATGTGCGCAGCATCTTCTCCAAATGCGGCGTGCACTCCCAGCAGGAGCTCATCGACCTCGCCCGCAAGGGCGCCGGTACAGCTGGCGATAAGGCGTAGCACCAGAGCAGCGCCGTAGCCGCTTGCGCAGCTTGCTTCAGCCCTCACCCCACGCCCAGCCCCAGCTGACGCCTGAGCTTGAGCTTGCGCGCATGGAGGTCGTCGATGCGAAACTGCGAGCGTTTGCCGAGATGCCGCCGTATCGTGCGGGCGATTGTCTCGGTCGCCGCGAGGCTGTCGAGCTCGTCGTTGGTGACGCCGACCACCGTCCATCCCATGGCCATGAGGGCATTCGTCCTGCGAGAGTCCCGCAGGCGACTCGCCTCGCCCTCATGCGCGAAGCGGCTCTGGTACTCAACGTCGAGCTTGGCCTCCGGCCAGCACAGGTCGCACCGAAAGCTCGACCTCCCCGCGATGGCCCGCGCCGCCGGGCTCGCGCGCACCACGAAGTTCATGCGGGGGATGCCCAGGCCCTCGCCGCCCTGGCGCAACGGAAGGCCCAGCACGAGCGCCTGCTTCGTCTCGCGCGGCGAGGCAGAGCGGTCCGCCGCGTAGCGCAGGACGCGGCCGAGCTTGCCTGCGCCGGCGAGCGAGGGGTTGCGCGCGACGAAGGCGCGCAGGTCGTCCACGCAGGCGAGCGGGGGCACGTCGTAGGCCGACTCGACACCCGTGCGCCGCGTCTGGTACGTCCCGCACGCCTCGTACACCAGCTCGAGCAGGGCGATAGGGCTCTTCTCGTCCATAGCGATCTGAACGAGGGCGAGGGCGGCGCCCGCCGAGAACGCACCCTCCGCCAGACGGCAAAACTCCCTGCCCGCCAGAGGCGCCGCGCACACATGCTCGCGGCAATCGGGCGCCAAGCGTCGGTGCGCGGCCGTGCCCACGAGAACATGGACGGGCTGGTCGATGCGGACGCCGTGATGAGCCGCCCCCAGGCGCTCGACGATCTCGGCAAGCTCGGCCGCGCTCGGCGCACGGTCCGGCAGCGCACGCGAGGGACCTTGCAGCGGCGCGCGCTTGGTCGGACTCGACGTCCGCAGCAGCTGGAGCGATGTTCGATGGCTGAAATAGACCCGTGTGCCCGCCATAGGCGCACTACCCCCTCCAAACGCCCTGTTCCGAGGAGGATCTTGCAGGCGTGTGAGGGAAGCGAGGGCATCGCCGCTTCCGCATGGGCGGCCTCCATATAAGGGGCGCGCCTGCACTGGCTCTTTGATGCGCTCATCATACCACGCGAAATCATGCGTTCATCATACCGCTTGAAAAACGGACGCACGAGTCACCGTTTTGGCCGCTGTGAAGCTTTCGCACGCCTTCCACGGCTATCTCGCGACACTGCGCACCTGCCACAGGAAACGAGCCCTCGCTCGACCTGCGGTTTCTTCGAGAGCGCATTCAGGCATCAGTTCGAGGGTCCCGGCCGGGCTTCACAGCGGCCAAAACCGTGACTTCGGAGCCCCGAAAAAGCGAAGGACCGCACCGGACGTGCCCGGTGCGGTCCTTCGGCTGCTTGCAGACGGGTTACTCGACGATCGCGCCGTCCTCGAGGGTGGCGTAGCCGCCCACGTAGACGTCGGTGGCGCGACCCGTGAGCTCGGCGCCGATGAAGCCCGAGTTCACGGCCTTCGAGAGGAAGTCGGCCGCATCCACCGTCCAGGCGGCGTCCGGGTCGATGACCGTGAGGTCGGCCGTCGCGCCCGGCTCGAGCGCCACGCGCTCGACGCGCAGGATCTCACGGGGCTTCGCGGCCATGAGCTCGACGGCGCGCTCCCAGCTGATGATGCCGGGCGCGACCAGGTTCGTGATGACGAGCGCGAGCGACGTCTCCAAGCCGATCATGCCGAAAGGCGCCAGCTCGAACTCGGCGTTCTTCTCGAAGTCGTTGTGCGGCGCGTGGTCGGTGACGATGGCGTCCACCGTGCCGTCCTTCACGCCCTCGACGAGCGCGGCGGCGTCGTCGGCCGTGCGCAGCGGCGGGTTCACCTTGAGGAAGGTGTTGTAGTCGTCGCCGATGGCGTCCTCGGTGAGGAACAGGTGGTGCGGCGTGACCTCGCAGGTGACGGGCAGGCCCTCGGCCTTCGCGGCGCGCACGAGCTCGAGCCCGCGGGCGGTGGTGAGGTGCTGCACGTGCAGCGGGCAGCCCGTGAGGCGGCAGATGGCGATGTCACGGGCAATCTGGATCTCCTCGCCCTCCGCCGGCCAGCCCAGCATCCCGAGGCGCGTGGACACGACGCCTTCGTTCACTTGGCCGGCGCCGACGAGGTCCTCGTCCTGGCAGTGGCTCATCACCACGCGGTCGAACTGCGCGGCGTAGTCCATCACGCGGCGCATCATGCCCGCACCCTGCACGCCGCGGCCGTCGTCGGTGAAGGCGACGGCGCCGTGGGCCACCATGTCGCCCATCTCGGAGAGCGTCTCGCCCGCGAGGCCTTGGCTGCAGGAGCCGGCCACGTGCACGCGGCACTTGCCGACGGCCGCGGCGCGGACCTTGACGTACTCGACGCCCACCGCGTTGTCGATGACGGGCTTCGTGTTCGGCATGCAGCACACCGCCGTGAAGCCGCCGTGGGCCGCGGCGCGCGTGCCGGAAGCGATGTCTTCCTTCGTCTCGTAGCCGGGCTCGCGCAGGTGCACGTGGATGTCGACGAGGCCGGGGATGACGATCTTGCCGCCCAGGTCGCGCTCGACGCCCTTCTCCATCGCGAGGTTCTGGCCGATCTCGACGATCTTGCCGTCGCGCACGAGGATGTCGGCCGTTTCGTTCAGACCGACCTGCGGGTCGATCACGTGGGCGTTCTTAAGCAGTAAGGCCATCTTCGCTCCCTCCCAGAAGAAGATACATTTCCGCCATGCGCGTGAGAATGCCGGCGTAGACTTGATCGAGAATGACCGAGCGCTTCGGATGGTCGGCCATGTAGCTGTCCAGCTCGACGCCGCGGTTGATGGGGCCGGGATGGCAGATGAGGGCGTCGGGCTTCATGAGGGGCTCGCGCTCCTTCGTGAGGCCGTACAGCATGTTGTACTCGCGCAGCGACGGGTACGGCGCGCCTTCGAGGCGCTCGCGCTGGATGCGCAGCATGTACACCACGTCGAGGTCGGGCAGCACCTCGTCGAGCTTCGTGGTGACGTGGTCGGCGCCGAGGATGTCGGGACGCGCCGGCAGCAGCGTCGGCGGGGCAACCACCGTCACCTCGCAGCCCATGATCTTGAGCGCGGGGATGAGCGAGCCGCACACGCGGGAGTGGCCGATGTCGCCCACGACGCCCACCTTGAGGCCGGCCAGGTCGCCCTTGACCTCCCAGATGGAGTACAGGTCCAACAGCGCCTGCGTCGGGTGCTGGTGCTTGCCGTCGCCCGCGTCGATGACGTGCGCGCCGGAGACGTCGGCGATCTTGCGGGGCACGCCCGCGTGCTTGTCGCGGACGATGATCATGTCGATCTTGTAGGCGCACAGCGTCTCCACCGTGTCGACGAGGCTCTCGCCCTTCACCGTGGAGGTGGAGCTGCCGCCGAAGTTCAGGCTGTTGGCGGAGAGGCGCTTCTCGGCGATCTCGAACGAGGAGCGCGTACGGGTGGACGGCTCGTTGAACATGTTCACGACCGTGACTCCCTTGAGCGTGGGAACCTGCTTGATGCGGCGCTCGTTGACTTCCTTGAAGCGCGTGGCCGTCTCGAGGACGGTCATGATATCCTCGGCGGAGTACTCCGTGATATCGATCAGATGCTTGTGATTGAAGGCCATGCCCTATTCACCTCCCAGCGGTGCCGAACCCGCGCGGGAGCCCGGTGCGATTTCCAGAATCTCGACCTCGGACTTGCCGTCCGTCTCCTCCAGGAAGAGGCGCACGTTCTCGTCCGCCGCCGACGGCACGTTCTTGCCCACGAAGTCGGCGCGGATGGGCAGCTGACGGTGCCCGCGGTCCACCAGCACGGCCAGCTGCACCGTGGCCGGGCGGCCGATGTCCATGAGCGCGTCGAGCGCGGCGCGGATGGTGCGGCCCGTGTACAGCACGTCGTCCACGAGGACGATGTCCTTGCCGTCGAGATCGAAGAAGATGTCGGTGGAGTGCACCTCGGGAGCGAGATGCGTCGCGAAGTCGTCGCGGTAGAAGCTGATGTCGAGCTTGCCGAGCGGCACCTTCGTGCCCTCGATCTGCTCGATCTTCTCGGCCAGGCGCTTGGCGAGCAAATCGCCGCGCGTCACGATGCCGACGAGCGCGATGTTGTCCGCGCCCTTGTTCGCCTCGAGGATCTGATGCGCAATGCGCGTCAACGACCGCTCGATCTCGTCCGCGTCCATGCAGACGGTCTTGACTGTGCCGGTGTCGGTCATGCACCCACCCCTTCCGTTCGGGATGGTACAGGCGACCCTCACCCCGTCGTGCGGTTCGCGCCTTCGCGCTCCCCCGCCTCGCAGGCGCCTGTCGCCGGGCAAGAAAAAAGCCTCCGCGACAGACAAAGGCTTCGACTCCGCGCGCTCTTTTCCGGGCGAGCGCTTGGTGGCTGTTACCTTGTCGGTCTCTCTGTACCGCTTTTAAAGGACTGCTCGCAGTATATGCGGTTTACCCGCGATATGTAACCCCTTTTATGCAGAAATTTACGAGAACGTGCATAATCGAATTTCCGGTCGCAGCGCGAGCGGCGGCTCGCGCGAGCCGCCGTTCAGATGGCACACCGGATGTTCGAAGCGTTTCTACGCGAGTTTGCGGCGCAGCGCGAAGGCCACGACTCCGGCGGCGGCCAGCATGCCGAAAGAGGCGCCCGCCACCGCACCGGCATCCATGCCGGTCTTCGGCGAGGTCGCGCCCGTGTCGGTGCCGGACGGCAGCGCGGCTGGGTCGTCGACGGCCGGTTCGTCCGCATCCACCTTCGAGGGAACGAGCGTCATGATGAAGTCGGCGTTGTAGAAGGCATCGGCCGTCTGGTCGCCGAGGTTGAGCATCTCGGACGTGAAGTTGAAGCTGCTCTGGCTGGCGGCCCTCGTCACCTCGAACGTCTTAGCGGTGCCGGCGCTGCCCGCGCTCGGCTTCACGTGCACCTCGAGTTTGTTGCAACCAGCGTATTTACCGCCTGCGATAAGCGCCGCGCCGAAATCGATCTTCTTGGTCGCGCTCTCGGCAACGACCCTGAACGAGGGCATGCCGTCCAGAGCGTCGTCGGCCGTCTCGCTCGTAGCGATGATGGCAAACGAGGCTGCCCTCGTCTCGCCAGAGAGGACGAACGAGCCGTCCTCGTTCGACGCGCTCTCCTGCCACGGCCCGATCGAGCGGGTCGCTGCTCCCGTCTCCTGCGCGGTCGCCTGATCCGCCGTCGGCTCAGCCGCTTCCTCGGCCCATGCGAGCGCAGGGAGCGCGCACGCGAGCATTCCGGCGCACAGAAGCGCCGCCAGTTTCTTCCTCATCTCACACCTCTCTCATTGGCGCGCCCCCACAAGAAGGCGCGTGCGAACCACAGCTTCCTCATGCTAAAGCACAACCACACGCCAATCGACCCGTAAGACGAAAGCAGACTTCTCCTCTGCGAAATAGGAAAAGTTTCAGCAATAGCAGCAGCACGGCGAGCGACGTTTTGGCAGAAAACCCCTATGCAGCCGCAGTTGTTTGGTCGTCAGTCAGCACACCGGTAACGAGGTAGCGCACAGGATCACTCGTGAAGGCCGATCGGCACGTGCTCAGCTGGACGAGCTTGCTCTCGGCGTTAAGAGCGATGCCCTCGCGCACGTTGGCTTGCAGGTCGTCGGGGGCGAGCACGGAAGCGAAATAGTTCTCGCGCACCACCGAATCGGCGAAGTCAAATGAATTCAGGATATGGCGGTCATCGTATTCATAGGCCGCCGCCACGCGATACGTGAGGATATGCCCGGGAATGTAAACATAGAATGCCTCGTTCGCCGCAAAGAAGGCGGGATCTTCGAAGCTATGCAGCGTGGCGAACATGCCATCGTTCACGATGTTGTGACCATAGAGCACCGTGACCGGGTCGGTAAAGTCCTTGGCATTCGCCATCTGAGAGAACACAGCGCCCTCTACGGCGCAGTTGCCGCGGTAGTCGTGGTCCAGGTAGAAGAAGTCGTCCCCGGCGCGCTGCGCCACCGGCAGGTTGACGTTCGTGTTCGGCACGTAGATCCACGCGTACAGGTCGGGATTCTCCGCCTTTAGGGCGGCGAAGTCGATGGGGTTCTGCGGTCCGGCCTCCTGCGCCTCCACCGTGGGTTCCACGGCGGGCAGCGGCGTCTGGGCGACCTCCGCCACGGCGCGGTCTATCTGCCGCTGCTGCCACACCAGGAAGCCGAAACCGGATGCCGCGGCCCCCAGCAGCACGACGAGCAAGACGGCCAGGACAACGGCGGCCCGTGGCCGCGCTGGGCGCTTCTCCACCGAACATCCTCCCACTCGACACGCCGCGGACGGGCGCGTATCGGACACGATCCGACCTATCCTAGACGCCGCCGGCCACCGCCGTCAACGAGCCGGGCGAAACCGGGGCACTGCACCGCGAAAAGGGCGGGGAGGCATCTGCCCGGCAAAGGCGCAGCAGGCGAAAGTGCAGGGCGCGGAGGCGCAGGAAGCGAACGGGAGAGCCTACGGATCGCGTAGCTGGAACGCAGGACACGGCGCTGGCAGGAACGCAGAGCAGTGCAGCGGGATCGCCCGGCCGAAGCGCGGCCGCGGCAGGGTCGGCGGCGCGCGCCGCCGGCAGCTCAGCCCGTTCACGTTGAGACGCAGGCCGGGATGCCGGCGTACCATGAGCACGCCGTCTGCCAGCGCTTGCTCCATTATCCAATTGCCCAGGTCGTAGAAGCATGGGTCCTGCTCGAGCCACGGCACGAAACGCCCGGGCAGCACCTCGCCGTAGGGCTCGCCGCAATTCCGGACGGCTTTACGTGGCTATCCGACCGTGCGCCGCACGGTGGTCACTTGCCGAGCTCCGCGAGGCGTGCGCGGGCTTCGGGCACGGCGGGCAGGCGATTGCCGTTCTCGACGACGAAACGAAGGCACTCCCGCTCGCGCGCCCCGTCGCCCTGGCGCCGGCGGACGGCCGCCTCGTCCGCAGCGGCCAGCACGCGCATGCGCAGCGGATAGCCTTCGGTCTCCCTCACGTGCGCGAGCTTCGGGGCCAGCACGCCGTCGTCGCCGGACAGGCGGGCTTCCAGTACGCCGCGCTCCCAGGCAAGGAAGTTACGGCGCTGGGCGGTCTCGGCGGACGAGTCACCCTCCAGCAGGCGCTCGGCCTCCTCCACGGCCCCGAGCGCCGGTCGGGCGCCCAACAGCCTCTGCACGACCGGCTCCATGTTCACGAGCAGCGCCGCACGCTCGCGCTCATCCTGCGCCTGCGCGGCGCTCGCGCGCAGGCCCTCGCCGATGCGCGCCGCCTCCTCGACCTGGCCGCCATCGGCAAGCGCCAGCGCGTAGAACGACAGGAACCACGAGCCCGCCTCCGTGTACGGCTCCCCGATGGCGCGGGCGGGCGCGGCGGCCTGGGCGCGGAAGGCGTCCGGGTCGCATCCGTCGTTGTAGAGCGAGACGAGCTGCTCGGCCTTGCGGTCGGCCAGCTGCCCCATGAGGCGCGGCATGACGTACAGGCACGCGAAGAACAGCATGAGCGACGAGAACAGCCCCGGCAGCGTCTTGACCACGTTGCCGCCCATCACCAGGGAGAAGGCGGCGAGCGATGCCGCGGGTATCAGCACCGACAGCGCGTAGGCGGCCCAGACGTACTTCTTGAAATAGCGCAGCATGGCTCTCCTCGGTTCGCGGGTTAGGAGCCAGTATAGCGGAACCGCGGGAACGGAGGGAGGGCGCTCAGCAGTTGCCCAGCAGCACGTCGTCCAGGTGGCGCCGGGCAACGTCGGCCAGGCGGCGCAGGTCGGCCGCGGGCGTGGGCGGGCGGTCGGTCAGGCGGTGGCAGGGGAAGAAGCGCGTGAGATGGTACGGGATGGCGGGGTCGAGCGAGGCGAGCCAGGCGGCGGCCGCGTCGATGGTCGCCTCGTCGTCGTTCAGGCCGGGGACGACGAGCGTCGTCACCTCCAGGTGGCAGCCGGGTGCCGCGGCCAGCGCGGCGATGGTGCGCCTCACGGCCTCGAAGTCGCCGCCCGCCACGTCGTAGAATTCCTGCGAGAACCCCTTGAGGTCGATGTTGGCGGCATCCAGGAGCGGCACGAGCCCGGCGAGCGGGCCCGCGTTCACCATGCCGTTGCTCACGAGCACGTTCGCCATCCCCCGCCCGCGCACGAGGCGCGCGGTGTCGGCGACGAACTCGATGCCCACGAGCGGCTCGTTGTAGGTGTAGGCCACGCCCACGCAGCCGCGGTCCCGCGCCTCCAGAGCGAGGTCCGCCAGCTCGGCGGGCGCCATCGGGCGCCACGGCACGTCGTCCGGCCCGGCGCAGGCGATGGAGGCGTTCTGGCAGAACGGGCAGCGCAGGTTGCAGCCGTAGGAGCCTGCCGACAGCACGAGCGAGCCGGGGTGCCAGCGCGCGAGCGGCTTCTTCTCCACGGGGTCCAGCGCAAGCGACGTCACGCGGCCGTAGCTCTCGCAGACCACCTGCTCGCCGCGGGCGACGCGGGCGCGGCAGAGGCCCTGCCGGCCCTCGGCGGGCGCGCAGGCGTGCGGGCACACGCCGCAGACGGCCCGGCCGCCGTGCGGCGCATCCTCGGCGGAGGACCGGGGCGCGCCGGCGCACCCCTCGGGCACGGTCCCCGACTTAGCTGCTCCCGGCTCAGCCACGGCGGGCCTCCCCGCCGCGGTCGTGGCGCACGACCTCGAAGCGCTCGAGCCGCACACCGCCCTCGTCGGGCGCGATGCCCGCCTTCGCGCGGGCGATGGCAACCTGCTGGGCCGCCGTGTCCACGCCCTCCAGGTTCGGCAGCAAAAGGCCGCGCCGGCGCCCGAGCGTCACGATGACGCCGTAGCGCGCCGGGTCGAGCGCGGCCTCCGAGTCCACGGGCTCCGGCGGGAACAGCACGTCCACCGAGTACGACAGCGCGTCGAGCTCGCCGGCGCCCACCGGCGGGAAGCGCGGGTCCTCGCTCGCGGCCGCCGCGCCGTTGCGGATGATCTCGTCGGCGATCGAGCCGGTGACGGGCTCGACGGTGCCGATGCAGCCGCGCAGGTCGCCGCCCTCGTGCAGCGACACGAACACGCCGGCGCGCGCGTCGGCCAACTCAGGCGGCAGTCCGTCGGGGCGCGCGAGGGGCCTTCCCGTGCGCACGAAGCCCTCCACCGCGGCGCGCGCGAGCGCGACGAACGGGTCGGCCCCGTCCTGCTCAGCGGCCGCCGCGTCCTCGGCCCCGCGCGCGTCGGCTTCCGCGTCCACGCCCGCGGCAACCGCTCCGTCGCCCTTCGGCCCCTGCACCTCGAAGGCGGCCACGGCGTAGCCAACGCCGAACGGCCCCTCGTAGCTCAGCAGCTCGTGGGTAACCGGCACGCCGTCCAGCGCGCCGGCCATGATCTGGAACGAGCCAAGGCCGCACTCGGCCGCCGCCTCGCGGAACGCCGCATCGATCGAGAAGAGCCCCTCGAGGTCGCCCTCGTCGAAGAGGCCCGTGACCGTGCGGTCGAACACGGGGCCTTCGGGCGCAAAGCCGTAGGGGCCGTCCTCCTTCAGCTTGTGGGACAGGTCGCCCGAGGCCACGAGCACGCAGGCGCGGTCCAAGTCGCAAGCCGCCTCGGCAACGCAGCGCCCGACCTCGCGGTGATCGGCGGGGGTCAGGCCCGAGAGTCCCACGCGCACCAGGCGGTAGCCGGCATAGCGCTCGTTCACGAAGTGGAGCGGCACGAACGTGGCGTGGTCGAGCTCGCCGTCGCGCATGCCGCTGCCGCAGATGGGCACGCCGCGGGCGCGGGCGCAGGCCGATACCGCTGCGGCGAAGGAGGGGTCGTACGGCACGTTCATGGCGGCCTCCCACGCGTCGAACCGCCCCATGTCGCCGTGGGCGGCGTCGCCGGTGGAGATATGGAAGCAGTCGTAGTAGAGCGGCGCATGCGGCGAGACCACGACGATGGTGTCGGGCGCATGAGCGGCGATGCGGCGGGCCACCTCCTCGTAAGCGTCGACGGTGGCCTGGATGGCGCGCTCCTGGCCGTGCCCCACCGCCGGCACGATGAGCGGGGGATGCGGTACGACGTAGGCGGCGACGATGCTCATGGGCGGCTCCTAACCTTGCAGGCTCGGCCCGCCGCACGGCACGTCCGGCTCGGGAGGCTGGCGGGCGCTTTTCCGCCATTGTACAACGCCGGGCCGCGCCCTGCGAGCCTTGCGCGCGGCCGCAGGCGATCCGGCACGCAAGCGTTGCCGGGCGCCCCGTCCGCCGAAGCCTAGCCCGCGATGCGGTCGGGGCAGGACAGGACGCGCAGGCGGCCGTCGCGGCAGTGGGATACCAGCGTCACGCCCAGCTCCTCGGCACGCCGGGCCGCCTCGTCGGTGGCGGACTTGCGGCTCACGAGCACGGGGCAGCCGGCGCGGTGGGCCTTGAGGGCCATCTCGCAGCTGATGCGTCCCGTGATGAACAGGGCCTTGTCGTCCAACGGCACGCGGTCGAGCCACGCCTGGCCGATGAGCTTGTCCATGGCGTTGTGCCGCCCGATGTCCTCGCGCACGAGCAGAAGGCCCCCCGTGCGGCCGTCGCCCAGGCCGCAGCCGTGAACACACTCGCCGGTGTTGCGTCGCGGGCTGCGCTCGCAGAGCTCGTCCATCTGGGCGAGCAGGGCATCGGCGTCGAAGCGCGCGGCGGTCTCCAGGCGCCGGGGGCTCGGCACGCCCCCGCCGTCGGCCAGGAGCGCCGAGCGGGCGCAGCCGGCCGAGGTCACGCGGTGCAGCGGCACGTAGCCCTCCGCGGCGCGCTCGCCGCTGGCCACGTACACGGCCGCCGCCTCGGGGTCGGCCGTCACCTCCACGAAGCGCTCGCGGTCGGCGATGAGGCCCTCGGACAGGAGGTAGCCCACGGCCAGCTCGGCCAGGTCGTACGGGCTGCCCTGGCTCACCGCCACGGGCGCGTCGTTCAAGAATATGCGGATGGGCCGCTCGGCCGTCGTGCGCGGCGCGGACGGGCGGTACTCGATGACGGCCATGCGCCCCCCTTCCCTTCTCTAGCCCCGCTCGGCCGCGATGGCGTCGAGCCGGGCCATGACCACGTCCTCCACCTCGAACGAGAACGGCGCGAGCGCGTCGTCCGCGTAGACGGTGCGCAGGTAGCCGCCGCACTCGTCGCAGGTGGCGATGCGGTGGGCGTCGTCGCCCTCCACGTTGTAGTAGTGCAGGTGCGCCTGGTTCTGCGTGCCGCAGCGGGCGCAGCGCACGCGCTCGATCTCCCACGACGTGCCGCACTGCGCGCACCAGAGCGTCTTGCCGCGCCCTTGCGTCGAGTTCTCGCCGCCCACGCGACCCGCGGCCGGGGCGCCGCCGCACACCGGGCACGCAAGGGGGTGCGGCGCGTCGCAGCCCGCCTGCCCGAGCGCGCGAGCCGCCGCACGGGCAGGCTCCTCCAGCTGCGAGCGCAGCGCAAGCGCCGCCACCAGCGCGGCCGTGCGTGCCTGGTCCTCGGTCATGCCGTCGTCTGCCAGCAGCTCGGCCAGGGCATCCAGATAGGCTGCCGGGTCGCTGCCGGCCAGCCCGAGCGGGCTCGCGGCAACGATGCGGTCCCACCTCGTGCGGCCGAGCGCCTCGGCCGTGCCCGCGGCGAAGCCGCCGTGCTCGGCCGCGCAGGCAGCCGCGCGCCCGAGCGCTACGGCGAACGGGGCGGCCCCCACCGTTGCCGGCGCGTGCGCGAGCACCGGCTCGCCCGCCGCGAACCAGGTGCGCAGGTCCTCCGCGCACGGCGCGTCCCAGCCCTCCGCGGCGGGCGCGTCGGCCGCCGCCTCGTCCAGGGCGCCCCACAGCTTGCGGAAGAACGCGAGGCGCGCCATCTCGCCCTCGTCGAGCTTCTCGCGGTAAGCGGCCAAAGCCGCGTCGATCGCTTTCAAATTCATGCCGTATCCTTGTCAGTCAGTTGCGTCGATCCGTACCGTCCGGGCCGTCGGCGTCGCTTCCTCCGCCCGTGCCCGGCCTTTCCTCGGCGCGCCCTTGGCGCTGGCCGTTCGCAGGGGCTCTCCCCCGAGCGCCCCTGCGAACGGCCAGCGGAGCAGCCGGGGCACGATCCGCCCCGGCAGCCCCGCAAAAGCGGCTCCCTTAAGCCTTCTTCTCTATCACGTTCTCGCCGGAAGCGATTTCCTTGCGAGCCCAGTGGCCCCAGTGGTACAGGGCGTCGGACTCGGAGACCATGCCGTCGCCGAACATGAGCTTGTACGTTCCCCGGTACGGCTGGAAGATGCCCGCACCCAGGAAAATGTGCGCCAGCCCGAACACCGCGATCAGCAGAAAGCCGATGTCGTGCAGGAACAGCGTCAAGCCGTGCACGCCCGACCCGAAGTCAAAGAGGGTCGTGCCCAAAAGCAGGATGACGCCCGTGATGCCCATGAGCGCGCCCGCGAACCACAGCATGCCGTCGGCGAAGCGCTGGCCGCTCTTGACCTCGCGCTGGTCGGGCATGTGGATCCACTTGGCCATGAACAGGTAGGGGAAGAACAGCATCATCCACTTCTTGTCGTCCGAATCCCACCGGTCGAACAGGTTCTTGAAGATGTGCTTCACACCCTTGGGCGCCATGATGGCGCTGATCAGGGGCACGATCACGAAGATGACGCCGATCACGCGGTGCGACATGCGGATGGCGAACACCGTGTCCGCCCCCGCCGCGGCCGCCAAGGCCGGAACGAACACGAACAAGCCCGAGATGCACAGCAGGATGCACGCGATGATGGTGATGCCGTGCGTCCAGCGCGCCTGCTTGGAGTGGCGGCGGATGTAGCGTTCCGCGCCGCTTGCCGCCATCTGCTCCAAGAACGCCTTGTTCTTGGCGGTTTCCTCGGCGGAAACCATAACGGGTCCCTTGCTCATCAGTTGCCTCCCTTCTTGCCCGGGAGGTTCTCGGTAATGTGCTCCATCACCGTCTCCTCGTCCTGGCCGTCGCCATGCTTGACGACCTGGCCGGTGTCGACGGAGATCGTGTCCTCCGTCTCGGGGTTGTACGCCAGCTTGTCGCGCTTGTAGCCGACGCCGAGCGCGAACATGGCGGCGAGGCCCGCCACGGTGAGCCCCGTGACGGCGCCCGTGATCGGCTTCATGATCTGCGTGAGGCCCACCACCGGGTTAGCCTGCGGGTTCTCCACCTGGCCATGTGCGGCCACGCCGTACTTCAGCACCTGGATGACATGCAGGCCGCCCATCTCGTCCTCGCCGTAGACCACCGCGTCCTCGTAGCCGCGGGCCTTGAGGAAGTCGGCGCGCTCGTGCGCCAGCGCTATCATCTCGTCGCGATCGCCGAACACGAGTGCGTCCGGCTGGCACGTGGTGACGCAGGCGGGCTCCCTGCCCTGCTCGATGCGGTCGACGCAGCCCGTGCACTTGTTGACGGTCGTGCGCAGGCCCTCCTGGTAGCGGGGGACGTCGAACGGGCACGCCGTGGAGCAGTACTGGCAGCCGATGCACTTGGACTCGTCCACCGTCACCAGGCCCGTGGCCTCGTGCTTGGCAATGGCTCCGGCCGGGCAGATGGTGGCGCACGCGGCGTCGGTGCAGTGCTGGCACGAGCGGCGCCCGAAGGCCCACTTCACGCCCTTGTCGCCACCTGCCTCCTCGTTGAAGGAGATCAGGATGCGGGTGGTGCCGTTCAGGTCCATCGGGCTCTGGTACGAGCCGGTGGACGGGTTGCCGTTCTTCTCGAGCGTCGACGGCAGGTCGTTCCAGCATTTGCAGGCCACCTGGCAGCCGCGGCATGCGCTGCAGCGCGAGGTGTCGAACAGTATGGCTTTGTCACTCATCATTCAACACCTCCCTAGATCTTCTCGATGTCGACGAGGAACGCCTTGTACTCGGGCACCCAGCAGTTCGGGTCGCCCACGTTCGGCGGCAGGTCGTTCACGATGTCGCCGGTGGCGTACTCGCCCGCCCAGCCGAAGTGGTGCGTCATGCCCACCTGGTGCACGGTCTCGCCGTTAACCGTGAACGGCTTGAAGCGCGGCGTGACAAGGGCCATCACCTCGACGGAGCCGCGGTTGTTGCGCACGCGGACCTTCTCGCCGTTCTTGATGCCCTTCTCCTCGGCCAGCTCCAGCGACATCTCCACGAACTGCTCGGGCATGGCCTCGTTGAGGGCCGGGCACGTGCGGGTCTGCCCGCCGGTCTGCCAGTGCTCGGTGACGGAGTACGTGGTCACCGCGATGGGGAACTCGGAGCGGTCGCCGCGCTTGACCGACTCGAACTCGGCGAAGCGGACGCACGGCGAGTTCTGCCGGCCGTTCATCTGGTTGTCCGCCGGGCTCTCGAAGGGCTCGTAGTGCTCGGGCAGGGGCCCGTCTCCCATGCTGTAGCTCTCCAGGCGCGCGTTCTGCTCCCAGAGCATCATGAACGCCTTGTCGTTGGGGGGCACGGGCTTGCCGTTGGACACGGCCACGAAGTCGCCCACGTCGTTCTGCACCCACTTCTCGCCCGTCCACTCCACGAGCGTGCGCTCGGGGTTCCACGGCTTGCCGTTCAGGTCGGCCGAGGCGCGGTTGTAGATGATGCGGCGGTTGAGCGGCCAGGCGAACGACCACTTCGGATGCAGGCCGAGGCCGGTCGGGTCGTCGGCCACACGGCTGCCGATGGCCTGCTCGGCCGGATCGAGAGGTGCCTCGTTGTTGGCCCAGAAGCCGGTGTAGATCCACATGCCGCAGGCCGTGGAGCCGTCGGCCTTGAGGTTCGCGAAGGTGGAGAGCAGCTCGGTCTTCGGGGCCGCCGAGGTGGTGTTGCACTCGGTGCCGTCGTACACGTAGCCGTTGAGGGCCCAGGCCACGGGACGCGGGTCGATCTTGCCGTCCACGTAGTAGTCCCACTTCGTGTTCACGATGGGCTCCGCCGCGACGCCGCCCTCCTTCTTGTAGAGGTCGACGATGGCCGTCCACAGCACGTCGCAGATCTCGTAGTCGGGCTTGGCCTCGTCCCACGGCTCGACGGCCTGGTAGCGCCACTGCAGCCAGCGGCCGGAGTTCAGGATGATGCCGGGCTTCTCGTAGATGAGCGCGGCCGGCAGGAAGTACACCGTGGTGTCGATATCGGCCGGGTTCATGTCGGGGGCCTTCCAGAAGGTGGCGGACTCCGTCTCCACCCAGTCGGCCACCACGAGCCAGTCGAGGTTCGCCATGGCGCGGCGCACGTTGCTCGCGTTCGGCGCGGAGTGGCAGGGGTTCATGCCCCAGTTGAAGTAGCCCTTGATGACGCCCTGGCTCATGAGCTCGAACGAGCCGATGATGGAGTAGTCGGGGCTCTTCGGCACCTTCGGCCACCAGTCGTAGCCGTAGTCGTTGTCCACCGTGGCCGCGTCGCCGAACCACTCCTTGAGCGCGGAGACGACGAACTTGGGCTTGTTGGTGTAGTAGCCATCGGAGTAGGTCTCCTTCTCGCACCATTTGCGCAAAGACGGCGTGCCGTATTCGGTGGGCCAGTTCAGGTAGCCGGGCTGGTTCGCCACGAGCATGCCCATGTCGGTGGCGCCCTGGACGTTGGGCTCGCCGCGCAGCGCGTTCACGCCGCCGCCGGCCACGCCCACGTTGCCCAGCAGCAGCTGCAGGATGCCCATGGAACGGCAGTTCTGCGCGCCGTAGGTGTGCTGCGTCTGCCCGAGGGCGTAGAGGATCGTGCCGGACTTGTCGGGAGCGCCCGTGGAGGCGTAGGTGGCGTACACCTTCTCCAGCAGGTCCTTGTCCATGCCGCACACGCTGGACACGGTGTCCAGGTCGTAGCGGGAGTAGTGCTTTTTCATCTGCTGGAACACGCACATCGGGTCCTGAAGCGTCATGTCGCGCTTGGGCACCTCGAGCGTCGGGGGCGTGAACTCCGGCACGCCGGGCGCTGCGGCCCACGCGTAGGCGCCGCCCTCGGAGGTGTCCCAGGTCTTCGTCGTCTCAACCTGGTAGTGCCAGGTCTTGGCGTCGTAGGCGGCCGTGTCCTCGTCGAAGCCGGAGAAGATGCCCTCGTTCACGTCGAAGGAGTACTGCTCGTCCAGCAGGTAGGAGGCGTTCGTGTAGTTCAGCACGTACTCGTGCTGCCACAGGTCGTGCTCGATGATGTAGTTGAACAGGCCGCCGTAGAAGGCGATGTCGGTGCCCGAGCGGATGGGGCAGTAGATGTCCGCCATCTCGGCCGAGCGCGTGTAGCGGGGGTCGACCACGATCCACGTGGCGCCGCGGTCGAGGGCCTTCTGCACCCACTTCGACGACACGGGATGGTTCTCGACGTTGTTGGAGCCGATGGTCATGATGACGTCGGCGTTCTGCATGTCGCAATAGTGGTTCGTCATGGAACCGCGACCGAATGTTGCTGCCAGACCGGCAACCGTGGGGCTGTGTCAAACACGAGCCTGGTTGTCGATGGCTATCACCCCTAACGACCTCATCATCTTGTTGATGAGGTACTCCTCCTCGGAGTTCTGCTGGCTGCCGCCCAGGCTGGCAATGCCGTGGCAGCGGTTTACCGTGATGCCGTCGTGCACGGTCTCGAAGGTCTCGTCGCGGGTCTTCTTGACCCACTGCGCTATCTCGGCGACGGCGTCGTCCCAGGTGATGTTCTCCCACTCGGAGGCGCCGGGGCGGCGGACCATCGGCTTGGTCTTGCGGTTGGTGTTCTTGATGATCTCGCGCGTCTCGGGATCGACCACGTTGCGCAGCTGGAACATCGTCGCGCCCTTCGGGCACAGGCCTCCCTGGTTGATGGGGTGGTCGGGATCGCCTTCGAGGTTGACCAGCTCGCCGTCGCGCGTCGAGCAGATGACGCCGCATCCGCCCGAGCAGTAACAGCAGATGTTCGTGTACTCCTCGGTGTTCACGAGCTTCCAATCGGGCGACGTCTCAACGGCAAACGCCTCCGACTTCGAGGACAGCTCGAACGCCATGGACGTGGCGAACGCAGCACCGGCGGCTTTGAAGAAGCCCCTGCGTGACAGGTTCATGTCCTCTCTCTCCTTCCTTCTCGTCCTATGGGAACGTGCAGTGGGTCGCGCGGCAGGGCGGGGAGCCTGAGGGCATGGGAGGGCGCCCGGCCCCGCTGCGTGATCCCGGTGGTGACACCGGGGAAATGCCCTCGTCACCCGGCGAACTGATCGTACCATAGGGGGCGCGCCGGGCCCGTCCTGCGCACTGCAGCTCCTTTGCAGGCCTTTCGGCGAACGGTGCATGAGCCTATTCCCACCAGGGCGAACGGCGGTCAAGCCAGGGCGAGCGGCTCCAACCGGGCAGGTAAAGGGAGCCAGTTCCGCGGCAAGCGGAAACACGCGGGCGGCGCGAAACGTCGATGAGCGGGCTCGGGGACGCACGCACGCCGCATTGCGCTACAATAGGCGGGTTGCTGGTTCGGAGGAAGGGGAAGTTCATGGAGAAGGGCAACGTCAAGGCGCTCCTGCCCATCGGGGTGTTCTTGGTGCTGTATCTAGGGCTGGGCGTGTTGTTCGAATACGGGATGGGCATCCCCATGGGTTTCTACAACATACCCATCGTGGTTATCTTCCTGGTGGCGCTTCTGGTGGCGTGCGTTCAGAACCGCAAGCTGCCCTTCGACGACAAGCTGGTCGTCATGGGTCGCGGCATAGGCGACAAGACCATCGTCACCATGGTGCTCATCTTCATGGCGGCCGGCATCTTCGTGGGCACGGTGGGCCGCGACAGCGCCGAGAGCGTGGCCTACCTCATGCTCTCCGTCATTCCCGCGGAGTTCTCCGTGCTGGTGCTGTTCGTGGTGAGCTGCTTCGTGTCGCTGGCCATGGGCACGTCGGTGGGCACCATCACGCTCATCACGCCCATAGCCGTGGCGGTGTCGACGGCCTCGGGCTTCGACCTGCCGCTGTGCGTGGCCAGCGTCATGGGCGGCGCGATGTTCGGCGACAACCTGTCGTTCATCTCCGACACCACCATCGCGGCGTGCCAGGGCCAGGGCTGCCAGATGAAGGACAAGTTCCGCGAGAACTTCAAGATAGCCGTGCCGGCCGCCTTGGCGACGCTCGCCATCATCCTGGCGCTGTCGCTCGGCTCGGACATCAGCGGCACCGTGAGCCATGACTACGACCTGATCCAGCTCGTGCCGTACCTTATCGTGCTCGTGGGCGGCATCGTGGGCGTGAACGTGTTCGTCGTGCTTTTGCTGGGCATCCTTTCCGGCTCCCTCATCATGGTGGCCACCGGCGCCACCGCGGCCACCGACCTTCTGGCCAGCATGGGCTCGGGCGCGGCCGGCATGTTCGAGACCACGATGGTGGCGGTGCTCGTGAGCGCCATCTGCGCGCTCATCCGCGAGTACGGCGGCTTCACCGCGCTTCTGAACGGCATCAAGAGCCTGTTCAAGAGCAAGAAGGGCGGGCAGCTGGGCATGGGCCTGCTGGTAGGCGCCATGGACATCGCAACGGCCAACAACACCGTGGCCATCGTCATCGCGAACCCCATCGCCGCCGACATGGCCGAGACCTACGATATATCGCGGCGCAAGACGGCGTCTATCCTCGACACGTTCTCCTGCGTGTTCCAGGGCGTCATCCCCTACGGCGCGCAGATGCTCGTGGCCATATCGGCGGCGGCGGAGCTGGGGTATGCGGTGTCCGCGTTCCAGATCATGCCCTTCCTGTTCTACCCGTTCCTGCTGCTGGCAAGCTCGCTCGTGTTCATCTTCCTCGTGCCCGACAAGCGCGGCCACGAGAGCGAGAAGGCGTAGCCGGCGTGCGGCTCGGGCTGCTTGCCGCTCCCACGTTGCGCAACGCAAACCCCCGCGCGGCACGGCGCCCGGAGCCGGGAAGGCGATAGCCCGTCGCATGCCGACGGGGCACGTGACGGGCGGCTGACCGCTGGCAGGCGCGGCATGCGGGGGCGCGGCGGGCTGCTATACTGTCCGACGACGAAAGAGGCCCGCCCGAGGCGGCGAGGCGCGGCATGCGGAAGGAGGCACCGTGGACGAGATCGAGCGCATCAGGTTGACGAAGCTCACGTCGAAGGGCGGTTGAGCGGCCAAGTGGGGTCCGGGCGACCTCGACGACATACTGGGCGCGCTTGCGGCCGCTGCCGGCGGCGGCGCGTCGGGCACAGGCGGGCAGGACGCTGCCGGCGACGCGGGCAGCGGGGCCGGACGGCTGCTGCTCGGCTTCAACACGTGCGACGATGCCGCCGTGTGGCAGCTCTCGGACGACTCGGCAGCCGTGCTCACCGTGGACTTCTTCACGCCCATCGTGGACGATCCCTACGAGTTCGGGCGCATCGCGGCGGCCAATGCGCTCTCCGACGTGTTCGCCATGGGGGCCGAGCCGCACGTGGCGCTGAACCTGCTGGCGCTCGACTGCGCGCTGGGCGCGGACGTGGCCGGCGCCATCCTGCGCGGCGGCGCGGACGCCGTGCGCGAGGCGGGCGCGCTCGTGGCCGGGGGCCACACCATCGACGACGCGGAGCCCAAGTACGGCCTCGCGGTGTTCGGCACCGTGCGCCCCGACCGCATCGTGCGCAACGCGGGGGCGGTGCCGGGCGACGCGCTGTACCTGACCAAGCCGCTGGGAACCGGCATCATGGTGGCGGCGCGCGCCTGCGACCTCGTGGACGACGCGGGCCTGCGCCCGGCCGTGGAGTCCATGATGGAGCTGAACGCCGCCGGCGCCGCCGCGCTCGCGGAATCCGGCGTGCACGCGGCCACGGACGTGACCGGCTTCGGGCTGGCCGGGCACCTGCACGAGCTCTTGGAGGCGAGCGGCTGCGCCGCCGCGCTCGACTTCGAGGCGCTGCCGCTGTTCGAGGGCGTGTGGGACCACGCGCGCGCCTACTGCCGGCCGAACCGCCTGTTCACCATCATGGACCAGGCCGAGCGCTACGTGGCGCAGGGCGCGCTTTCCGACGAGGAGTACGACAACCGCCTGGCCGTGGTCTGCGACCCGCAGACCTCCGGCGGCCTGCTGGCCGCCGTGCCGCCCGAGGCGGCCGGCGCCTTCGAGCGCGCCTTCGAGGCACGCGCCGGCCGGCTGCCCGCGCGCATCGGGCGCGTGGAAGCCGGCGAGCCGGGGACGATCCGCTTCGCAGGGTGAGGCTGGGGGAGGGGCGACGCCGGCGCCCCTCCCCTCTTGCCACAAGTCGCGCCCTACCTTCTCTCCGAGGCGCCCCCTTCCCCTTCTCGAGAAGCACAGTTTTCACCGATTCCTGCATTCTCGGAGACAAGATCGCGCCTCTCGTTCGCCATGGATGGCCTATGCGGGACGTTCTGCCCGTTCGTCGAAAGCGAGTCCGGCCATACGCGGGGCAATCATGTCAAAAAGCGGTGATTACTGTGCCGGACGCCGGCATCCCCCGCCTACAGCTTTTCCAGCAACACGTACTCCCCCGCCTGGTCGGCGTAGAGGGCGGCAAGGCCGCGGGCTTCGGGCACGGCGACGGCGAGGGCGCGGGCCGCGGCTGCGTCCTCGGCCTCGAAGCGCAGGGTCATGCCGCAGCTCGCGGTGATGGCGCGCGGGGTGGGGATGACGGCGGGGTTCACGGCGGCGAGCGCCTTGTTGGCGGCCATGGCCGCATGGGTGGACTCGAAGGCCAGCAGGTAGCGGGGCACGTCCGTCCTCCCTATAGCGTGATGACCTTGGCCGCCTCCTGCATGCGGCCCAGGATGTCGTACATGTTGGAAACCTCGCCCACGGCCAGCTGGTCCTTGCACCCGTAGAAGTCAAGGCACGTGCCGCATACGAGCACCTCGGTGCCCTTCTCGGCGAGCGCGCGCACGCTGTCGACCACCTGCTGCTCGCCGCCGGCCACGAGCTTCACGCCCGCGTTCATGAACAGGAGCGACGCCGGCACGTCGTCGGATTCGGAGAGCGTGTACAGCGCCATCTTCATGAGGTTGTACCCGAGCTCCCCGTCGCCCGCGCCCACATGGTCCTTGCCGACGAACACGGCATAGCCGCACCCGCCGCCCGCCGCGCACGACGCGCCTGCGGCGACGGGAGCCGCCTCGGGAGCCGGGGCCGGGGCCGCCGAGCCGTCTCCCTCGGCGAACGACACGAGCCAGCCGCCCTCGATCTCGTCCACGGACACGGCCAGGCCCGTCTTGCCGCCCAGGCGCGTGAGGTTCTTCACGGCCGTCTCGTTGTCCACCTGCACGGACAGCTCGCGGCAGCCCGCGTCTATCTCCTTCTTGGCCAGCACGAGCGGCTTGGGGCACTGCATGCCGAAGGCGTCGATTATCTTCATGGTAGGTTCCTTTCCGTCTTTTCCCGTTTCCCCGCCCGCCCTGCGCGTCGGACGGGGCTATTGCGCAGTCGCACGAGTCGTGCCGGCCGCGGTTCGACCGGCGCGAAACAGGGCCGCGATGCGGGCGACCCCGTGGCCCGGCGGCGGCCCTGCGCGCGACCCGGCGGCCGTCAGCCTGCGTCGCGCGCGACGGCCGCAAGGGCCGCGAGGCCCGCTTCGATCTCGTCTTCCGTGGTGAAGCTGGAGAAGCTGAAGCGCACGGCGCCGCGCTCCTCGGTGCCGAGCGCGCGGTGCATGAGCGGGGCGCAATGGGCGCCTGCGCGCGTGCAGATGCCGAAGTCGCTGGACAGCCGGTCGGCCACGAGGGCGGAGTCGGCGCCCGCCACGTCCACCGCCACGATGCCGCACCGGTCGATGCCGCCGTGCCCGCCCAGCACGCGCACGCCGGGCACGGCGGCGGCGCCGGCCTCGAAGCGCTCCGTGAGCGCCTGCAGGCGCGCGGCCACGTTGCCCACGCCCGTGCGCTCCAGGTAGGCCACGCCGGCCGCCAGGCCCGCCAGCCCGTGGGCGTTCACCGTTCCGGCCTCCAGCGCCTCGGGCATGAAGCGCGGATGCCGTTCGTCGAAGCTGTGCGTGCCGGAGCCGCCCTCCAGAAGCGGCGGCACGTCCACGCCCTCCGCCACGGCCAAGCCGCCCGTTCCCTGCGGCCCGTACAGGCTCTTGTGGCCGGTGAAGCACACGATGTCGGCGCCGAGCGCGCCCATGTCCAGCGGCAGCGCGCCCGCCGTCTGCGCGGCGTCGAGCACGAACAGCGCGCCGGCCTCGTGCGCGAGGCGCGCCATGCGGGCCACGTCGTACACGTCGCCCGTGAGGTTCGACGCGTGGGTGGCCGCCACGAGGTCGGCGCCCTCTTCCAGCAAGCGCTCGTAGGCGGCGAAGTCGAGGGCGCCGTCCGGGCCGACGGGCGCCACGCCAACCGCGCACCCGCGCTCGTCGCGCGACTTGAACAGCGGCCGCAGCACCGAGTTGTGCGAGGCAGCCGTCGTCACGGCGCGGCCGCCGGCGGGCAAAAGCCCCGCGATGGCGATGTTGAGCGCCATGGTGGCGTTGGCCGCGAACGACACACGGGCCGCCGAGGGCGCGCCCAGGAGCCGCGCCATCTTGTCGCGCGCGTCGTACACGGCCATGCCGGCGTCGATGGACGCCTCGTGCACGCCGCGCCCCACGCCGCCGAACGAGCCGATGGCGCGCGCCACGGCCTCGGCCACCTCGGGCGGCTTGCGCCGGGTCGTGGCCGCGTTGTCGAAGTAGATCATGGGAGAGCCTTTCCGTCATTCTTCTTCCCGCATCATACCAGTTCCCCGCCTTGTGCCGAAAACGCATCCGCACCTGCTACGGAACCGACAGGAAAAACGGGTCTCCGCCGCGCCGCCGAGCCTCCGCCGCGGAATCCTTCCGTCGCGCCGGCGCCCACCCGAACGCGCGCAGGGCGCTCACCGTCTTCCAGCGCCCCCCTGTGCCGCCTGCTCCAGCGCGCAGAGCGCCGCGCCCAGAGCGCCGGCGAAACGGGCCTCGGGACAGGTTTCCACCGGCTTGCCCAGGCGCGCGGCGAGGCGCTCCACCACGTAGCCGTTGTCGCACAGGCCGCCTGTGAGGAAGTAGGCCTCGCCCGGCATCTGCGCCGCGAGCGCGGCCACGCGGGCCACCACGGACTCGATGACGCCGTTGGCGATGTTCTCGCGCGGCTCGCCCTTTCCCACGAGCGAGATGACCTCGGACTCGGCGAACACGGTGCACATGCTGGAGATGACGGTGGGCGTGCCGGCGCGCGCGAGGCGCGCGAGCTCGTCCTGGTCCACCGCCAGGCGGTCGGCCATGATCTCCAGGAAGCGCCCCGTGCCGGCGGAGCACTTGTCGTTCATGACGAACTTCCTCACCGCGCCCCCCGCCAGCGCGATGACCTTCGTGTCCTGGCCGCCCACGTCCACCACCACTCCGTCGCGCCCGAACAGGCGCGCGGCGCCGCGGCCGTGGCAGGTGATCTCCGTGACCACCTTGTTCGCGTAGGGCACGGCAACCCGGCCGTAGCCGGTGGCCACGACCGAGCTCCCGTCCGCGTCGATGCCCGCCTCGGCCAAGAGAGAGCGCACCCGCCGCGCGGCGTCCACGCTGCTGAACCCCGTGGGGCACAGGAACGTGCGCGCGAGCGCGCCGTCCCCGTCCAGCACGGCGACCTTCGTGGCGGTGGACCCCACGTCGATGCCCACGTAATGCATGGCCTTCCTTTCCTGGTACGGTCTCGGACGCCCCGAAAACCGGGGCGCTCCGCGGTTTGCCCGTAGGGGGCGTGTCAAAAGTCCCAGAGCGCAAGTTCGCCAGGGAACCGTCTCGTAGGGCAAGGGCTCTGCCCTTGCCGTAACCTGCGAGGCGACCCCGCTCGCCGGCAAGGGCAGAGCCCTTGCCCTACGAGCGACCTGCCAGAGGCGGCGAGGCGGAGCTTTCGATACGGCCCCGCACGGGCATCCCACGAGGGCGGTGCCTCAGCAGTAGCGGTCCCGGTCGGGGCGTATCTGGCGCGGCAGGCGCGCCACGCCCTCGATGTGCGCGCCGCATGCCTGCGCGACCGCGCGGATGCGCTCCTCGTCGTCGCACGACACGAGCAGGCTCATGCCGCACTCGGCGCGCGCGGCGCGCGGAGTGGGCGAGATGCGCGCGTCCACGCCGGTGCCCTTCAGCGCGCCGAACAGGGCCAGCCCGTCGGTGTGCCCGCGGAACAGCACGTAGCAGTCCACGGGCGCCCCGGACTGCGCGTCGCCGTCCGGGGCGCCGGGGGAACCGGGGCCGTTGCCGGGAGCCTCCGGCGCATCGGCAGCGCCCGGGCCTCCCGCCCCCTGCGCGGCGGGCTCGCCGCCGACGGGCTCCACGGGCCTACTCCCCCAGCATTTCCACGAACGCGCCCACGCGCGTGCGCAGCTGCTCGGCATCGTTGTCGGTGTAGTCGGTCTCCAGCGCCAGGCAGGGGATTCCCTCGGCCTCGAGCGCTGCGGCCAGGCTCGGCTTCTCCACGTCGTAGAGCGTGCAGAACTTCAGGTTCGCATCGATCACGCCGTCCACGTGGTACTCGCGCGCCATGCGCACCACGTCGGCGATACGGCCGGGGTTCGGCGTGAAGCAGGCGCAGTTGTTCTTCATGTAGCGCTCGGACAAGGCCTGGAACTGGCCTTCCAACGTATCGGCGGACTCGTCCACCAGGTTCTCGAAGTAGCGCGTGCCCGTGCACATCTCCTCGCATACCACGGCCGCGCCGCTCGTCTCGATGATGTGGTGCAGCTTCCAGTTGGGGATGGCCAGCGGCGTGCCCGTGACCAGGATGCGCTTCGTGCCCGCCGGGAACACGCTCACGCCGTCGGCGATGCGCTGCTCCAGCTCGTCGGCCAGCTTGTTCGCCATCTCGGCGCAGCGGGCCGGATCGTCGAAGAACGCGATCTGCATCATGAGCAGGGCGTCCTTGCCGCTGATGGGAATGCAGCCCTCCGCCTTGCGCGCCTCGAACACGCGCGCGAGCGCACGGCGCTTCTCGTTGATCAGCCCGATGGCCGCGCCCAGCGCCTCGGGCGTGAGCGCGCGGCCGGTGACGTCCTCCACCTCGCGCGCGAACTCGGCGATCTCGCCCGTCCACTTCTCGATGTCCTTGGGGCGCTTCATCTGCGGCATGTCCATGACGTAGGTGCGCTTGTCGGCGCCGAGTATCTCGTAGGCCTTCTTCTTGCCGTCGCACGTGGTCTCGCCCACGTACATATCCGCCACGCTGAAGTAAGGGCAGGTCTTGCCGAAGTGCGCGCCGAGCGACGCCTTCACCAGCGGGCACAGGTCGCTCGGCAGCACCTTCTCGCCCTCGGGCACCCAGAACTGCGAGCCGCCGCAGAGCCCGGTGACGGCGCCGCCGCAGGCCACCACCACCTCGTCGGGCACGAACACGCAGAACGTGCCGAACACCTTGCCGCCCTTTTTCTGCAGTTCGATGAGCTCGGCGGGGCGCACGCCGTGGATCTCGGACACGACGAAGTCATAGAAGGCCATGTTCTCGGGACGGTTCTCTTGGGAGAGGTACGTGTCGCCGAAGGCGGCGGGCAACACGGCGCACAGCTGGTCGTGCGTCTCCAGGTCCATGTCCAAATCGGTCCACATCTGGCGGTAGTCGGTCATAGGGGTATCCTCCTTCGCAGGGGTCTGCGTCTCGTCTTCTCGTCTGTCGATGGAGCCGAGCCCGGGGCAGACGGGAACGCCGCCGGGAACGGCGGTGCAGAACAAGCGGGCGCGGGGGCAGAGGCGCGTCCGCCGGCTTCCCTTGAAGCACGGTGGGTGGACGGCGATGCGGCCCCGATGCAGAAGGGGGACGCGCCTTTGGCAGAAGGTGCGCGTCCGGCGGGCAGGCTGCCGTCGGAAACCAGTATAGCGCAGGCAGGTCGGCCGCGCGCAGAAAGAGCATGACCCGTTCGGCCAGGTGTCGCCGGGGCAGGCCGCCGGCACCGCAGGGCTGCAGCGACAACAGGGCGCGACCGAGGGCGCGCACGCCCACAGCGCTGCAGCCGCACGCGGGCGCACGCTGCTGCAAGCTGGATCTCGCTCGCCGCCTAGCGCGCTTCCCTGCCCCGGTAGGCGTACCAGTACGCGAGCCCCACCAGAACGCCGCCCGCCACGTTGCCGAGCGTGGCCAGCACGAGGTTCGCCGCCGCGCCGCCCAGCGACACGGCCCCGGCGGCCCCCACTCCGCCCAGAACGTTCAGCAGGATGCCCGTGGAGAGGAAGAACATGTTCGCCACGCAGTGCTCGAAGCCGCACGCCACGAAGGCGGCGATGGGCAGCAGGATGCCCACGACCTTGTCCGTCACCGAGCGCGACGCGAACCCTATCCACACCGCCAGGCACACCAGCACGTTGCACATGACGGCCTTGAAGAACAGCTCCACGGGGCCGAGCGACGCCTTGGCCGAGGCAACCGACACGAACGTCGCGCCCACCTCGCCGCCGTTCATGCCCTGCACGTTCGCCAGCAGCACGAGCGCCATCGCCGCAAGCGAGCCGGCCAGGTTCCCCAGCCACACCAGGCCCCAGTTTCCCAGCACCGCGCGCCACGGCACGCGGCCCGAGACCCTCGAGCACACCATGAGCACGTTGCCGGTGAACAGCTCGGCGCCGCAGCAGAGCACGAGCACGAGGCCCAGGCAGAAGCACACGCCGCCTACGAGCCGCTGCACGGCGAAGGGCAGCGTGGCATCGGAGAGGAACGTGCAGAAGAACATGCCGCCGAACCCGATGAACGCCCCGGCGAGCATTGCCGAGACGAAGCACCTGCCCATCGGCAGGGCAGCCTTCGCGCACGCCGCGTCCTCGACCCGCTTTTCCACCTCGGTCGGCGAAAAGGCCTCCAACTTGAGCCCCGCGCCTTCTTGCATCACCGCCACGTCGAATCCCCTTCTCCCTGCTCTTCCCTTGCTGCGGCAAAACGCCCGCCGGGCCTCACCCGGCGGGCGTTTTGGCCCGCGAACGCACCATTATCGCAGATTCGGGCCCGGTTCGCCCCAGAAATTCCCACCATCTTCCTTCCCGCCTTCCAGCCCCGAGCGCATGCGCCCGGCTGGCTGTTCGGAATGCACCCGAGGAGGCCCCCCTCCCCCACCGAAGCCGCCTCCGGGATGCCTCGTCTCCGAATGCGCCCCACGTCGGCGGGACGCGCCCCGCGCCGCCCCTTCCGCGCGCCCTTCCCTCTGCCGGCCCCTCTCGCGCAACGCGCGCTGCCTTTCCCCTCCCCGTCCTGCGGGGATTCGTCGCACGCCGCCGTTTCGGGCCGGCGGCCCGGTCCGACATTGGTATACTGCTCGGGAAACCTTGCGTCCGGCCCGCTTATCGAGAAAGGCATCCCATGGCACCCACGCCCGCCCGCGACTTGCTGCGATCCCTGCCCCCCGTAGAGGAGGTGCTGCGCTCCCCCCAGGTGAGCGCGCTCGCGCCGCTGCTCCCGCACGACATCCTGGCCGACTGCGTGCGCGATGCCGTCGATGCCGTGCGCAGCGCCATATTGGCCGGGAGCCGGGAGCCGGTGGACGGCGCCGCCCTCGCCGACGACGCGTGCGCCCGGGCGCTGGCCTGCCTGCGCCCCTCGCTCAGGCGCGTGGTGAACGCCACGGGCGTGGTGGTGCACACGAACCTGGGACGCAGCCCGCTGGCAGACGAGGCCGTGCATGCCGTGACGGAGGCGGCGCGGGGCTATTCCACGCTGGAGTACGACACGGACGCGATGGCCCGCGGCAGCCGCCACGACCACGTGGAGGGCCTGCTCTGCGCGCTCACCGGCGCCGAGGCCGCCATCGCGGTGAACAACAACGCCGCGGCCGTGGTCATGGTGCTGGCCGAGTTCGCCCAGGGGCGCGAGGCCGTGGTGTCGCGCGGCGAGCTCGTGGAGATCGGCGGGTCGTTCCGCATCCCGGACATCATGGCGTTCTCGCGCGCCCGCATGGTGGAGGTGGGCGCCACGAACAAGACGCACGCGGCCGACTACGAGCGGGCCCTCACCCCGGACACGGCCATGCTGCTGAAGGTGCACCCTTCCAACTACCGTATCGTCGGGTTCTCGGAGCAGGTGGGCATGCGCGAGATGCGCGCCCTCGCCGATGCCGAGAACGAGCGCCGCCGCGCCGCGGGCGTGGAGGACGAGGTGCTGGTGTACGAGGACCAGGGCTCGGGCGCGTTCATCAACCTGGCCTGCTTCGGCGCCTACGCCGAGCCCACCGTGGCCGAGTCGCTGCGCGGGGGATGCGACCTGGTATCGTTCTCGGGCGACAAGCTGCTCGGCGGCCCGCAGGCTGGCATCGTGGTGGGGTCGAAGCAGCTTATCGACCGCCTGAAGAAAAACCCGCTCGCGCGCGCCATGCGCCTGGACAAGATGACGCTGGCCGCGCTCGAAGCCACGCTGCGCCTGTACCTGGACCCCGAGCGCGCGCTTACGGCCATCCCCACGCTCCGCATGCTTTCCGAGCCCGACGGAGCCGTGCGCGTACGCGCCGAGCGCCTGGCCGACGCGCTGCGCCGGGCCGTGCCCGCGGGCTGCGCGCGCATCGAGGTGGTGCCCGAGGTGGCGCGGGCCGGCGGCGGGGCGCTGCCGCTGTGCGACATCCCCACGTTCGCGGCGAGCATCTCCTTCGAGCGCGGCGACGCGCAGGAATGCGAGGCCTTCCTCGTGTCGAAGCGCGCGGTGCCCGTCATCGGTCGCATCAAGCGCGAGGCCGTGCTGCTGGACGCGCGCACCATCGGGGAGGACGACATCGCCGAGATCGCCGAGGCGGTGCGCGCCTACTTCGAGGGGCCGGGCGCTGCGGCGGCGTCGGCCGGGATAGCGGAAGGGGCAGCGGAAGGCTCCCCTGCCCCGGCAGCGCCCGCGGCCGGCCGCTCGGCGGGAGCGGGCGCATGAGCGCCGCCGCGGGCGGCCGCCGCGTCGTGCTGGGCACGGCGGGCCACATCGACCACGGCAAGTCCACGCTCGTGCAGGCGCTCACCGGGGAGGACCCCGACCGCCTGGCCGAGGAGAAGCGCCGCGGCATCACCATCGAGCTGGGCTTCGCGCAGCTGGAGCTGCCGGACGGCAGCGCGCTCGGCGTGGTGGACGTGCCGGGCCACGAGCGCTTCGTGCGCCAGATGATCGCGGGCTCCACGGGCATCGACCTGGCGCTTCTGTGCATCGCAGCCGACGACGGCGTCATGCCGCAGACCGAGGAGCACCTGGCCGTGCTGGAGCTGCTGGGCATCGCGCGCTGCGTGGTGGCCCTCACGAAGCGCGACCTGGTGGACGAGGAGTGGGCCGCGTTCATGGCCGACGAGGTGCGCGGGCGCCTGGCGGGCGGCCCGTACGCCGACGCGGCCGTCGTGCCGGTGTCGGCGCGCACGGGCGAGGGCCTGGACGAGCTGCGCGCGACGCTGGCGGAGGCCGCGCGCGGCCTCGTGCGCGCGAAGGACGGCTCTTCCGCGCGCCTGCCCGTGGACCGTGCGTTCAGCATCAAGGGCTCGGGCACCGTGGTCACGGGGACGCTCTGGAGCGGGCAGGTGGCGCCGGGCGACGAGCTGGAGGTGCTGCCCGGCGGCACGCGGGCGCGCGTGCGCTCCGCGCAGATACACGGCCAACCGGTTGAGCGCGCCGAGGCCGGCAACCGCGTGGCGCTCAACCTGGCGGGCGTGGACACCGGCGAGGTGCGCCCCGGCATGCTGCTGGCAGCCCCCGGCACGGTGGAGCCCACCGACCGCTTCGACGCCTGGCTCACGTACCTGGGTGCGCCCGGCGCGCCGGAGGCGCTGGAGACGGGCACGCGCGTGCGCGTGGCCCACGGCACCGCCGAGGTGCCGGGGCGCGTGCTGCTCATGGGCGGCCGCGCCGCGCTCGGCGCGCGCGAGGGCGCCTACGCGCAGATCCGCCTGGACGAGCCGCTGCCGGCGTCCCGCGGCGACCGCTTCGTCGTGCGCTCCCTGACGCCCGTGCACGTGGTGGGCGGCGGCCAGGTGCTGCACGCGCACCCGCGCCGCCGCACGAACCTGAAGCCCGGCGAGGAGGCGCTGCTCGACGCCCTGCGCGCCGGCGACGAGGACGGTGCCTGCGATGCGGCGCTCGCGCTGGCGGCCGCGCCCGTCACGGCGGCCGAGCTGGCCGCGGCGGCGGGCATCCCGGCCGCAGCGGCGGGGCGGCGCCTCGGAGAGCGCTGCAAGCAGGGTCTCGTGCGCCTGGGCGACGGGGCGGGCGCTCACTTCGCCGAGCGCGCCGTGCTGCAGAAGCTGGACAGCGCGCTGAAGAACGCGCTTCTGCGCTTCCACGCCGAGCAGCCGGCGGCCACGGGCATCTCGAAGGGCGCGCTCGCCGCGCGGCTCCCCGGCGCGCTGTCCGATGCCTGCATCGACGCGCTCGTGGAGCGCGCCCGCACGGACGGGCGCGTGGTGGTGGACGGCGGCCTCATCGGCCACCCGCGCGCCGGCGGCGGGGCGCGCAAGCTCGAAGAGCAGGCGGCCGAGGCGCTCGCGTCGGTGCTTGCCGCAGCCGCAGCCGCCCCGCCTACCGTGGCCGAGCTCGTGGCGCAGGCGGGCGTCGATGCCTCTGTCGCGCACCGCGCGCTCGGCGCGCTCGAGAAGGCCGGGCGCATCCGCCGCGTGAGCGGCGAGCTGGCCTTCGACGCGGCCGCCTACGAGGCGCTCGAGCAGGCGGCCGTCGCGCTGCTGCGCGGCCAGGGCGGCGCCACGGCGGCCGAGCTGCGCGACGCCATGGGCACCACGCGCAAGTACGCCATCCCGCTGCTGGAGCACTTCGACGCCCAGGGCGTCACGCGCCGCGACGGCGACCTGCGCGTGCTGGGCCCCAAGCGCGCGTAAGCCCCCGCCCTCCGGCCTCCATCCTCCCGACCCCAACCCTGCAACGGTGCCGCATCCTGTCGCAGGGTTGGGCGCCCGGGTTCCCTGCAGGAGGAAGTGCCTCTCCCCACCGGCCTTTCTGCACAGAAATCACCGGTTTTTTACGCATTGTCGGCCCTTGGTCGGCAAATTGGGCACCCATCATTTCGCCATCAGGGAAAACGTTGGGCGCAAACGTCCGGGTCCAAGCTACAGCAGCACGCTGAGCCCGCGAATCCGCAATAATCGGTGATTTCTGTGCAAGTTCCCCCGCTGCGACAGCACACAGGCCGCCTCGTCCCAGCCAGGAAGGAAGCCTGTTTGGGGCAAGCCCCTGCGGAAACGGCCCCCTTTCGGCAAGATGCCACTTTTTTTGCATTTTGCAGCGTTTTCGGCCGTTTTGCCTTATTATAGTCAACGTTGCCTTTTGCTCTTGGAGATGGATGGGTCCTGGTGGGCCCCGCGGCCTTCAAAGCCGTTGTGAGGCGCGCAGAACGTCTCGGGTGTGTTCGATTCGCACGCATCTCCGCCAAAAACCACGAGCGCCCGCGCCTCACCGAGACGCGGGCGCTTTTCCATTGCGGAAAATACGGGCACGAAAAGCAAGGGGGATTTCTGCTCCGTATCGTACGCCACACTTGGCGACAGTTGCCTCGAAGCCGCTACTGCCCACATTGCCTCACACATATTTTATTTCTTCGATGCCCCACCAGTTAGCATCGTTCTAATCGATATCAACGATCTCCTGATGACAGCAGGGATGAGATACGCGTGGTTGTTAAAGAACAGGCTGGCAGAATGTTTTGCACTCCCATACCTGGGTCTCAAGAAGTCGTCGGCAACTGCCTCAATCCCGCCCTTGCGAAAAATCGACCAAAACTCATCCCTTCGAGAGTTCGCTCTAAAGGGCAAGCGCAATGGGCCGTTTCCCTCGATCGCTTCCTGGAGCTTTTTTTTGAACCATCACAAGACTCTCGCTGATCGCAGCAAGCTCCTTGGCCCCTTGTTGGGTATCAACAAGCACCAGACTGATTCCACGCTCGTCATTTCTGTGGCAACGCGATTCCGAGACGTAACCCCAGAAATCTGCGAGTGTCAGGTCTCCCAACCGCCGCGTCCCGACATAGGGGCATTTGCAACAACTGGGACGGGATATGAAGTCGCCAAGAAACGCCCTCAGGTACAAATCATCCGTGGTTGGCCAGCTTCTCGTCGAACCGTCCAGAAAACGCATTTCCATACTGAAGATCGTCCATGATGGGTCTTTCTTTCGGAAACTGGCCCCCGTGATCTTCGAACCCGACTCTTTCTCTCTAAACCAACGGTACTCCCGCCAAAACAGAGGAGACGGCGCTCCATGGCAGAGAACGTCGACGGTGATAAGATTTCCTGTCGGTATTTTCTCCGACAATTTCCGCATCGCCGCAACCTGGCACGGCGTTCCGGTAAACAAGACGAGCTCGCCCGCGCGCAATCTGTCCGCGCACACCGAGAGCGCAGTTGCGACATCGCTCTGCACGTACTTCGATCCACGCATGGATTCGACGATTGCACGATCACGCGTCACGATATGACGGACATCGAACGCATCATCGAATACCGCGCCACATACCCAGCCGCCCCTTCCAAGAACGGCATCGGCAAGCAGCATGAAAACCCCTCCGGAGGTCGCCGAAGCTCGACGCTCGCCATCCTTGTCCCAGCACGCCAGCGCCTCGATCGGAATATCCGAACGAGATACGGGATAAAGCTCCGGACAAGCTGTCGAGCACGCTCCGCAGCCGACGCACCTACTGATCACAATAGAGGGACGCAAGAACCCCTCGTCGTCAGACACCATGGCGATGGCGCCGAAACGGCAGGATGCGGCGCACGCCGAGCACCCTGTGCACCACTCGGGATCTGCCAGCCTCGGCTTGACAGCGTCTTTCATATCACTCACCCCTTCCTTTTGAAGATTGCTGTAGCACCGCCCAAGAGGCCTCGATACCTCACGATAGTGAACGCCACGAGTGCGACCGACAAACCCAAGGAGATCGTCGTGGCATGCACGATGCCTATACTTAGGAGGGCCACCTCTGCGAGCAGCACGGAAAGGCCAACAACCTGGTACGGCAAGTCCATCTCTATCCTTACAAACTTTCGCGTGTCGAATGCTCTGGAGATTGAGATGATCGAATATGCGACAACCGAACCGACAATGGGGCCCCATACGCCGATTTCGGTGGCGAGAAGAACACTCAGCACAACGTTGGATAGAGCCCCTACGACGGTCGTTACGAAGATCATCCTGTTTTGCTTTGCAGCGTTGTACAGCACGCCAAAATACGTCGAGTAGCCGTTTACCACCGCACCGAACATGAGCAACGGCACGAACAGCCGCGCCTCGTAGAACCCGCTGCTCAGCATGACGCGCGACAGCGGTTCGGTGATAGCGATGGCAAGTGAGCCAGCACATAGCAGAAGAGCTGAATAAACGCGAAACACAATGCTGAACGACCGGCTACGATCTGCGGCAGAATATTCCCGTGCCGAGAATATCTGCCATGCCTGCTGAAAAACAGACACCAGCATGTTCATCACGGCCGGGAGCTTCGATGCCGCTGTGTACAAGCCTGCAACCGCAATGCCGCTGGAAAACAGAACGATATAACGCCCCGACAGGTTTACGAACCACCATGCGAGCGCATTAGGAACCATGGGAATGCTGTAGCGAAGTAGTCTGCGCATGAGATCCCCATCGATGCTCCCTAGGGAGAAGTAGCGCCACATCCTCGCACCAATCGTCACGAGCAGGAGCTGTGTTGCCTGGCATAGTATGAGGGCGAGCAAGTAGCCGGTGATTCCGGCACGGAGAACACCGAGAAGCAGGTAACCGGCCCCGCAGAGCACAAGTGTGCTGATTACTCCAGACGCCGCATAGAGCTTCGTCTTTCCAAGCCCCTTCGCGAACTGCATGCACACCGTCTTGAACGAAGTAACAAGGCAAAGGGTAACGAGGTACCACGTGTAGTCAAACCCAGTGAAGGCATAGCCAGCAATACCAACCACTGCGACTACAGGTGCAAGAGCGAAGGCGACGGACACACCCGTAGATAGCACTTTCCGTGGGTCAGAGTCCCGATCTATCGAGTAGCGAAAAACTCCCTCGTATATCCCAAGACAGCAGAGGGGGTAAAGCAACTCCGACATGTTGTTAACAAGCTCACCGATACCGTATTGCTCAGTAGAAAGCAGCGCGGTGTACATAGGCAATAGAAGGAACTGCATGAGCTTTGTAAGCATGTTGCCTACCGCAAAAACCATGGTATCGCTGACAAGACGCTTGTAGGCTCGCTTCATGAAATCGCCCCTCCCCCCACCCGAGCACGCTTCAGCGCCACTTTCACACCGCCTCGATCAAATCATGTAGTTCCTCGTAATATGGGGCGGCGAACGGCGGGGCGGCTGCGCCCTCGGGAAACCTCGTCATCAAGCCTCGCGCAAGGTCTGGCACGGACGCAAGATCACCTGCGACCGTTATCGCCTCATCGCCCGCATCCTCAAACCATTGAGCACCCGAGGTCACCTTGTGGTCAGCGGTCCTGAGCACAACCACGGGCGTTCCGGCGATACGGGCAAAGATAGTGCCGTGATAGCGATCAGTCACTACGACTCTATAATGGGCATACGACTCGATCACCTTCTCGATTCGACTCCACGCCTCCTTCGAATCAAGATCAATCCCGCCGAGATCAACCGTTGTGTCCGTCTGGGCAAGGGAGCCGATCTGCCGCTCAAGCTCGTCGGCAAGAGCATCGATTTCGCCATACGAATAGAACTTCTCCCCGTCGTTCCTCGTGCAAAGTAGCGCGCCCGAACGATGTCCGTCGAATTCGTATTTACCGATGAGCGTAGTGACCACATCGGGGTAAAGCCTGACATCGACCTTGGGGTAGATGGATCGGGCCTTTTCGGCGGACACTGCATCCCGCGCCAAGAAGAGGGTGCGAGGATGCGCGTTTATCGCCCTTATATCGCGGCGCATGCCTCGCTTGCTCAGGAACTTTATGCTCGTTGGAAAGAACACGATCCTGTTCCCAGGAAAGGAGTCAGGAATCATGCGATGCGCCGTCTCGTCCGGATGCAGCCCATCCATAGTGTGGCCGCTCTGCATGATTATGACGTCGTCGGGTCGAACCAGCCGCTTCAAAAGCACCGCCGTCCTCGCGGCCCCTCCGTTGAAATCCCTGCTCGAAATTTTCACTATCTCGGCACCGGGGCAATTAGCCTCGACCCAAGCAAGAATGCAGAACTTCTGCGCCTGATCGCCCAAGTTGTTGTGGGTGGGAACGCCAAAATACCAAACCCTTGGACGCTCGGCACCCTGCAGGCCATTGAGCATCTTCAACAACGCTTTGTTGTCTTTGTGCGCCAAAGGGTGGCGGAGAGCAAGCCGAATAGGACGCACGATCTCCCTATTGACCATCACGGCGAAGGCGGACAAGCCGGGTATCGACTTAAACTTCATCTTGAATTCGTTGTTCATCGTTTGTCCTTCATAGACGGTTTTCCCACTCTCACCAACCCAATATTGCCAACACGTTCGAAAAATCGACCGCATAAGGGATGACGCCCTGCCATTCAGGTCGGAGCAGTCCTACGGCAAAAAAGTACGCGAAGGACATCGAGCACAGAAAAACAAGGGAGAACGTCCGCTCTTTCTGTTTCGGGGCGGTCAAAGCAATGGGAATTGAGATGACTGCGAATATCGAGAAGTAATACGCGAGCCGCGCAAAGATCTCAGCTTGAACGCCCGTCACTTGGAAGAGAACGGCGAGCATCATGGCGTGCTGATAAAAGGACAGCATCCCACGATCATCCAAGTTCGTTCGCTTAAGAACTTCGATATAGTTCACAACAAAAAACGCAAGCACGGCAACGAATGCGAGCTGAATGACAGCACCGAAATAATTTGAAGCCATGAAATCGCTACTGTACACATCTTCACGACCGAGAACCCATTGCGCAAGCGCAAGAACAACGTTAAAGGCAAGCAGGCAGATCGCGTAAAGCGCAAGGTACACGAACACGTAGCCTTTGCGAAAACCTATTTTCGTCAGAGGCAAGATGACGAGAGCGATCAATGCATAAACGTGAAACATGGAAGCGGCAACGACGCAAGCCACAAAACCAACATTGCTCCGCTTTAGAAGAAAGACGAATGCAACCACCAGCAAGGCGGCGGCAATTCCCTGCCTCATGACGTTCATATAGGCCGTATAAATGTTGAGCGTGATAAAAAGAAAGCAACTCAACAGGGGGTTCTCCGAATATTTGTATATCGCATAGCCGATGGGAACATACATTACAATCGCCGTGAATACGAGAAGCAATTGGTAGTTGCTGGACAGCTGGTTCAAGAGAAGGCACAGAGCAGTAAAACCCGGCTCGTATCGCTCCAAAGCAAACGCCGACCAACCCTCGGCCCCAATCCTCGCGTACGCGCGAATGAACTGCTCCGTGTCAACGCCAACCGTGTAGCTTCTGCATGCAGCGATACAAATGAGCAGGGCGAAGACCAAGGCGACGTACAATCTTTTCGCCTTGGTTGAGCGTTTTGGCCTGATGACAATCGCCAAAAGTAGGAGGGTTAGCAGAACGAGGCTGTAGAAAAACATTTGCGCTCGCCTTAATCTAAAGAGTCGAGTTCGACATGGCCCACCCATCCGGACGGAGGGGTGAAGCGGCGTACAGGGGAAATATGATTGAAGGACACGGGGTTCCGCCCGTCCATACTGCACATCACATCACCCGGCAATCCGGAGACCAAAGGAAGACGCTCCACCTTGAATGCATGCGCCAATGAAGGTATTTTCTGGAAATCAAATCCCATAATCCTGGAAGCCACCATGTCAACGATGACGGGATTACCCCCGCATAGCAGAACTCCGGCATCGACCGGATCAGGCTCAAGCGGGCCCTCGCCTTCGCCCGCTACGATCCCGTCCACAATCGCAACGTATCCCATTCGAACGGATCGGCTCAAAGTCCCATCGAGATTTCCGTACAGGAGAATCTTGTTGAGATCGAGAATCGTCCTCCAAAGCGTATCGTTACCGAACCAACTGCCGTTTCTGGCAACCGCCCTGTTGTCGCCCCACACCTTTTTCGCAATCCATTTCAAGGGGACGAGTACGCGAGCGATGGGCCGCGCCAGATTAGCAATGCTTTTCGCCCGTGCCGTCAGCACTCCCTCGGCCTTCCTAGCCATGCCGTTCTCCGCAAATTGATCGCCGCCATCAGCCGGCGCGCCAACGGTATGATGAGGGAGTAGATTCTTGTTCGTGCTGACTCCCACAAGGTTTTTCAGACAGCAGGTCATGCCTGCCTTTTTATGAGTCTTCAACTTCGGCAGATTGACGAAGATATCGGCTTCCATAACAGACCCGCCCATCTCGTACAGATTGGTTTGTCCGTCGTGCGCCCTATTCGTCTCCTCGATATCGTAGCTCGCTCCGTAGTAGCCTCCCAAAGAGGTCTCCTTGGTGAAAAACTCGCTCAGGTCGCCTTCAACGTTGTAAAGGGTCTTTCCAGACGGATCGCCTGGCAGCTCGACGGAAGAAAGGATTATCCCGTCACCAGAGACGTTCCAGCGCTCGTTTCTCATGTCGACGAGAGAAAAGGAGATTCCACCTTCTTCGCACTTACGTCTCCATTCTTCAACCGGCATGAGCGCCACGATCTCGTCGAAATTGGCAGGCGTCATCGGGCTGTCACCGACGATGATAGTTCCAGATCCGGCCATGTTCTCGACCAAGATATCGATCACCGCCGTAATGACGGAAGGATGGGTGATCATCTGGACCCATTCATCCCTGCGCAAATGCCTCTCCTGAACCCAGTTGGGTTTGACGAAAACCCTGTCGCCAGGATGCACGCAGCTCAGAACACCAGTGCTCGATATGAGCCGGCCGATCTTCTCCGCATCATATTCGCAACCCGTGAAGCAATGGCAGGTTAGATTTGATATAACGCTTTCCGTCATAGCCGATCCCATCGTTACGCAATATTTGTATAGAAATCTGCCAGCAGCAACGCTGCAGCTCTTTGCGAGTATCCGGCATCGTCGATGCGCATCGCGGGATCCTGGAACCTGCCCTCGAGCGCCGCATTTGCAATCGCATCGCTCCAATCCGACAGTCGTTCCTTTCTTCCAAGGAATGTAGCGACACCGGTAATATCCACCTCAGACGGGACGTCTTTGGAGAACACGCACCTCAGCCCAGATGCTTGGGCCTCAACTGCGGCCACGGGCAATCCTTCACACAAAGACGGCATAGCCAGCACGTCGAATACGGAATACAGCTTGCCCACGTCCTCGCGAAGTCCCAAAAGATGTACTTTGCCCTCCAGCCCGAATTCGGCTATCAAACCGGACAACGCTTCTTCTTCAGGCCCGCTGCCGACGATGAGGAGCTCGGCCCGATGCTCGGTCTTGAGAAGCTCTCGAAACACATCGAACATGAAGGGGTAGTTCTTCTGCTTTGCAAGCCTGCCGACGCATCCAACGACGGGGAAGGCATCGGGGCCGATCGGCAGCTTCCGTTTGAGCTCGGAGGCGGCGGCTTCATCGAAACGAAACGCCTCCACATCGATACCGTTACGGAAGATGCGATAGGACTGATCGCCGAAAAGATAGTCTCCGGCCTCCTGCGAGCAAGCGAGCCGTTCCGTTGCAAATCTTTTTCCGTATCGGATAAGCGGATAGTTTCTTATTCGATGGCTCAAATGCTCCGAACTCGCCGCAAGATGGCTGTGAATAAGCCTGTTTTTCACCCCAGCATACGATGCGGCGCGAAGGACGCAGAAAGCGGTATTCGGAACGTGGCAATGAACTATGGAATAAGCGATTCCTTCGCTTTTTAGCAATTCGTTCACGTACCTGACATATCGAAGCGGCTCTTTCGAAGCGTCCGGAGCACAGTAAATTCTGGAACCAGATGCCATGCACTCCTTCTCGAACGTTATGGATGAAGGAATGTGGTAGAGGTAGTCGAAAGCAATTCTGTTCTGGTCGATCTCCCGCATCATGTTCCAGACATAGCGCATCACGCCCGACTCTTTGCTCATCGCGGGCACGACTTGGAGAACCTTGATTCTCTCACGCGATGTCACCTTATCTCACCTCTATCTGCGGCATCGTCAAACGGCTTATGCGATCTGGACTCTCGCATCCCGCGCACATGCAAGACCTCTCCCCATCGGAAAATGAAGTCATCGGTGAAATAGGGAAGAACGCCTCCCGCGGGAGAAAACGTCAGCTCGCCGAAGTAGACTTTCCCTTCAGCCTCATAGAGGTCGACGCGGACGAAATCGAAATCCGCCGATAAGGACTTCGCTATTTCGAGCATCGTGTCGAACCCGCTGGGTTTCGGAATTTCGCGCTCGTTTTTCATCGAACCCCGAAGGCCCTCGATTGGCTTCCACTCGAGATCGTAAAGGTTGAGCTTCAGCGATTCTTCCCGATTTGAACAGGTGAGGACGAACGAAGGAACACCATTCAGGCAATGGAATTTATAGTCTATAACGTCATCTAAACCGCCGACGTATTCCTCTGCGTAAATACGACGCGGAATCAGCTTGTAGTGTGGCTCCACGCAAGCGCGAGGGTAGTCGGCAGCCAACCACTGGTGAGCATGCGAGATCATATCGTCGACATCAAGTCTCGTCCTATCCATGCAAATGTAATTCATTTCGCAGCCATGTGTGGCCTTGAGGACGAATTTGTCCGGGAAAGCCGAGATGTCGATCTCCTCGACGCTACTCCAAGGCCCCCCGCACAGCGGTATAAGGATGTTTTCGGCACCCAAATTTGCAACGTAGTCCCTTACGGCGTATTTGTCTGTACAGCGAGCCATTAGCTCCTCGTCGGCATTCAGCTCAATCCACGAGATCTTGTCAGCCAATGTTCTCGGTTTTTCGATGTCGAGCCGTCGGCCGTATCTGAATCGGGCATCGAAGAGCTTGGCGTTCTTCGACCCGAAGAAACGCGCAAAACCGTTGAGGAAAGCCCTGTACGTGCTTTTCCCAATCCCATTCGACGACATCTAGTCCCTCCTGAACAGGTCTCGCGTGTACACCTTGCCGACCACGTCAGCCAGCTCGTCACTCCAGCGATTGGCAATTATCACGTCGCAACGCCGCTTGAAGGCATCCAGATCATGCGTCGCCTCGTTACCGAAAAACTCGTTCTCGTCCAAAGTTGGCTCATACACCAGCATGGGGATGCCCTTGGCCTTGATGCGCTTCATGACGCCCTGCACGGAAGATGCCCGGAAATTGTCCGAACCGGCCTTCATGGTCAGGCGGTATACGCCCACCATGGGCATCGCGTCCCAGTCGGCAAATTTTTCCGCAAGCTCCTCCACCTGTGCCGCCACGAAATCCTTGCGTGTTCGGTTGGCGTCAACGATGGCGCCTATCAGGTTCTGCGGCACGTCCTGATAGTTCGCCAAGAGCTGCTTCGTGTCCTTGGGCAGGCAGTAGCCACCATATCCGAAGGAGGGGTTGTTGTAGTGCGAGCCAATGCGCGGTTCCAGGCACACGCCCTCGATGATCTGGGTAGCGTCCAGCCCGTGCACGCACGCGTAGGTATCGAGCTCGTTGAAGTACGCCACGCGCAGAGCCAAGTACGTGTTGGAAAAGAGCTTCACGGCCTCCGCCTCTGTGGCGTGCATAACGAGCTTCGGGATGCCGGCAGTCCCATCGGCGTTCTCGCGCTCCCGCTCGGCGGGGTCGGCCCCCTCCTCCAGCAGCGCCGCAAATCGCTCGGCGTACTCACTTAGAAGGTCGGCTTCAGCATGATTACTCGGCACGCCCACTACGATGCGGCTGGGATGCAGGTTGTCGTAAAGAGCATGCCCCTCGCGCAAGAACTCCGGGCTGAACAGGAAACGTCCCTGCGGGTAGCGCTCGCAGAGCGTCTTAGTGTAGCCTACGGGCACGGTCGACTTCACCACCATGACTGTATCAGGGCTCACGCTCAGTACCAGTTCCACCACCTGTTCCACAAGGCTCGTATCGAAATAGTCTTTCTCAGGATCGTAGTTGGTGGGCGTGGCTATGACCACCAACTCGGCCGCCGCGTAGGCCGCATATCCGTCAAGCGTCGCTGCAAGCGCAAGCTCGCGCACACCGGCTTTCGCCTCTGTCAGGAACCGCTCGATCTCCGCGTCCCGGATGGGGCTCGCCCAACGGTTGATCGCATCCACCTTCTCGGGCACCACGTCCACGGCCGCAACCTCGTTGCGCTGCGCGAGCAGCACAGCGAGCGAGAGCCCGACGTATCCTGTGCCCGCTATAGCTATCCTCATATCAGAAACCTCATGTCCATAGTCGAACCCGCATACGTGACGCGTCGCAGGTCATCGCTTTCCTCTCGTGAAGAACTCGAGCCCCTTCGCGAAGCATGCCCCTGGGGACGTGGCAAACGCCCGCACCCCGTACCCCATAGATTTCAGAAGCATGCCGCTACGTAGGCACGCGAACGCAAGCACCGCGTTATGTCTGAACTCTACGAATCGGATGTCCCGCTTGCTCAGGCGCGAGTAGAAAACCTTCGCCGCCTCGTGACGCGCCATCTCGCCTTCGATCTTGTTCTGCCCGAGCGAGAGCCTCTCTCCCTTGTGGAGGTACTGGTGCACGTGAACCTCCGGCATATAGCCGATGCGTGCACCGGCCTCGATGCACCGCAGCATAAGCCACCAGTCCTGCCCGGTCGCCACCTCGCCGAAGCCCTCGATCCTGTCGAAAAGCTCTTTCTTGAGCAGGTAGATAGACGTGGGGCAGATAGGGGTCAGCAGGTGGGCGCGCAGCAGTCCGTCTCGTGAAAAGTCCTTGCAATGGTTCAGATAGCGATGCTCTACAAGCTTGCCTTCTTCGTTGTACCAAGCCACGTCCTGCCAGCTCATATCCAGGTCGTTTTCCATAGTGAAAACGACCTGGGTCTCGATCTTGTCGGGCAGGAACTCGTCGTCGTCGTCCAGAAAGGCGAGCCACTCGCCGCAAGCCTGCCTGCAAGCGACGTTGCGTGCTGCTCCACCGCCGGTCTTTCCGCCCGTCTCCACCTCGCGTAGGCGTCCGTCGGCCACATAGCACGCCAGTCGCCGCTTCGTCGCCTCGTCCTCAGGAGAACCGGGTACGTTGTCGTTTGCAATTAGCACCTCGATGTTGCGGTAGGTCTGTCCCAGCACGGAGTCGATCGCGCGCGGCAGCTTATTGGCGCGCCTGTACGTAGGGATCACCACAGTCACCAACGGGGTTTCGCTCAAGTTGCGCATCGCTACCGCCCCGTCTTTCGCGCCATGGCGCCGAGGGTGCCGACGACTATCCCGGCGTCCATCCGCAAGCCGCACCGCCGCACATACTCGAGTTCTATACGCTGACGATCTCCATTCTCCCATGTGGCTTCGTTGCGTTCCGTCACCTGCCACAGCCCCGTCACGCCTGGGCGCACCGAGAGCGCCAAGTCGCGATGTTCTCCGAACTCGTGCGTCTCGGCCTCGGTCACGGGCCGCGGGCCCACGACCGACATGTCGCCCATCAGCACGTTCACTAACTGCGGGAACTCGTCTATCGAGGTCTTGCGTATGAAGCGCCCCAGGCGGGTCACGCGGGGGTCGCCCTCCACCTTTTGCTCGCGTCTCCACGCGGCCAGCTGCGCCTCGTCCAAGTAGCGCTCGGGGTGCTCGTGCGCGTCGGCCCGCATGCTGCGGAATTTGAATATGCGCATGGGCCTCCCGCCCCGGCCCACCCGCTCCTGTCTAAACACGGGGCCTCCGGGCGAATCCAAGCTGATAGCCAAAGCCAAAACCAAACCAGGTACCATTAGCGCCGCGAGCACGACAGCCGAGAACGCGATGTCGAACGCCCTCTTGGCGGCGCGGTAGCCCAAACGCGCACGGTTGCGCTTCGTGACCTCGGCATCCGAGAGTTCGGGAAGCGGCGCAAACGTCTCCTCGCATGCGAGTGCAACCGATCCCTCGTTCGAGCTCGACGTGGTTTTTTGCTGCGTCATGCGGCATCACCGACCGCATACGAACACGGGCTGCAAGAGAGCAAGCTGCGGCGACGGAACTGGCGGGCACGAGTGCGAAGCGCATCTAGAACGCCCCCCCCCGGTCACGACAACGCGAACCGTCTGGGCTATCAGCCTCAGGTCGGTCATGACGCCGCGCTCGGCGATGTAGCCAAGGTCCAGCCGCACCATGTCGTCGAAGTCAAGGTTGGAGCGGCCCCCCACCTGCCACGGCCCCGTGAGTCCCGGCTTCACGGCCAGACGCTGCATGGCCCAGGCGTCATAGAGCTCGACCTCCCAGGGCAACGGCGGGCGCGGGCCCACCACGGACATCTGCCCGAGAAACACGTTGATGAATTGGGGGAACTCGTCGATGGAGTGCCTGCGTATGAAGCGGCCGATCCTCGTCACCCGCGGATCGTCCGCGATCTTAAACATGGGTCCTTTCACTTCATTTTTCTCGCGTAGCTGTTCCAGGCAAGCATCGGCGTCCTCGACCATCGACCGGAACTTCCACATGCGGAAGTACGACGGCTTGCCGTCTGCGCCGAACCCTCCCACACGCACCTGCCCATAGAACGGGTTGCCGGGGGACTCTATGCGTATCGCCAGCGCCAACAAGATTGCAGGGATGAACCCAACCATGATCACCACAGCGGAAAACGCAATGTCGAACGCCCGTTTCACGAAACGGTAGCCGCGTCTCCCACGACTCCATTCCTCCCCGCGCATGTCTTCAGCAGGCGTCTCGGGTGCCCCCTCCCCAAGATCGAGGGCGCTGCTTGTGTCCGTTGCCATCGTTGCCCCCTTCAGCTCTTGAAGGGGACGTCGAGGGGCATCTGCTCCACGAAGCCGCCGTCGGCGTCGCATACGTCCACCAGGCAGCGCCTGCGGTGGCGGTCGATCTTTCGCACGCGGCGCTCCTGACCCATGAGGGGACCGGCAAGGACCCGAAGCTCGCCTTCCACGATGTGGGCCATCGAGCTGCGAAGCACGTGGTCTGCGTCCATGGAGGCCTCGAACCACTCCTGGGCCTCGAAGGCCAATGGCAAGAACCCGCGTCCGCTCTCGCTCGCGATGCGCGCAGGGAAGCTCAGGCGGGAAAGCTCCCTGTCCAAAGCCGTCACGTCGCCGGTCGCCACGAAGAAGTACTCGTGGTACATCTGCACGAGGTTGAGCGACCAGACGCCGGCGCGCTTGAACCAGCGCTCCTTGCGCAGCACGAACGCATCGGCCAGGAGGTCTGAGGGCACGATCTTTCGAATCTTCTCGCAGGTCGCCTGCTCGCGCCCTTCGGGCACATGCACCAGATACCAGCGCGTTTTGCCGCGCGGCGTCCTCCTGCCGCGAGGCAGCCCCATAGGCAGAGCGCTTGTCGATATCGAAGCCGTCCCCATCGGATGACCCCGCCTCCCTCTCTCAAGGCGACTCCGACAAAGCCTTGACCTGCGAGAATGCGGGGCAGCTGCGTCGGAAAGGTACACCTTTTGGCAGCTGCGACGCCAAAAGGGCCGTTCATGACATCCGAACGCGTCATTTGGGGTTTCTCAATAAAGAGCCCGCAAGGGGTCGTGTATAATGGTGAAATTCAACTACGGTAAAAAGGTGTACTTTTGTGATGGGCTAAACATACCGTTTACCTGCTGCTATGCCGCTTCTATGAAGACTCCCCCTGATATTTCCCGTCCTCGCGCGCCCATCGCGCGAAGGTTGTCTCGCTCACCTTGCAGCGCGCGGCGGCCTCTTTCCGCGTTATGCGTCCGCCCCAGTAGGCCTCCCGCGTCTCCCCGTAGTTCGCAGGGCGTTTCTTCCTCGGACGCCCGAAGCTCACCCCGCGGGCTTTGGCGGCCGCTATGCCCTCGGCCTGCCGCTGCCTTATGTTCTCACGCTCGATTTGGGCAACGTAGCTTAGAAGCTGCAGCACGATGTCCGCTATCAGCACCCCCGTTATGCCGTCGCGCTCCTCGCGCGTGTCCAATACCGGCATGTCGAGCACCACGACAAACACGCCGCGCACCTTCGTGACATCGCGCCATACGTCCAAGATCTCGGCATAGTCGCGTCCCAGCCGGTCGATGCTCTTAACTGCCAGCACGTCGCCCGGCCGCAGCGCACCCATCAGCCGATGCCACGCAGGCCGTTCGAAGTCCTTGCCGCTCGCCTTGTCGGCGTACACCGCCCCGTCCTCTACGCCGAATGCGCGCAGCGCGTCCAGCTGCCTGTCCAGATTCTGCTCACGCGAGCTCACCCGCGCGTAGCCGTACATCGTCGATGCCATGGCCCCTCCGATTCTCCCGTCGCTTGCATCACGGGAAACAGGCTAAGAGGTGTCCCTGCAATACCGAGGGCAGATCGACCCTCGGGTTCGATTTCATACTGTTGAAAAAAGAATTTTGGCACCTCGGAAAGAACGCCAGGGAATGCAAATGGAGCGAGGCCGCCAAGCAGCTTCGCTCCTCTTCTGGCAAATCGAGGCAGTTTGTTTGCACTTCCCCCGAGGCACGGGCGGCCCCGGCCCTGGCCCTACCGGCCGATACGGGTGGCGTCGGCCACGTTCATGGTCATGGTCTGGAAGCGGTTCTGCATGAAGTCGTTGTCGTAGTGCTTCGCGTAGAACTGCTCGATGGGCGTGTCGGGCGCCTTGCCCGCCATGCGCTGGTACCAGCAGTCGATGGACTGCACGGTCATCACGCCGTCCAGCAGCATGAGCGCCGCGCACGCCGCCGTCACGCCGTAGCGCCAGTTCCACGGGATGAGGTTGATGAGCTTCAGCAGCTGCGGCAGCAGGAGCTTGATCCACGCCACGCCCAGCACGCCCCACATCACCATGAACACGAAGTTCGTACGCCCGTCGATGGACAGGAACGTGCCCGAGTAATCCCACGCGCGGATGCCGAACGAGAATTCCATGATCCAGCTCGTGAAGTACTCGAACGCCCCGCCGATGACGGCGCTCACGAGGAAGATCACCCACACGGGCTTGTCGTGGAAGCGGTTGAGAGCGATGGTCATGAGCAGCGCGCCGAAGCCGTAGATGGGCGAGAACGGCCCGAACAGCAGGCCCGCGCGGTCCTGGTACTCGTGGTACAGCGCGAAGTGGAACAGCACCTCGATGATGAGCCCCAGCACGCAGCACACCACGAAGATCCAGAACAGGTTGAAGAAGTTCAGCGTGATAAAGCCGCGCTTCGGCTTAGCCTCGGCGGCCCGGCGCCGCTCTTCGCGGCGCTGCTCCTTGTCCATCTTGCGCAGCTTGCGCTGCAGCGCGCGCTCCTCGGCAAGCGACGGGTCCAGATAGCTCGTGACCGCGATGAGGATGACGAGCTGCACCAGGTAGCCGATATGGTGCGCCGACAGGCCGAACAGCATGAGGGTGCCGATGATGGAAAGCACCGTGAGCGCTGCCAGCGTGTTCGCCGTGGCCGCAGCGTGCTTCCGACGGTTGAGCAGAAGGCGCACGCCCAGGAACACGAACAGCACGGCCGACGCCGCGAGCACCGCCATGAGCGCGGCGAAGATGGCGACGGAGGCCGTGCGGTAGCCGGCGCCTCCCAGCCCCTGGACGAGCGAGACGGCCACCGGCACCAGGTCGCCAAGCGAGGCGAGGCCCCCCAGCACGCACAGCGCGCCGAACAGCTTCAGCGGCAACGGCACGCGCTGCCCGTCGGGCATGCGCCCCTCGTCGTTGCGATCTTCGGTCATACGTTGTCCCCTTCCCTCTCGGACGGCGCCCCCGCACCGCCGGGCGGCGGGGCGGGCTTGAGCGCACGCAGCTTCTTGAAGCCGCGGATGAAACGGTAGTTCAGAACGTCCACGGCGGCGCCTACCAGGTTCATATTCGTGCCCGACATGGCCAGCGTCCGCAGGGGCGTCTCCATGACGGCCAGCTCGGCCTGGGCGCGCCGCTCGGCGTCGCCTGCCAGAAGCAGCCTGAGCTCGCGGCGCAGCAGGTAATGCACCAAGCGCCCGACGAGCGACGCCTTCAAATCGCCTACCGTGGCGTTGGCCGTGTAGGGCCGCATGGGCACGACGACCTTGGGCAGCGCGCGGCCGTACAGCTTCCTGAACGCCTCGTCCGAGAACCCGCCGGGCCGCACGCGATGGTAGGCCTCCGGGGCGCCGTCCTCACGGCGCGGCGAGCCCGCCACCTCCACCCGCGCGCTCAGGCGCACGTCGCGGCTCGAGGCGGCAATGCGCACCTCGTAGGCGCCGGCTTCCACATCCCAAGCACGCATATCCGCATCGTAGTGCGCGAAGGCGCGCCTCGGCAGCGGAAGCGTCACGCGACATTCCTCGCCCGGCGCAAGCGCCGCCTTCGCGAAGCCCTTGAGCTCCTGCGGCGGCCGGAACGCTCCCGGCTCGAGCGGGGCCACATACAGCTGCACGGCCTCCCTGCCGGCGCAGGGGCCGTCGTTGCGCACGAGGCACGACACGGAAAAGCCCCCGTCGGGAGCCTCTCCCACCTGCAGGTCGCGGTAGGAGAACTCCGTGTACGACAGCCCATGGCCGAACGGATAGGCCACGTCCGCGCCCGCAGCGTCGTAGTAGCGGTAGCCCGTGTAGACGCTCTCGCGGTAGCGCGCCTGGCGGCCCTTCTCGGGGAAGTGCTCCGCGCACGGCGTGTCCGCCAAGCGCACCGGCCACGTCTCGGCCAGCTTGCCCGAGGGGTTCGCGCGCCCCAGCAGCAGGTCGGCCGCCGCCTGCCCTCCCCGGCAACCGGCCAGGTAGCACAGCAGGACGGCGCGCGGGCGCCCGCGCCAGGGAAGCTCCACGGGGGAGCCGCCCTGCAGCACCGCCACCGTGTTCGGGTTCGCGGCGCACACGCGCTCCACGAGCGCGTTGTGGCCGGCGGGCAGCGCCATGTCGACCCGGTCGGCGCCCTCGGACTCCGAGGCGTCCGGGAGCCCCACGAACACCACGGCCACGTCCGCCGCGGCCGCTATGCGCGCAGCCTCGTCCAGCAGCGCCTCGTCCGCCTCCCCCGTGGCAGCATCGTAGCCGGGCGCGTAGGAGGCCGCCGCGCCGGCTGCCGCGAGCGCATCCCAGGCGCAGTCGAGCGGCACCGGGTTGATCTTCGACGAGCCCGCGCCCTGGTAGCGCGGCTCGCGCGCGAAGGCCCCGATCACCGCCACGCGCGCACCCGGCACGAGCGGCAGCGCACCGTCGTTCTCCAGGAGCACGGCCGAGCCCTCGGCCACGGCGCGGGCCACGTCCAGGCGCTCGTCCAGGCTCCGCACGACAGACGTGCCCTCCGCAGCCGCATGCTTGGCGTGCAGCTCCAGGATGCGGCGGACGGCCGCGTCGAGGCGCTCCTCGGAGAGCTCCCCCGCCTGCACGGCAGCGGCCACGTCGGCGCGGTAGTCGGCCCGCGGGCCCGGCATGACCAGGTCGAGGCCCGAGGGCAGGCTCGCCTTGTTGTCGTTCTCGGCGCCCCAATCGCTCACGTACGCGCCGTCGAAGCCCCACTCGTCGCGCGCCAGCGCCAGAAGGCGCGCGTTCTCGGAGCAGTACGCGCCGTCCAGCAGATTGTACGCCGTCATCACCGTCCAGGGCCGGGCCTTCTCCACCGCTATGCGGAACGGCTCCAGGTACAGCTCGTGCAGCGCGCGCTCGTCCACCACCGCGTCCACGATCAGCCGGTTCGTCTCCTGGTTGTTGCAGGCGAAGTGCTTGAGCGACGTTCCCACGCCCCGGCTCTGCACGCCCTCGATGTAGGCGGCCGCCAGCTCGCCGGCCAGGTGCGGGTCCTCGCTGAAGTACTCGAAGTTGCGGCCGCACAAGGGGCTGCGCTTCATGTTCGCGCCGGGCCCCAGCACCACGGCCACGCCCTGCCCGCGCGCCTCGTCGCCCAGCGCCTCGCCCATCGTGCGCACGAGGTCCGCGTCGAAGGAGCACGCCGCGGCGCTCGCCGTGGGGAAGCACACCGCCGGCTCGCTGCCCGCGAGCCCCAGGTTGTCCGCCGTGTCCGCCTGCCGGCGCAGCCCGTGGGGGCCGTCCGAAACCGTGATGGGGCCTATGCCCAGGCGCGGGCACCCGCCCAGCTCCCAGTAGCCCTCGCCCGTCAGGCACGCGCATTTCTCCTCAAGGGTCATGGCTGCCACGACGGCATCGACATCGAAGAGCGACATGCCCCCTCCAGCCCGCCCCCCGCTCACCATCCGCCTCGCCTTCCCCTCGAACATTGCCGAGCCGATCCTTCCTTTATCCCCACATGATTATAAAGGTTCTTGGCTCGGCCGCCCCTATCCGACGCTGAGCGCGTCGGTGAAATAACGGTAATAGGCCTCGTGCATCTTGCGCCGCTCCTTCACGCGCACGGGCACGCAGGTGCCGTCCCGCAGGATGAAGTCGTCGCGCACGTCCACGATGAAGTCCATGTTCACGATGAAGCTGCGATGGCAGCGCAGGAAGCGGGGATCGCGAAGCTCGTCGGCCACGTCGTCGAGCTTCGCCAGGCTGCGATGGCAGGAGCCGTCGGACCGATGCAGCAGCACCGCATGGTCGCGGCTTTCCAGGTAGACGATGCTGCGGTAATCGAAATAGCGGCGCGCAGAGCCCACGCGGAACGCGAGGCGCGGCGAGGTGGCCGGCAGCACACGGTCGAGCACGGCGGCCAGCTTGCGCGGGTCCGCCGGCTTCACGAGATAGCCCGTAGCCTGCACTTCGTAGCTCTCCACCGCATGTTCGCGCGATACGGTCAGAAACACGAGGGGCACGCTGGGATCGTGCTCGCGCAGCTTCCGCGCCACGGCGATGCCGTCCTCGCCCTCGAGGTATACGTCGAGGAACACCAGGTCGAACGGATCGGCACCCGCGGCCACCTCGGCGACGAGCGGCCCGCCGCCCGCATACTCCTCGAAGCGGGGACGGTAGCCTCGGGTGACCAGATGCCGGTCCACCGCCGCCCTCAACTCCCGCCGTTGCGCCCCGTCATCGTCGCACAGCGCGATTCTCAAGCCCATCCTCCTCGTGTTCTTCCCCGGTACAAATCACGTTTTCCTATTGTCCAGCCAAGAGGGCTTTGCTGTCCAGTGCCGCTTTCGCAGGCTTCGCGGCCGTTTACGCAACAGGGAAGCCGCGCGCTCACCCGCCAAGCGTCACCTCGCGCTTGAGCACGAAGCGCAGCACAAGGTAGTAGGCCGTGCCCGCGGCCATCCACACCACGCCGAGCACCTTTGCCGGCACGTCGAGCCCCCACCATGTGTAGCCGATGACCGCCAGGCCCGCCAGCGGTACCAGCAGGTGCGCCACCCAGCGCCCGTCGCGCTTCTTGACGAAGAAGTACCAGATGACGGTAACATGAAGCAAAAGAAACGCCGTGAGCGCGCCGAAGTTCACGAAGAGCGAGATGGTGTCGGTGCCCAGCTGCCCGAACGTCAGCACGAGCACGAGCGTGAGCGCGCCCACGAAGAGCGTGGCCACGTAGGGGGTGTGGTACTTCGGATGGATGCGCGCGAGCGCGTGCGGCAGCCCGCCGTCGCGCCCCATGGCGAACAGGATGCGCGACACGGCCGTCTGCGCCGCGAGCGCCGTGAAGATGCCCCAGGCCAGCGCCGTGGCCACGGCGCACACCACGTAGAGCCACCGTCCTCCCACCACCTGCGCCACCAGGTAGAAAGCATTTCCCTTGTCGTGCGCGAACACGGCGCCATCGGGGCTGATGCACCCGGCGATGTACGTCTGCAGCACGAACAGCGCTCCCACGATGGCCAGCGACGCCATCATGGCGCGGCCGGGGCCGCGGCGGCCGTCCTCGGCCTCCTCCGACAGCGTGGCGATGCCGTCGAAGCCCAAAAACGACAGCACGCCCAACGACACGGCGCTGAACACGAGCGGCAGGCTGAACGTGGCGGGGTTGTAGAGGGGCTGAAGCGTGAAACCGTGCGAGGCGGGGTCGGACAGGAGCCAGCGCACGCCCAGCACCACGAACACGGCCAGCACCAGCACCTCCAACACGAGCGCGATGCGGTTCACGATGTCGGTGAGCGCGATGCCGCGGATGTTCACGAACGTGTTCGCCACCACGAACACGATGGAGAAGGCCCACGGGGGCACCTCCGGCACGATGCCCGACAGCGCCGTGGAGGCCACCACGTACATGAGCACGGGGATGAGCAGATAGTCGAGAAGCAGCGTCCAACCCGACACGAACCCGATGCCCTTGCCCAGGCCGCGCGAGGTGTAGGCGTACACCGAGCCGGACACCGGCCACTCGCGGATGAGCATGCCGTACGACAGCGCCGTGAACACCATGGCCAGCGTGCCCACCACGTAGACGAGCGCCGGCATGCCGCCCGACTCGGAGAACACGCCGCCGTAGATGCCGAACGGCGCGATGGGAACCATGAAGATGAGCCCGTACACGATCATGTCGGGCACGCTGAGCACCCGCGCGAGCTTCGGCTTGCCCGAGCCCCCTTTCGAAGGGGTGCTGCTCGGCGCGGAAGGGGCGTTCGCCATGGGCCGGCTCCTTTCGGCAGGTCGGAAACGGCGCGCGCACCGCGCGCCCGCCGGCCCCATCGGCCGGCCGTCCGTCCCACTCTAGCGTTCCCCGCGTGCCCGCCCCGGCGCAACCGCACGCCGTCATCGACCCGTGGCGGGAGCGTTGACGGGGCTCGCGGCCAGCGAGCGCCCTAGGTGCGCGGCAGGAAGCCCGTGGCCACGGCCACGACGACGAATCCGATCGCGAGAAGGGCAAGGCAGGCGGCGACCTGCGTCTTGAGCGGGACGCGACCCAACGCAGGCACGAGGCGAACGAGCGGCCGGCGGTCGCTCGCCAGGAAGAAGCCGGGCAGGAACATGAGAACGGCGATGCCGTAGTAGGCCGCAACCCGCGCGGCGAGGGGACCGCCATAGCCCGTGTCGCCCGGCTGCGGCGAGAACGCCAGGTCGGTGGCCACGCAGAGGAAGAGCACGGAGAGCAGGGCCAGCGCCACGTCCCACGCGACGCCCGCCCAGCGCGGCACGCGTCCCCAGAACGCCCCGCCCCCGTGCGCAGCGGCGCGCGAGACGGCAGGAAGCGGAGCAGGCCGTATCGGAAGGGCCTTCGAAGACGCCAAAGGCGCAGCTCCCGCGGGCTCGGGCACCACCGCCGTCTGCCTTCCCGCCGCGGGGCCCGCCGACGCAGCCTGCGCCTGCGCTGCCGCCGCGCCCTTCGCCTCCCCTGCGGCCACCGCCGACCGCCCCGGCGCCATCCCTGCCGCCCTGCTGCCGCCGGGAGGGAGCACACGGCGCGCGGCTTCCCCGAACGCTTCCTCGAGCTCGCGCACGCTCGCGTAGCGGTCCCGAGGATCGAACGACGCCGCACGTTCCACCACCGCCCGAAACGGCTCGGGGATGCCCTCGTCGCGGTAGCCCGCTCGACGCGCCTTGGCGTCCGGAGTCCTCTCCGTCAGGCAGAAGTACAGCAGCATGCCCAGCGCGTAGACGTCGGTGCGCGCGTCGCTCTGCCCGTAGCCGAACTGCTCGGGCGGCGCGTAGGCCCTCGTGCCGAAGTGGTGCGTGTCCTGCTCTGCCGCCTCGTCGAAGGAGCGGGCGATGCCGAAGTCGATGAGGGTGAGGTTGTCGCGCGTCAACATGACGTTGGAGGGCTTGAGGTCGCGATGGATAAGAGGCGGGTCAAACGCCTCGTGCAGCTCGCGCACGGCCCCGCAAAGCTTCGGGAACACGTCGCATGCGAGGGCGACGGACGGATCGCAGCGGTACACGACGTCGGCGAGCGTCTCGCCCCGAACGAACTCCATGACCACGACGCGCCGGGAGCCCACCGCATGGCAGTCGAGCACCAGGGGCAGGTGGAGGAACCGCCGGCCCGAGCGCTGGGCGCGCCAGAGCCTCTCGTAAGCCGCGCCGAGGCCCGCGTCGCCGTCAAGGTACTTGCGCACGTACGGCCCCTGCTCCGAGCCGTTCGCCCCCACGAAGTACACGAGCTGCGTGGTCTCGAACGCGCTCTCCTTCATGACGGCGTCCACGCGGTAGCAGCCGTCGCGCGCCAGTGCATCGAGATGTTCCGAAAGCTCGTCCATGACAGGTACATGGTAGCAGAAGGAGCCGGGGGCGCACCGGACGCCGGAGCGGTTCGCGCAGGCTCCTCGCAGCCTCAGCAGATCGTGTCCTCGCCGAAGCGGTAGAGCTCCTCGTCGGTCTTCTGCAGGCTGTAGCCGTGGTCGAGGCAGAAGATGATGATGGCGTCGCGGCGATCCTTGCAGTACAGCCCGCTTGCGCCAGCTGCCTGGAGGAGCCGGTCGGCCTCCTTGAGCGTGAGGCCCAGGGCGAAGGCCAGCTGCAGCACCTTGTTGCGCGAGGCGCCGCGCTGCCCCATGAATATCTGGTAGCCGAACGTGTCGTTGAGGCCCGCCCGGCGCACGACCTCGGCCCGCTCGAGGCCTTTCTCGTCGAGCAGCTGCTGCAGGTAGTCCGGCAGGCTGCGCCGGCCGATGCGGTGCCGCTCGGCAAATGCACGCGGATCCGGCGCATCCAGCAGCTCCTGCAGCAGCTCGTCGGTCAAGGGCTCTTTCACGCGGCGCTTCCTTCTTCTACGTTTCGTGTCCGGTCTCATGGTATCAGACGGCCGCCGGAACCGGCCATGGCGTCGCGAGGGCGCCCGCCCCGGTTCCGGCGGCCGGCACGGCCTTACGCCACGTCGAACGTCTTCTCGGCGAGGACGGTGTCGTCCAGGCTGATGAGCTCGGTGCACTCCACGCTCACCTGCGACTGGTCGTCAAGCAGGTAGGCCTGCTGGACGGTGGTGGTGGCGCCGGGCTTGATCTCGTTCATGGAGCTCTGGGAGTCGATGTCGCTCACGATCGCCGTGTCGAGCTGTACGCCGTTCTGAAACGCCTTGGCCGACACGGCCGTGAAGAACGGCACGGCCTTCTCTGCGTTGTTGGTGAACGTGTACGTCACCACGATGGCCGCCTTGCCCGCATAGTCCTGCCCCACCGTGCACTCGTCGATAGTCACGGCGTACTTCGACTCCTTCTGCTCGGGCTCCTTCTGCGCGGCCTGAGGGGCGTCGTCCGCCTTCTCGCCGCTCGGTGCCTCCGAGCCGCCCGACGAGCAGCCGAACAGCCCGACGCAGGCGGTTAGAGCGCAGGCCGCCGCCAAAGTACCGATGTTCTTCCTCATGGTCCCTCCTTGCTCCGGTTTACCCATCGGAACAAGGGTATCGAAACCGCCCAGCCAAAACATTAGCTGGCAGCTAAGTTCCCGCCAGCGGGGCAGGGGCGGAAAACCCCCGCTACCATGGGCTTTCCGCTCGGCGAGGAGATGGCCGGCATCCCGCCCTGCTCCGCTTCGAACCGGAAGAACGGGAGCCGCCCTAGAAGTCGATGGTGTCCGGGTCGAGGCCGCTTTGGCCGAGGGGGTCCAGCTCGTCGATGCGCTGCAGGTCCTCATCGGTGATATTGAACCAGAACACGCGGGCGTTCTCGGAAATGCGCCCGGCGTCCGTGGACTTCGGCAGCGGGATGGCGCGGCGCTGCAGGCACCAGCGGATGCACAGCTGCGCCACCGTGCAGCCGTAGCTGGCCGCGATGTCGATGAGCAGCTGGTTCTCCAGCACGCGCCCTGCGCCGAGCGGCGACCAGGCCTCCACCACGATGTCGTTGCGGTTGCAGAAATCGCGCGTGGCCTCTTGGTTGCAGCCCGGGTGCAGCTCTATCTGGTTCACCATGGGCAGGATCTCGGCGGCGTTCATGAGCGGCTCCAGGTGGTGGGGCTTGAAGTTGCTCGTGCCGATGGCGCGCACCTGGCCGTCCAGGTAGAGCGTCTCGAGCGCCCGCCACGTCTCCTGGTTCGTGCGCTGCCAGTCGTCCTCGGCGCCCTGCGCCGCCGGCCAGTGGATGAGGTAGAGGTCCACGTAGTCCAGGTGGAGCTTCTTGCGGGATTCCTCGAACGCCTTGAGCGTGGGCTCGTAGCCACGGTCGGTGTTCCATACCTTCGTGGTCACGAACAGTTCCTCGCGCGTGAGGCCGGACGTGGCCAGAGCCTTGCCCACCGTGGCCTCGTTGTCGTAGGCCGCCGCCGTGTCGATGTGTCGGTAGCCGTCGGCGAGCGCCTGGTGGACGGCATCGATGCCCACCTCGCCGTCCGGCATCTTCCACGTGCCGAACCCGATGCACGGCACGCCGTAGCCGTTGCGCAGGGTGATCTTGTCTTGCGGGCTTTGCAGGTCTGCCATGAGTGCCTCCTAGTTCGCAGGCGCGCCGCCCCGAGCGCGCGGCCCCGCGGTGCGCCTTCGCCTTCGCGTATGCGCCCACTCTACCGGCCATCGCGCCCGATGCGGGACGACGCGGGCGAACCGTCACCCGGTTGTAGGCCCGCGCGCACAAACCAGGCGGGGGCGCCGGCGCCGCCCCGCACCGGCATGCTCCGGGGTGCCGCACAGGAGCTCGCCATGTCAGCGCTTCGCGGACAGGCGCCTCACGGCCTTCGATATGTCCTTGTACCTGCGTTCCTTTTGGGCGAGGTAGCCGGCCTTGTCCTCGGCGAACGCGGCCTCGGCCTTCAGCTTGCGGTACGCCTGCCAGCGGCGCTCGGACAGCTCGCCGTCCGCGATGGCCTCGTAGACGGCGCACCCCGGCTCGGAGGTGTGGGTGCAGTTCGAGAACCGGCACGAGGCGAACAGGCGCTCCACGTCGGCGAACCCCTGCTCGAGGCCCTCGGCAACGTCCCCCAGCCCCAGCTCCCGCATGCCGGGCGTGTCCATCACGAGGCCGCCTCCCGGCAGCAGCACGAGCTGGCGGCGCGTGGTGGCATGGCGGCCGCGGCCGTCGGCGCGCACGTCGCGCGTTTCGAGGACGTCCTCTCCCAGCAAGCGGTTGACCAGCGTCGACTTGCCCACGCCCGACGAACCCAGAAGCGCGACGGTCCTGCCGGGCTGCAGGAAGGGGCGCACGGCCTCGCAGCCGCCCTCCTCCATCGACGACACGGCCAGCACGTCGACGCCGAAGGCCACCGACTCTACGGCGCGCAGCCGTCGCCCCAGGCTGTCGCACGCATCGGCCTTCGTCAGCACCACGACGGGCACCGCCCCGCCCTCCCACGCGAGCGCGAGGTAGCGCTCGAGCCGCCGCAGGTTGAAGTCCCCGACGAGCGACATGCACAGAAACGCGGTGTCGATGTTCGCCGCCACCACCTGCTGCTCGAACGACGCGCCGGCCGCCTTGCGCACGAAGGCGCTCGTGCGCGGAAGCACCTGCGAGACGATGGCGCGCCCGCCCGCGTCGTCCGCGCGGTCCAAGAGGACGAAATCGCCAACCGCCGGGAAGTCGGCAGCCGAACGGGCGGCGTGGCGCAGCTTGCCCGCCGCTTCGGCGAAGAGCTCGCCCTGCTCGCCGACGACGCGGTACAGCTCGTGGGCCTGGGACAGGACGCGCCCCACGACGGGGTCCTCCAAGCCGGACGCCTCGCGCGCCCGCTGCATGATCGCGTCGGTCACGCCGTAGGCGCGCACATCGACGGCCGCCATCACGCCTCGCCTCCCTCGCGCGCCTGCGCGCCGGGCGCGTCCGCCCGCAGGCCCTCGAGGGGAAACGGCGGCTCTGCCAGCGGCTTCACGGCGATGGACATGAGCTTGACGGGGTTGTCGTCTGCGGCGATGCGGTTCGAGCTCAGGTGACCGCAGCGCTTGCAGCGGTGCACGATGGCCCATTCCCCGCCTTTGCGCACCCACACGCTGATGGGCTCCATGATGCTTTCGCACACGGACGCCCGGTCGCCGGGCCGCTCGTCGACGTGCAGGCTGTGCAGGCATTGAGGACAGTGGTTGCGATGGCGGCTCCCCGCCTCGTCGGGCGTGACGAGCTGGCCGCACTGTTTGCAGATGAAGCTGTCCATGCAGGCGTGCGCCTGGTAGAAGGCGGTGCCTCTCTTGATTTTTTCCACGGTGGTTCTCCCAAAACGTTGGTGGTCGTTGCCCTGTTTGGGAGGTTCCAGCGGAGACTAGCGCTCGCAAACCTCCCGGCTTGCGACAATCTCCACGCTACATCCTTGTGACAAAAGTCATGCTCCTCAAGTAGTGTTGACGCCGTCGTTTATACCACAGGAGGGCGAAGGGCCGCAAGGGGGCCGCCGCGCGCGTCGAACGGCCGGCGCGCCCTCAGCCCCCGTAGCGCTTCAACATGCGCAGCCACGTGGCCATGACGAGGCGCTGCGGCACGAGCTTCGCGGCCACGTGCAGGTACTTCGCGTACAGGGGATGCACCGACAGGGCGCGTCCCCGCCGCGCGTCGCGCAGGGCGAGGGCGGCCACCTTACCGGGCGGCACGAGGCCGGGGAACGCCACGCGGCGACCGTTCACCTCGTGCAGGAGCAGGTCGGTGTCCACCCAGCTCGGGCACACGGCGCACACCGTCACGCCGGTGCCCGCCAGCTCGGCGCCGAGCGCGCGCGAGTAGCTGAGCTCGAACGCCTTCGTAGCCGCGTACAGGCCGAGGAAGGGCGTGGGCTGGAAGGCCGAAGCGGAGGACACGTTCAGGATGCGGCTCCCCCGCCCCATGAACGGCAGGCAGATGCGGCAGAGCGCGGCGACGGCCGTGCAGTTGAGGGCAACCGTGCGCTCGATCTCGTCGACGGGGAACTCGGCCCATGCGCCCATCTTGGCCGCGCCCGCGTTGTTTACCAGGTAGGCCACCGTGGGACGCTCCGGCTGCGCGAGCAGGGCGCGCTCCACGACGCGCAACCCCTCGGCGGTCGAGAGGTCGGCGGCGAGCGGCACCGCGCGACCGCCCAGATCGCCGCGCAGGCGCTCGAGCTTCTCGGGGGTGCGGGACACCGCCCAGAGCTCGTCGATGCCCTCGTCCTCGAGCAGCCGCTCCGCGAAGGCGCGGCCGATACCGCCGGTCGCGCCCGTGACGACGGCGATGCGCGCGCCCATGCTAGCGTCCTCCCTTGAGCAGCGTGCGATCCAGATCGGCCGCGTCGATCATGGCGTAGCCTGCCGTGAACAGCCGCTTCAGCGCGTAGAGGTACGCGACGCCCCAGTAGTAGTCGGCCAGTTTGAGGGGATCGCCCGCAACCACGCTGCCCTCGCGCTGGCCCTGCTCGACGATGCGCGCAGTGTGCGCGTAGAGCTCCGAGCGGTACGGGGCGGGCCGGCCGTCCGCATCGGGTTCCTCCTCCAGCATGAGCTGCGTGTTCAGCACCACCGAGGCCGCGAACAGCTCGTCGTCGGCCAGGCGCCCCAGGATGGAGGCGGAAAGGCGGCCGATCTTCGCCTTCGCCGTCAGCGGCAGCCGGGCGAGCAGCTTGAGCTCCCGCACGTCGTCGCCGTTCGCCGCGAGCTCGCGCAAGGCGGCGAACAGGTCCTCCTTCGAGTCGAAGTAGCGGTAGATCGTCCCCTGCGCGATGCCGATGCCGCGCGCGAGGTCCGCTATGCGGGTGCCCGCGAACCCGTTGCGCGCGAAGTAGCGCAGCGACTCGCGCAGTATCCGCGCCCGCATCTCGCCCCGCAACTCCGCGCACCGCTCCGGCGATTTCGGCATCTGTCCCCCCTACCTTTAAATGAATTATTTTTCATTCATAAGATACGCCATAGCAGACGAAGAATCAAGGAAGTGGTCCCAAGCGAGAAGAAGAATGGCCCTTTCTCCAAGCGAGCCGTTTGAAGCCGCACGGGATTAGGCCAGGACGGCAGCACCCATAACCGATGCATACCCGAAAATGGCAGAGATCTTGAGGTATGCGACTTTCGATTTAGCATGTTCAACCCGAAACGACCAGATAGCAAGCATCGACCTAGTCTTTTACTTGCACACATCCACTTCCGACGATGACAGAGAAAATCTCACCTACCTCGGAATCTTTGCCAGATTGGAGGCCTTGCGATGCTGGAACGTGGACGCCCTGCGCGCTCGACACAGGGGAAAGCCCGTCGCCTTCCAAGCCGAGCATCGCCCCCGCTGCGAAGGCGGCAAGCTGCGCCACGAGTACGACGGCGCCTCCTTCGACGTGGACGTCGAGACCATGCGCCGAACGGGAGGCTTCGACCGCTTTCCCCCGTTCGTTTCCGTCGAGCAGTAAGGCGGCCCGCGCCGAGAGCCCGCGGGCAACGTTCGCAAGTCGGATCAAGCGCGCGTGCCCCGCGTGCCGTATAGTGCAGCTCAGCGCGCGCTGACCGGCAAGGAGAACGGACAAGACATGCACGAATGGCGAAGGCAGGTGCAGCAGATCGTCGACGCGATCGACGAGAGCATCGCGGCCCGCGACGACGAGGCGCTCACCCTGCGCGCCTTGGCGGAGCTGCTCGGGTACTCCGAGTTCCACACCACGCGGAGGTTCAAGGAGGTCTCGGGCATGCCGCTGCGGGACTACCTGCGGGGACGTCGGCTGGCGTTCGCGCTCAAGGAGGTGCGCGACGGCGACGCGAGCTTGCTCGATATCGCACTTTCGCACGGGTTCTCTTCGCACGAGGCGTTCACCCGGGCGTTCAAGCGCGCCTTCGGCGTGACGCCGAGCGCGTACCGGGCGGACCCGCGGCCCGTGGTGCTGCGCACGAAGATCACCGCCTTCGACCGCTACGTGCTGGGAATGGGAGAGATCGGCATGACGGACGAGAACGAGAACGTGGAACCTTATTTCATCACGGTGCCCGCGCACCGGTTCCTGCATGTGGCCAACCGAGAGAGCAACGGCTACTGGGACTTCTGCCAGAAGCAGAACGAGATTCCCGGGCAGGACATGGCCACCGTCTGCGGCCTGCTGGACAGCGTGAAGGGCAAGCTCGACGACGAGGGCGGCGCGGAGGCCAACGCCGGCGGCGGCCAGGTGATGGCCTACGTGAGCGACCCGGCGGGGCGCCTGTGCGCCTGGGGCTTCCCCCGCGTCGAGTGCCTGGGCGCGCGCCTGCCCCGCGACTGGGCGGGCGAGGTGCCGCCGAACCTGCGCCTCATGGACGTGGAGGCGGGCGAGTACGCCGTGTTCGAGCACGGGCCCTTCGACTACGAGCGCCAGATGCGCACGGTGGAGGACAAGATCGAGGCCGCGATGGCCGCGTTCGAGGCCGCCGATAACGGCTGGCAGTTCGACACGGCGCCGGGGAAGGTGATCTACCTCTACTTCGACCCCGCGCGCTTCTGCAAGTACGTGCGGCCCGTGCGCAGGGCGTAGAAGGAGGGTGCGCCGGGGCGCGGAATCCGGTAGGATGGCACCAAGTTGTTTCCTCCGAGAGAATCGACGATGCCATGCCTGCCGAGCACGCCTCCCTGCCCCGCCCCGGCCTGACGAGGAAGTCGTGGGCGCTCATCATCCTGCTGTCGTTCTTCGGGCAGGTGGCCTGGGCGCTCGAGAACAACTTCTTCAACCTGTTCATCCAGGACGCGTTCGGCGCGTCGCTCTCCGACGTGGCGCTCATGGTGTCCGCCTCGGCGCTCACGGCCACGGCCACGACGCTGTTCGCGGGCGCGTGGTCGGACCGCGTCGGGCGGCGCAAGGCGTTCATCGGCGTGGGCACCGTGCTGTGGGGCGCTTCCATCATCGTGTTCGCCTACCTGCAGTCTATCTCGTCGGCACTCGCCGGCACCGCGGCGGCGGCCATGGCGTTCGGCGTGACGCTCACCATCGTGTTTGACTGCGTGATGACGTTCTTCGGCAGCCTGGCGAACGACTCGTGCTTCAACGCCTGGATCACCGACATCACCTGCGAGGAGAACCGCGGGCGCGTGGAGGGCGTGAACTCCGCCATGCCGCTGCTCGCGATGCTCGCGGTGTTCGGCGGCGCGCTGTTCTTCATGATCGTGCGGCCCGACGGCACGGTGACCTACGACTACCCGCTGTTCTTCACCATCGTCGGCGTCGCGGTGATGGCGCTCGGCGCGGGCGTGCTCCTGTTCATGGACGACTCGGCGCCCGGCCGCGCGCCTACGGGCGGCTACCTGGCAAGCGCGCTCTACGGCTTCCGCCCGCAGGCGGTGCGCGAGAACCGGATGCTTTACCTGGTGCTTCTGGGCTACCTCGTGTTCGCCACGGCGCTGCAGGTGTTCATGCCCTACTACGTGCTGTACCTGCGCCTGCCCTACATCCTGGGCGAGAGCTACGTGTTCGTGATGGCGCCGGGCATCGCGATCGCGGCCGTGTTCACCATCCTCTACGGCAAGCGGGTCGACGCCTGCGGGTTCCGGCGCGCGGTGGTGCTGCCGCTTCTGCTGTTCGTGGCGGGGTGCGTGGTGCTCACGCTGCTCACGGGCATGGCGGGCGTGTTCGCGGGGTCGGTGCTGATGCTCTGCGGCTACCTGGGGGCGGTCGCTTGCTTCGGCGCGGAGGTGCGCAACAACACGCCCGCCGGGCGCGTGGGGTCGTTCCAGGGCGTGCGCATCTTCATGGCCGTGCTCGTGCCGATGCTCGTTGGGCTGTGGATCGGCTCGGCTTTGAGCGCGGGCTCGGGGGCGCTCGGGTTCGGCGTGGTGGGCGACGGGTTCACGCCGTCGTCGCTCATCTTCCTGGGCGGTGCGGCCGTGGCGCTGCTCACGTTCGCCGTGCTGCCGTTCATCAAGAAGAGCAAAATGTCATAGAAGGGGACTGTCCCTTCTATGACATTTTCGGAGGAGGCGAAAATGCTCGATATCAAACGCGTGCTGGCGAGCGCGCCGCGCAAGCCGGAGGACGCGGAGCTGCGGGAGCTGCTCACGCCGTGGGGCGAGGCGCTGGCGGCGGGCGGGGAGCGGGCGAAGGTCCATCCGCGGCCGCAGCTCGCGCGCGAGGCCTTCGAGCTGCTCGACGGGTGGTGGGACTACGCGATCGCGGCCGTCGCCGATGCGGGGGGCGCGTGGCGCGACGCTCCCCCGCCCGCCGCCTGGGACAGGCGCATCCGCGTGCCGTTCTCGCCGGAGGCGCCGTTGTCGGGCGTGCGCCGGCAGGTGCGGCCCGACGAGCTTCTGTGGTACCGGCGCGCGCTGTCCTGCACGAAGCCCGCGGGCGGCGAGCGCGTCATCCTGCATTTCGACGCCGTGGACTGGGCGTGCGCGTGCTACGTGAACGGGACGCGCGTCGGCGAGCACAGGGGCGGCTACCTGCCGTTCTGCTTCGACGTCACTGACGCGCTGGCCGATGGAGAGAACGAGGTCGCGCTGTGCGTGTGGGACCCCAGCGATGCCGGCACCCAGCTGCGCGGAAAGCAGCGGCTTGCGCGCGGGGGCATCTGGTACACCGCGCAGAGCGGCATCTGGCAGAGCGTCTGGCTGGAAACGGTGCCCGAGGAGCACGTGGTCGCGCTGGTAATCGACCCGCGGCCCGACGAGGGGAAGCTCATGCTCTCCGCAGCCGTGCGCGGCGAGGCGACGCTGGCCGTGCGGCTGCTCGATGACGACCGCGAGGTGGCGCGCGGCGAGGCGCGTGCGGAGAACGGCCGTTGCGAACTCGCGCTGGACGTGCCGAACCCGCATCTGTGGAGCCCGGACGACCCGCATCTCTACGACCTCGAGCTCTCCTTCGGCCGCGACCGCGTGAAGAGCTACTGCGCCTTCCGCACCGTGGGCGTCGAGCCCGACGCGCAGGGCGTGCCGCGCTTCTGCCTGAACCACGAACCTCTCTTCCTGCGCGGCGTGCTCGACCAGGGCTACTGGCCCGACGGCCTCATGACCGCGCCGGACGACGAGGCGCTCGCCCACGACGTGCGCGCGATGCGCGAGGCGGGCTTCAACCTCTTGCGCAAGCACATCAAGGTGGAGTCCGACCGCTTCTACTGGTGGTGCGACAAGCTGGGGATGCTCGTGTGGCAGGACATGGTGAGCGGAGGGGCGGCTCCAAACCCGTGGCACTCGAGCTACAAGCCCACGTTCTTCCGCAGCTCGTGGGGCCGCTACGCCGACGACGACCCGCGCCGCTTCCCCGGCCTGGCCGCCGACGACCCGGCGTTTCGCGCGGAATGGGCCGAAACGTGCGCGGGAACGGTGCGCCATCTGCGCAACCACCCCTGCGTCGTCGCCTGGGTGCTGTTCAACGAGGCGTGGGGGCAGTTCGACGCATGCCGGGCCGTGGAGGCGGTGCGCGCGCTCGACCCGACGCGCCCCATCGACGCGGTGAGCGGGTGGTACGACCAGCGCTGCGGCGACTTCCTCAGCGTGCACAACTACTTCCGGCCGCTCGAGGTGTACCCCGACGCGGCCCAGCCGCCGCGCGCGTTCGTCATCTCGGAGTTCGGCGGGCTGTCGCATCACGTGGACGGGCACTCCTCGCTGGAGACGTCGTACGGGTACGGCTCCTCGAGCGACCTCGCGTCGTTTCGGGGCGCCGTGCGCGCGACCCTCGCCCGAGCCGACGCGCTCGAGGGAGAGGGGCTCGCGGGCTACGTGTACACCCAGCTCTCCGACGTGGAGGAGGAGACGAACGGGATTCTGACGTACGATCGGCGCGTGAACAAGCTCGCGGAAGGAGGCGCGTCGTGATGCGGACCGAGGAAGAGGCGTTGGAGTGCTTGAAGGGGCGGTTCGCGGATCGTTTCGGCGTCATGGCCGGCCGAGCCCTCGCGTTCGCGTCCGCGCCGGGGCGCGTGGAGCTGGCGGGCAACCACACCGACCACCAGGGCGGGCGCACCATCTCCACCGCCATCGACCGGCGGATGTTCGCCTTGGCCGCGCCGAACGGCGAGGACGTGATCCACGTGAGCATGGAGGGCTTCGGCGAGGCGGCCATCGACGTGGAAGACCTCGAGCCGCGCGCGGAGGAGCGCGGCTCGTCGGCGGCGCTCGTGCGCGGCATGGCGGCCGCCTACGTGCGCGCGGGCGGCGCGCTGCGCGGCTTCGACGCCGTGACGTGCTCGGACATCCCCGCCGGATGCGGAGTGTCCTCATCGGCCGCCTTCGAGATGCTGACGGGCCTGCTGATCCGCGCACTCTGCGATCCGGAGGGCCTGGACCCGCGCCGCAGCCTCGTGCGGCTCGCTCTCGACGGGTCGTGGGCCGAGGACGTCCACTTCGGCAAGCCCACGGGCGCCCAAGACCAGCTGGCGAGCGCCTTCGGCGGCATCGTGGCCCTCGACTTCGCCGGCGCCGAGCCGCGCGTCTCCCCCGTGGCCTTCGACGTGCGCGCAAGCGGGCACGCCCTGTTCCTCGTGGACAGCCGCTGCGACCACTCCCGTTACACCGACGAGTTCGTGGCCGTCCCCGCCGACATGTTCGCCGTCGCGAAGCGCTTTGGGCGCGAGCGGCTCGAGGACGTGCCCTGCGAGGCGTTTCTCGAGGACCTCGCGGGCGTGCGCGCCGAGCTGGGCGACCGCGCGGCCCTGCGCGCGCTCCACTACTTCGAGGAGACGCGGCGCGTGGCGGCGCAGCGGCGGGCGCTCGAAAAGGGCGACTTCCCGGCGTTCCTCGCGCTCGTGCGCCAGTCGGGGATGTCGTCGGCGCAGTTCTTGCAGAACGTCTCGCCGCGCGCCGACGCCTCGGGCGCCGAGCAGCCCGCGATGGTGGCCCTCGCGCTGTGCGCGCATCTGCTGGGCGAGCGGGGCGCGTACCGCATCCACGGCGGCGGGTTCGGCGGCAGCGTGCTCGCCTTCGTGCCGGACGCCGAGGCCGAGGCGTTCCGCGCGCGGATGGACGCGCTGCTGGGCTTCGAGGCCTGCCTGCCCGTAGCCGTCGGCGCGCCGGGCGCGTGCGCGCGGAGGATCGGCTGATGGGCGCGCCGCTGCCCGCGCCGGAAGAGGTGCGCGCGGAGTTCGACCGCCTGCTCGCGCAGGACGCGGAGGCTGCCGTCGCGTACCTGCACGACCTGGGCGCTTCGAGCGGCTACCTCGACGAGGCGGCCATGGCGCGCACCATCCGTTGGACGGCGGCGAGCCCCTACGGCGAGCTGGAGATCACCATCAACCGGTCCAAGCCCGAGAAGGACCCGCGCGCCATCGCCGTCGCGGCGGCGCGCGGCGCGGTAGCGGACGCTCCCACGGGCCCCGGCGTCCCCCGCTGCGACCTCTGCTGGGAGAACGAGGGCTTCCCCGGCGCGCCCGGGCGCCCGGCCAAGCCCGGCCTGCGCATCGCCGCCATCGAGCTGGGTGGCGAGCGCTGGGGCCTCCAGTTCTCGCCGTACGCGTACTTCGACGAGCACTGCATCGCGCTCTCGCCCGAGCACCGGCCCATGAGGATCGACGCGCCCTGCCTCGAGCGGCTGCTCGATTTCGCCGACCTGTTCCCGTTCTACTTCATAGGATCGAACGCCGATCTGCCCATCGTGGGCGGATCGATCCTCTCCCACGACCACTTCCAGGGAGGACGTCACGTGTTCCCCCTCATGAAAGCCCCCGTCGAGCGTGAGGTGGCGCTCGCGGGGCTGCCTCAGGTGAGCTGCGGCGTCGTGCGCTGGCCGGCCTCCGCGCTGCGGCTGGCCTCGCATGACCGCGCCGCGCTCGCCCGCGCTGCGACGCGCATCCTGGAGGCGTGGCAGCGCTTCTCCTTCGAGCCGTGCGGCATCGTCGCACATGACGCGGACGGCCCGCACAACACGCTCAACCCCATCGTGCACCGCGAAGACGCGCTCTACGTGATGCACCTCGTCCTGCGCAACAACCGCGCCGACGACGCGCGGCCGTGGGGCGTCTTCCACCCGGGCGCGCAGCTGCACCATCTCAAGAAAGAGAACATCGGCCTCATCGAGATCATGGGCCTCGCCATCCTGCCGCCGCGCCTCGCCCGCGAGCTGCCGGCCGTGGAGCGGGAGCTCGCCAAGGCCGCGCGGGCGGGCCGGACGCCGCAGGAGGCGGAAGCGCTCCTGCTCGAGCGCGAGGCGACCGCGCCCCACGCCGCCTGGGCCGTCAGCGTGCTCGCCCGACGAGCGGCCGAGCTGGCCTGCGAGGACGCGCGTGCCAAGGCGATCGGCCCCGTCCTGCGCGAGGAGGTCGGCGGGGCGTTCGCGCGCATCCTCGCCTGCACCGGCGTGTTCAAGCGCGACGCTTCGGGCCGCGCCGGCTGGAACGCGTTTATCAAGGGGCTCGGCTGAGCGTCCAGGGCAAGGCGGGCAGCCTCGGGCCGGAGGCGTCGTAGCGTTTCGGGCGGGCCGCGCGCGGGCTGCGGCGCAGCGCCGTTGCAGCCCGCGCCCGCCTACGCGTTACAGCCCGAGGCTCTCCACCCAGCGGGCCACCTCGGCTTCGCTCGCACGGCTCGAGAGGCGCTTGCCGGGCTTCCACGTCGTCTCCGGCGAGCAGCGCTCGTGCAGGATGGACTCGGTGCCGCCCAGGCCGCTGCCGCCCGACGTGGCGAAGGGCACGACCGTCTTGCCCGAGAAGTCGTAGGCTTCCAGAAACGTGCTGACGATCGTCGGCGCCACGTACCACCAGATGGGGAAGCCGACGAACACGATGTCGTAGGCGTCCATGTCGCCTACGCGGCCCGCGACGGCCGGGCGCGAGGAGGGGTCGTTCATCTCGATGCTGCTGCGGCTGCGCTTGTCGTTCCAATCGAGGTCGGCCGCCGTGTAGGGCACGGCGGGCTCGATCTCGTGCAGGTCGCCGCCCGTCGCCTGCGCGATCGTCCGCGCAAGCCGCTCCGTCTCGCCGCTTGCGGAAAAGTACGCCACGAGAATCTTCTTGTCGTTCGTCATAAGAGGGTCTCCTTTTGCTCAAATCGGTTCCGAGACTATCGTAGACCTTGGAGTCGACTCGAAGTCAACAGGAAATCTCACGGGAGCGCGGACAGCCCCAGCCGGCGCTCCAGCCAATCCATCAGCTCGCCGAGCGGGCTTCCCGGCCTCTCGCGCATGGCCAGGTAGAACGTCACATGCACGTCGTCGTCCTCGAGGCGGACGGACACGCGATCGAGACCGGCGCGCATGAGTTCCGATTCGCCCGTAACGAAGCTCGGCAGCGGAGAGGTGCGCGCCAACTGGCTGAACACCAGGTAGTCGTCCTGTGTGACGCAATGGGCGCGCGGCATGAGGCGCTTGCAGACGCCGCGCCAGAACCCGATGCCGGCGTACAGCAAAAAACGTCTCGCCGTCCAGCTCCGCGAGCGAGAGGGAGGAACGGCCCGTCAGCGGATGCGTACGCGGGAGAAACGCGCACAGGTCCTCGCGCATGACGGCCGCGCTGCGCACGCCCTCCCCCTCCGGCCGATGCGGCAGGATGGAGAAATCGAGGGTGCCGTCCAGCAACCTGCGCTCGAGCTCGGCCACGGGCATCGCCCTGGAAACAGGGTATCGCCACATCGACACCGCCCAGGCGTACTACAACGAGGAGGGCGTCGGGCGGGCCGTCGCGAAGAGCGGCGTGGCGCGCGACGAGCTGTTCCTCACCACCAAGGTGTGGATCTACCACGCCGGCGAGAAGAACGCGGCGGCCTCCATCGACGGGTCGCTGCACAAGTTGGGATGCGACTACGTCGACCTGCTGCTGGTCCACCAGCCCTTCGGCGACTACTACGGAACTTGGCGGGCCTTGGAGGCCGCATACCGCTCCGGCAAGGCGCGCGCCATCGGCGTGTCGAGCTTCTACCCGGACCGCCTGGTCGACCTCTGCCGGTTCAGCGAGATCAAGCCCATGGTGGACCAGGTGGAGACGCACGTGTTCCAGCAGCAGCGCGCCGGGCGCGAGGTCATGGACCGCTACGGGGTGGCGCACGAGTCCTGGGGCCGTTCGCGGAGGGCCGCAACGGCCTCTTCGCGAACCCGGCGCTCGCGGCCGTGGGCGCGAAGCACGGCAAGACGGCCGCCCAGACGGCGCTGCGCTTCCTCATCCAGAGCGGCGTGGCCGTCATTCCCAAATCCTCGCGCAAGGAGCGCATGGCCGAGAACTTCGAGGTGTTCGACTTCGAGTTGGACGCAGAGGACCTGGACGCGATTCGCGCGCTCGACCAGGGAGAAAGCCTTTTCTTCAGCCATTATGACCCGGAATCCGTCGAGTCCATAGCCGATTTCGGCCATCGCGTGCTGTAGCGAGGCCAAGCCTCTCCGAGCCTGCCTTCGCACGTTCGGCCGCTCGGAAATTCTCGCTTGATTTTTCGCGAAACCGACCGATATAATACGAGGGCTTCAAACAACTGAAGAGGTATTGCAAACGACACATGTGGTGCTTTCCGGCACGTAAATCTGATCACGGTACAAGATCTGATGACGGAACCGGCGCGCTGCATGTGTCTTTTTTTGCACCGGGTGCCCGCGCCCCGGTGCGTGGGCAGGAAAAGGAGGTATCGGCTTTGACTGCAACACTTCGCAAACCCTCGACTATCGTGGCGGTGGCGGCGTTCGCCGCGTTCCTCGCCACGTTCAACGAGACGTTCCTCAACGTGGCGTTCGCGCCTATCATGGCAGACTTGGGCGTGGACGTGTCCACCGTGCAGTGGCTTGCCACGGCCTACATGCTGGGCGCAGCCGTCATGGTGCCGGTGTCGGCGTTCGCCTACCGCAGCGTGCCCACCCGTCCGCTGTTCGTGGCCACCGTGGCGCTGCTGGTGGTCGGCAGCGTCATCGGCGCGCTGGCGCCGAGCTTCCCCGTCCTGCTGGCGGGGCGCATCGTGCAGGCGCTCGGCACGGGGCTGCTCATCCCCATCGGCATGAACATCACGCTCGAGGTGGCCCCGCGCGAGAAGCTGGGCACCTACATGGGCATCATGGGCGCCATGACCACGCTCGGCCCCTCGCTGTCGGTCATCGTGGCCGGCGTGCTTCTGGCCGCGTTCGACTGGTACTTGCTGATGGCGGTGTTCGCGGTGCTCACGGCGGCGTGCCTCGTGTTCGGCGCCGTCATGCTGGGCGACGTCGCGAAGCTCACGCATCCCAAGCTCGACGCCCCCTCGGTGGCGCTCGTGGGCATCGCGCTCATCGGGCTCATGTACGGCGTGTCCACGGCGTTCTCGGGCAGCATCGCCGTGGCCGCAGCGGCGGTCGTCGTCGGCGCTGCGTTCCTCGCGCTGTTCGTGCGGCGCCAGAAGCGCCTCGAGCAGCCGCTCATCGACCTGCGCCCGCTGTCGGTGCGGCCGTTCGCCGTGGGCGTGGTCGCGAACATGCTGTCGCTCGTCACCATCTTCGCCATGAACATCATCGTGCCCACCTACCTGCAGAGCGTGCTGGGGATGGACTCGCTCGTGGCATCGCTCGCGCTGTTCCCGGCCATCATGCTGTCGTGTGCGGCCTCTCCTCTGGCGGGACGCATCTACGACAAGCACGGCGCGCGCGTGCTGCTGCCGGTCGGGTTCTTGCTCATCGGCGTGTTCGCAGCGCTCGTGTCGCTGTTCATCTCCACCGGGTCGGTGCTGCTCATCGCCCTGCTCTACATCCCCGTCATCTGCGGATCGGCGCTCATCATCGGGCCCGTGCAGAGCTTCGCGCTGTCGCACCTGGGCCCCGAGCTGAACCCCCACGGCGTCACCGTCATGAGCACGGGCTTCCAGATCGCGGGCTGCATCGGCTCGTCGCTGTTCACCGGCGTGTACGCGGCGGTGCTGGGCGGCCGGGCCGCAGCGGGGGCGTCGGCGTTCGACGCAGCGAGCACGGGCTTTTTGGCAGCCGGCCTTCTGGTGGCGGCCTTCGCGCTGGCGGGCTTCTTGCTGGCGCTGCGCGTGCGCTCCTACGAGAAGGCGCAGGCCGCAAGCCGCACGGCCGCGGCGCGCACGGCCGGCGCACCTGCGGCCGCGCCGCTCGCCTCCATCATGAAGGCCGGCGTGTGGGCGCTTCCCGCCGACGCCACCGTGCTCGACGCCGTGCGCCTGTTCTCCGAGCGCGGCATCTCGGGCGCGCCCGTGGTGGACGGACGGGGCGACGCGGTGGGCTTCGTGTCCGACGGCGACGTGATGCGCGCGCTGGCCGACCAGACGCCGGCCTTCAAGAGCGCGTACTCGTTCGTGGTCGAGCGGGGCAACGCCGACTTCGACCAGACGGTGGCCGCCGTCATGGGCCAGCCGGTCACCGAGATCGCCACGCGCCACGTGATCAGCGTGGATTTGCACGACGAGCTGGGCGGCATCTGCAAGGTGCTGGCCGACCGGCACCTGAAGAAGGCGCCCGTGCTGGACGGCGGGCGCATGGTGGGCATCGTGAACCGCTCGAACATCGCGCGCTACTCCATGGCCACCTACCTCGACGGCCTCGCGCCGGAGGCGTCGTAGCGCGGCCCGCGGCGGGCGCGAGCCGCGGGCGGGCTGCGGCTGCGCCCCCTGCCTCGCCTACAGGGAGCGGCCGAAGGCGCGCAGCTCCTCCAGCTTGGCGCTCGAGCGGTTCTCCGCGCCCGCGGCGGTGAAGACGCCGCAATCCTCCGCCCCGAAGTAGCCCTGGATGAAACCGTGGTAGATTCGCTCGGAGGCCGCGTACAAGATGGCGCTCATACTCAGCTCGGGCGCGGCGGACGTGCGCGCACGCTCAGGCACGCCGAGGGCGTAGGTGCGGTGGATGGCGCAGTGCAGCTGTCCCGAGAACGAGCCGTAGTATACAGGGCTCGCCAACACCAGCATGTCGGCCTCGTTCCAGCGCGCGTACACCTGCTCCATGTCGTCGCGCTGGACGCAGGCGCCGTCCCCCCTCGTATGGCAGAACTCGCAGCCCGGCGATGTCGAGCGCGGCCACGTCGATCACCTCCACTGCGTGGCCCGCCTCGCGCGCGCCTCCCGCGAACGCGCACACCAGCGCGGCGGTGTTCCCGTTCGGACGTGGGCTTCCGTTCAATACGAGGATATCCATGATCTCGCGCTCCTTGTCCCGGCCGCTCACGCGACCGCCTCGATACGCAGGGCGAACGCGCCCTCCAGCTGCTTAAACACGGAAAGCGGCCCGTCGACGGCGCCCATCGTCACCTGGTCGTCGTAAGCCGCGGACCCCTCTTCCCCTCCGAACAGCACGGCGAGCCAGCCGCCGCGCGGGTTGTAGTTCAAATCGCCGTTCGTCCAACCGTCGTGCACCTGCGCCTCGTCGTAGGGCAGCGAGAACGGTAGGCGGCCGCAGAAGTCGACGCCCGTGCCGCTCACGTCGACGGTCACGGGCAGCCGCGCGGCGAAGGCCCGTGCCGTTTCCGTGCCGTTCAGGCGCGCCGGCACCTCCACGTCGCCGAAGCGCAGCACGATAGCCGTGGCCCCGTCCGCCTCGCTCCCTTCCCCATCGTCCATGCGAATTCTTCTCTCGTCCTTCATGCAAGTTCCTTTCTCAGATGGTTACAAACGTCACGTCTACGCTCGGCGCTGCGGCGAGGGCCGCGAGGGCCGCCGCATCCTCGACGCGCCCCAGGCGCGTGTATCGGTACGGGGTGTCGAACGACTCGTAGAACAGCACCGCGCAGTCGTCGCCGTAGAGCATGAGGTCGCCCGCCTCGACGCGGCCGGGAGCGTACGGGCTCGTCGGCAGCGGCGCGTCCAGGGCAGCGAACTTCTCGTTGCCGTTCAGGTCGTCCATGGCCAGCTCGAGCGGCAGCAGGGCGGCGAACGCGCGAGCGGCCTCGCCCTCGTCGAGCACCGCCTCGACCGCGGCACCGTCGAACGAGAGGCGGATGCGGGGCACAGGCTCCTGCGCGGATAGCCGCGCGCCGCCGTCCGGCCCCGGCGCGCATCCGGCCAGCATGCCGCCCACGAGCGCGGACGCGCCGACGCCGGCCGACCCCATCACGAACGTGCGCCGGTCGAGAACGCTCTTCCTCATGCAAGCCCCGATCCCTCGAGCCACGGCCCCACCTCGTCGAGCGCGTCGGGCAGGCTGCCGCGCGTGAGGTGCAGGGCGTCGCGCACATCGGCCGCAGGGCACAGCTCGCGCAGGGCGTCGAGGGCGACGGCGTTGCCGCTCGAGCTGCTCGTGGAGAACGGGGCCGCCGTCTTGCCCGCCAGGTCGTGCTTCGCGAGGAACGACCGCACGACGTGCGGCAGCTGCCCCCACCAGATGGGGTGGCCCAGGTACACGGTGTCGTAGGCATCCCAATCCTGCACGGCGGCTGCCAGCGGTGGCAGATAGTCCTCGTCCTGCTCGCGCTGCACCTGCACCGTCATGGCGTCGTAGTCATCGGGCCACGCGTCGGTCGTCTCGATGCGGAAGAGGTCGGCCCCCGTCGCCTCGGCGATGCGCTCAGCCACCGTGAGCGTGGTGCCCGAGTACGAGAACACCGCCACGAGGGCGCGTCCGCCGCCGGCTTTCGGCTCGGGGGCCGCCGCAGGCTCGGACGTTTCGGGCGCCGCTACGGGTTCGGGCGCTTCGGGTGCCGCGGACTCGTCGCCCGCCGCGCACCCGGCCAGCATCCCGCCGCCGAGCACTGCCATGCCGAAGCCGAACGACCCCATCACGAAGGTCCGCCGATCCATGTCTCGCTTCTCCATACCTGTCTCCCATCGCTTGCGATCGTCTGATCCGCCTTGAACTCTACGCTTTGGAGCTTGCTCCAGGTCAAATGGAGATTGCATGTGCGCAGGCTCATCGCAGTATGCGGACGAGCTCGATGCCCTCCGCCTCGTCACGGTCGCGGCTGTAGAGACGCTCGACCGCGTTGTTCCAATGCTCGTGGACGCCGAGGCTTCCCACCGGGTTGCCCTCGCCGTCGCGGTAGGCCGCGCCCGACGGCGGCGCGGCGACGAGGGCGGCCTCGTGCAGGTAGTTCTCCACGCCCAGGTTGCCGTCGAGCGCGGCGTTGCGCGACATGACCGCCGGCTGGTTGATGAGGAAATCGGCGCCCACCGAGTCGAGCGCCACGCACAGCTGCCCAGCACCCCGCCCGCCAGCGCCGCCGCCCCGAGCGCGGCCGCGCCCATGACGAACGTGCGCCGATCCATGCGCGCTGCCTTGCGAGCGCCCTTCATCTCGTTCATCGCGACCCCTTTCGTCGTCGGCTTCCTGGTACCATAGCGGCTGGAGCGCACTTCAGGTCAAGCGGGAAAGGACGGTTTTATGGAGAAACTGCTTCTCGTTTCCCTGTTTCAGAACGTCACGGGCCTCCTTAGGCAAGTCGAACCCGCCCTCAAAGGTAAATCCGTCACCTACATCCCCACGGCCAGCTTCGCCGAGAGCCGGGGGTTCCTCGCCCGCATGAGCCGATGGGTGCTGCGCGGCATGGGCCTGCGCGTGGACACAGTCGACGTGTCCACCGAGCCCTACGAGACCATGCAGCGCGCGTTCGAACGCAACGACCTCGTCTTCGTCGTGGGCGGCAACACGTTCTACCTGCTGCAGGAGCTGAGGAAATCGGGAACCGACGAGCTGCTGCGCGAAGCGGTGCGCGCAGGAAAGCTCTACATCGGGGAGTCGGCCGGGGCCATCGTCGCGGCGCCCGACATCGCGTACTCGCGCGCCATGGATCGCCCCGATCGCGCTCCCGACCTGCACGACACCGCCGGGCTCGGCCTCGTCGATTTCTACCCGGTGCCTCATGAAGGCAATCGCGAGCTCGGGGCGGCAGCCGCGCAGATCGTCCGCGAGCATGCCGAAGCCCTCGACGTGCGCCCGTTCAATGACAAGCAGGCTCTCTACGTGGAGAACGGCGTGGCGCGGGTACTCAATACGTAAGAAAAGCCCAGCAAGAAACAGCTCAGCGCAGAGGGCCTCGCCGACGGCTGCGCCCGCGAGGCCGCGGAGCTCCCCTGAGCAACGCCCTCACTCCCCGTCCACGGGGCGCCGCTGCGCCTTCACCTGCGCGCGGCGATGCTTGTCGGCGAGGCGCGCCTCCCTGGCTCGGCGCGAGGGCTTCGTGGCGCGGCGAACCTTCGGCGGGCGCGCCTTGGCCTCGAACAGCCGGCGCAGCTTCTGCAGGCACAGCTGCCGGTTGCGGAACTGGCTGCGCGACTCGCGGGACGTCACCGCGATGCCGCTCGGCCCATGCACCATGCGCACGGCGGAGTCGGTGGTGTTCACGCACTGCCCGCCCGGCCCGCTCGCGCGGAACACCTGCACGTCGCAGTCGCGCGCGATCTCATCGAGCGTCATCTGCGCCCAGCGGGCGAAATCGCGGTATGTCGGGGATTCGGAGTCCATGCGAGCATGATAGCGCAAACGGGCCGCACGCAGAGCCTATCCGGTAATCCGCCGATAGACGGGCAGGAAGCCGTCCTCCAATCGACGGCGGAGCAGCAGTTTATGCGAGGATCGCACGCCTTCTGTCATAAGCACCCGACCGAAAGCCTCTGCCGGAACGCTGTCGATAAGGGCGCAGACGGTCTCCATGTCCACCGTCTCAACGAACCTAACGAGCGCCGCGTCCAAATCGGGATTGCGCGTAGAGGCTAGGTAATCGAACGGATGGATGGCCCTGCCTCGACCATCCTCGCTCGGCAACCGATAGCAGGACACGTTCGTGCCGAAGGCGTCCTGCTCGATATTTTCATCGCCTGTCAGACGGCCCTCCGCAAGCGAGGGACTCCTCTTGCTGAACAACGAGCTTCCCAGATCATATACCGGCGCCAGCTCGTAGGAGCGGCCGACGTCCATGAGCAAGCCCCAGTTGCCGTTGTTGCGATCAGGATTCTTGATGAAGGCATCGACCACGAACATATCCCAGAAGCGCTCTCGCACGCCGGGCACCGCGCGCAGCAGGTCAGACGTCTCGATGGTAGCAAGAACATCGCCCAAGTACACGCTCTCGCCATCGGACGGCGCAGAGTTGAACCCCGCGTCATCGTCAGAAAGCGCGTTCTTGATCTCCCGGAATTCGAACAGGCGCTTGTCGGGATAAGTGAAGTCTTTGCAGGCGCACACGACCTTCCCCGCCCGATAACCCAGCATCGTCTCATGCACAGGGATGCCCAGCGATGCGTAGATACGAGCGCCCACGTACTCGGAAACCGGACTCAAGGTGTAGGGCGGCAGGTGTTTCCCTTCCAGATCGCGTGTGGTACGGGGGTACTTTGCGATCCAAGGCTCTCCGTCGATGAGGATGCCCTCCTTCTGCCCGGCGCGCCCGCCGTAGAACAAGCCGCTTTTGCCGCAATCTCGCAGATCGACGATTTCAACCATGGTTCACACCTCCCGTTCCGTTGCCCCGCCCGCGTTGCGCTCGATTGTACCAGAAGGAAGCAGACGGGCGTGTCTTCGTCGCCCGGTCGAAAGAAATCGGATCAGGTTCGCCCTTCCACGCCCGATAGGCAAAGCGTCCGAAAAGGCCTGCCCTTTTCGGATACGACCCGCTCGGCCGCCGTCGCACCAAAGAACATGAGGGCCTATCGCAGGTCCTTGAGGGTTTCCAGGTAGGCGTCGATCTTCGGGCGGTCGTTCGGGCACTCGTACGAGAGAGCTTCGCACGCCTCCGCCATCGACGCCTCGAACAGATCCATCGCGGCGCGCAGAGCCTTCCACACCGCGTCGACGGAATCGAGCCGGTACGTGCCGAGCAGGAGCTCGCGCTCGGCCGGCTCCAAGAGGCGGGGCAGCAGCTTGTCGTGCTTGCCCGCGTTCAGCGGGAAGCCGTTGCGCACGCCGGCGACGTAGCCGAGCATGCGGAGCAGCTCGACGCGCACGATCTGCTCGAACGTCCAGTTCGCGCACAGCAGCTCGTCGCGCAGCAGCCCGCGCGCCACGTACGTGCAGGAGAGGTAGAATTCGTTCGCGCAGTCCCTCACATGCGCCGACGGGGGCCGCTGCACCCAGAACCGCTCGTCGGACGGCCGCAGCGCGTCGGGGCAGAGGCCGTCCTTGTCGAGCAGCACGCAGATCAGCGGATCCTGCGCGAAGTACGCTTCCCCGTCCTCGAGGGGGACCAAGGTGAGGTCGATCTTCACGCCGTCCGAGAACAGCATGAGGTACGAGAACCACCCTGCGGGGAAGTCGGGCGGGAACAGCTCCATCGCCTCCGGCTTCTGCATGAGCACGATGTCGCCGAAGCGTCCGAGCCACCCGTCGGAGCACGTGAAGCTCTCCACGTCCGAGACGAGGAAGGTCACATCGTAGTCCTGCCAAGCGTCCGAGGTAGCGTTCGGGTTGGCGCGGCTCCCTTCGAGCGTCATGGCGCGGATGCGCTCGTCCGCGCAGGCGATTTCCTCGAACAGCGCGAACATCTCGGCAGGCGATCTCATGCGTGCTCCTTGCGGTTCTTCAGGCGCGGCGGAACCCCTAGTCCTCGATGCCGTCGTTGTTGCGGATGAGCTTGCGCTTGATCTTGCCGCCGATGGTCTTCGGCAGCTCGTCCACGAACTCCACGATGCGCGGGTACTTGTACGGCGCGGTCGTGTGCTTCACGTGGTTCTGCAGCTCCTTGACCAGCTCGTCGGAGGGCTCGTAGCCGCGCGCCAGCACGACGGTGGCCTTCACCACCTTGCCGCGGATGGGGTCGGGCGCGGCCGTGACGGCGCACTCCACCACGGCGGGGTGCTCGATGAGCGCGCTCTCCACCTCGAAGGGGCCGATGCGGTAGCCCGAGCACTTGATCACGTCGTCGTTGCGGCCCACGAAGAAGCAGTAGCCGTCCGAGTCGCGCCACGCCATGTCGTGCAGGTTGTAGTACTCCCCGCCCACGGCCTCCTGCGTGCGCTCCGGCTCGCGGTAGTAGCCCGTGAACAGCCCCGGCGGGTACGCCTCCTTGAGGCCCGTGACGCAGATGGCGCCCTCCTCGCCGTCGGGCACCTCGATGCCCTCTTCGTCGAGCAGCTTGATGTTCAGCAGCGGCGACGGCTTGCCCATCGATCCCGGTCGCGGCTCGATCCACGGGAACGTGGCCAGGAGCACCGGGCCCTCGGTCTGGCCGAAGCCCTCGCGGATGTTCTTGCCGGTCAAGCGCTTCCACGCGATGGTGACCTCGGCGTTGAGCGGCTCGCCCGCCGTGGCGAAATTGTGCACGCTCGACAGGTCGAAAGAAGCCACGTCCTCCTGCAGCATGAAGCGGTACATCGTCGGCGGCGCGCAGAACGTGGTCAGCTGGTAGTCCTGGATCTTCTGCAGCAGCTTCGTGGGCACGAACTTGTCCATATCGTAAGCGAAGATGGTGGCGCCGGCGATCCACTGACCGTAGATCTTGCCCCAGCCGAACTTCGCCCAGCCGGAATCGGTCACGCTCATGTGCAGCGTGTCCTCCTCCACCTGCTGCCAGTACTTCGCCGTGATGATGTGGCCCAGCGGGTGAGCGAAGTTGTGGCACACGGCCTTCGCCATGCCGGTGGTGCCCGACGTGAAGTAGATGAGCATGGTGTCCTTGCTCGTGACGCCGGCCTCGCCCATCGGGCGCTCGAACTCGTCGGACTCGCCGGCGATCAGCTCGTCGAACGGCGTCCAGCCCGCGCGCTCGCCTGCCACGATGATGCGGTTCTCGATGGACGGCGAATCGGGCAGCGCCTCCTCGGTCTGCGTGCACACGTAGTCGTCGTCCACGCACACCATCATCTTCACCTGCGCGGAGTTGGCGCGGTACGCGATGTCCTTCTTCGTCAGCTGCAGCGACGCGGGGATGATGGTGGCCCCCAGCTTGCACAGCGCCACGGCGCACACCCAGTACTCCCAGCGGCGGCGCAGGATCATCATGACCACGTCGCCCTTGCCGATGCCCAGCTTGCGAAACGCGTTGGCCGCCTGGTTCGACAGGCGCGACAGGTCGGTGAACGTGAAGGTGCGCTCGTGGTCGTGGTCGTCGCACCACACGAGCGCGCGCTTCCCGGGCTCGACGCGCGCCCACTCGTCCACCACGTCGAAGCCGAAGTTGAACGCCTCGGGCACGTTGATCTGGAAGTTCTCGAAGAAGTCCTCGTAGGAGTCGAACTCGATGCGCGGACAGTACTTTTTCAGGATATGGTTCACGGGTCGCGCTTCCTACTCTGCGATGATGGTCACGAATTTGGCGGGCACGTCGCTCCCGCAGCGCTGGCCGTGCGGGTGCTCGGGGTTGAAGTAGATGCTGTCGCCGGCGTTCAGCTCGAACTCCTTGTCCTCCCACGTCACCACGACGGTGCCCTCCAGCACCAGGTTGAACTCCTGGCCGGTGTGCGTCACGAGCTTGGCCGGCTCGTCGGAGGGGTCCAGCACCACCAGCAGCGGCTGCATGATCTTGCCGGTGTAGCGCCAGGCCAGGTCCTCGAAGTGGTAGCCCGGGTAGCGGTCCACCTCGCGGCCCTCGCCGTTCTTCACCACCTGGTAGGTCTGCAGCTTGGCGGCCGTGCCGGTGAGGATCTCGGTGAACTCCACGCCGAAGTGGTGCGCCATGTGGTAGATGGCCGAGATGGGCACGTCCGCGCCCGTGGCCTCCCATTCCTCATACGTCTCCACCGGCACTTCCAACTCGGCCGCCATGTCCTCGACCGTGACGTCGCACGCCTCGCGCAGGCCCTTGATGCGCAGCCCTATCTCGGCGAATTCGGTTACCATCGTGTTCCTTTCCAACCTCATAGGTCCATATCAGTCAGCGAGGCTTCCCGTGGTGCCCGATCTCGCCCCGTTTCGCGGCCGAGCGTGCTTCGCACGTGAGGGCAAGCGAAGAAGGGGCGAGATCGGGCACCACGGGAAGCCGCAGCATCGACCATTCCGCCGGCCGGCAAGCCGGCGGAATATCATGCTTCCATGCCCAGCGTGAGGGCCTTCTTGTTCATCTCCAGCATGGCGGCCTTGCTGGCCGGCACGCACTTCTCCATGGCCTTCCACAGCGTGTCCTCGGCGCAGAAGCGCGTCTCGGCGAACAGCTTGCCGGCCATGATGATGTTGGCGAGCTTCTTGAAGCCGGCCTCCTCGGCCATGGCGGTGGCGGGGATGGCGCACACGTTCACGCCCGGCACGTCCGGGATGTCCGCGATGAGCGTGGAGTCGGCCACCACGACGCCGCCCTCGGTCACGCTGCGCTCGAACTTGTCGAGCGAGGGCTGGTTCATGGCGATGAGCGCGTTCGGCGCGAGCACGAGCGGGCTTCCGATGGGGTCGTCGGACAGGCACACGCTGCAGTTCGCGGTGCCGCCGCGCATCTCGGGGCCGTAGGAGGGAAGCCACGACACCTCGCGGTCCTCGAGCAGGCCGGCGTAGGCGATCAGCTTGCCGGCGAACAGCACGCCCTGGCCGCCGAACCCGGCGAGCACGATGTTCAGGGAGCGGCTCATCGCGCACCTCCTTCCGCCTGCGGCGCGGGGTTCGCGATCGGGCAGTCCGCAGCGCGGGCCGCCGCGGCCTCGGCCGCGTTCGCGAAGCCCTCGGCGCGCACGTCCTTGTACACGCCCAGCGGGTAGTACGGCAGCATGTTCTCGCGCATCCAGTCGAACGAGTCCTGCGGCGTCATGCCCCAGTTCGTGGGGCACGTGGCCACCACCTCCACGAGCGAGTAGCCCGCGCCGTCGATCTGGGTCTGGAACGCCTTCTTGATGGCCTTCTTCGCCTTGCGCACGTTCTTCGGGCTGTCCGCCGTCACGCGCTCGAGGTACGCCACGCCGTCGAGCGAGCTCATGAGCTCACACACGCGGATGGGGAACCCGGCCGCGTCGGTGTCGCGGCCGTAGGGCGAGGTCTGAGTCACCTGGTTCGGCAGGCTGGTGGGGGCCATCTGGCCGCCCGTCATGCCGTAGATGGCGTTGTTGATGAAGATGACGGTGATGTTCTCGCCGCGTGTGGCCGCGTGGATGGTCTCGGCCATGCCGATGGAGGCAAGGTCGCCGTCGCCCTGGTAGGCGAACACGACGTTGTTCGGGTGCACGCGCTTCACCGCCGTGGCCACCGCCGGGGCGCGCCCGTGCGCGGCCTCGATCATGTCGCAGCCGAAGAAGTCGTAGGCCATGACGGAGCAGCCCACGGGGGCCACGCCCACGGCGTCGCCCTCCACGTCCAGCTCGTCGAGGCATTCCGCCACGAGGCGGTTGATGATGCCGTGCGTGCAGCCCGGGCAGTAGTTCGTCACCACGGGAAGGAGCGCGTGCGGGCGCTCGAACACCACTTTGGTCTCTTTCTCGGCCATGGGTTACTCCCCTCCCTTCATCATGCGATCGTTCAGGTCCTCGATCTGGGCCAGCACCTCCACGGGCGTCGGGATGACGCCGCCGGTGCGGCCGAAGAACTCCACAGGGCACCGCCCGTTCACGGCGAGGCGCACGTCGTCCACCATCTGGCCCATGTTCATCTCCACGGTGAGGAAGGCCTTGGCGGTGGGCACGGCTGCCTCGAGCGCGTCCACGGGGAACGGCCACAGCGTGATGGGGCGGATGAGGCCGGCCTTCACGCCCTTCGCGCGCGCCTCGATCACGGCGCTGCGCGCCACGCGGGCGCTCGCGCCGAACGCCACGACCACCACGTCGGCGTCGTCGACGAGGAACGTCTCGGCGCGCTGCTCGTCGCGCTCGATCTGGGCGTAGCGCTCGTAGCGCTCGATGTTCAGGCGCTCCAGCTCGTCGGCCGTGAGGTAGAGCGAGTTCACCACGTTGTGCGGCCGCGCATGCTTGTGGCCGGTGGTGGCCCAGGGCTTCTCGATCTGCTCGTCGCGCGGCTCGGGCATGACCACGGGCTCCATCATCTGGCCGAGCATGCCGTCGGCGAGGATCATGACGGGCGTGCGGTACTTGTCGGCCACGTCGAAGGCCGTGAACGCGTAGTCGGCCATCTCCTGCACCGTGGAGGGCGCGTACACCACCACGCGGAAGTCGCCGTGGCCGAGCGCGCGCGTGGCCTGCCAGTAGTCGGCCTGGGACGGCTGGATGCCGCCGAGGCCCGGGCCGCCGCGCTGCACGTTGATGATGACGCCCGGCAGGTCCGCGCCGGCCATGTAGGAGATGCCCTCGCCCTTGAGCGAGATGCCCGGCGACGAGGACGACGTCATGACGCGCGCACCCGCAGCGGCCGCGCCGTACACCATGTTGATGGCCGCGATCTCGCTCTCGGCCTGCAAAAACGTCCCGCCCACCTTGGGCATGCGCTTGGACATGTAGGCCGCGAGCTCCGTCTGCGGCGTGATGGGATACCCGAAGAAGAAGCGGCAGCCGGCGCGCATGGCCGCCTCGGCCAGCGCCTCGTTGCCCTTCATGAGCACTTTCTCTGCCATGCCCAGCCTACCTTTCCACCGTGATGGCCACGTCCGGGCACATCGTCGCGCACGACGCGCAGCCCGTGCACGCGTCCATGTCGACGCAATGCGCCGGGTGGTAGCCCTTCGCCGTGATCGTGTCGTCGTCAAGCTCGATGATATGCACGGGGCATGCGTCCACGCACAGGCCGCACCCCTTGCAGAAGGAGTCGTCTACGCTGATTCTCGCCATGATCCGCCTTCCTCGTCTCGTCAGTCATGCACGCTCGGCGCCGCCGAAGCGCCGCCGCTCTCTCGTCTTATTGCCAGGGAGTTTTCACATATACTCGCACAGGATAGGGCGCGCCCGCCCCTCCGTCCCGCCCAAAGCGGGGAAATTGCCGGTCAGCGTCCTGGCCGGCCGCATCGGCAGGCACCGTGGTGAAGGCCAGCGGCAGGCCCGCGAGGCGCGCGACCTCCTGGGCGAAGGGGATGCCCGCGGCCACCACGGACGCGTCGGTGTCCTCCTGCAGGTGCGTGTTGTTGGCAACGGCCGTGGCGGCAAGGTGCGACTTCGCCTCGATCTCGCGCAGCACCTCCACCGCCTCGGCGGGCTCCTGCGTGAGGTTGCGGCTGCGGTTCACCACGTAGAGCATCTCGTAGGGCCCGGCCGCCACCGTCTTGGCGAAGCGCCCGAGCGCCGTGGCGCCCACGTCGTCGCCGCCCGCGTCCACGATGAGCAGCCGCCCCTCCCCCGCGCGCGCCTGCTCGACGGCCGGCAGGATGGTGCCCGACAGGCTCGGCCCGTCCAGGTTCGTGCCTGCGAACACCGGCGCTATCACGCGCGCGCCCGCCTCGTCCAAGAGGCCGCGGTAGTCGCTCGAGCGGAAGAACGGGTTCACCACGTCCAGGTCCACCACCGTGACCTCCAGCCCGCGCGCCGCCGCGTCGAGCGCCAGGTTGAGCGAGAGGTTGGTCTTGCCAACGCCGTAGTGGCCGGTCACCACCAGGACGGGCGCGGCAGGCGCCCAAGCCGCGGGCGTCACACCAGCCCCTCGGGGGTCTTGGGCTTCTCGTCCTCCTGGCGGATGGCGGCGCGGCGGATCTTGCCGTTCACGGTCTTGGGCAGCGCGTCCACGTACTCCACGATGCGGGGGTACTTGTAGGGCGCGGTGCGCTTCTTCACCCAGGTCTGGAGCTCCTTCGTGAGCTCGCTCGTGCCGGCGAAGCCCTCGGCCAGCACCACGGTGGCCTTCACGGCCTTGCCGCGCACCGGGTCGGGCACGCCGGTGACCGCGCACTCGCGCACGGCCTCGTGCTCGAGCAGCACGCTCTCGATCTCGAAGGGCCCGATGCGGTAGCCGCTCGACTTGATCACGTCGTCGTTGCGGCCGACGTACCAGAAGTAGCCGTCCTCGTCGCACCAGGCGGTGTCGCCGGTGTGGTACCAGCCGTCGTGCACGGCCGCGGCCGTCTTCTCCGGGTCGCGGTAGTACTCCAGCATGATGCCGGCGGCCTTCTCGCGCACGTCGATGCACACCTCGCCCGTCTCGCCCGTGTCGCAGCGGCTGCCGTCCTCGCGCTGGATCTCCACGTTGTACAGCGGCACCGGCTTGCCCATGGAGCCCGGGCGCGGGGTGGATCCCGTGAGGTTCGCGATGGTGAGCGGCGTCTCGGTCTGGCCGAAGCCCTCGTAGATGGTGAGGCCCGTGTGCTCCTTCCAGAAGTCGAACAGGTCGGGGTTGAGCGCCTCGCCGGCGGTCGTGGAGTACGCGAGCGTGGACAGGTCGTAGGCGTCCACGTCCTCGGCCATCATCATGCGGTACATCGTGGGCGGGCAGCACAGCGTCGTGATGCCGTACTTCCCGATGAGCGATAGGATCTCGGAGGGATGGAAGCGGTCGAAGTCGTACGTGAACACGCACGCCTCCATGAGCCACTGGCCGTAGTACTTGCCCCACACGGCCTTGCCCCAGCCGGTGTCGGCGATGGTGAAGTGCAGGCCGTCGGGCTGCACGTTGTGCCAATGCTTGGCTGTGACCAGGTGCGCGATGGCGTACTCGGAGTCGTGCAGCACCATCTTCGGATTGCCCGACGTGCCGCTCGAGAAGTACATGAGCATGGGGTCGGCCGCCTTCGTCTCCACGCGCGCGAAGTCGGCCGAGGCCGCGCGCACGCCCGTGTTGAAGTCGAGCCAGCCCGCGCGCTCGGCCGGGGCCGCGCAGACGCCGTCGGGGCCGGAGAGCGCGGGCCCGAGCGGCAGCCCGTCGTCGGGGAACACGAGGTTGCCGTCCGCGTCCTCGGGCGTGAGGCCGCCGCCCGCGCCGTTCACGAGCATCCTCACCTGAAGCGTGGGGCACGCGTCGGCCACGTTGTCCACCACGTTCGCGATGTCGCCGAGCGACGTGGCGATGATCGCCTTGATGGACGCGCCGTTCAGGCGGTACTCAAGGTCGTGCTCCTTGAGCATGAAGGTGGCCGGCACCATGACCGCGCCGAGCTTCGCGAGCGCCGTGGCCACGAACCAGAACTGGTAGTGGCGGCGCAGGATGACCATGACGTAGTCGCCGCGGCCGATGCCGGCGTCCGCCAGGTAGTTCGCGGTCTTGTCCGACCACTCCTTCATGTCGGCGAACGTGAACGCGTGCTCCTCGCCCTCGGGGTTGCACCACACCATGGCGCGACGGTCGGGGTCGGCAAGCGCGATGTCGTCGACCACGTCATAGCCGAAGTTGAAGCTCTCGGGGCATTTGACGGCGAAATCGGTCAGCAGGCCTTCCTCGTCGTAGGTCTCTTCGACGAAGCGGAGGTTGATGTTTCTCATGGGTGTTCTCTTCCTTGGAGGCAATGCGGCGGGCAGCCCGCCGCGAGGCGGATACGATCATCGATGCGTCGGCGCCTGACCTGACGCCCGCCTCGGCCCATCAAGGGCGACGAGCCGAGGAGAGGTGGCGGCGCCTAGATAATCGCGTCCCCGTGGGGCTTCATGACGATGGCCAGGAACGTGCACGGCTCGCCGCCGGTGGCGATCATGCCGTGGCCGCGGCCGGAGTCGTACATGAGCAGATCGCCCGCTCCCAGCTCCTCGATATGGTCCTCGTAGGCGAAGCGCATCTTGCCCGACAGGATGAAGTCGAGCTCCTGGCCCACGTGGTAGGACAGGTGGATGGGAGCATCCTGCTCTTCCTCGAGGTAGGGCGCAGTGACCAGGAACGGCTCGGCCAGCTTGTTCTTGAAGTGGGGGGCCTTGTGCAGGTACTCGAAGCCCGCGCGGCGCTTGATGGACAGCCCGTCCGCCGCGCGCGTGAGCGAGTAGCCCGACAGGTGAGGGTTCTCGCCGGTGAGCAGCTCGATGACGTCCACGCCCAGGCGCTCGGCGCACTTGTAGAGGAACGTGAACGACAGGTCCTGCGCGCCCGATTCCTGGGCGGCGTACTCGGCAAGGGTGCGCCCGGTGGCGTCCGCCATCTCCTGCTGGGTGATGTCGAGGTCTTCGCGCAGCGCCCGAATTCGCCCTGCCACCTCTTCGATATTCGGCTCCATAGTCGCTTGACCTCCTTCTCAACGTCGCGGCAGCGTCGCTTGGATGGGGGGCGGCCCTGCCTTGCCTGGTAAAAAGTTTTCCCATTGTATAGCAAATCGGTCGGCTTCGGCCCCAGAAGGCCGAAATCTCCGCAGGCGGACGCGCAATAAACCGGAGGAAGGGACGCCGTGCGTCCACGGCCGTCCGGCAAAAAACGCCAGTCGGCCGATAAGCGGAGCACGGCGCTTGCGGGTCGACCGAGAAGCCCCAACCGGCCGGCCCCGGGAAAGCGTCGCAGGTGCCCGGCGCGCCGGCCGGGCATGCGCCCTATCGCTTGCGCGCGAAGCGCACGGCGAAGTGCGCGTCGGGGGTTCCGGGCGCGAGGCGCGTGGCCACGCACGCCTTGCCAGCGATGGGGGCCAGCTCGAAATCGGCACCCTCGGGGCTCTCCAGGAAGCGCTTAACCACGGCGTTGTTCTCCGTATGGGTCACGGTACAGGTGGCGTAGGCCAGCTGGCCGCCGCGCGCCACCTGGCCGGCCGCCGAACGCAGGAGCGACAGGCCGAGCGCGGCCAGCTCGCCCAGATGCTCCTCGGTCAGGCGCCAGCGTATCTCGGGATGCCGCCGCAGCGTGCCCAGGCCCGAGCAGGGGGTGTCGATGAACACGGCGTCGAAGCGGCGACGTCCCAGCACGGCGCCGAGCATGGTGGCGTCGCCCGTGACCGCGTCGGCCACGTGCACGCCGTACTCCACGGCCCGCTCGCGCAAGAGGTCGGTCTTGAACGCGTGGTTGTCCAGCGCCACGAGCTCCATCTGGCTGCCGTAGGCGCGCAGGGCGCCGCTCTGCAAGAGGATGGTCTTCGTGCCGCGCCCGGACCCTATCTCCAGAAACGACGCGGGCATGTGCGCGGGCAGCACGCTCGCGGCCACGAGCTGCGAGGCCGCGTCCGACACGAGCAGCTTGCCCTGCGAGAACAGCCGGCGCACGCGCCCGTCCTGCAGCGCGCGCGGCTCGGCAACCTGCAGGCAGCCCGGCACCTCCACGCCGTCGATGGACACCGGGCGCACGTCCGCGCCCGCCTCGCCCAGGGCCGCGCGCACCTCCTCCGCCGTCGCCTTCGCCTCGTTCACGGCCACGAACAGCGGCGCGGGCTCGTTCGAGGCGCGCATGAGGTCCACGGCCGCCTGGGGGCCCAAGTCGACTATGAGGCGCTTGGCCAGCCATAGGGGGAACGCATGCAGGCGCGCGAGCGCCGCCACGTCGCGGGAGGGGTCGCCGAAGGGGAAGTCGCGTTTCAAGGCAACCACGCGGCGCAGCACGGCGTTGGCAAGGCCGGCGGCGCGGGGCTGCACGGAGCGCACGAGCTCCACGCCCTGGTCGACGGCCGCATGCGGCGTCTTGTCCAGGAACAGTATCTCGTAGGCGGCAATGCGCAGCGCGTCGCGCACGTCGTCCTGCACGTCGCCGGGCTTGTCGAGCGCGCGGTCCAGCACCTCGTCGAGCGTGCCCCAGCTGCTCGTCACCCCCAGCGCGAGGCGCGTGGCGAACGCGCGGTCCTCCGGGCTCATACGCGAGCCGTCGATGCGCCGGGCGATGACGTCCTGCGCGTAGGCGTCGCGGCGGCGCACGTCGCCGCCGACGGCGAGGGCCGCGAGGCGCGCCGGGCTCGCCTTCGACGGACGGCCCGCGGTCTTCTCGTCACTCATGCGCAGCCTCCCATGAAAGCGTCTCCTGCTTGATGCCCTGCACGCCGGCGGCGAACGCCTTGGCGTCCATGGCCTGGCGGCCGTCGGGCTTGACGGAAGCCACCTCGGCCGCACCGTCGGCGAAGCCCAGGAACAGCCGCTTTCCGGCGAAGCGCACCTCCCCCGCCGCCAGCCCCCCTGCCAGCTCGCACCCGCGGGCGTCTTCCACGGAACGCAGCGCGAGCACCGTCACCGGGCGGGCGGCTACGACGGCGCGCGCGGGGTGGGCGCCGCTCGAGGCGCGCACCTTGCGGACAGCCGCCTCGGCCGTATCCCGAGGGTCCAGGTCCAGCTCGCGCTTCCCCACCTTCGAGGCGTAAGTGACCTGCGACTCGTCCTGCTCGGTCCACTCGGCCGCGCCGCTCTGCACGTGGACGAGGGCCGTGAGCAGGGCGTGCGAGCCCAGGTTCGCCAGCTCGTCGGTGAGCTCGGGGGCCGTCTTGCCGTCGATGCGCGCCGTGCGGCACACGCAGTAGGCGCCCGTGTCCAGGCCCTCCTCCATGCGCATGATGCACACGCCCGCCACGGCATCGCCCGCGAGTATCGCGCGCTCCACCGGCGCCGCGCCGCGCCAACGAGGAAGGAGGGACGCATGCACGTTCAGGCAGCCGAAGGGCGGCAGGTCCAGCACCGCCTTCGGCAGGATGGCGCCGTAGGCAGCCACGCAGATGACGTCGGGCTCGAACGAGGCCAGCTCGGCCTGCACGGCCTCGTCGCGCAGCGTGCGCGGTTCGAGCACGGGCAGCCCCAGGCGCTCGGCGGTGCGCTTCACCGGCGACGGTTCCAGCTTCCTGCCGCGCCCGCGCACGGCGTCGGGGCGGGTGTACACGGCCGCCACCTCGTGCTGCTGGGACAGGTCCTCCAGTATGGTGGCCGCGAACTCCGGCGTGCCCATGAACACGACGCGCATGGTCAGCGCACCCGCGTATCGAGCGACGTCTCGCCCGGCTTCGCGCCCGCGGCGCGCGCCAGCTCGTAGTCGCGCAGCGCCTGGATGCGCGCGATGGGATCGCAGCGCTCGAACATGGTGACGCCGTCCAGGTGGTCCAGCTCGTGCTGCAGGCAACGGCCCAAAAGCCCGTCGCCCTCGATCTCCCACTCCTCGCCGTCCAGGTCGAAGTAGCGCACGCGCGCCCACGGCGGCCGCGCGATGGGCACGGAGATGCCGGGGCATGACAGGCAGCCCTCGCCCTCCACCACCGGGTCGCCCTGGGTGTCCACGAGCACGGGGTTCACCAGCACGATGGGGTCCTGCTCGCCGGACTCGGCCTGGTCGCAGTCCACCACCACGAGGCGCTTCGTCACGCCCAGCTGCGGCGCGGCCAGGCCGCAGCCGTCGTTCTTGTACATGGCCTTGGCCATCTGCTTGGCCAGCTTGCGCAGGCCCTTGTCGCCCAAATCGCACGGCTCGCAGACCGTGTTCAGCAACGGGTTCGGTGATTGCACGATGGTTATCACGAAGACACGTCCCTCTCGTTCCTTATCGCACGCGTCCCGGCGCAGGCCGGGACGCGGAAAAGCTCCTTATGGGGACATTGTGCGGTTTCGTCTGCCCCTTGTCCAGTAGCATGCGGGAAACATCCACAAAACCCAAGGTGAGAAGGGGAAGAAAGCAAGCGACTCCTACTTGTCCACCACGATCTCCTTCAGGCTGGCGGCGAGGCCGGCCACGCCCTGGATGTCGGAGGGAATGATGATCTTCGTGGCCTGGCCGTCGGCGACGGTCTTCAGGGCCTCGAAGGCCTGCAGGGTGAGCACGGCGTTGTCGGCGCCGGCCTCGCGCACCATGCGGATGCCGTCGGCGGTGGCCTGCTGCACGTTCAGGATGGCGGCGGCCTCGCCCTCGGCCTCGCGTATCTGCTTCTCGCGCTCGGCCTCGGCGGCCAGGATCACGGCCTGCTTCTCGGCCTCGGCGGCCAGGATCTGCGCCTGCTTGTTGCCCTCGGCCACGGTGATGGCGGACTGCTTCTCGCCCTCGGCCAAGAGGATGGCCTCGCGCTTCTCGCGCTCGGCCTTCATCTGCTTCTCCATGGCCTGCTGGATGGCGGCCGGCGGCGTGATGTTCTTCACCTCCACGCGGTTCACCTTGATGCCCCACGCGTCGGTGGCCTCGTCCAGGATGGAGCGCATCTTGGCGTTGATGGTGTCGCGTGACACGAGCGTGGTGTCCAGCTCCAAGTCGCCGATGATGTTGCGGAGCGTGGTGGCGGCCAGGTTCTCGATGGCCACGAGTGGGTTCTCCACGCCGTAGGCGTAGAGCTTCGGGTCCATGATCTTGAAGAACACCACCGAGTCGATGGACATGGTCACGTTGTCCTTCGTGATGACGGGCTGGGGCGGGAAGTCGGCCACCTGCTCTTTGAGCGTGATGCCCGCGCGCACGCGGTCGATGAAGGGGATCTTCACATGCAGGCCGTTGTTCCAGGTGGTGAGGTACGAGCCCAGGCGCTCCACGATGGCGGCCTGCGCCTGCGGCACGATCTTGATGCACGTGACGGAGAACAGCACCACGAGCACGACGACCACGACGATGGCGATGGTGAGGGGGTTCAAGGGGAACATCAGCGTTTCCTTTCGACGATGAGCTTGACGCTTTCCTGGCTCACGATGCGCACGACCTCGCCCGCGGGGATGGGGAGGCCGTCCGCGGAGCGCGCGGCCCAGGTCATGCGGTTGTCCGTCTCCACGCGGCCGGTCATGCCGTCGTTGTCGACGTCCTCCACCACGACGGCCGTCTGGCCGACATGGGTGGGCTCCTCCTGCTTGCCGCGGTCGCGGTACTTCACGAACACGGGGCGCAGGCCCACGAGGCAGGCCACGGAGACGACGAGGAACACGACCAGCTGCACGACGAGGTCGGCGCCGAGCAGGCTCGCGGCGAACGCGACGAGCGCGCCCACGACGAACCACATGGTGATGAGGCTGAGCGAGACGATCTCGACGACGCCCATGACGGCGGCGACGCCCAGCCAGACGAAGGGACTCATGGCGACTCCTTTCTCTTTGCTCGAGTATACCATGTCGTCCGTGCCGCCGAGGTGGCGCCAGGCGGAATGAAGAGAGCGCGAGCGGGCGAACCTCGCATCAGCCGGCCTTGGGCGTGCCCCTCCTCGTGCTACACGGCCTTGTGCGCGAGGCGGCGGCGGGTGAGGTCCTTCTGCATGGCGGTCACGGTCTGGAACAGCATCTCGTACTCGTCGGCGGGCAGGGCGGACGGGTCGGACAGCTGGGCGCGCAGGGCGGCCACGGCGTCCTCGGCGTCGCCGATGGCCAGCTCCTCCGCCAGGAAGCGCGCGAGCGGCTCCGGCTCGGTCGCGCCGGCCATGGAGCCGGACGTGAGGATGCCCGACGCCTGCGGCAGCACGCGGGCGGCGTCGCCGATGACGCGCGCCGCGGGCGCGGCGGGGTCCTCGGCCAGCGTGGCCAGCATGCTCTGCGCGAGCGTGGCGTGCACCGGCTCGTGCCACTGCGTGCTGGCGAGCGCGTCAGCGTGTGCCAGGGCGAGCTCGGGGTGCTGGGCCGCAAGGCTTAGGAACTCGCGCTCGAAGCGGCGCCGGTTCGCCTCGGGCTGGGACAGCCCCGCGCGGCGCGGCGCGCCCCCGCCCGGGGCCGCGGCTCCCGGGTCCGCCGCGGGAAGGCGCCCGTCGCCTGCGGGTGCGCCCGCACGGCCCGGCCCGCCGTCATCCGCCTCGGCGGCGCGGCGCGGCGGCTCCAGGCGCGCCAGCTGCTCGAGCACGTCCTCCTCGCGGGCCCGGCAGCGGCTCGCTATCTGCACGGCGTAGTCCTTCGCCAGAAGCGAGTCCTTGATGGGCGCGAGCACCGCGAGCGCGTCGACGAGCGCGCGCGAGCGACCCTCGGCGCTGCCCAGGTCGTGCGCGGCCAGGCGGCGCTCGATGCCGTACTTCAGCAGGGGCTGGGCGCGCGCGATGAGCTCGCGCAGCGCGTCGGCGCCGCGCGCGCCCACGAACTCCGCAGGGTCCAGGTTGTCCGGCAGCGTGACGGCGGCCAGCTCCACCTTCGCCCGCCCCGCCTCCGGCGTCATGGAGTCGTCGATGAAGCCGAGCGCGCGGTCGGCGGCGCGCTGCCCCGCCTCGTCGCCGTCGAACAGGTACACGATCTTGTGCTGCGCGTGGCGCGCGAGCAGGCGTATGTGGCGCATGGTGAGCGCGGTGCCGAGCGTGGCCACCGCGTTGCCTATGCCGGCCTCGTGCAGCGCGATGACGTCGGTGTACCCCTCCACCACCACGGCCACGCCCGTGGCGGCCATAGCCGCCTTCGCGTGGTCCAGCCCGTAGAGCACCTGCGACTTGTGGAACACCGACGTCTCCTGCGAGTTCAGGTACTTCGGCTCGCCCTTGCCGATGACGCGCCCGCCGAACGCGATGCACTCGCCCTGCGCGTCGCCGATGGGGAACATCACGCGGTTGAAGAAGCGGTCGCGCAGCTTGCCGCCGCGGTCCTTCATGGCCACGTTCGCCTCCACCATCTCCTCGGCCGAGAAGCCCTGCGCGGACAGGTGCCGCACGAGCTGCCCGCGCCCCGGCGCGAAGCCCAGCCGCCAGCGGCGCGGAACGTCGCCGCCCAGGCCGCGGCCCGCCAGGTAGCTGCGGGCGGCGGCCGCGTCGGCGTCCGGGTTGCGCATGAGCTGGGTGTGGTAGAACGCGGCCGTCGCCTCGCATACCGCCTTCAGGCGCGCCTTCTTGGAGCTCGGCACGCCGCCGCGGCCGCCCGTGTCGGCGATGTCGATGTGCGCCCGCTCGGCCAGCTTCCGCACCGCCTCGGGAAACGACAGATCCTCGGTCTTCATGAGGAAGCCGAACACGTCGCCCCCCTCGTTGCAGCCGAAGCAATGCCACAGCTGCAGCACGGGGTCGATCTTGAACGAGGGCGTCTTCTCGTTGTGCAGCGGGCAGCAGCACCAGAAGTCGCGGCCGCGCTGCTTCACGGGCGTGCGCTCGCCGATAATGGCCACGAGGTCGGACGCCTCGCGCACCTTCTGGATGTCCTCTTCGCTGATGGTGCCCGCCATGCGCCCCCGCTACCTCCGCCTGTTCTGCTTGGCCAGCACGAGGTTCACCAGGAACAGGGCGCCGAACCCGATGGCCGGGATGAAGTCGCGCGCGCCCGACAGGCCCTCGCCCCCCTTGCCGAAGGCGAGCACCAGGCTGCCCGTCATCAGGACGAAGCTCAGCACCGCGATCGCCGCGTACACCCATTCCCGATTCCTCATGCACGGCCCTTCCGTCTCGTCGTCCCGCCCTTCCGCACAGTATAGCGCAAGCGCGTCCGCGCCGAGTTGTCAGCAGCTTGCCAACCGGATGCTTACAGAGCGTCGCGGGGTCGGGCGGGCCTACGGGCGCGTTGTTATGCTGGGCCGATGCGTCGCGCCCCGGCGTCCGGGCCGGGAGCGCCGACGCACGCCCACGGACAAGCAAACGGACACGGGAGGTTACCCATGGAAGACGGCATCTCGGTACTCGCGGACTTCGACTCGGCCCTTTTCGAGCACGAGGAGCCTCCCCTGGTATCGCTCTACCTGCCCACGCACGGCCGCGCCGGCGCCGAGGAGGACCGCATCCGGTTCAAGGGCCTCGTGGAGGAGGCGCGCGGCAAGCTCGCCCAGGAGTTCGCGCACCGCGAGCATACGGGCGTCGACGCGCGGCTGGACGAGGTGGCCGCACGGCTGGAGGAGCTGGCGAGCCCCGTGCCCGGCGGCAGCCTGGCCGTGCTCGTGGGAAACGACCGCGCCTATCTCTACCAGCTGGGCTACGTGGCGGGTCCGCTCGCGTTCGCAGGCGAGCGGTTCTACGTGCGCCCGCTGCTCAAGAACTTCTCGTTCGGCTCGCGCTACTTCCTGCTGGGGCTGTCGGCCGACCGCTTCGCGTTCGTGCACGGCGACTTCGGCTCGCTCGACCGCGTGGAGCTGCCTGCCGACGTGCTGGACGAGTTCAGCGAGGAATTCCCCCTCGTGTACGACGGCCACGAGGGCGCGCTCGACTACTCGTCGCTCGAGAACCATATGCCGCCCTACCACGGTTACAAGTCGCGCAACGACGTGCGGAAGGAGGAGGCCGGGAAGTTCTTCCAGCACGTGAACAAGGTGGTGACGGAGTACCTGGCGCAGGGAACGGAGCTGCCGGTCATCCTGGTGAGCCTGCCCGAGCACCAGGCCGCCTTCCGCCGCATCTCCACCGTGCCGCGCCTTTTGCACGAGGGCATAGAGAAGGATATCGGCGGCATGGAGGCGCCCGAGCTGCTGGCCGACGCCAAGGCCGTCATCGAGCACGTGCGCGAGGCGCGCGCGGACGAGCTGCTGGAGAAGCTGGGCGACGCCGCGCCGCACGGCGGCGGCTCCACCGACCTCTCGGCCATCGGGCTGGCGCTCGTCGAGCGCAAGGTGCGCGCGCTGTTCGTGGCCGAAGGCGCCTACATCCCCGGCGGTTTCGACGACGAGACCGGCGAGGTGTTCCTGTTCGAGCGCGAGCCGCACGGCCGCTTCCAGGGCCCCGAGCTGGCCGACGCGTTCGCCCGCGCGGCGCTCGCCCAGGACGCCGAGGTGTTCGAGCTCGCCCCCGAGAAGATCCCCGGCGACTCCGGCATGGCGGCGCTGTACCGGTACTGATCGAGGCGGGCCCCTTGGCGCCGAGCCAAGGGGCCCGGGTTCGGCCGCATCGGGTTCCGCGAAGCCCGCCGCGCAGGGTCGGTCGCACGTTCGGCGGCATCACCACGACGCGCCGCACCTCTCATAGGCATCCCCCTCGACGCACGGGGCATGCGGTGCTGTGGACGAAAAGGGGCAGTTTTCTTTATTCTGGATAAAAGATAGTCAAAACACCAGGGGTGCTACCAGGTGTTTCGCGAACACTGCATTCGCCATCCCTTGGTTTCCGTCCGAAATCTATAGATTACCGGGCCTTTTTGTCCCTTATGCATTCAGTCATATATCGAAGCGCTGTAGGCATGCGCAAGGCGTTTTTCGCATACGGCACGATCCGCTTCACCGTCCATGCGTCAAAGGGGACGTCAGGGCACCCGTATCGTGGATCGGCGCCCTCCCGCCACCCACCCGCTTCGCGTGAAACATTCGTTCGCTGCGCGGTTCAGGCGGCGGGACGCGCCTCCGTGCGCTACAATGTCCCCGACGAACACGACGCGCGCCGCCGCGGCGGCGCTTCTTCGCAGAGGACGCCTATGGAACGCACGAGCATCCCCTACCGCACGCTCGACCCCGAGGTCGAGGCCGCCATCCGCGCCGACCGGAAGGCGGGGCGCCGGCACCCGCGCGCCTTCGACGATGCCGACGTCGTGCGGCGCGAGCCGAAGCCCCACGACGAGGCCACGCTCGCCCGCCCCGCGTTCGCGCGCGACATCGAGAAGATCCTGAACGTGCCCGCGTACAACCGCTACGCCGACAAGACGCAGGTGTTCTCGTTCGTGGAGAACGACGACATCTGCCGGCGCGGCCTGCACGTGCAGCTGGTGAGCCGCATCGCGCGGGGCATCGGCTCGCTCCTGGGGCTCAACTGCGAGCTCATCGAGGCCATCGCGCTCGGACACGACGTGGGCCACACGCCGTTCGGGCACGCCGGCGAGCGCTACCTTTCGCAGTGCTACCACGAGCGCACGGGGCGCTTCTTCAACCACAACGTGCACTCCGTGCGCGTGCTCGACCGGCTGTACCGCCGCAACGTGAGCCTGCAGACGCTCGACGGCGTGCTCTGTCACAACGGCGAGTTCGCCCAGCAGGTGCTGCGCACGGGCAGCACCGCCTCCTTCGACGAGCTCGACCGCCTGGTGGAGGCCTGCACGGCAGACGAGGGCGCCATCGGCCGGCTGCGCCCCTCCACGCTCGAGGGCTGCGTCGTGCGCGTGGCCGACATGATCGCCTACGTGGGCAAGGACCGCTACGACGCCATCGAGCTGGGCGTGGTTGACTCGCTCGACGCGTTCGAGTCGGATTACCTGGGGCGCGACAACGCGCGCATCATCAACAACCTCACGGTGGACATCGTGAACGAGAGCTACGGGACCGACCGCATCGCGCTCTCCGAGGCCGCCTTCGACGACCTCAAGCGGGCGAAGCGGCAGAACTACGAGCTCATCTACGCGCGCGAGGGCATGGCGGGCAACGACGGCAACGTGGTGGGCGCCATGTTCGAGGAGCTCTACGCGCGCCTGCTCGACGACCTCGTGCGCGGCGACGAGGGCTCGCCGGTGTTCCGCCACCACGTGCGCAGCCTGGCCGCCCGCTCCGCCACCATAACGCCCGAGGAGTACCTGGCCGGCGAGCCGAACCAGATCGTGGTGGACTACCTGGCGTCCATGACCGACCGGTACTTCACGTCGCTGTTCGCCCACCTGTTCCCCGAGAGCCCCCTGCGCACCGTCACCCGCGGCTACTGCGCCGACCTCGGATGAGCCGGAAGAGGCAGATGGGGGCTTGGGCGCCGGGCGGTCTCGGTGCAGCGGGGTCGCGTGTCGGGAGGCGGTGCGCTACACTGGGAACTCCCCACTGATCGGAGGTCCCATGAAGCTCGTCATCGCATCCGACCTGCACGGCGCGGCGCCGGCCGTGCGCGCGCTTGCCGCGCGCATCGAGGCCGAGGCGCCCGACCGCGTGCTCCTGCTGGGCGACCTGCTGTACCACGGGCCGCGCAACGACCTGCCGGAGGGCTACGCGCCCCGGGAGGTCGCGGCCGTGCTGAACGGCATGGCCGCGCGCATCACGGCCGTGCGCGGCAACTGCGACGCCGAGGTCGACCAGATGGTGCTCGATTTCCCCTGCCTGGCCGACTACGCCCTGGTGGAGGCCGACGGGCACCTGCTGTACCTCACGCACGGCCACGTGCCGCGCATGACGCCCGACGACCCGCCCGCGCTCGCGCCCGGCAGCGCGCTCCTCACCGGCCACACCCACGTGAAGGAGCTCGGCGACCGCGGCGGCGTGCTGTTCGCGAACCCCGGCAGCACGTCCCTCCCGAAAGACGGCGCGGCGGGCTACGCCGTGTACGAGCGCGGGGCGTTCGCGCTCAAGTCGCTCGCCGGCGAGACGCTCGCGGAAGGCGGCTGGTAGGCCGGCCGTGCGGCGCCGTTCTGCGGTGCGCGGCGCCACGGTCGTCGGGGCATGCGGATCGCAGCTTTTCCGGAATTTTCCGTTTCCCTGTCACACGCGGGGTCGCAGGAGCGTCCAATGCACCAGAGGGCGCGGGCGCGCCCGCCTCGGCCGCAAAGGCCCCGCGCAACGGCCCGTGTCCCGACCTGACGGCGAGAACGAGAGAGGAACCGCATGACCGACGAGAACGCATTGATCGACGCCGCGCTCGCAGGGGACGAGAAAGCCCTGGGCAAGCTGTTGGCGGGCGTGCAGGACCGGGTGTTCAACCTGGCGCTGCGCATGCTGGGCACCGTGCCCGACGCCGAGGACGCCACGCAGGAGGTGCTGGTGAAGGCGTGTACGCGCCTGTCCGGGTTCCGCCGCGAGAGCGCGTTTTCCACCTGGGTGTTCCGCATCGCGCTCAACCATCTGGCCACCTACCGCAAGGGCCTGTTCGCCCAGCGGCCCGTGAGCTTCGACGTATATGGAGAGGACATCGCCTCGGGTCGCGAGCGCGACGTGCCCGACCTGGCCGGCGGCGCGGACAGGAGCCTGCTGGAACGCGAGCTGAAGGTGTCGTGCATGCACGGCATGCTGCAGTGCCTGGATGTGGAGGGGCGCAGCGCGTTCGTGCTGGGCACCATGTTCAAGATGGACAGCCGCGCCGCAGCCGACGCGCTCGGCATCACGCCCGAGGCGTACCGCCAACGGCTTTCTCGCGCGCGGGCGCGCATGGCCGAGTTCCTCACAACCTACTGCGGCGTGGCCGGCGGGCCCTGCCGCTGCGCGCGGCGCGTGGACTACGCCATCGCCACGCACCGCATCGACCCCGCCCGGCCCGGCTTCCAGGCGCTCGAGGAGCTGGCCGAGGATGCCGTCGAGGGCCGCGCGGCAGGTGCGCAGCCCGCCGCGGGCGCAGGCGCCAGGGTACCGTCGGCCGAGGCGCGCACCGACGCCATGGAGCTCCTCGACGACGCATCGGGCGCGTTCGCGTCGCTGCCGCGCTACCGCTGTCCCTCCGACGCGGCCGCATTCGCCCGCAGCCTCGTGGCCTCGGACGTGTTCGCGCAGGCGGTGTCCGAATGACGGCCGAGAGGGGCGCCGGGGTCGATGCCGGGATGGGCGCGGCGCTCTCCTACCTGGCCGAGCTGGAGGCCCACAACGACCGCGCCTGGTTCGCCGAGACGAAGGCCGAGCGGGCCCGTGCCCTTGCCGCCTTCGACGGCCTGGTGGCCGACGTGCAGCAGCGCGTGGGCGCGTTCGACCCCGCCGTGCTGGGCCACGACCCGAAGAAGCTCACGTTCAAGCTCACGCGCGACACGCGCTTCTCCAACGACAAGTCGCCCTATAACCCGTCGCTGCGCGCCCATGTGGGGCCGGCGGGCAAGCTGCCCGTGCCCGTGGGCTACTACCTCATGGTCAGGCCGGGCGGCCGCTCGTTTCTGGGAGGCGGGCTGTTCGCGGCCATGTTCAGGGACGCCACCGACCGCGTTCGGCGCGCCATCGCAGCGGACGGCGACGCCTGGGAGCGCGTCGTGGAGGGCCTCGCGCCCCTACAGGTGGAGGGCGAGGCGCTCAAGCGCGTGCCGCAGGGCTTCGACGCGGCGCACCCGCAGGCCGGCTGGCTCAAGTTCAAGAGCTGGTACCTGGAGCTGCCCGTGCCCGACGAGGACGTGGCCGCGCCCGGCTTCGCCGAGGCGGCCGCGCGCGAGTTCGAGCGGATGAAGCCGCTGAACGACTTCCTCAACCGCGCGCTCGAGGGCTTCGAGATGCCCGCGCGCTAGGGGCCGACCCCCGTCTCGGCGCGGCTTCGGCCGGACTGGGACGGGGATCGGCCGCGCCGGGGCGCATCAGGCGCCTCGGCCTCCGGGCGGCGGAGGCTCCGGCGATCCCGCCGCCTCGCCGAACCCGGAGCCCCCGGCATGCTCCCCCGGCCTGCGGCCGCGGTGGGCACGCGCCTTGTCCTCGTACATGCGCTCGTCGGCGCGGCGGTGGGCCTGCATGATATCCTCGCCCGCCTCCCGCACCGCCCACCCCACGGACAGCGACAGGGATCGGCCGGCCACGCCCACGGCGGCGCAGGCGGCGCGCAGGTCGTCGGCGATGCGGCGTCCGGCGCGCTCGTCCAGCTCGAAGCAGCAGACGGCGAACTCGTCGCCGCCCACGCGGTACACCGGCCCCAAGCCCCCGCAGCACGAGGACACGACCCCGGCCGCCGCGCGGATGAGCTCGTCGCCCTCCGCATGCCCCAGCTCGTCGTTCACCGCCTTCAGCCCGTCGACGTCGACGGCCACGACCCCGGCCACCCGGACACCCGTGCGGTTCCAGTTCGCCACGTCCACCTCGAACGCGTTGCGGCTCTTGAGCCCCGTCAGGTAGTCCGTGTTCGCCAGGTCGCGGTAGGCGGGGTTCGAGATGCGCCTGAACAGCACCACCGACACGGCCACGGCCACGAGGCAGAACGCGACCCCTATGAGCGGCGTGCCGATGCGCACCGTGCGGAACGTCTCGAACTGGCGCTCGGCATCGAACTCGATGCCCACGACGCCCACGACGCTCCCCTCGTCGTGGATGGGATAGTACGACACGAAGATGTGTCCCCAGTCGGTCGACTTGATGTCGGTCGGGTAGACCACCTCGTCGGCCAGGGCGCGTTCCATATCGCCGACGATCTCCTGCTCGATGGGGTCGCCCGGGTTGCGGAAATCGTCGCTTTCCGAGGGGAGCCCGTCCACGAGGTAGACGAGCGTGCCGTCGGCCGCGCGCTTCGCCGTGTAGAGATAGCGCACGCCGGTGGCGGCCTTGACCTCCTTGAACGACTCCTTCATCTCCCGGTAGGCGGGACGGGCCGGATCGTCGTCGCCATCGACGTCGTCAGCACCCTCGATGACGAGGAACGTGGACTTGTCCAGCGCGTCCTCGACGTACCCGTAGATGCTGTCGGAGCGCTCCTTGAGCGTGGATATCATGTCCCGGTAGGTTATCTGGTAGTTGAACACGTACACGCACAGAAACGACAGCGCGACGACGACGGCCGCGACCATCGACACCTGGACGTCGACCCGGCTCCAACGGCCGGGGCCCCGCGTTCTCTCCTGTCCCATGCGCCGCTCCCGCCTTTGCCTCGCCAGGGCGCCCGCCGTGCCAGCCCCCACCCTTCGATGATCGCGATTGTACCCCATCCGGGCCCCGCGAGGCATGCAGGAGCGGCCAGGAGGCGGAGAAGGCCCGTGCTCCGCGCAAGGGCGGCGCAGGATGAGGCGGGCGAGGGCCCGGAGGCCGCAGGGCGGGGACCTGGGCAGGGGCGCTAGCGGCCCGACAGGCGGCGCTCGGTGCGCTCGCCCAGGTCGATGAGCTCCTGGCGGCCGTGGACGCCGCACTTCGCGTAGATGCGGCGCAGGTGAGTGTCCACCGTGCTCTTCGAGATGTAGAACTCGGCGGCGATGCGCTCGCCCGTGCGGCCCTTGAGCGCGAAGGGCAGGATCTCGGCCTCGCGCTTGGACAGGCCGTGCTCGGCGGCAATGAGCGAGCACGCGTCGTCGAAGCGGTCGGCGTCGCGCGCGATGACGGACAGCGCCCGGAAGTCGCGCTCGGTGAACAGGAACAGGAAGGCGTAGAGCGCCGCGAGGCCGGCGCAGGCCACCACGACGGAGGGCGTCTGCTCGGTGCCGGCCACCACGTCGATGACGTTGCCCAGCGCCACGCCGGCCATCTCCCCGGCGAACAGGGCCGTGAAGCCGCGGGCGAACGACTGCGCCGCATCCTGCCCCGTGATGCGCGCCATGACCAGGAACAGCGACACGAGCACGGCCGACAGCCCCAGGTAGCCCGCCAGCACGATGGCCTCGCCCGGCACGCCGAAGTCGCCGAGCACGGGCACGAACAGAAACCCCGCCATCATCACGAGCGCGGCCAGCCGGTACACGTCGTCGAGCGGGCCCTCGGGCTCTGCGGGCGCGCCGTCGTCGGCGGATGCGGCGTCCGGGCCCGATGCCGCACCCGGGCCCGCCTCGAGGTCGAGGCCCCCCGTGGCCAGAAGCTGCAGCGCCGCAATGCAGAACAGCACGAACAGCAGCAGCGTCGCAGGGAAGGCGGGCGTGGAAGCCATGCCGGGATCGGAGCCGTACGTCTCCATGAAGCCCGCCGCCAAGCCGAACAGCACAGTGCCGGCCGCCATCTTGAACGAAAGGCGCGCCGTCTGCGCCCGCTCGGCAGGCGTGGCCAGCAGCGCCCGCAGCGACAGCGGGGACTTCGGGCCTTCGGCGCCCCGCACGGCGCGGGGCGTGGACGCAGCGCCGGCGGCAAAGGCGGCCGAGGCAACCTGCACGGTCTCGGCTGCTGCAGCCCTGCCGGCCGCAGGGGCCTCGTCATCGCGGGCGCCGGCGCCGGCCTCCGCAACGCCGCCTCCCGCATCGCGACCGCCCCTGTCGGGCTGGGAGCCCGCGCAGACGAGCGCCTGGAGCGCCCAGGCGCTGCCCAGCGGCAGCAGCTTCAGCAAGAAGGCGGCTCCCTCCACCGGCACCGTTGCCATGGCGAAGCAGGCCGTGGCGCCCACGGCCGAACCCACGAACACCGCCGGCAGCGCACGGGCCAGCGGCTGCCCGCCCAGCGCGCGGCCCCAAGCAGCCAGCATGAGCCCGGCGGGCAGGCCCACGAGCGCGCTCTCCAGCGCAAGGCTCGCGGGAGCCGGATTCCCGGCGAGCGCCGGCACGATCGAGCCCACCACGAGCAGCACGGCGTAGCACCACAGAAGAGGCCGCGCGAGCAGCGCCCCGCGCGCCTTGGAGGAGGCCACGCGCAGGAGGCCGAACGACGCTATCATGAACAGCAGCGTGCCGAACAGGTCCGCTCGCTCGAACGACAGGATTCCCTCGCCGAACGCCCGGTTCGCGCCCATGTAGAACAGCGAGAAGACGAAGCCCTGGTTGCAGGCGAACCCTGCGACGGCGCGCAGGGAGGCCCTGCCGCCACGGCGATGCGCGCCCATGCCCGGGCCTCCTTTCCCCTGCGGATACCGAAAGCCCCATGATAGCGCATGCCGGCGCGCGGCCGGCCCCGCAGCGGGCGCACCCGCAAAACGAGCACGGACGAACGTGCTCGTCCGGTAAACTCCCCCGAAACGGCCACGCGCCCGTGCGGTTGCACGGGCGCGTGGCCGAGCGCGAGGAGGGAGTTCGCGCTCGAGGGAAGGAACAGCGCATGCGCTTGCGCGCAGCGCGCGGGATAGCGGGTTAGGCGGCCTTGCGGGCGCGCACCTTCTTCGCGGCCTTAGGCTCGTCGCCCTCGGCGTCGTCGCCGGAGGCGTCCTCGTCCTCGGACTCCACGATCTCGGCCTCGTCGTCAGCACTCTCGACCTTCTTGTCGCCGCCCAGGCCCTCGCGCAGGTTCTTCACCGTCGAGCCCAGCGCGGCGCCGAGCTTCGGCAGGTTCTTCGGGCCGAAGATGAGCAGGATAACGCCGAGGATGATAAGCAGTTCGGGCATGCCCATACCGAGGATCTTCATAGTACGCCTCCAATGCGCGGGGGATTCGCCCCCATCGGTTTCAACAGCTCCGCAGTATGGACCGGCGCGCACCGCCCGGCTATCGTGCAGACGGCTGATTTTCGTCATGCAGCCTGCGCGCAGCGTGTCACGCAGATGGAGTACGCACGCGTTTCCCCTGTTCTAGGCGTCGGCGAGCAAGCCTCCCGCCAAGTAGCCCATGACAGAGGCCATCATGAGCCCGCGCGTCCAGCCGCTCGAGTCCCCCAGGCAGCGCAGGCCCCGGACGCTCGTGCGGAAGCCCTCGTCCATCTTCACGCGGTTGCTGTAGAACTTCAGCTCGGGCGAGTACAGCAGGGTCTCGGGGGCGGCGAAGCCGGGCACCACCTTGTCCACGGCCAGCATGAAGGCCAGGATGTTCGTCATGGCGCGGTAGGGCATGGCGGCCGTTATGTCGCCGGCCACCGCGTCTCCCAGCGTGGGCGCCACGTTGCTGCGCAGCAGCTCCTTGTCCCAGGTGCGCTTGCCGTCCAGGATGTCGCCCAGGCGCTGCACGAGGATACGCCCGTCGCCCAGCATGTTCGTGAGCTCGCCCACCTTCTGCGCGTAGGCGATGGGCTGGTCGAACGGCTCGGAGAAGTTGTGCGAGCACAGGATGGCCAAGTTGGTGTTCGCGGACTTCCGCTCCTTGTACGAGTGGCCGTTCACCACGGCCAGGCCCCCGTCGTAGTTCTCCTGGCTCACGAACCCGCCGGGATTCTGGCAGAACGTGCGCACCTTGTTCTTGAAGGGCTTGGGATAGCCGATGAGCTTGCTCTCGTACAGCACGTCGTTCACCGTGCGCATGACCTCGTTGCGCACCTCCACGCGCACGCCGATGTCCACGGGCCCCGGGCCGTGGGCTATCCGGTGCTCGCGGCACATGCGCTCCAGCCAGTCGGCCCCGCGCCGGCCGGTGGCCACCACCGTATGGCGGGCGCGCAGCTCGTAGGCGCCCTCGGGGCCCTCGGCCACCACGCCCGTGCAGGCATCGCCCTCCACGAGCACCTGCGTGCACGTGGTGCGGAAGCGCAGGTCAACGCCCGCGTCAGCCAGGTGGCGCTCGAGGCGCGCGTACAGCTCGCGCGCCCGCTCCGTGCCCAGGTGGCGCAGCGGGCAGTCCACGAGCTTGAGACCCGCCTCGATGGCGCGCAGGCGTATGCCGTCCACCTCCGGGCGCGGGCCGGCGCACTCCACGCGGCCGTCGGCGCCGAACGCCAGGTACACGCCGTCCACCTCTCCGATGGCCGCCTGCACGGCCTCGTGGCCGATGAGGTCGGGCAGGTCGCCGCCCACCTCGCTCGAAAGCGACAGCTTGCCGTCCGAGAACGCTCCCGCACCCGAGAACCCCGTGGTGATGCGGCACGGATCGCAGCCGGCGCACGGCCCGCCCGCCTGCTTGGGGCACGCACGGTCCTCCACGGCCAGCCCCTTGTCCAGCATGACGATGCGCCCCGCGAACCCGCGCTCGACGAGCGCGAGCGCGCAGAAGATGCCGGCAGGACCGGCTCCTACGATGACGACGTCGATATCCTGTGCGCCCATGGCGCGCCTCCTTCGCTTCCCTGCACAGCACCGCGACCGCGCGGCCGCGCCCTTCCCGCATTGTAGCGCACGCCCCGCTCCTGCCGGCGCGCGAGCCGCACGCCGCATCCTTGACGTTAAGCCTCCGCATCGAAAGACCGGCCCGCCGCCCCGAGCCGGTCCGCCCGATCCGTGGTCGAGGGCTCGCGGCCCCTGCGCATCCGGGGCCGCCCGGCGCACCGTGGAGAATCGTTGCAGGAGCTGTGGGGAAGGCGTGTGCGCGATGTGATGCTTCGACAGGTTTCAACCAGGCCCGCTGCCTCGAACGTTGCCGTTTCGTTACCATCGGATGCCGACGGCTGCAAACACCCTCGAAACGAACCCGACACAGCCGTGGAAAGGATGCTGCACCATGGCATCGCGCACCCTTTCGGCAGCGCCCGCATACCTAGCGGCGCTCGCCTTGCTGCTCTTGCTCTCCCTGCCTGCCGGCCGGGCAGAAGCGGCCCCGGCGACGACGGTCGCCCCGTCGGCGGCAGCCCTCGATCGCGCAGGGGCAGGCGACGAGAGCCTGCCGTTGGCTCGCGCAGCCTCTTCCTCTCCCCTTCCCTCCCCCTCGTCGTTCCTCGCCGCATCGCTCTCGGCAGACGAGCCCGCCCCACCCGCGGCCGACACGGCGGCATCCCCGACAGCTGACCTGCAGGTACTCGTCACAGCGCAGGCCGTCTACGAGCGGCAGCAGGCCGAGCGGGCGGCGGCCGCGGCCGCGCAGCGCACCGACAAGGTGCTCGCGTACGACCCGGCCCTCATAGCCGCCATCGGGAACCAAAGCGCCGGCGGGCATGCCGTGTGCTGCCCGGGCTACGCCTGCGCCTACGGCGACGCGGTGCTCACCGGGAAGGCCAACGACCACGCCCTCTACGGATGCGGCTGCTGCACCTGGCCCGGCTGGGGCGGCGGTAACTCGTCGTTCCGCTCCCTCGGCTCCGATGGGGCGCTTTTGCGCGAGGCCTACGACGAGATCGCGGCCGGGCGCCCCACGGTCGCCCACGTGTCCGGCCCGTACGGCGAGCACTGGATCTGCCTCATCGGCTACCGCGACGCGCAAGACCCCGACGCGCTCACGCTGGACAACTTCGTGGCGCTCGATCCCGCGAACGGCCAGGAGGTCGTGGCCTCCTACCGCTACGTGCCCTACGGCGACGCTTGCCAGCACGTGAGCAACCTGCGCTAGCAAGCACCCGAAGCAAAGGGCGCTCCCGTTTCCTGCTTCGGCGCACGTCGCGTGCGACAAGCGCTCGGCGCTTGCGCCGCCTCCTGCGGCCGACGCCCGTCACGCGGACTCTGCTTTCCGGCGCCGGCTCCCCGGCGCCCGTGCGCCGCCCTCCGCAGCGCCCACCCGCCTCCCCGCCCGTCGCCCACGGACGGTCCAGCCGACGGCGCCGTCCCCGGTCGGTCAGAACAGCGGCAGCGTGGCCTTCGGCAGCGGCGGCATGGCGCGCTCGGTCACGACGTCGCCCGGCCGCAGGGCGTCGCAGAGCATCGGCGCGGCAGGATCGTAGCGCGCGAGGCGCCAGGCCGCACCGTCCCCCGCCCGTGCGGCCCGTGGACCGCGCGGCGCCGCACATCCGCCTGCCCTACCTTCGCCGTAGCCCGCGGCGCCCTTCCCCGGATAGCCGTCCGGGCTCGGCGGCCCCGGCTCGACGCCCGCCCGCCGCGCGCCCGGGTTCGCATAGCAGTACACGCAGCCGTTGGCGCACGTATCGTAGGTTCCAATGTCCACGCTCGGCGCGCAGCGACACGCCCCCGGCGCCGCCGGCGAGCCAGCCCGCGCATCCACCCCGGCCACGCGCGCGACGAGCGCCGCATCGATGCAGCCGGTTCCCGCCAGGCCAGCCTGCGCAAGGGCCGCATCGCCGCAGCCGCCCACCTCCATGCCGTGCGCGGCGCCTATCTCGGCCAGACGCAGCGCGAGCGCGGCCTTCCGCCCCTCCGGCACGCCGAAGAGGCCCAGCGCCTGCATGCGGGGCGCGATCTTGGGGTACACGTCCAGGAAGCTCAACCGGCACGCGTGCGTGAAACCCTCCAGCTTGCGGGCGAACGTCTCGAAGTAGCGCAGGTGGTGCTCCTCGGTGTAGCGTCCGCCGGGGCCGCCGAGCAAGATGGGGCTGTAGCGCCACACCACGCGCTCGGGGCCCAGGACGCGCGCCAGCTCGCGGAACGTCTCCACGAGCTCCACCTTGCGCGGCAGCCACGCCTCCACGTCGGCGCCGTAGGCGTTGAGCGTGAACTGCACGAAATACGGGGCGGGCGCCGCACGCTCCAGGCGAGCGGATTGCGCGAGCAGCGGCTCGGGGTCCTTCGTCCAGAACGCCAGGCAGTCCACCGCCCCTGCGCCGAGTGCCACACGGCTCACCTGCGTGCGGCTCATAGGGTTGCGCACGAGCGCGTACCCCTCCTCCAGACGGTTCAGCATCCAGTCCATGAAGAACCGGGGTATGTCCGTGCGCCGCGATGCGCTGACGATCACGCGCAGCCTCCTTCCTGCGAAACAGCGTGCTCTCCGAACATACCATAGAATACGGCAATGGGCAAACATTTGTTCTTATTCCCTGTTTGACCCTGTTTGGCGAACAATCGGCTGATTGGCACAATCTGACGACCTTCGCGTGCAGTTGTCCTCGAAGCAGCCGCCTAACGTGCGGGGCATACGGTGCCGTGACAAAAAGGGGCAGTTGTCGTTATTCTGGATAAAAGATAGTTAAAACACCGGGCCTGCTACCAGGCGTTTAGAAAACGCCGCATTCACTGCCGCTTGATTTCCGTCCAAAATCTATAGACTACCGATCCTTTTTGTCCATTACTTTTTCAGTCATATATTGAATCGCCGCAGACATGAGCAAGGTGCTTTGCGCATGCGGCACGATCACGATCGTCGACTATGCGTCAAAGGGGAAGTCGGAGCATTTGCCCCCACTAAAGCAGCCGTAGCGTCCCTTCGGGCTGGCTGGCAGGGCGCGGTCCTTCGGCCCACGAGGCGGCCACCCCCCCCCGCCCGGAAAACAACGGGGACCCCGGCTTGGCGCCGAGGTCCCCGAGAAGAGCGTCTCTTTCCGCAGGAAGATCTAGAACAGGCCCTGGATCATGATGAACAGCGGCGCGAACGTCAGCGACACGATGGTCATCAGGTTGATGAGGATGTTCATGGACGGGCCCGAAGTGTCCTTGAACGGGTCGCCCACGGTGTCGCCCACGACGGCGGCCTTGTGGGCCTCGGAGCCCTTGCCGCCGTGATGGCCCTGCTCGATGTACTTCTTCGCGTTGTCCCACGCGCCGCCGGCGTTGGACATGAAGATGGCCATGAGCATGCCCGTGGCCACGGCGCCGGCCAGGAAGCCGCCGAGCATGGCCGGGTTGAAGCAACCGATGGCAACCGGCACGATGATGGCCAGGCACCCCGGCAGCATCATCTCGCGCAGCGCGGACGAGGTGGAGATGGCCACGCACTTGTCGTACTCGGGCTCGGCCTCGTAGGTCATGATGCCCTTGATCTCACGGAACTGGCGGCGAACTTCCTCAACCATCGCGTGGGCCGCGCGCGACACCGCGCCCATGGTGAGGGCCGCGAACATGAACGGCATCATGGCGCCGATGAAGATGCCGGCAACGATGAGCGGATCGGTGAGCGTCAGCTCGAAGTTCGGGATGGCATGGTGCATCGTGGCCTGGTAGGACACGAACAGCGAGATGGCCGACAGGCCCGCGGACGCGATGGCGAAGCCCTTCGCGATGGCGGCCGTCGTGTTGCCCACGGCGTCGAGGGCATCGGTGCGGTCGCGCACCTCCTCGGGCAGGCCCGCCATCTCGGCGATGCCGCCCGCGTTGTCGGCCACGGGGCCGTAGGCGTCCACGCCGATGGTGATGGCGGTGTTGGACAGCATGCCCGTGGCGGCCAGGCCCACGCCGAACAGGCCTACGGCGATGCCGCCCTCGGCCGACGCGAGCGGGAAGGCCATGTTGCCGAACGTGTACGCGCCGATGATGGCCAGCGCCACCAGCACGATGGGGGCGATGGTGGACAGCATGCCCGTGCCGATGCCCTCGATGACGACCGTTGCCGCGCCCGTGTCGGCGGCGTCGGCGATCTTATGCACCGGCTTGTACTTGTCGGAGCAGAAGTACTCGGTGATCTTGCCGATGGCGAGGCCCGCCACCAGGCCGCACAGCACCGAGCCGAACAGCCACAGCGGCTGCGCGTCGACGGACTGCGTGCTCCACACGTAGAACAGGCAGAAGATCACGACGATCTCGATGCCGGCCGCGACGTAGGTGCCGCGGTTCAAGGCCTTGTGCAGCGCGGCGCCTTCCTTGGCACGCACGGCGAACAGGCCGATGATGGACGTGATGATGCCGCAGCCGGCGATGATGACCGGGGTCACGAGCGCCCACACCAGGTCGCCCGTGGCGAAGTAGCCGCCCAGCGCGCCGAAGGTGGCCGCCAGGATGGTGGGGGCCAGGATGGCGCCCGTGTAGCTCTCGAACAGGTCGGCGCCCATGCCCGCGACGTCGCCCACGTTGTCGCCCACGTTGTCGGCGATGGTGGCCGGGTTGCGCGGATCGTCCTCGGGAATGCCCGCTTCGACCTTGCCCACGAGGTCGGCGCCCACGTCGGCCGCCTTCGTGTAGATGCCGCCGCCCACACGGGCGAACAGCGCCACGGCGGAAGCGCCGGTGGCGAAGCCCTCGACCATGCCGATGTTCGTGTGCATGAGGCCGGCCAGCTCGGCGTTGATGTCCACGCCCACAGCCATGCCGAACACCATGGCGATGAGCCACAGCGACAGGCCCAGAAGCGCGAACGACGCCACGCACAGGCCCATGGTCAGGCCGGACTTGAAGCTGATGTTGAGCGCCTTGGCCACCGACTCCTCGGCGGCGTGGGCCGTGCGGGTGTTGGCGCGCGTGGCCACGTGCATGCCGACGTAGCCCGCGGCGGCCGACATGACGCCGCCGGTGACGAACGCGAGCGCCGTGATGGGCGACAGCGCCACGGCCATGACGATGGCGACGATCACCATGAAGATGACGAGCAGCTTGTACTCGCTCATGAGGAACGCCTTGGCGCCCTGCTGGATCTTCAGCGAAATGTTGTTCATCTTGTCGGGACCCGGGTCCTGCTTGAGCACCCAGGAACCCAGGTAGCCCGCCATGCAGATGCCAATCAAGGCGCACACGGGGGCCATCCATGCGACTGCAGTAGTCACGTGTCTTCCTCCTTGGTTCGACCGTTACTGACGATGCTGCCTTCGCACCGGGCATTGAGGTGGGAAGATAGCAACTGCCTCATTTTAGGGGATTCGGAGATAATGTGAAGGGGAAATCGAGGTTTTCTGGAGGTACGCTCCAATCGGCCTGCTCGACGGTTACGGTTCTCCCCTGCGCGTGCCGCTCGCCAGAGCCTGCGGTGCGGGCGGCGGGAAAACCGGTATGATGGGCATTCTTTTATGCACGCGGACGGGCATCGTGTCGAACGGGCATCGTCTTTCACCGAGGAGTACCTAATGACCGAGCGGCAGACCCGCCTTGCCGTCCCGACCGAGCCCCCATCCGCCTCGCGGGCGCCCAAGGCTCCCACGCGCCCGCGCGCCCTTGCGCTCGCCGCCGTCCTGGCCGGCTCCCTGGCCGCCCTCGGCCTGTGCCTCTACGCCGCAGCCGGCCTTGTCGAGGCGCCCTGGCCGCAAACGGCCTTCACGGCCCTGCTGCTGGCCGCCTGCGGCTGCGTGCCGCTTGTGCGCGGGCGTGCTCCGGGCATCGACGGCAAAACGGCGGGCGCGATGCGGCCCCTCGCCGTAGCGCTTGCCGTGCCCGCAGGCTTCTACCTGTTGGAACGGCCGTGGAACGACGCCCTGCTCGCCATGGACCCCTACTATGCGGCGGCGAACCTGTGCGTGCTCGCGTTGCTCCTCGCCGTCGTGTACTTCGCCGGGCAGCGCTCGCGCGCGTCCGTCGGCCTGTTCCTGGCCGCGTGCTTCCTGGCCGGCACGGCGAACCACTTCGTGATCGCGTTCAAGGGGCAGCCCATCGTGCCGGCCGACCTGCTCGCGCTCTCGACGGCCGCATCGGTGGGGTCCGGCTACACGTTCGCGCTCGACGAACGGCTCCTGGAGGCTGCCGCCGTGCTCGCCCTGTGCCTCGCGGCGCTCTCCCTCCTGCCGAGGGCGACGGTCTCGCCGCGGCGGGTCGCGGTGAACGCGGCGTGCGCCGTGGCCGTGGCAGCATGCTTCGGCTGGTGGTTGGGCTCCTACGACCTGGAGGAGGCGTACGCGTGCACGGTGGACGTCTGGGGCGTGAAGGAGTCGTACGCCGAGCAGGGCTCGGCGCTCTGCTTCCTCAAGCACGTGCAGGACCTAAGCCCGGCAGAACCGGACGGCTACGACGCCGACGACGTGGCCGCGCTGATCGGCCGTCTCGGCGGCGCGCCCGAGACGGCCGGCAAAACCGAAGCCCCTACCGTGATAGCCGTCATGAACGAGACCTTCTCGGACCTCTCGCGCTATCCCGGCCTCGCCGGCACCGGCGCCCGTCCCGCGCACTACTACGAGATTGCCGCGGAAGCGCTCGAAGCGGGCGACGCGTACGTATCGGCGCTCGGCGGCGGCACGTGCAATAGCGAGTTCGAGTTCCTCACCGGCTCGAGCATGGGCCATCTCGGCGGCGGCGTGTACCCTTATGTGCTGTACGACCTCGACGGCGCCGAGAGCCTCGTGTCTTACTTCTCCGGGCTTGGCTACGCGACCCATGCCGTCCACCCGGCCGAAAGCACGAACTGGCGCCGCGACCGCGTGTACGACCAGCTGGGCTTCGACGAGTTCGCCGACCAGTCCGCGTTCGCGGGCGCCGACACGCTGCGCGGGCTCACCACCGACCGCGCGACGTACGACTACGTGCTCGACCTGCTGGAAGCCGACGGGCGCCCGCAGTTCGTCTTCGACGTGACGCTGCAGAACCACGGCGGCTACGATGTGGGCGGCCTGTCCGACGATCTGGCCGTGAGCGTGCCGCTCGGCGACGGCAGCATGTCGCCAGAGCTCGACGAGTACGCGAGCGTCATCCGCCAGGCCGACCGCGACCTCGCCTACCTCGTGGACAAGCTCAACGCGCTCGACCGGCCCGTGGTGCTGTGCTTCTTCGGCGACCACCAGCCCGGCTTCAGCGACTGGCTGTTCGAAGCGACCCACGACGGCGCCGCAGCCGACGACCTGGGGCTCGAGGCCGTGCAGGAGCGCTACACGGTGCCATACCTCATCTGGGCGAACGACGCCGCCCGCGCGCAGGGCGCCCACGGTCCGGACGGCGGCGCGGACGAGCGCACGAGCCTCAACTACCTGGGATCGAGACTGGTGGAGGCCGCGGGCCTGCCCACGACGGGCTACCAGCGCTTCCTGCTGGCCGTGCGCGAGGCGATTCCCGCCATCAACCTCAACGGCTTCCTGACCGCCGACGGCGCCTGGCACGGCTTCGGCGACGAGGACGGCGGGGATCCCGGCGCGCTGGAGGCCCTGCGCGCCTACGCCACGGTGCAGTACGACAACCTGTTCAACAAGGATTCCGCCTGGTCAGCAAGGTAGGTGAACGGGCACGGAGGGATGCTGCCTCATCCGCGATGAGGCAGCATCCCCGGAAACCTCGACAGGAAACCGCCCGCACCCCCTTCGTCCCCTTATCTGTCGGCCAGTCATTGACACACGCCCCCCCCCATCATTATTAGGCATGGCCTTTCGGATAGCATACGGCCTCTTAGGAGGGACCAGATGAGAGCAATGGTCGGAATAGCGCTCGCAGCGGCGCTGCTCGCCCTGCCCGGATGCGGAACCGGCATCCCCGACGCCGTGCGCGAATATCTTGAGCGCCAGGCAAACCCGTTCGACCTGGAACAGCCGCTTGCAAAGGGCTCCATCGGCAACGTCGACGGCTACCGAGTGTTCCTTGCCGGGGAAACCCACACGAAGGCGAAGGACAAGCAGGCAGAGAAGCTGCTTGTGCGCTACTTCCATGAACACGAAGGCGTACGCTACCTCCTCTGGGAGACCGGCTTCGGCAGCGGCCTGCTGCTGGACCGCTACCTCCAAACAGGCAATGCGGACGAGCTGGACTTCTACCTGGAACAGCTCAGCGGCACGATGGGATATACCCAAGAAGAGCGGGATTTCTGGGTTTGGCTCCGGGAGTACAATGCAGCCCTGCCCGACCAGCAGAAGCTTCATGTGATCGGGCTGGACGTAGACCACCAGCCCGAGACCGCCGCCCGGGGCCTCTCCCTGCTCGCCGACGGCTCCGCCGACGTCGGCGAGGCCTTCGCCGCAACCTTGGAAAGGGCCCTAAGCGGCGATGTTCAGGCATTGGAGGAGCTGGGGCAGGCGATACGCGAGCAACCGGAAGAGGCGCAGGCAGCGTTCGGCAGCTCGTACGGATGGGCGGTGCAGTTTGCCGAGAACTTCGACCGCACCGTGCGCTATTACCGGGGAACGGAAGCGGAGCGGTCCTCGAAGTCGAACGACCTGCGCGACGAGGCGATGATGGCGAACTTCCGGTTCGTTGCTGAACGCTACCCGCAGGAGGCCTTCTTCGGCGAGCTCGGCAGCGAGCACGTCATCCAGAGCGCCTGCGAGACCGAATTCTGCTCCAGCACGTACAATCGGTTCGCCATGCGACTCGATGCGGCCGGATCGCCTGTCGCAGGGGCGGTGTGCTCCATCCTGCTCGCCCATACGGAGCAGGGCCCGCTTCTCCTCCGCAGCTACTCGCCCTCCAACGCAGACCTCGATTACCGACCGTTCGAGCAATGGTTCGGCCAAGACGTGCTCTTTTCGCTCGACGAAGCGGGCAGCACTTTCGCAGCAGGGCAGAGCCTCGTCAACCAGGGCACTGACGAAGGCCTATCCACGACGGACTACTTCCAGAAATTGGTGCTCCTGTCGGATTCGCCGGACTGCACGCCCCTCAACTGACCCGCTGGCGCTCGCTACAGGTTCTCCCTCACCCACTGGATGTTGCCCTTTACCGTGGCGATGAGCTCGTCCACGTCGTCGAACTTGCGCATGGGGCGCAGCCAGTGCAGGAACTCCACCTTGACCGGCTTCCCGTACAGGTCGCCGGCGAAGTCGAGGAGGTGCACCTCGCAGGTGGCGGTGGCGCGGTCGGCGAACGTGGCGGCCACGCCCACGTTCACGGCGGCCTTGTAGCGCGCGCCGTCCACGTGGGCGTAGGCGGCGTACACGCCGTCGCCGAGCGGGCGCAGCTGATCGGGCACCGCAAGGTTCGCGGTGCGGAAGCCCAGGTCGGCCCCTTCCCCGCGGCCCGGCTCCACCGTGCCCGTCATGAAGTACGGGCGCTCGAGCAGGCGGTTGGCCTCCGCTATGTCGCCCTCGGCCAAGAGCAGGCGGATGCGCGTGGCCGTGACGGGGGCCCCGTCGGCGCTCTTCAGGTCGTGCGCCGCCACGGCGCAGCCGGCGCCGGCCCCCCATGCCTCCAGCTCGCCCACGGTTCCGGCCGCGCGCGCGCCGAACCGGAAGTCGCAGCCCACGTGCAGGTACGCGGGCGCCGTGCCGTCGAACGTGGCCTCGAGGAACGCCTCGGGCGAAAGCGCGGCGAACGCGGGCGTGAACGGCAGCACGGCCACGGCGTCCACGCCCGTGGAGGCGAGCATGGCCAGGCGCTCCCCGTTCGTCATGAGCTTCTTCAGGCGGTCGGGGTGGAACGCCTCGTCGGGATCGATGTCGAACGTGAGCGCAACGCTCTTGCCGCCCGACCTCCCAGCCGTCTCGCACGCCTGCGCCAGCAGGTACCGGTGCCCGGCATGCACGCCGTCGAACACGCCGAACGCGCAGGACGTGCCCGCGAAGAACGCATGGTCGAAACCCTCCCCCACCTCATAGATCTCTGCCACGAGAAACCCCCGTCTGGAACACGCACCGCGCGCGGTAGGCGGCGCGGCCCTCGTCGTAAGCGTACAGCGCCACGAGCTTGTTCTCGGCGATCACGGCCACCACTTCGCCGTCGTGCGGCGCCTCGCAGCTCTCGCGCACGCCCGCCGTGCAGGCGCAGAACTCCGCGTCCAGCGCGCCGCGCCGGCGCTCGAACAGTCCGGTCGATCCCGGCAACGCGTTGCCGTTGCGCACGCCGGCGGCCAGCGGGCCGTCGGCGTAGAGGAAGCGCGTGCCCAGCAGGCGCACCGGATCGAGCGCGGCGCGGTCGCCGAGCTCGGCCAGCGTCTCCAACGTGACGCACTCCTCCAGGTGCAGCAGGCCCAGCTGCGTGCGCTCGAGCGCCGCCACATGCGCCGGGCAACCCAAGGCCGCGCCGGTGTCGCGGGCGAGGGCGCGGATGTAGGTGCCCTTCGACACGTGGAACTCCACGTCCCATGACGGCAGCTCGCAGCCGTCCCCCGCTTCGTGCACCGCCACGAGGCGCGCGTCGTGCACCACGATGTCGCGCGGCGCCAGGTCGATGATGGTGCCCTGGCGAGCGGCATCGCATGCCTTGCGCCCGTTCACCTTGATGGCCGAGTAGGCAGGCGGCAGCTGTTTGCGGGCGCCCGTCAGGCCCTTAGCGAACGAGGCGGCGAACGCCGGATCAAGCACGCGCGCGGGCACGTCGCCCGTGCGGACGACCTCGCCCTCGGCATCGTCGGTGGTGGTCGCCGCACCGAACGCTATGCGCACGCGATAGTGCTTGTCATGGCCCACGAGGTAGGCGTCCAGGCGCGTAGCAGGCCCCACGCAGAGGGGGAGCACGCCCGTCGCCATGGGGTCGAGCGTTCCCGTATGTCCCACGCGGCGCTCGCCGAAGATGCGGCGGCACCGGTTGACCACGTCGTGCGAGCTCATGCCCGCCGGCTTGTTCACCCCCACGACCAGGGAAAGCCCCGAATCTCCCCGTTTCACGCCCCGCGCTCCCCCTCTGCATCGTCCGGCGTGCCCGCGAGCGCCTCGTCGAGCAGCGCGCTTATGCGCTCCACGGCAGCCTCCATGGGGCCGGACACGGTGAAGCCGGCCGCGGCCCGGTGCCCGCCGCCTCCCAGCGTGCGCGCGAGCGCCGCCACGTCGGTGCCGTCCTTCGCGCGGAAGCTGCCGCGCACCGAGTCGCCCTGGTCGCGCAGCATGCACGCCACGCGCACGCCGCGCAGGGATCGCAGCGCGTCGATGAGGGGCTCGGCATCGGCCTTCACGGCGCCCGTGGCCTCGAAGTCGTCGCGCATGACCCAGCTCAGCGCCCAGCCCCCGTCGGCGCCGAAGCGCATGCGCTCGACGGCCAGCGCCTCGAGCTCCACGGAGGGGAGCGAGCGGCTCTGGAATATCTCGCGCGCCACGCCCGCCGCGTCGGCGCCTGCGGCGACCATGGCCGAGGCCGCCGCGAGGGCGGCCGCGTCGGTGTTCTGGTACTGGAAGCGCCCCGTATCGGTGACGAGGCCCGTGTAGCAGCACGCGGCAAGCTCGGCCCCGCGCTCGGCGCCCATGAGGCCGGCGAGCTCCCACACGAGCATCGTCGTGGACGCGGAGGCGGGGTCGACGTAGGCGAGGTCGGTCATGCGCTCGTCGTAGGCGTGGTGGTCTATGGTGGCCGAGAAGGCGCACGCGTCCAGCAGGTGCGCCGCCGCGGAGTTCATGCGGTCGCGCATGGGCACGTCCACCGCCACGAACGTGGCGGCGGGACCGTCGTAGAGCGCCGCGGGCACGAGCCCGTCGGCGCCCGGCAGGAACGCCAGGCGCGCGTCGATGGGCTCGTCCTTGGCCAGCAGGCACACGGCCCGCTTCCCGAGCGAGCGCAGCGCGTGCATGAGCGCGAGCTGCGAGCCGATGCAGTCGCCGTCGGGGCTCACGTGCCCGCAGATGACGAAGTCGTCGCGCTCGCCGAGCGCGACGGCCAGCCCGGGCAGCGTCGTGTTCGTCTGGGGCGTGACGCTCATGCGCCCTCCCCGTCATGGGAGCGGTCCTCGGCCTGCTCCTCCGCGCGCTCGGCGGCGAACGCGTCGGCATCGGCCGGCACATCGCTGTCCGTGGGAGCGGCCACGGCGCTGCGGTGCGCGTCGGCCGCGAGCGCGCTCGCAATGCGCTCGGCCTGGTCGACGCTCGTGTCCAGCAGGAAGCGCAGCTCGGGCGCCACGCGCCACGAGAGCTTCCGCGCCATGAGCGAGCGGATGCGCCCCGCCGCCTTCTGGAAGGCGGCGGCCACGTCGTCGTAGCGCTCGGGCTCGGTGGTGTAGAACACGTTGCACACGCTGCGGTCGTAGCTCACCTCGCAGCCCGTGATGGTCACGAGCTCGAGGCGCGGATCGGATATCTCGAACAGGAGGATGCTCGCGATGACCTCGCGCGCCTGCTCGTTGACCTTGCGGTTCGAAGATCCTTGCTTCATGGTGCCGCCTCCTAAACAGTCGGGGGTTGCGCGAAAAACGCGCCCGTCGCGTCCAGTGTATCGCGGGACGGCCGACGGGCGCTTCGATGCTCGTATCGGTTACGAACGGTTACTCCGTTCGCTCGACTTCCTTCACCTGGTAGCCCTCGATGGTGTCGCCGATCTTGAGGTCCTGGTAGCCGTGGATGCCGATGCCGCACTCGTAGCCCTGCTTCACGGTCTTCACGTCGTCCTTGAAGCGGCGCAGCGATTCCATGACGCCCTCGAAGATCACGGTGCCGTCGCGCACGATGCGCACCTTGTCGTCGCGGTTGATCTCGCCCTCGGTGATGTAGCAGCCGGCGATGGTGCCCACCTTCGGCACCTTGAACGTCTCGCGGACCTCGGCGACGCCGGTGTCCTCCTCCACGATATCGGGCGAGAGCAGGCCCACGCGCGCGGCGTTGATCTCCTCGATGGCCTGGTAGATGACGCGGTACAGGCGAATGTCCACCTTCTCCTTCTCGGCCTGCACCTTCGACTTGCCCGTGGGGCGCACGTTGAAGCCGATGATGATGGCGTCGGAGGCGGAGGCCAGCGTGACGTCGGTCTCGGTGATGCCGCCCACGGCCGAGTGCACGATGTTGATGCGCACCTCGGACTGGTCCATCTTCTCGAACGCGTCGCGCAGCGCCTCGATGGAGCCCTGCACGTCGGCCTTCACGATGAGGTTCAGGTCGGTCTGCTTGCCCTCCTCGATGCGGCTGAACAGGTCGTCCAGGCTCACATGCGACTTCGTCTCCTGCTCGGCCAGGCGGGCGCGCAGCGCGCGCTCCTCGGCCAGCTTGCGGGCGTCGCGCTCGTCGTCGAACACGCGGAACTCGTCGCCGGCCACCGGCACGCTGTTCAGGCCCAGGATCTCCACCGGGTCGGCGGGGTAGGCCTCGTCCACGTGCTTGCCGCGCGGGTCCACCAGCGCGCGCACGCGGCCGTAGGACGTGCCGGCCACCACGATGTCGCCGGGATGCAGCGTGCCGCGCTGCACGAGCACGGTGGCCACCGGCCCGCGGCCCTTGTCGAGGTTCGCCTCGATGACGAAGCCGGAGGCCTCGGCATCGGGGTTCGCCTTGAGCTCGAGCACGTCGGCCTGGAGGATGATCGTCTCCAGCACGTCGTCGATGTGCAGGCGCTGCTTGGCCGACACCTCCACGAACATGTTCGTGCCGCCCCACTCCTCGGGGATGACGCCGTACTCCACGAGCTCCTGGCGCACGCGGTCGGGGTTCGCGCCCGGCTTGTCGATCTTGTTGACGGCCACCACGATGGGCACCTCGGCCGCCTTCGCGTGGTTGATGGCCTCGACGGTCTGCGGCATGACGCCGTCGTCGGCGGCCACCACGAGCACGATGACGTCGGTGACCTGGGCGCCGCGGGCGCGCATGGCCGTGAACGCCTCGTGGCCCGGCGTGTCGATGAACGTGATCTGCTTGCCGTCGATCTCCACCACCGACGCGCCGATGTGCTGGGTGATGCCGCCGGCCTCGCCCGCGGCAACGCCCGTGTCGCGGATGGCGTCCAGGAGCGACGTCTTGCCGTGGTCGACGTGGCCCATGACGGTGACGACGGGCGGGCGGGGCTTGAGGTCCTCGTCCTTGTCGTGGTAGACGACGGCGTATTCCTCCTCGGGCGACACGACGCGCACCTTGCGCCCCATGTCGTCGGCGATGAGCTCCACCAAATCGTCGCCCATGGACTGCGTGAGCGTAAGCACCTGGCCCAGCATGAACAGGCGCTTGATGACGTCGTTGGGCTGCACGCCGATGAGCTCGGCGAACTTGGCCACGGTGGCACCCTGCGGGATCTCCACCACGGAGTCGTCCAGCACGAGCGTGGGGTCGAGGCCCTTCTCGATGGCCTCCATCTCCAGGCGCTCGCGGTTCTCGGCCTCGCGCTTCTCCTTGCGCTTCTTGCGGCGGCCCTCCCCCTCGTGCGTGGAGGCGGCGGCCACGGCGGCGCGGGCCTCGGCCAGCACCTTGTCGCGCTGCAGCTTCTCGGCCTGCACGGCCATCTGGGCGTAGCGGTCCTCGCCCGCAGGCTGCTGCTGGACCTCCAGCTCGGGCACGATCTGCTCGAACGAGCCGCCGCGCTTGCCCTTCTTCGGTCCGCGCTCGGGCTTGCCGCCCTTGCGCGCGGCGTCCTTGGCGCCGGCGCCGGCCGACGCAGCCTGCTTCTTCTGGGCCTCGATGCGCTGCTTCTCGGCCTCGATCTGCGAGAGGAGCGAATCGAACCCAGAGGCCTTCTTCGCGCCGATCACGGGAGCGGGCTTCGGCGCGGAGGACGCGGAGCCCTTCTGCTTCTTGCTGTTGCGCTGGCGCAGCGCTTCCTCCACGGCCTGCTTCTTCGCCACCTCGGCCATGGCCTTGGCCTGGCGGGCGCGGGCGCGGGCCTCGGCAGCCTCGCGGGCAACGCGCTCCTTCTCGCTCTCGATCTGGCTCGCCAGGCTCTCGAACGGCGACGAGGCCGGCGCCTTGGCCGGCTTGCGCCCGTCCTGGGAACCCTCTCCGCCCTGCTCGCCGCCCTCGGCCTCGGCGGCCTCGCGGCGGGCGCGCTCGGCCTCGCGGGCGGCGCGCTCCTGCTCCACGGCCTCGCGGCGGGCGCGCTCCTCCTCGGCCTTGCGGGCCTCGGCCTCGGCACGCTCGCGGGCGAGCTCGGCGGCCTCCTCGGCCTCCAGCTGGCCCGCGCGCTGCTTTATCTCGGGCTCGAGGTTCTTCCTGATCTTGGCCACGTAGGCGTCGGCGAGCATGCTCGCGTGGCTCTTCGCGGGTATCTTCATCTCGTTCAACTTGTCGAGCAGCTCCTTGCTCGTCATGTCGAATTCCTTCGCCAACTCATGTACGCGCATGCTGGCCATATACCAACTCCTCTTCCCTTACGCTCCGCGCAGCGCCGAAGACACCTCGGCTGCGATTCGTTCCAACTCATCGTGATCGAGCTTCGTCTTCAGCGCCCGTTCAAGCTTTCTGGTCTTGCATGCGGCGGCGAAGCACGCCTCGGAGCATACATACGCCCCCCGCCCCGGCGCGCGGCCGGTGCCGTCGAACGCCACGGAGCCCGACGGCGTGCGCACCACGCGGTAGAGCTCGGCCTTGCCGGCCTGCTTTCCGCACGCGATGCAGCTGCGCTGCCGTTTCTTCGTCTCCGTTGCCATCCGTCGCCTCGCTCGTTTCCCTTGGCCGCTATTCCCCGTCGAGGTCCGCGTGCACGCCGCAGTAGCGGCTGCCCGGCCGGGCATGGTTGCGGCAGCGTGCCCCGTCCTCGCTCACGTAGGCGCACAGGCCGGCCTCGTCGTCGGCCTCCACGTCCTCGTCGATGAGCATGTTGTCGCCCGCGGCCAGCGGCTCGCCGGCGAACGACGCGCTCTTGATGTCGATGTGCCAGCCCGTGAGGCGCGCGGCGAGGCGGGCGTTCTGGCCCTCCTTGCCGATGGCCAGCGACAGCTGGTCGTCGGGCACCACGACGGTGGCGTAGTGGTTGTCCTCGTCGATGATGACGTTCGTCACCTTCGCGGGCGAGAGCGCGTTTGCCACGTAGGACGCGGGGTCCTCGTGCCACTGGATGACGTCCACGCGCTCGTTGCGCAGCTCCTCCACCACCATGCGCACGCGGCTGCCCTTCGGGCCGACGCAAGCGCCCACCGGGTCGAGGTTCGCCTCGCGCGAGGCCACCGCGATCTTGGAGCGCGCGCCCGGCTCGCGGGCGATGGACTTGATCTCCACCATGCCGTCGTAGATCTCCGGCACCTCGATCTCGAAGAGGCGGCGGATGAGGTCCGGGTGCGTGCGCGACACGACGATGGCCGGGCGGGCCTGCTCGCCGCGCATCTTCGGCGCGTCGGAGTTCGGGTCGCGCACGTCGATGATGAGCACCTTCAGGCGCTGGTTGTGGCGGTAGTGCTCGTTGGACGGGCGCTCGTTGCGCTCGCCCGGGTTGCGCTTCTGGTCGTAGTGCGGCAGCTCCGCCTCCACGCCTTCGCGGATCTTGATGATGGTGAAGTCCGGCGTGCCCTGCAGCACCGTGCCCGTGACCAGGTCGCCCACGCGTCCCGAGAACTCCTCGTAGATGGACTGGCGGCCCGCCTCGCGCACGATGGACGCGATGACGCCCTTCGCGTTCTGCGCCGCGATGCGGCTCACGTCGGCCGGCGTCACGTCGCGCTCCTCGAACTCGCTGTACTCGCCGGTCTCCTCGTCGGGCTCGCCCACCGGCACCAGCTCGTAGACGTAGATATGCCCCGTCTGGCGGTCGATGGTCACGCGCGCGTCCCATTCGAGGTCCAAGATGCGCTCATAGCTCTTGGCCAGCGACAATTCCAACCGCTCGATGAGGTAGAACTCGTCGATCTTGCGTTCGTGGGCCAGGGCCTGCAAGGCCTCGATCAGTTCTGAAGTTGCCACGTCTGAAGTCCTTTCCTATGAGCTGAAGTCGACAGCGCCCTTGAGGTGGGCGCGCTTGATGTCGGATACGGGAATGCGGAAGGCGGTGCCGTCCACGTCGAGCTCCACCGCGCCGTCCGCGACGCACGCGATAGTGCCGGTGAAGGCGCTGCGCCCGTCGAGGGGGGCGGCCGTCTTCACCACGGCCGTCTCGCCGGCGAACCGCGCGAAATGCTCCGGCGTGCGCAGCGGGCGGTCGATGCCGGGAGACGAGACCTCCAGCGTGTAGGCGCCGGGGAACGGGTCGAGCTCGTCCATGAGGTCGTTGATCCACCCTTGGGCGGCCGAGAGCTCGTCGAAGCTCACGCCGCCTTCCACATCGATGTACACCCTGATGGTAGGCGCTTTCTTCGCGCCCACCACCTCCACGGTGACAATCTCCACGCCCTCCTCGGCCGCGCGGGGGGCCAGCGCGTCGAGCAGCTGCTGTTCCTTCTTGCCGAGCACGTCCGCCTCCTCTCTCGCCCGGCGCGCCTTCTCCTGCGCGCCGCCGTGCCGTCCTGCCGGACCGGGCGCCCTCCCGCCTCGCGGCGTGGGGCGAACCGGCCCTCTACAAACAAAGAAAGCGGGAACAGGCCCACTTTCTCATGCTTCGAAAGTATGGTGCGCACGTACCTCTCACCCGCCTCGTGCGCGTTTGCTTGGTAGGTTATACCATATTCTGCGACGGTTGCCTAGTGACGCGATCAGGGCTCTCGCAATCTCACCACATTTCGCCGCGGACGGTGGCGGCGCCGGGTTCGGCGGAAACGGGCCCGCCGTCAGCGGAGCCGCCCCCAGAAGCGCTGCCGCCCGGACCGGCGGGCACGCCCCCGCCGACACCGCCGGCATCGAGCGCGAGGCCGATGCGCACGACGGCGCGGCCGTCGGCGGCCTCCGCGAAGAGCTCGCCGCGGTGGCGCCGGGCGATCTCGCGCATGGCGGGCAGCCCCAGGCCGTGCTCGCGCGGGTTCTCCTTGCTCGTGGCCAGAAACGACGCGCCGGGCTCGGCCGAGTTCTCGCAGCGCAGGGCCAGCACGTTGCCGCTCGTGCGCATGGAGAGCGCCAGGTACGGCTCGTCCTCGCCCGCCGCGCGGGCGCGCTCGCACGCCTCCACGGCGTTGGACAGCAGGTTCGACAGCAGCACGGACAGCTCCGTGGCGCCCAGGCCCAGGCGCTCGGGCACGCGCACGTCGCACTCCACGCGCACGCCCGCGGCCTGCGCCGGCGCGAGGTAGGCGGCCAGCACCGCGTTCGCCACGACGTTGCCCGTGTAGCGCAGGGGCGGCGCGGCGTCCTGCTGCCCTGCGAGCTCGTCCAGGTAGGCGCGGCAGTCCTCCCACGCCCCCTCGTCGGCCATCCTCCGCAGGGCGGCCACGTGGTGGCGCAGGTCGTGGCGCGCCGTGCGCGCCTCCCGCTCGCCGTGCCTTAGGTGCACGAGGCCCGCCTCGGCGGCGTGCACCTGCACCTCCAGGTCGCGTACCTGCTCCTGCGCAGCCCGCAGGCGCCGCACGCGCACCGCGAGCATCCAGGCGAACACGCCCACCAGCATGAGCCCCGCGTACTCGTGCTGCCACAGGCCGTACAGCGGCTCGTAGGCGTTGTCGTCCAGGAGGTTCGCCGCGAGGGCGGCTCCCAGCACCGCGCAGCCGTACAGCACGAACCGCGCCTCGGCGCTGCGGTTGCGCAGGCCCACGACGGCGCAGCCCGCGAACAGCCCCCAGCACGCGATGCGCACCGCGCTCTGGAACGCGGCGTACGCCCCGATGGAGGCGGGAAGCGCGGGCAGGGCCGCCGCCCAGGCGAACGTGACGGCCGGCAGCAGCCACAGCGCCCGGGCCCCCCACCGCGCGGCCGGGTGCCCCGCCTGCGTCCACGGCAGGCCCGCAGCGCGGGCGGCCAGCGCCACGGCCGCCACGAGCACGCACGCCCACGCCGCGTCCTCCAGGGCGTACCACCAGGCGTTCGCGATGCCCGCGCGCCACGCCAACCCGTGCGCGCCGGCCACCGCGAACGCCAGGCACAGCACGGCGAAGTCGCGCAGGAGCGCATCGCCGCCGCCCCGGCGGCGCACCGCGAAGGAGAGCAGCGCCGCCGCAAGGGGGCCCAGCACGAGCACGCAGGTGCCGAGCGCGCTCGCGAAGCCCAGCCGCCCCATGGCCTGCGCCGTGCCGAGCACGGGCGGGTAGTACAGCCCGCTGTAGTAATGCTCCCGGTTCTCCACCTCCAGCTTGAGGCGCGTGCCGTCGCGTACCACGACGCCCACCTCCGCACCGTCGCCGCCCGCCGCTGCCACGGCGCCGTCCACGTACAGGGTGAAGTCTCCGTACACCTCGGGCACCAGCAGCACGAGTGCACGCTCGGGAGCGTTGCCCACGTAGCGCAGCTCGAGCTCGTAGACGGCGGTTCCGAAGGCCGAGGCGCCGCCCGGCACGTAGGAGAAGTTTGAGTACTGGCCGATGAACGTCTCGATTTGCGACGCGCCGTCGACGGAGAGCAGCCAGCCGTCCACGAGGGGCACGGGGCGCCCGAGGTCGGCATCCGCCAGCTCGAGGACGCCGCCCGCCCCATAGGGCGGTGGGGAAAGGTATTTGTTATCATGGTAGTACGCCAGCGCGAGCAGGCATCCCGCCAGCAGGAAGATCGCTGCCGCGCCAACGGCCGCGCGCACGGCCGAGCGAACCGACATCAACGACCCCCTCCCGACGACAAGGACACCCCGTGCGGCATCTTACCAGAAAACGCCTCCGCCCCGCCGCCCGCGCCGCGGCGGCCCTGGGCTTGGCGGCCGCGCTGGCCGCAAACGGCGGGACGGCGGCTTGGGCGGATGCCGAGGCGGGAGGAGCGCTCGGCGGCTCGCCGGGCGGCGGCATGGCGGGCGGCGTCGGGGGCATCGCCCCCGGCAGCGAGGGCGGCGGAGGCTCCCTCGGCAGCGGGACCGGCGGCCCCGGAAGCGGCATCGGCCACGTGGACCAGCCGTTCGGCCAGGTCATCCGCATCATCCCCGATGTCGGCATGAGCGCGCTGCTGTACCTGCCGTCATTGCCGGTCGATCCGTACTGCCGCGACGAGGATACCGGGCACCCCGCCCTGCAAGTGCTCTACGTCGATCGGGCGTATGCAGACGAGCCGGGCAACTGGGAGCGCTGGGGCACGTTCGAATGGGATGAGGATTGGCAGGAATACGCATCAGGCGCGGACAGCATCTCCCCCGTCTTCGACGACAACTACCAAGACCCGACCATTCTGTACTGCACCGTCAGCTATTCGTCGAAAGCCGTCGACTACCGCGACTTCTACCTGCGCGCAACCGCGGTGACACGCGAGGGCGGCGTGCTGACGACCACCGAGTTCGAACCTGCGCTCATCGCCTACGAGGGCGGATGGCGCCCCGACGATCCCGACGATCCCGACGACGAGCCTCCGAACATCGTGAACCCGCCGGAAACAGGCGCCGGCGACAGCGGCGGCAACCGGGGCGGCGCGGTGCAAGGAGAGAGCGAGCGCGTGGATCCCGGGAGCACGCCGAAGAGCCTGCTGCCGAACATGGAGAGGGCGCAAGCCGCCTCGGGTTCCGAGGCGAACGGAGAAGGGGCGGGAAGCGACGCCGAGAAGCACGAGGCCGCGGAAAGCGAAGGCAGGGAGGAACGCACCGGGGCAAGCTCGGCAGGCGGCAACGGCGCGCAAACCGGCGGGTACCGGAGCGCGCCAGACGACGGCGCTCCCCCGCATGGCAACGACCAGATTCCCGGCTTCGCCTGGGCCCTTGGGATCACGGTCGGCACCGTGGGCATCGCAGGGGGCGCCCTCGCCGTGCTGCGCGCGAAGGGCAGCTTGGCCAAGAAGCGCCCGTAGGCGAAAAAGGGCGCCAGCGGCGCCGTCAGCGGCGCTTGCCGAGCCGCACGAGGCCGAGAGCCACTACGGCAGCGGCGGCAAGTGCGACAGTCCCTAATGCGGCGGGCGAGGAGGCGAGGCTATCGCCCGTGGTCACGAGCGACTGGTCCGTGCCGGTGGGCGCGCCGGGGCTCGTGTTGGCCGAACCGTTGCCGGAGCCCGTGCCCCCGTTTCCGCTTCCCGTTCCGGTGCCTTCACCGGAACCCTGGTTGTCGCCGGTGCCGGGCTCGTTGCCCTCGCCTTCGCCCGCAGGAGGCTCGGGCGGGTTCGGGGTCGTGCTTTCGGCCCCGAGTTCCACCGGCACCGATCCCTGCGAGTACACGGCAGGGTCGGACGCATCGTGCGCAGCGTTCACCACGCTCAAGGAACCCACGCCGATCTCGACCGTCGCGCCTTCCTCCCCCGCCAGGCGCACGCTGCCGAGTGCTAAGGTGTCGTTCGCAAACAAGTTCGCGTCGCCGGCCAAATACAAGCTCAAGACGCCTTCGCTGCCTTCATGCCGGTAGCGCGCCTCCTTGACCGCCACGCCGTCCAACGACCCGTCGAACGCGAAGCCGGCCTCCACCCCATCGAGGTCGGCGCCCTTCACCGTCAGCGTCAATCGTAGGGTGCGCACGTTGTCGCGAGCGCCCTCGGGCAGCTTGAGGGACACGGCCACGTCGTCCGAGCCGTCCACCTTTTGGAGCACCGCCTCGGGATCCACCGCCGCCCACGCGGCACCCGGCACCAGCGCGAGGCAGAGCGCGCACGCTGCGAGGGCGCCTGCCGCAAATTTCTTCATCGTACTCATCATATCGTCAACCGTTCCTCTCACGTCTCGGGTTAGTCGTTCTTCGCGCCGGACGCGACGTCGCCGGTCAGCTCGATCTCTGGCAGCGTTTCGGGCCGACTCGCGAACAGCGAGTCGCTCGTCAGGCGCTGGCCCTCGTTTGTGAGCGCGTTGTCCACGCGGTAGAGCTCGGCGCGCACTTGGGTAGGTAGCTGTATCTCCTTGAGCATCGCAGGCTCGATCCAGTACACCCACCGGCCCTCGGACGTCTCGCCCAGCAACGCATCGCCGGGGTTGGGCGCGAGGATGATCTGGTTCGCCACCACGTTGCCGTTCTCATCGACGCCGCCCACCACGTTGCCCTGGGCGTCGTAGAGCATCACCACGTTGTAGGCTGGATTGCCCTTGTAGTCGCCCACGAACACCACCGACCCCTTGGGGATTGAGCGCGCGGCCTGGCCCTCCATGGCAGGCTGGTACACGAAGTCGCTCTTGAGGATGCCGATGGCTTCGCCTTCGCCGGCCGCGAGGAAGTCCACGTTGTCGCCGGACGGCCCGGACACGTCGATCTCGCCCACCGCAAGCGTCTTGCCCGCCTGGCCCACGCCCGTGATGCGCAGGTAACGTGCGTCATAGGTGCAGATCCACGGATCGTCGCCGTTGTCGAAGTAGAGCGTTGCCGTGCCATCGTCTCCCAGCTGCAGCCGGCCTTCCTTAATGGCCGTGTAGGCCTCCCCGTCCAAGCTCGTCTCGATGCGGTAAGCACCCAGGGCGGCGGCCGCATCCGCACCTTCAAGCGTGTAGCGCACCGACGTCACCTGGGTCGATTTGCCCATGTCGATAGTCAAGGAGGGATCCTCCTTTGCGGACACTCCCGCGAACACGGTGTCGGCTTTGCCGTCCACGGCAAGTGCCGAAGCCAGCTGGGGCTCGGGGGCGTCGGGGTCGTCGTCGGTAGACGGCGGCACCACGTCTTGCTGCGAGACCATGTTCGTGGAAACCGTCCAACCGGTCTTGTCCTGCAGGCCGTTGCCGGAAAGCTTCACGGGGTCGAGCGTCTTCGCTGCCGAGCGGTTCAGGAACTTGTCCACCGCCGTCACCTCATAGGCTACGGTACGATTGCCGAGCGACGAGGCGTTGTCGGTGTACGTGGCTTCCGTGGAGAAGCCCGTCGACGCCCTTCAGCAGCGCCTCGACACGCCGGATGCCGCCAGCGGGACCACGACAGGATTGCTATCCGAGATCGCATCTTTAGACTCAAAGATGACCGATTCTTCTCCTTTGAGCAGCGAAGCCGGATCGGCCGAAACCTCAACGCCTTCGTTCGCCGTCGCCTTCACCGCAGCAGCCGAAACCGTGCGGGTAAGGGTGGCATTCACCTGCGTCTTGCCGATGTTCGCAGCGGCGATCTCCAAGTCAACGAGCGTCACGGCGCCGTCGCCGTCGAGGTCGCATGCGGGATCGTGCCCGTCGGGGGAATCGAGGGACTCGAGGGCATCGATGACAGCCTTGGCGTCGTACACATCGACAACGCCATCGCCCGTCACGTCGCCCGACACCATCAGGCCGGGGTGCGCCGCCTCTTCGTTCACCTTAAAGTCACCCGTGCGCAGCTCAAGCGACACGGCGTCGGCTTTGATTTCGATCTGCTGGCGGTACGTCAGGAAACCGGGCGCGCTCACCGCGAGCTCGTAGGCGCCGTCGGCCAGGCCGTCGAAGCGGACGGTGCTTTGCAGGTTCGCCGTAGAGGGATTGCCCGTCGCGGTGCGATGGAAGCCATCGGCACCATCGAGCGAGACAGTGTACCCTGCGCTGATACCCGCCGCGGAGTCTACGATGGCCGTTCGGCCCTCGACCAAGGTGAGGCGTATCGAGCCCACCGGGTCGGAGGAAGCCTCGTTCTTGGGCTGGTCCGCGTTGGGCGGCAGGGTGTTGTTTTCGACAACCGCCGGAGTATCCGAGGGCACCTCGGGAGCCGCGGGGTCGGCTGCAGGTTCTTGGGACTCCTGCGGAGCCGGAGTAGCGTCGTCGGTATCAGCATCGACAGCATACGCCGGGATGCCGAACAGCGAAAAGGCCAAGACGACGGCTAATGCCGCCGAGAGGAAGCGGGGACTGCGTTTCATGTTCGATTTTCCGTTTCTCGCCAGCCATTACGTAGGTGCGGGACCCTCCCGCGTGATATGCTGCGCAAATGATAGCATAAAGGTAACGGAAACACTATGAGTTTGCCCATGAAAAAGCAAGGGGAAGGCGCGTTGTTCGCGCCTTCCCCTTATAGTTCTTCCAGCAGGTCGCACACCAGTGCGGCGAGCGGCGCGAAGTAGCCGTCGGGAGCGGCCTCGGCCACGCGGTCGCGAAACGCCGGCGCCCACGCGGCCGGGTGCTCGCGCACGAACGCATGCAGGCGCTCCTCGCAGCCAAGGGGCTCGTCCGCCGCCGCACCGGCAACCGCGGCTGCGGCGTCCTCACGCGTTTCTGTGGCCACTGCGGCAGCCGAGGACCCGCCGTCCGCATCACCAGCGACTCCCGAGGCCCCGCCGTCCGCACCGGCGGCGCAGCAATGGCAGAGCTCGGCCAGGTAGAGCAGCTCGATGCCCAGGTGGTCGGCGTACTGGTTGTTCTCGTTCGCCAGCACGAGGCCGGCCTCGGCGAGCAGGTCCTGCATGGCCACGGTGGCGCGGCCGAAGCCGATCTCCCCCACCTGCCCAGCCTGCGCGTACATCGTCTCCCACGGCGGCGCGGCCGGTTTCGGCGGGCCGATGAACAAGCGCGCGTACTCCACGTTCACGCGCCGCACGGCTTCCCCGATCTCCCTGCCGTCCACCTGCTCGGCACGGGCGTAGGCCTTCAGGCGCTCGAGCGTGCGGCGGACGGACGGGCCCTCGACCTCGCCAGCTGCAAACTCGTCCCAAAATGCCTCGTCCAGCCCGAACGCGGCATCGGCCGCCATCGGAGCGAGCAGGCTGTTGCCCAAGAACGCGAACCGGTGAGCCCGGCGCGTCCAGACCTCAGCAGGCGTCGGCATGCGAAGGCCTTTCCACCGGCGCGCCGCCCGCCTGCGCGCCGAAAACGCCGTCGCACGGCCGGCCGCCGGCCGGCGCACCGCCCACCGTGGGCGCCGCATCGGCCGGGGCCAACCCCGCCGCCACGTCGTCGGCCAGTGCCGGCGCGGGGTCGTAGGAAAGGAACACCTTCGTCAGCACGAGGAACGCGAGCACCCCCAGCGCCACCATGCCCACCGCGATCATGATCTCGGGCAGCGTGGGCATATACGAGCTGGCAACCGCCCACCCGTCGATGCCGGCCGCGCCCTGCGACGAGGACGACCCCGAGATGAGCCCCGGCGCACCGGACACGTTCGGGAAGATGAAGCTGGTGAACAGCAGCCACAGGCGCTTGCAGAACACGCCCACGACCACGCCCGCGCACGCGAGCGCCACAAGACCCATGCGGCGGCGGTTCTTCGCGAACACGAGGATGGTGAACGGCACGATGACGCCCGCGATGATCTCGATCCAGAAGAACGGCGCCGTGGCCCCGGCGAACAGCTGGCCGAGCTCCGCCATGCCGTGCTCCGTGCCGGGGTAGGCCATCGTGAGGACCTCGCAGCCCACCATGTAGCCGTCGACCGCGATGCACACGGCCAGAAGGCCGGCCAGGTTCGCGATGAGCTTGCGCGACGTGGCGAACACCTTGGCGCGGTTCATCCACAGAAGCGCCAGCAGCAGAAGCGCCAGGCCCGAGTCCATGGCCGAGGCCACGAACAGCGGCGCCATGATGGTGGAGTACCAGCCTGCGCGCGCGATCTGCAGGCCGAAGATCCAGGCCGTCACGGAGTGCACGAGGATGGCCACCGGCAGCGCGAAGCGGCTCACGATGGCCACCTTGTCCTGCGCGCCGGGCTTCTTCGACGTCATGAAGTACAGGTAGACGAGGTTGATGACCAGGTAGGTGGTGATGACGCAAATGTCCCACAGAAGCGGCGACATGAAGTTCGGCGACGCGAACAGGTTCAGGATGCGCACGATGCCGCCCAAGTCGATGAGCACGAACGCGCCCGCGATGCAGATGCAGATGAGCGACACGAGGATGGCGGGCAGCGCCACCTTCTTGTACTCGGCCACGTGGAAGATGGACGCGGACGACGCCACGATCAGGCCGCCGGCCGACAGCCCCACGAAGAACATGAAGCAGGCGATGTAGAGGCCCCACGACGTGCCGTTCGACATGCCGGTGACGCCCAGGCCGCCCATGAACTGGTACACGTAGGCGCCCACGCCGGCCAGCACCAGCACGGCCAGCACGCCCATGACGACCTTGTACGGGGCCGAGAGGTTCTTGAGATTCGAGAAATTCATAAGTGGTTTTCCTCCCTAGCCTATGTAGAAGAGTTGCGGGCGGGTGCCTTTTTCCTCGAGCAGATGGTGCACGCTGCCGGCGCGCTCGCGGGCGAGCCTCGAGATGTCGCTCTCGGGGTCGTCCAGGTCGCCGAACGTGCGGGCGCGGGCCGGGCACACGCGCACGCACATGGGCACGTCGCCGTCGTCGGTGCGCTCCTTGCACAGCGTGCACTTCTCCATGACGCCCTTGTTCCGCACCGGCACGCGCGCGTCTCCGTAGTTCACGTCGGGGTCGCGCACGGGCTCCTCCCAGTTGAACACGCGGGCGTTGAAGGGGCAGGCTGCCATGCACATGCGGCAGCCGATGCACTTGTCGTAGTCGATCTCCACGCGGCCCTTCTCGTCCTTGTACGTGGCGCCCGTGGGGCACACCTTCAGGCACGCCGCATTCTCGCAGTGCTGGCACTGCACGGGAAGGTAGGTGCGCGTGAGGTTCGGGTACTCGCCCACCGCGCCGTCGAGCGTGTCCGCGCCCTCGGTGAGGATGCGGTTCCAGAGCATGCCCATGGGCACGTTGTTCTGCATCTTGCAGGCGTTGGCGCAGGTGTGGCACCCCACGCAGCGCTCCTTGTTGATGGCTATGGCCAGTTTCGTCATGGTGTCACCCTACGCTTTCTTCACTTCGACGAGCGTGTCCGAGAACGGGATGACCGGGCCGGTCATGAGCTCGTAGCCGCGCTCGACCATGGTGTCGTTCGTCACGTTCTGGAGGTTCCCGGACGCGAGGTAGTCGGCCGAGGCGCCCTCGATCATGCGCGCCGATCCGGGGCGGACGGCCGAGTTCGCCTTCACGCGGCACCGGAAGCTGCCGCGCCCGTTGCCCACCTCCACCGTGTCGTCGGCGGCGATGCCGCGCGCCTCGAGCTCGGCGGGGTTCAGCTCCACGTAGGGCTCGTAGTACTGCTGGATCCACGACGCGTCGGCGAACTGGTTGTGGATGCGGAAGCGCGAGCGCACGTTCGCCAGCTGCAGCGGGAAGTCCGCGCGGGCCGGGTTGCCGTCGTAGGCCTCGGCGGGGTCCTCGTAGACGGGCAGCGCCTGGCCGAAGCCCACCAGGTTGTCGTAGTACACGTCCATGCGGCCCGACGGGGTGCCGAACACGAGGTCCGGGAACGCCTGGCGGGGCTTCTCGATGCCCTCCAGGGGATAGGCGCCGTGGTTCTCGTTGATCGCCTCCACGGTGAGGGCGCTCAGGTACGGGTCCTCGGAGTTCTCGAGCATGGCGTCCACCCACGCGCGGGAGGTCTTGGGCAGCGCGTCGGCCGCGCCCAGGCGCTCGGCCAGCTCGCGCTGGATGCGGAAGTCGGTGCGGGCCTCGAACAAGGGCTCGATGACCTTGTTCTGCAGCACCAGCTGGTTGTAGCCCACCTTGAGGTTGCCCACCTCCTCCTCGTTCTCGAAGCGCGTGCACGCGGGCAGCACGATGTCGGCCCACTTGGCGCCCTCGGTGAAGTACGGGTCGATGGACACGATGAGGTCGAGCTTCTTCGCCCACTCGACCGTGGCGTTCATGTTGGCGTAGTGCTGCTGGAGGAAGTCGCCGCAGCAGATGAAGGCGCGCACCTTGTTCTGCCTCGTGCGCATGTCGTAGGCGGCCATCTCGTCGTCGGCGGAGGCCATGCCCTCGGGCAGCTCCCAGCTGGCGAGGTCGCCCGTGTAGCCGTTCCACGCGCCGCCCACGAACACGCCGATGTTGGCGCCGGGCTTGCAGATGTTGCCCGTGAGCGCGGCGAGCACGGCGGCGGCGTGGCCGGCGATGTCGGCGTTGGCCATCTTGTCGTTGCCGCCCCACCCGAGCGCGATGGTGGCCGGGCCGTCCTGGGCGTAGGCGCGGGCGAGCTCCTCGATGCGCGCGGCCGGGATGCCCGTCTTCTCGGACGCCCAGTCGAGGGTGTGCTGTTTCTGGCTCTCCTTGAAGAAGGTGAGCACGGTCTTGTACGTGGTGCCGCCCTCCGTGAAGGTGCCCTCGAGCGCGGGGCTCGCCACGCTCGTGTACGGGGCGCGGGCGTTCGCGGCGGCATCCCACACGAAGAAGGGGTTCTGCTCGCCGGTCTCCGGCTCCTCCGCGGCCGGGTCCTCGGCGTGGTCGCGCACGAGCTTTCCGGTGGACACGTCCACGAGGTACGGGAAGGCGGTGTGCGCCGCCATGAACGCCTCGTCGTACCAGCCACCCTCCACGATGGCCGTGGCCATGCCGAGGAACAGCGCGGCGTCGGTGCCGGGCGTGATGGGTATCCACTCGTCGGACTTCGAGGCCGTGGTGGAGAAGTGCGGATCCACCGTGACCATCTTGGCCCCGGCCTCCTTGGCCTCGAAGAACAGGCGCACCTGCGGCAGCGTTGACTCGCAGAAGTTGCTGCCCACGGTGAGCACCATGTTCGCGTTGACCCAGTCGCGCGCCTCGCCCGTGGCGTAGGCGTAGCCGCCGCCGTGGCCGATGGCCGGGTCCAGGCCGTTGCCCGTGCCGTTGTCGATGCCGCCCATGCCGCCGGTCTGCGCGCCCAGCAGGGGCGCGAGGAACGGGAAGCTCGCCTCGGTGGTGGCGCCCACCATGACGCAGTCGCGGCCGTGCTCCTTCTGCAGGGCGGTGAGCTTCTCCACGATCTCGTCGTAGGCCTCGTCCCAGCTGATGGGCTCGAACTCGTTCGCGCCGCGCTCGCCCACCCGTCGCAAAGGCGTCTGGATGCGGTGCGAGCCGTAGATGTGCTGCACCTCCGAGATGCCCTTGAGGCAGATGGTCTCGTAGCGGTCGTCCACGCACGTGTTCGGCTCCACCTTCACCAGGCGGCCATCGCGCACTGTGCACTTGAGCGGGCACATGCCTCCGCAATGGCCCTGGTGGTACGTGCAGGCCGTGTACTCGTTGCCGGCGGCCGCCGCCTCGGCGCCGGCCGGGCCGATGCCCGCGTACGCCTTCGCCGGGGCCAGCCAGCCCCCCGTGGAGAACATGCCCGCCGCCGCGGCCGCGCCGCACGCGGCAGACCCTTTGAGGAACCCGCGCCTCGTCAGCTCCATACGGTCCTTCCTCTCTTCGTTCGCTCTTCTTTTCACCAAGATGGTAGTTTTTCGACGGCGCACAGTGTATGGAGGCGACGGGGGCCCGTCATCGTCCCGTCGGCCGAAATCTGGACCGCCGATTTTGTGCATTATGAACAATGGCGTAAGATATACCTGATGATATAGGTAATTGTCAGGGCGGCGAGGAGGCGGCGTTGCCGATCCGTCATCGAGCGCTGCGCGTCGCCCCTGCCGCTCGCCGGCCGAAACCGCACGTGGCAGCCCAAGGAGGCAACCGTGAATTTCAACCTCGACCTCGTGCTCGCCGAGCTCGCCGACTTGGGCCCGACGGCCCGTTACCGGCACGACTCCCGGCTCGACCTCGACCGCGTGGAGGTGCTCGGGCCCTCGAGCATCCCGCGCACCGGGAGCCTTTTCGTGGTCGACGCGGCCTCGTTCGGCACATTGGACGACGCCTTCGCCGCCGCCGGGTCCTTCCTCGTGCTGGGAGCCGACGCCCCGCCCGAGGAAGCGGATAAGGCGGACGCGCCGCCCGTGCTCTACGTGCCCGCCGGCCCGGGCCTGCCCGGGCCGGCCGAGATGCTCGCGCGCCTTCTGGAGATGCGCCTGCGCCTGGACGCATGGTCCGAGACCCTGCTCACGGCCATGGCGCGGGACGCCCCTTTGCAGGAGGTGTTCGACATCGCCGCGGAGCAGTTCGCGAACCCGCTCATGCTCTCGGACGCCACGCTCTACTTCGTGCTGGTGGCGGGCAGGCTTCCCGAGGAGCTGGACGACAGGCTGTGGACATCGGCCATCGCGACGGGCGCGTGCCCCATCGAGCTGTGCATGGAGGCATGGGCGGCGGGCTCGTCCGACCCCGGCGCGCAGGACCGGGCGTTCCTCATGGAGAACGCCACCGGCGACGGTCGCAGCTACCTCGTGCGCAACCTCATGTGCGGCGAGGCGTACTACGGCTGCTTCGAGCTCGTGGACGTGAACGCGCCGTTCCAGCCGGCCGACTTCGCGCTCGTGGACTACCTGGGCAACCTGCTCTCGCTCGTGATGCCGCTCCAGAGCCGGCCGCAACCGGCCGAGGAGCCACTCGGGCCCCTGCGCGACCTGCTGGACGGGCGGTCGGTTCGGCCGCAGGTGCTGGAGTACGCCCTGTCGAAAGCGGGCTGGCGGGCCGACGACCGCTTCTTCGTCGCGCGCTTCGGCGCCGCGGAGCCTGCCGAGGATGTCGGCGCGCGCGGCCAGACGATGCGCCTCGTGGCCGAATTCTATCCGCTCGCCCGCTTCTTCGACGACGGGGACGCGGCCCTCATGGTGGCACGCGACGCCGACTACCCGCTGGCCGCGCTCCGCGCGCGGCATGCGGCCCACGACGTGGAGACGAGCGCGGAGCCGCGGTTCCGCGCCGGGTTCTCCTCGCTGCTCGCGGACTTCTCGCTCGTGCGCACGGCCGCCGACCAGGCAGCGCTCGCCTACGACCTCGTGGACGACGCGGAGCTGGGCGGCGCGTTCGGCTCCACGCTGTCGTGCTTCTACGACGACTGCTGGTTCGAGGACGTGCGCGTGCGCCTGGGTCTGGACACCGACGCGTCCTGGCTGCTCGACCACGCCGCCGTGGCGCTCGCGCGCGCCGACGCCGAGGACGGCGCCGCGTACGTGGAGACGGCGCTGGCCTACCTGCGCAGCGGCTGCAACGCCACGCGCACGGCCGAGGCCCTGTTCATCCACCGCAACACGCTGGCCTACCGCCTGAAGCGCATCAAGGCCCTCTCCGGCATCGACCTTGAGAGCCCCGCCGCCGCGGGCACGGACCTGCTGCGCGTCCACCTGAGCTGCCGGCTGCTCGCGCAGGGGCGGCGGTAGGGGCTGGGGGGGCTGCGTCGAAGCAAGCCCTCCTGGAAGCCGCCTTTCCTTTCCTACCTCCCCGCGCGCACCAGCTCCTCGGCCATCTCGCGCAGCTTGAACTTCTGCACCTTCATGGACGGCGTCATGGGGAAATCGTCCACGAAGAACACGCGCTTGGGCACCTTGTAGCGCGCGATCCGCGGGATGGAGAAGGCGCGCACGTCGTCCTCGGTCATGGCCTCGTAGCCGGGGCGCACGCGGATGAACGCGCCCACGATCTCGCCGAGGCGCGCATCCGGGATGCCCACCACCTGCGCGTCCAGCACGCCGGGCATCGTGAGCAGGAAGTTCTCCACCTCGAGCGGGTAGATGTTCTCGCCGCCGCGGATGATCATGTCCTTGATGCGGCCGGTCACGCGGTAGTAGCCGTCCTCATCCACGGTGCCCAGGTCGCCGGAGTGCAGGTAGCCGTCGGCGTCGATGGCGCGCGCCGTCTCCTCCGGCATCTTGTAGTAGCCCTTCATCACGTTGTAGCCCTTGCAGCACAGCTCGCCCGGCTCGCCCACGCCGCAGATGTGCCCGTCGGCCGGGTCGATGACGCGCACGTCCACCGGCGGGTGCGCCCGGCCCACCGTCTCGCACTTGTGCGCGATGTCGTCGTCGGCGCTCGTCTGCGTGAACACGGGGCTCGTCTCGGTCAGGCCGTAGCAGATGGTGATCTCGGCGAGGTTCATCTTGTCCATGGCCTCGCGCATGGTCTCGGGCGGGCAGGGGCTGCCGGCCATGATGCCCGTGCGCAGGCTGGACAGGTCGAACGTGTCGAAATCGGGATGGTTGAGCTCGGCGATGAACATGGTGGGCACGCCGTAGACGGCCGTGGCGCGCTCCTTGTGGATGGCCTGCAGCACGAGGCCCGCGTCGAAGTCCTCCACGATGATCATGGTGGAGCGGTGCGTGAGGTTGGCCATGACGCCCAGCACGCAGCCGAAGCAGTGGAAGAACGGCACCGGCAGCGTCACGCGGTCCTGGGACCTAAGCTTCTGCCCCTCGCCTATGTAGAAGCCGTTGTTGAGGATGTTGCGGTGCGTGAGCATGACGCCCTTCGGGAAGCCCGTGGTGCCGGAGGTGTACTGCATCATGACCACGCTGTTGTTGTCGAAGTGCGTTTCCGCCTCCTCGAGCGCGTCGGCCGGCACATGCTGCCCGAGCAGGATGAGCTCGGGCACGCTGTAGCAGCCGCGGTGCTTCTCGGGCCCCATGTAGATGATGCTTTTCAGGCAGGGGTACGTCTCGGACTCCAGGTAGCCGCGCTGCTGGGTGAGCGTTTCGGGCACGAGCTCGCGGATGATCTGCAGGTAGTCCACGTCGCGGTAGGCGTCGATGACACAGAGCGCCTTCATGTCCGACTGCTTGAGCACGTAGTCCAGCTCGTGGGACTTGTAGATGGGGTTCACCGTGACCATGACCACGCCGATCTTGGCGGTGGCGTACATGAACGTGAGCCAGTCGGGGATGTTGCGCGCCCACACGCCCAGGTGGTCGCCGGGGCGCAGGCCGATGGCGAGGAGTCCCCGGGCCAGGTTGTCGGTGCGCTCGTCGAAGTCCTTGTACGTCCAGCGCAGCGCGCGGTCGGGGTACACGACGAACTCATGGTCGGGGTCTATGGCCACCTGGTCGCGGAAGTAGCGGCCGATGGTCTTCTCGGAGTGCAGCGGGTAGTCGGGATCGCCCGGGACGGGGCCGGACGCGGGGGTTTCCTCGGTCGTCATGTCGCCTCCCTAGATCGGCGTGTACACGACGGCCAAGAATTTGGCTTTCTGCCCGTCGTGGGCGCGCACCTGATGCGGCACGATGGAATCGTAGTAAATGCTCTCGCCCGGGTGCAGCACGTAGACCTCGCGGCCGTACTCTATCTCGATGCAGCCCTCCATGCCGAAGAGCCATTCCTCGCCCTCGTGGCCCACCAGCTCGTGGTCGGTCTCGCCGGTGGGATCCACCGTGATCACGAACGGGTCCATATGGCGCGACGGGCGGCCGGCCGCCAGGCTGAAGTAGCTGAGGTCGCCGCCGGAGGTGGTCTCGAGGCTCTTCACGCGCTCGACCTCGCGCATCTGCTCGGCATCGATGTAGGCGGGCCCCAGGTTCTCGTCGTCGTCCATGAGCGTGCCCAGGCGCACCCCCAGCGCGCGCGTGATCTTGATGAGCGGCGCCAGGGATGCGGGAACGTCGCCCGCCTCGAGGCCCGCAATGACGGACAGGTCGCTTTGGCTGCGGTCGGCCAGGTCCTGCTGCGTCAGGTGGTGCGCCTCGCGCAGGGTGGTTATCTTCTTCCCCAGCTTGTTCTCGTCCATACGGCAATCCCCTCTTGCTCGACGCGAAATCGTATGCCGGCCATTATCCCCCGAAACGGGGCGGGGCGCACCCCCTGAAACGGCCTGCGAGCCCGCAAGGGGCGCGGAAGGTGTGCGGGCTCGGCAACTTGGCGCGGCAGCACGAGCTCGCCGGCTCGCGGCACCGCGCCGGGTGCGCGGCCGAGCGCCCTTCGCAAGACGCCCTCCTTCCAGTCGCACTTTGCTCCTCGCGTGCACGGGGTTCTCGATTTGAGACTAAGTGCTGGTCAACGCGCTGTGCAGCAGGGAGCGGTGCTATACTGGCGAGCGGGTTCGCGCACCTGTGCGGCCAAAAGGACCGTCCGAGGAGATCTTCCATGCAGCTTTCCGTTCCCCAGAAGCACTTGGGGCCGCGCTCGTTCTTCGTCTGCGCGCTCTCCATCAACCTGCTTCTCATCCTGTCCATCGACATGTACGTGCCGGCGCTGCCCAGCATGCAGCGCGCCTTCGACGTGTCGGCGGCCTACCTGAACCTGACGGTGTTCGTGTTCTTCGCATTCTGCGCCGTGGGCGTGGTGCTCGCGGGACCGGTGAGCGACCGCTTCGGACGACGCCCCGTGCTCGTGGCCGGCTGCGGCCTGTTCGCCGCGTCCTCCATCCTGTGCGCCCTCGCGCCGAACGTGGAGTTCCTCGTGGCCTTCCGCATCGGGCAGGCGCTCGGCTACGGCGCGGTGTCCACCATCGAGACGGCCATGATCAAGGATGCCTACGCGGGACCCGACCTGAAGCTCGCCATGACATGCCTGCAGTCGCTCATCATCATCGGGCCGGCGCTCGCGCCGTTCCTCGGCACGTTCGTGCTGAGCCTGGCCGGTTGGCGCGGCATCTTCGAGTTCCTGGCCGTGTGCGGCGTCATCGGGTTTTTGCTGTCGCTGCTCATATCCGAGACGCACCTGCGCGGCGACGCGCCCGCCCCCGGCGTGGCCGACTCGCTGCGCGACATGCTGCGCGGCGTGCGCGCGCTCGGCGGCGACCGCTCGTTCATGGCGCTCGCGCTGCTCATGGGCGTGGCCGGCATGCCGTACTTCGCGTTCATCGCCGTGGTGTCCTACGTGCTCATGGACTTCTTCGCCGTATCGTACTTCACGTACAGCTGCATCTACGCCGCGGAGTGCGTGGTCACCATCGCGGCGCCGTACGTGTACGTGTGGCTGTCCAAGTCCATGAAGGTGCGCGGCATCCTGAAGCTGTGCGTGGGGCTGACCGTGCTCTCGTTCGCGCTCATGGCGGCGTTCGGCACCGCGAGCCCGGTGCTGTTCCTCGTGGCCTTCGTGCCCTATGCGCTGGCCGAGGGCATCGTGCGACCGATGGCGTTCGTGGTGCTGCTGGACCAGCCGGACGACCGCGTGGGCGCGGCGTCGTCGTTCTCGAACTTCTCGTACAGCATCCTCACGTCGGTGGCCACCGTGCTGGCCACGCTGCCGTGGACGAACTTCGTCGTGGGCATCGTGGTGCTCACGGGAGGGGCGGCCGTGGTCATGGCAGGGCTGTACGCCTGGGGGCTGCGCAAGAAGGCACGGGCGTAACAGGCGGCGCATCCGGCCTTGCGGGCGGGCGGCCGCGAGGCCGGATGCGCGAAGAAGCGCCGGCGCCCGGCCGGCAAGAGCGTGCGGAAACGACGAAGCCGCCCACAGGGGCGGCTTCGTCGTTGAGGAGCGCGGGGCCGGGCACGCAGGGGGATGCGGTACCGTGCCTAGTTCTTGAAGAGGGCGTGCTTGAGCTCGTCCTCGTCCTTGACGGACAGCGACGTCTGCAGCACGTCGCCGCCGAACGGGCGGATGGCGTCGATGAACTTGTCGGTGGTCATCTCGTCCACCACCATGAACACGGCGGCGCTGTCGTCGGAGGACAGCAGGTTGCGCACGCGGTCCTGGAAGTCCTTGTCCACGCCGTGCTTCACGATGGCGCCCGTCAGCGCGCCGATGCCGGCTCCGATGGCCGCGCCGAACACGGGCACGAAGAACAAGAGGCCGAACAGCACGCCCCAGAACAGGCCCCACACCGTGGAGGTGCCCACCTTGGAGCCGGGCGTGACCACGTCGTACTTGCCGTCGGCATGGCGCGCCACGACGGCGATGGACTGGAGGCTGACGATGAGGTTCTTGTCGAGGTCGAGGACCTTCTGGTAGGCGGATTTCGCCTCTTCTTCGCTCGGATAGCCGAGCACGATGAGGGTGCTCATGGGTAGGGCTCCTTTCGCTGCGTTCGATGGAGCCTCTACTGTAAGGCCCGCACGAGCGGGCGGCGGGAAGCGTTGCCGGCTGCTACCCGGCTGAAACCCTCGCGTAACCGACGGGGAGCGGGAAGGCAGGAGAGCGGGTGTCCGCTCCCCTGCCTCCTTCCTAGCCGAAGCGGTACTCCACGCCCATGGTGGGCTGGGGGTTCTCCCACTTCTCCACGATGGTGCCGCCGCAGGCGATGCGGCAGGTGCCGCACTCCAGGCAGCCGGCGTAGTCGAAGGACTTGGCGCCGTTCTCGTCGATCTTGTACAGGGCCGCCGGGCACACGCGCACGAGCTTCAGGAACTCCTCCGTGTCGGGGTCCTCGACCAGCTCGATGTGGGCGTTCTCCTCGTCCACCTCGTACTTGTCGATGGCCAGGAACTCGTCGACGTTGACTGTGATCTCCTTGACCTTGCTCACAGCGACTTCACCGCCTTCCTCACCTCGCCGGCCAGCTTGAACAGGCCGCGCTTCTTCACAATGGGCATCATGCGCTTCATGAGCGGCTTCTGAGGCTCGCCGTCCACGCTGAACAGGACGTTGAAGATCTCCTTCACCATGACCGGGTAGTCGGTGAACATGCTCGACCAGCCCTCCATGGTGTGGGGCCACTTGCGGAAGGTCTCGAGGTCCTTGATGACGAACGAGTCCTCCATGGCCTGCTTGTACGACGCCAGGCCCGCGGCCGAGGTGTCGCCCGCGTCGAGCGCGCGCACGGCCGCCTGGCCCGCCATCTGGCCCGACGCCACGGCGAAGTCCATGCCGCGCACCTGGTAGCCCATGTTCATGCACAGGCCCGCCGTCTCGCCGGCCACGAGGCAGCCGTCGAACACGTAGCGCGGCACCATGTCGTAGCCGCCCTCGGGCACCATGTGGCCGGAGTGCTCGACCAGCTTCGCGCCGCAGATGATGGGAGCCACGGCCGGGTGGCCCTTGAAGTCCTCGAGCATCTGGTACACCGGGTGCGGGTTCGCGCCGTCGGCCGCCGTCGAGATGGTCGCCACGAGCCCCAGGTTGATCGAGTCCTTGTTCGTGTAGAGGAAGCCGCCGCCGACGTTGCCGTGCGTGCAGTCGCCCACGAACAGCATCGCCGCGCCCTCGCCCTGCGCCACGAGGAAGCGGTCCTCGATCTGGGCGGCCGGCAGCTCGAACACCTGCTTGATGCCGACGGCCATCTGGGAGGGCTTCGGGCGCGGGTTGCCGAGGCACTTCTCGGCGAGCACCGTGTTGCAGCCCTCGGCGAGGATCGTCACCTCGGCGGTGATCTCGTCCTCGCCGGCGCGCACGCCCGTCACGCGGCCCGCACCGTCCTTCAGGAGCTCCTCGACCGCGATGCCGCAGATGTACTCCGCGCCCGCGTCCTCGGCCTTGGAGGCCAGCCACTGGTCGAAGGGCGCGCGCAGCACGGAGTACGAGTCCTTGCCCTCCTCCGCGAGCTCCGGACTCGTGAAGTCGACCGCCATCTGCGCGGCGGGGTCCATGAACGCCATGCGCTCGTGGGTGATCTTTCGCTCGAGGGGAGCTTCCTGCTCGAAGTCGGGGAAGACCTTCTTGAGCGAGTGCGAGTAGATGCGCCCGCCGGTCATGTTCTTGGCGCCGGCGAAGTTGCCGCGCTCGACCACGAGCACGCTCTTGCCGGCCTTCGCGAGCTCGTAGGCCGCCACGGCCCCCGCGCACCCGGAGCCGACGACGATCGCGTCGAAATCGGTTTCAGACATCGTGCGCTCCTTTCTTTCTTACTTAGTTCAATAGCAAGGCCACCGGCCGAATCTCATGGCGACAGCGAAGTCAACGTGGGGGGCTTCGTTTGCGCCCACCAAGCGAGTTCCGCAGCGAAGCGAGGGCTGTCCGAGCGACTGGGCGCTGACGGAGCCTCCCCGGCCAGGTGCCTTACAGGGCCGCCACGAGCTTCGGCAGGACGTCCTTCACGTCGCCGATCAGGCCGTAGTCGCACTGCTTGAACACCGGCGCGTTCTTGTCCTTGTTGATGGCGAACATGGCGCCGGAGCGGTTGCAGCCCACCATGTGCTGCATCTGGCCCGAGATGCCGGCCGCCACGTACACCTTCGGCGACAGCATGAGACCGGAGACGCCCACGTAGAGCTCGGTAGGGAGCCAGTTCACGCCCTCGGTGAGGGGGCGCGAGCAGGCCAGGCCGCCTCCCAGCTTGTCGGCGAGGGCGCGCGCGAGGTCGAGATCGGCCTCCTCGGCGAAGCCGCGGCCCGCGGCCACGACCGCGTCGGCCTTGAACAGGTCCACGCCGCTCTTCTCGATGGGTTTGGAGTCGAGGAGCTTCACAGGGTTCGCCGGGGCGACCCAGGCGGCCTCCTCCAGGACATTCGCGCCGGAGGCCTCGAGGCCCTCGAACGCGCCGGGGGCCACCGTGTAGAGGGCGACGCCGCCGACCGGCTTCTGCACGCGCTCGGCCACGCCGCCGAAATACATGCTGCGGGCGCCGGCGTCCTCGAAGGCCATGACGTCGGTGACGACGGAGGTGCCCGCGTGCGCGGCCAGCTTGCCGACGATGGTCTTCACGTGGCGCGTGGGCTCGGCCACGACGATGCCCGGCTGCTCGGCGTCGAACACGGCGATCACGGTGTCGGCCGCGTCGTCGAGGACGGCACCCTCGGGGACGGCGATGCTCACGACCTTGTCGGCGACGGCCGCGGGGGCCTCGCCGAAGGAGAAGAGGACGACCTCGTCGGCCAGGGTGCGGGCGCCGGCGGCCAACTCGCGGGCGGCGTCGGCGCGTTCGGCGATGACAAGTGCTTTCATGGTATCCAGCCTTTCTTCGAATGCTATGGGTTGACAGGGGACGCGCAGATTACAGGGAGGCCTTGAGGGCGGCGGCGAACTGTTCGATGGCACCGTCGGACGAGGCGTCCACGACCTGCTGCTTGCGGTCGGCCTGCTCGGGTGCGAGGCACGAGACCGTCTCGAGCGAGGCATCCGTCGCAGCGTCAGCGCCGAACACGTTCATGGGCTTCTTGCCGGCGGCGAGGATGTCCTTCATGCCGGGGATGCGCGGCACGGCGATGTCGGGGGCAACGGACACGACGGCGGGCAGCGGGACCTCGACGGTCTCGACGACGTCCTCGAGCGTGCGCTCGACCACCACGGCGCCTTCCCTTGCCTCGATCTTCGTCGCTCCGGTCACCACGGGCAGGCCGAGCTTGGCAGCCAGCTGCACGTCGGTCTGCTGCGCGTAGTTGTCGGCCGAGCCGTCACCGCAGAGGATGAGGTCGTAGGCGCCCACCTGCTCCACGAGTGAGGCGAGGGCGGCCGCGGCGGCATGGGCGTCCATGTTCGCGTAGGCGTCATCGGCAGCCATGAAGAGCTCGTCCACGCCGCGGGCGAGCACGTTCTTCTTGAGCTTGGAGTCATTGATGGACGAGGGGCCGGCAGTGACGGCCACCACGCGCGAGTCCTCGCTCGCGGCGCCGAGCTGGGCCGCAGCCTCGAGCGCGTTCAGATCGTAGGCGGACACGATGCCCTTGGCCTTGGAGCAGTCGAGCGTGCGGTCGGCTGACACCTGGATATCCTGATCGTCGGGAACCACCTTGAAAGCAGCAACGATGTTCATCCTGTACCTTTCCCTTCTCGTGTGATGTACCTGGGTGCGGGGGTTCTTGCCAGGAGGTTTCCGACCTTCCGTAATCCTCGAAAGCCGTCCGCCTCCCAGCGCGTTGAGGGCAGTGTGCGGCCACGGCGGCGCCACGTCATCGCAAAATCGCTGTGAAACCCTCGATACTCAAAAACTAACGATTACTGACCTGGTGTTATTCAAATCCAGCCAACATATCGGCAATGCGTTCGCAGCCTTATCGGGCACATCGCACTCCGCACCCGCTCCATACGGAGGAGAGCCGCCCCCTCCTCCTATGCCCGCCCTCGCACGGATGCCTTCCAACGCCGATGCTCCGCCTTCGATCCCTCCCCGAACCGGGCGCTGCAGCTTCGGGCGCCCTCCCCCTTCGCACGCGCCGCACCGTGCGGAAGGGGCGCCTACTCACTTTCTTGCGATGGCACGTTTTTGAGTAGCGGGCAATTACCGCGCGCCTTGCGATGCGCTGCGCGCACGAGGGGCGCATCATGGACGGCAGTTCGTCGGATGCGGCAGACACGTTGCAAGCCCCCCCCTGCTTCAAACGGGAGCGAGCCAGCCAGCCAACGTCCGGCATACGCAGAGAGTCGCAACCATTCAAGGAGGAGCAATGGCAGATTACTTTGGCACCGACACCGTCGTTTCCGAGCTTCGCGAGGACGGCCTGCTGATCATCCGCATCAACCGCCCCGAGGTGGCGAACGCCCTCAACGGCGTGACCTCCAAAGCCATGGAGAACATCATGAACAACGCCGAGACCGATCCCGCGGTGCGCGCGATCATCGTCACCGGCACGGGCAAGGTGTTCTGCGCGGGCGAGGACCTCTCCGAGCTCAGCGAAGGCGGCGAGTGCCAGACCGTGACCGAGCACGGCTTCGGCGGCCTGACCGCGCGCCTGTGCTCCAAGCCCGTCATCGCGGCCTGCAACGGCTCCGCAGCCGGCGGCGGCATGGAGATCGCGCTGTCCTGCGACATGGTGGTGGCCTCCGAACGCGCCAAGTTCGGCTGCACCGAGGTGGGCCTGGGCATCATCGCCTCCACCGGCGGCCTCGTGCGCCTCGCCCGCGACATCAACCGCAAGGACTGCATGGAGCTTTTGCTCACCGGCAAGAAGATCCTGGCCCCCGAAGCCAAGGCGCTCGGCCTGGTCAACTACGTCGTGCCGGCCGAGGAGGTCATGGACAAGGCCATCGAGCTGGCCGAGGCCTGCCTGAAGAACGCTCCTTTGGCCCTCAAGTGGACCAAGTACATCGTGCACGCCGCCGACCAGATGTCCGAGGAGGACGCGATGCGTTACTCGGACGCCGCCTACCGCTTCCTGGAGAAGACCGCCGACGGCATAGAGGGCCCCGCGGCCTTCGTCGAGAAGCGCGAGCCGAACTGGATCGGCAAGTAGCCTACCTCCCCTCCCCGCTTCAGCGGGCCGATTCGGCGCCTGCGGACCACCCGCCGGCGCGCTAAACCCCGGGCCCTCGCCAGCCCGGGGTTTTCATTCGGGGAGCATGCTTTCGCCCTCTCCCTTGGAGAGCGTGTTTTCGCCCTCTCCCCGAAGCCTCGCTTCCCTTACAGAACCCAGCCTGCCGCCGAATATGCCCTTCCCTGCCAAAAAAGAGCCGGTTTGGCAATCCGGAAGCGTCGCTCGCCCCTCCTGCGCGGCATTCGACAGCCTATCGCCCCAGCTCACGTGAAACCGCTGTGCAAACCATGCTCTCGTCGATTGCCAAACCGGCTCTTTTTTGGCAGGGAAGGGCGAAAACCGCGACATGCGCGTCCGCATTTCGCGGCCCCCTCCGTCGACCTTGCAGAGACCTTGCACGGATCTTGCAGGAATCCAGCAGAATCCCGACGCAGATCCAGCGGAAATTCTGCTCATGGTAACACCTGGTCAACGTACTCTTCACATGCTGGCAACCGCACGACGGCCATGCTAGGTTGGCAGCATGAGCGTATTTGTCAGCCACATATCGGCCCTCCAAGTATGGTCCTCCTTGAAGGAGGGGACGGCTGCGCTCGCCTTGCACGCCGACCCGCGCAAGACCCCCTGCTGGCGGACGGGCCGACCCCTGCCCCAGGGCAAGGTCGCCCTGCGCGACATCCAAAGCATAGGCCGCGAGATCGCCAACTTGGCGTTTCCCCTGCACGTCCTCGTGCCCGACGCCGCGTACCGCAGCAGGAGCGAACTCGCGACCTGCCACGTGAGCTCATCGACCTATCCGCGGGGATCCTTCGTCCGCCTTGCAGAGGGCGTGCTCGTCAGCTCGCCAGAGCTCTGCTTCGTGCAGATGGCGACCAAGCTGCCGCCCATCGCGCTCGTCAGGCTCGGCTTCGAGCTTTGCGGCACGTACGGCATACCGACGGTCGCCCGTGCCGACTACGGCTTCGAGCGCCCTTTCACCACGGTTGCCCGCCTCGGCCGCTTCATCGAAGCGGCCGGCGACATGCCGGGAACCGTCAAAGCGCGCAAGGCGCTGCGCTTCATCGCCTCCGGCTCTGCCTCGCCCATGGAGACGTGCATGGTCATGCTGCTGTGCCTTCCTTTGCGCTTGGGCGGGTACAACCTCCCCAAACCGCAGATGAACCGCGAGGTCCGGCCCAAGCGGCGCGGCCGGCTGGCCCCCGGGGACCGGCAGTGCTTCTGCGACCTCGTCTGGCACGAGGCCCGCGTCGCCCTCGAATACGACAGCTCGGAGTTCCACGGGCCCAGGCAGGCAGCGGACGACGCGAGAAGGCGCAACGTCCTCCTGAACCGCGGGTTCACGGTGGTGTCGGTAACGTCGGGCAGCGCCCGGAACCTCATCGAACTCGACCGCATCGCGCAGATCCTGCGGACGCGGCTCGGGGTGCGCTTGCGCAGCGGGCAGCCTTCCTGGCGTGCGAGGCAGCACGTCTTGCATGGGATGCTCCTGGAAAACCCGCGCTTACCCCGCCCCTGACGTTGAAAAGGCCTTCGACTGTCAAAAAAGAGCCGGTTTGGCAATCGTCAAAATGCTTTGCTGAATTCAGAGGGAAAGCGACCAGGCTTTTCTCGAGCAGAAGGCCGAAGCGAAGCGTCTGGGCCATCCTGCAGATTGCCAAACCGGCTCTTTTTTGACCGTTGGACGCGAAAAAGGGGGCAGGCGCATGCGAGCCAGGCGGCCCGCGCCCATCGGGCAGGGATGTGGGGGCGAGCCGGGAGTGCGGGCGAGCTGGAAGACCGAGGCCATCCCGGCGGGCGCTTCCGCCTGGCCTCGGGGCCCGGGATGACCGTGCGCGGGCGCTTTGCCCTACGCGCCGCGCGGGCGCGCGTCTCCCGGGTCGAGCGCGCTCGTCTCCTCAAGAGTCTTTCCGCGGGTCTCGGGCGCCATGAGCACCGACAGCACCAGGCCCAGGATCACGAGGCCGGCCGCCACGAGCATGGTGGGGCCCACGCCGAACGCGGCCAGGAACAGCGGCGTGCCGTACGTGGCCACCACGGTGCCGATGCGCGAGAACGCTATGGCGATGCCCACCGCCGAGGCGCGCACCTCGGTCGGGAACAACTCGTTGGGATAGAGCCACTGCAGGATGCCCGGACCGCCGCTGAAGAACGCGTACAGGCCAAACGCGATGACCACCACGAACACCGGCGCGTCGGGGAACAGCCCCAAGATGACCAGGCCCACGGCCATGAGGGCGAGCGAGCGGATGAGCAGCGGTCGTCGCCCCATGGAGTTCAGCCAGAACATGGCCGGGATGGAGCCGATGAGGAAGAACAGGCTGACCACGCTCTCGCCGAGAATGGCCTCATGCCCCGCACCCAGGCCGAACGCGGTCATGATCTCGGGTCCGAACGTGTAGATGGCGTACATGGGAGCCACCTGACAGAGCGTAAGGATGCCGAGGAACGCAATGCGCTTGAGATAGCCGCCGCGGAAGATGGCGAGCACGGTCATCTTCTTTTTGCCCACCTCGGGGCGTTCGATTTCCACGTCCATACCGTAGACGCGTTCCATGACGGCGTGCGCCTCCCGGGTGCGTCCCTTGCTTGTGAGCCACAGGGGCGACTCGGGCACCTGACTGCGACCAATGAGCAGGAAGATGCAAATGGGAATAGGTGAGGCAAGCATCCACTTCCAACCATCGTCGACGCTGTAGAGCGCATACCCTACCACCGCGGCCACCGTGGCACCGAGATACCACGCCGCCGACACGATACCCATGTTAATGGAGCGGCTCTTCTTGGGAGCGAACTCGGCGATGAGCGAAGTGGCTATGGGATAGTCGGCGCCGATGAACAGGCCGATGAAGAAGCGGGCCGCCGCGAGTTCCCACGGGGCCTGGGCAAACACGCTCCACAGCGAGAACAGGCAGATGGCGATTACGTCGGCGATGAACATCTTGCGCCGGCCGATGCGGTCGGTGACGTAGCCGCCGAGGATGGTGCCGAAGAAGATGCCCACGAGCACCGACGCGCCGATGAGGGCGCTCTGCTCAGGTGCGAGCGAGAAAGCGGGCACGATCTGGGTGAGCGCCACGCCGATGAGCGAGAGCGCATAGCCGTCGAGGAAGGCGCCGCCGCTGGCGAAGAACGTGATCTTGCGCAGGAAGGGGGTCATTGACACATCGTCGAGCGTCTTTCTCACGACGCGCTTCGTGGCGTCCACCACTTCCCCACCGATTTGCAGGGCGGCATCGGCTGCCTGCTGGGAGGTTGGAGGGCTTGCCACCTGGGTAAGTTGTTTGACGTTATCGATCATGGTGCCACCACCTTCTCGTCTTAGCAGAACCGCCTAGTCCCACTCGCAGATGCCGAAGTTCAGATGCGGCTTGGCGCCCGTCTGGTCGGCGTCGGCGTCGACCAGCTGGAAGCGGATCTCGTTCTCGCCCACCTTCCACATGCGGGTCTCGAGCGCGGTGCCCGGCAGCACCGGCGAGGTGATGCGGGTCTTGAAGCGCGTCATGCGCTCGGGCTCGCCCGGGAAGAACGAGCTGATGATGTGGCGCATCGCGAAGCCGCCCAGGCTCACGCCGTGCGCGATGGGGCGCGCAAGGCCCGTCTGCCCGGTGTAGGCGAAGTCGATGTGCTGCTGGTGCCAGTCACCCATGAGGCGGTAGATGAGCGGCATGTTGAGCGGCATCGTCTCGGCCACCACGGCGTCGGGAGCGCAGTCGGGCATCTCGACGATGTCCTTCGGGGGCTTGGGGCCTCCCCAGCCGCCGTCGTAGATGCACACGTCCCACGTCTCGGTCTCGCACAAGAGCGTGCCGTCGGAGGAGTAGGAACGGCCCGTCTGCTTCGACAGGCAGCCGCGGCCCTCGCCGCGGTCGTACAGCGCGTCCTGGGTGACGAACGTCTCCACGCGGTCGTTCATCTTGAACGGCGCGTGCAGGCGGATCTCGAAGCCGTAGTGCAGCGAGCCCTCGTAGTCGTAGCCGTAATCGAGCGTGCGCGTCATCTCCTCGTGCACCGTGAGCGGCACGCCGAAGATGGGCAGCACCTTGAGGTCGGGGTTGGCGGCGTCCTTCTCGTTCACGTAAATGAGGTCGGTCTGCCCGTCGAAACCTGCGTTGCATCCCAGCGCGCAGATTTCCAGGTCCTTGAACGTGTACTCGCGGACGAACGGCCCGAACTCCTTGCCCACGATCTCGGTGCTGATAGCCATGGCTCCCTCTCCTTCACATTCGAATACGGTCACTGGTTCTGCGGGTGGGACAGGGGGGGGGTGAGACAGGGGGACGGTTCTCTTGTCCCACTGAATTCGCGGGACAAGAGAACCGTCCCCCTGTCTCACCCCCCCCCTGTCCCACCCGCGATCCCCGCCCCACCCGCGTCCCTACTTCAACAGCTTCTTCTCGATCTTCATGCTGCACGTGCGGGGGAAGTCCTCCACGAACTCCACGAGGGAGGGCACCTTGAACGGGGCCAGGTGCTCCTCGCAGTGCGCCCGCACCTCCTCCTCGGTCAGGCGCGCGCCGGCCTCGAGCCGCACGAACGCCTTCACGGCCTGGTCGCGGATGGGGTCGGGCACGCCGATCACCGCCGACTCGGCGATGGCCGGGTGACACTCGAGCACGTTCTCCACCTCGCCGGCCGAGATGTTCTCGCCCGCGCGCTTGATCATGTTGGCCTTGCGGTCCACGAAGAAGAACCAGCCGCTCTCGTCCATGTAGCCCTTGTCGCCCGTGCGCAGCCAGCCGTCCTCGGTGAACGCGGCCGCCGTGGCCTCGGGGTTGCGGAAGTACCCCTTCATCACCGTGCGGCCGGGCACGCCCTTGACCTGGATCTCCCCCACCTCGCCGGGGGCCGCCTCCGCGCCGTCGTCGCCCATGACGCGCACCTCGTAGCCCAGGCCCGCGCGCCCCACGCTCGGCCAGTTGCGCGGGCCGGAGGGCGGGTCGGTGAGCACCCAGCCGACGGTCTCGGTGGAGCCGTAGGTGTTCATGAGGCGCGCGCCGAAGCGGCGCTCGAACGCCTCCTTCTCCCCCGTGGTCACCGGCAGGAAGTAGAGGATCTCGCGCAGCTCGTGGTCGCGGTCCTCCGGCGATGCGGGCTGCAGCATGAGCGTGCGCAGCATCATGGCGACGCACTGCGTGACCGTGGCGCGGAACTCGCGGATCTGCGACCAGAAGCGGCTCGCGCTGTACTTCTCGATCACGATGAGCTCGGCGCCGGCCGTGAGCACGGGCATGAGCGCCGCCAGCTGGAAGTTGGAATGGCAGGCCGGCATGGTGGTGAGCAGGCGGTCATCGCGCGTGAGCGACACCTCCCAGTCGGCGTACAGGCCGCTGAACAGGATGTTCGCATGCGTCAGCACGACGCCCTTGGGGCGCGAGGTGGTACCCGAGGTGAAGATGATCTCGGCCGGGTCGTCAGAGGACAGCTCGCAACGCGCGGAAAGCCCCACGGGCGCCCCCGCCCGCAGGGCCGTGAAGTCGCGCAGCAGCGGGTCGGCCGCGAGCGCCGCGCGGGCCTCGGCCGCGCCCTCCACGTCGTCCTCGTCCATGCGCGCGACCAAGAGCCCTTTGGGAAGCCGCCCGCCTGCATCGCGCAGCTCGGCGTAGAGCCCCAAGAACTTCGGCTCTATGACCGCGCACGTGGCCTCCGTGCCCTCCAGCACGTAGGCGGCCTCCTCGGCGCGGTACTGGTCGTTCATGGGCACCATGACCGCACCGATCTTGGCCAGGCCGAACAGCGCGACCATGAACTCGGGGCACGTGCACAGCTGCACCGCCACGCGCTCGCCGCGCTCCACACCGAGCGACAGGAACACGTTGGCCGCACGGTTGATCTCCTCGTCGAAGGCGCGGTACGTGTAGGAGCGCGTCTCGTCGGCGCGGTTGCGGAACCGCAGAAACGTGCGCTCGCCGCAGGCGGCCACGAGGCCGTCCCACAGGCTGCGCACCGTTTCGTTCCCCACGATGTCCGTCACTCGCCTCACCTCTTCCTTCTCCGATTCCCCGGCTATCCGCTCGATGCCGCCATGCACGGGGCCCCTCCCGACGAGGGCAGCATCGAGCGGATGCGCGGCGTCGATGCGGGCCGCGCATCCGCAGAGCCCGCCGCCCCGGGATGCAGCTCCCGGAACGGCGGACGGCGAACGCCCTAGCCGACCTTCACGACGCCGGCCGCGGCAAGCTCGTCGATCTGCTCGGGCGTGTAGCCCAGCTTCGTCATGACGTCGACGGTGTCGCCGCCCTGCGGAGGCATCGGGCGCCAGATCGCCCCGGGGTTGTTCTTGAATTTCGGGAACACGCCCAAGCCGTGGAACGTCTCGCCGTCGGCCGTCTCCCAGTCCACCCACGTGTCGCGGAGCTTCAGGTGCTCCTCCTCCACGAGGTCCTCCATGTCGTTGACCACCTGGGCCGCTATGCGGTGCGCCGCGAAGTCCTCCTCGATGTCGTACTTGGAGTTCGCCAGGCAGTAGTCTTCGAACGCCTTCTGGATCTCGTCGGCGTGCGGGTTGGACAGCCACAGCCCGCTCGTGTCCTCGGGGATGGCCTCGGTGCCCCAGAGGTGCCCCAGCCCGATGGTCTCGAGGAAGTACTTGTTCTGGTCGACGCCGTAGAGGCACACGCCCAAAAAGCCGTCCTTGCACTTGAACTCGCCGATGCCGCAGAGGTTCTGGTTGCGCGCGCCCGGACGGGGCCACTTGATGCCCTCGTTCAGGTAGTCCACCAGGTAGTACTGGCCGATGGCCAGCAGCGTCTCGTACATGGCCAGGTCGATGGACTCGCCCTTGCCGGACTTCTCGGCCTTGTAGAGGGCCGCGAGCGCGGAGGAGGCGATCATGAGCGTGTTGAAGTAGTCGCCGGCGTAGGGCCCGGGCAGCATGGGCTGCTCCTCGGTGCCGTTCTGCATGATGATGCCGGAGTACGCCATGACCGTGAGGTCGTAGGCGGCGCGCTTGACCATCTTGGGGTCGCCCTCCTGGCCGAAGCCGGAGACGTGCACGATGACCAGCTTCGGGTTGAGCTCCCAGAGCACCTCGTCGGTGATGCCCTTGCGCGCCCAGGTGCCGCCCTTGGAGGCCTCCATGAAGATGTCGGCGTCCTTGACGAGGTCGAAGAAGACCTTCTTGCCCTCCTCGGAAAAGTAGTTCAGGGCCACGGAGCGCTGGTTGCGGCGCTCGGCCTGCTTGATGTAGGGGGTGTCGCGGATGGTGTCGCCCGCGCCCGTGTTCTCGAGCCAGACGACGTCGGCGCCCCAGTCGGCCATGAGGTCGGCGGCCTTCGGGCACGCGAGCTCGACCGCCGCGTAGACGACCTTGACGCCGTCGAGGGGGCCGTAGGACGGCTTTTCGGTGGGAAGTGCCATGGTGTTCCTCCTTGTTCGCATGGGTTTCAAGAAGCGGGGGCGCAGCGGCCCCCGCGGACGGGTCCGAGGAGCTACTTCTGCTTGTACTTGATGGAGGCTCCCTTGGAGGTGGCGAGGACCATCATCTCGTCGGTGCCGCCGGAGACGCGGTCCACGCGCAGGTCGCGCCAGATGCGGTTGATGCGATGCTCGCTTGCCACCGCGATGCCGCCCATGATCTGCATGGCGTCGTCGGTCACCTCGAACGCGGCGTTGGCGCAGTAGTACTTGCACATGGCGGCCGCGGCCGGATCGAAGTTGCCGTCGTTGTTGTCGGCGTTCCAGGCGGCTTCGTACAGCATGTTCTTCATGTTCGTGAGCTTGATGCACATCTCGGCGATCTTGAGCTGGTTGAGCTGGAAGCGGCTAAGCGGCTTGCCGAAGGCGATGCGGCTGTTCGCGTGCGCCATGGCATCCTCGAACGCACTGATGGCGGTGCCGTAGTCGCAGGCGCCCACGAGCCAGCGCTCGAAGTTGAAGTCGGACACGCCGCGCATGAAGCCGTTGCCCTCCTTGCCGAAGATGTCCTTCTCCTCCAGCTCCACGTTGTCCAGGTACACCTCGCAGCAGCTGTCCATGCGCAGGCCCAGCTTGGTCAGCGGGGACAGCTTCACGCCCGGCTTGGACATGTCGAGGAAGAACTCGGTGAACATGGACTCGTCATCGGCATTCTTGGCCATGATGACCAGGTACTTCACGCCGGCCGAGGAGGTGATGAAGGTCTTGGTGCCGTTGAGGTAGATCTTGCCGTTCTCGCGCTTGTACGTGGTGGCCAGCGCGCCCACGTCGGAGCCGGCGCCCGGCTCGGTGCAGGCGGAGTTCCAGATCTGCTCGCCGGTGCCGAGCGTGGCCAGCACGGCGTCGATCTGCTCCTGGGTGCCCTCGCGGATGACGGTCTCGAAGCCGGGCAGCTGGTAGAGCACGTAGGTGGGCGCGCCGTACTTGCCAAGGATCTCGTACACGGCCATCAGCGTCACGCAGGGCTGCTCGAGGCCCAGGCCGCCGTGGCTCTCCGGCAGCATGATCTGGTCGAAGCCGAGCTCGCAGAGGCCGCGCACCCAGCGCAGCGGGTACTCGTGCCTCTCGTCGCATTCGTGGAAGTAGGTCTCCCAGTTCTCGCTCTCCATGTACTCGCGGTAGCTGTCGACGATCAGCTCCTGCTCGTCAGTCAACTTGAAATCCATGACGATCCTCCTTTTTCAGTGTGTCCAGCGGGGCTTCCCCCCGCCGTAAAACCTTGTTTGTCGAGATCCCTCGGCTACGGCCTACAGCCTGCGCCTAGGATGGCAGGGGGCCAAGCCCCAGCTGTTGGCGGTAGAAGGTCGCGGCATGCTCGAGGGCGTCGTTCGCCTCGTCGAGCATGCGCGTGTAGTGCAGAAACGCGTGGATGACGCCCTTGAACACCTCGTAGCGCACGGGCGTGCCGTACTGCTCGCAGATGGCCGCCAGCGTGGCCGAGTCGTCTCGCAGCGGGTCGAACTCCGCGGCGGCGATGTAGCAGGCCGGCATGTCGCGCGTCATGTTGTTCAGGAACAGGTTCGCGTAGGGCTCGCGGGCGAGCGCGGCGGCATCCTCGGCGTAAAGGCCCAGGTACCACTGCCAGTCCTCCTCCGTCAGGCCGTCCCACGGGCCGCCGAGCAGGCGCATGGACGACGAGTCGGCCAGGCCGAACCAGCCGTAGAACAAGAGGCAGCACCTCACGAAGCCGCTGCCGCCCAGCTCCTCGCGCAGGTGCAGCGTGGCGGCGAGGCCCAGGTGCGCGCCGCCCGAGTCGCCGGCGAACGCCAGGCGCTCCCCGTCGACGCCGAGCGCGGCGCCCTGCCCGTGCAGGTAGGAGGCCACGGCGGCCACCTCCCGCACGGCCGAGGGGTACTTCGCCTCGGGCGACAGCCGGTAGTCCACGGCCACCACCACGGAGCCGGTCTTCTCGGCCAGGATGCGGCAGATGCGGTCGTGCGTGTCCAGGTTGCCCAGCACGAACCCGCCGCCATGCGCGTACACGATGCCCGGCGTGGCACCCTCGCCCGCCGCGCGGCCCGCGGCGGCAGCCTCGGTCGGATAGTAGCAGCGCACCGGGATGGCGCCGTGGGGGCCGGGCACCTCGCCGTCGGCCTTCTCGGCCATGGCGGGGCCGCCCTCGGCCCACCATGCGCGCCCGGCCACGTAGTTCTCGCGCATCCTCTCGAAGCCCGCGGACGTGTCGTTCGCGTCGCCCGCCAGCTCGTCTTCGCGGGCCAGCACGGCTCTCATCTGCGGATTGATCTTCGCGAGCACGTCGATCTTGTTCATGGCGGCGTCCTTTCCAGCGTCGGTCGGATGGGTGCGGGGCGGTTCGGACCTGCTAGGCGGCGACGGCGTCCTCGCCCGGGGCGGCGTCGGCCTTGGCGGCCTCGAGCGCCTCGTTCTTCTTCATGGCGCGGCGCGTCATGACCAGGCAGAAGCAGCCCACGACGGCGAACGCGATGAGGATGATGAAGATGGAGTTGAAGGCGTCGGCGCCCTGGGCGTCGATCATGCCGCCGAACCAGGTGTGCACGAACACGTCGGGCATGAAGCCGATGACCGACAGGATGCCGGAGGCCGTGCCGAAGATGGCCATGGGCACCTTGGCCTCGGTGAGGGGCGACGAGCCGATGGAGAACGCGCCGTAGGTCACGAAGCCCAGCACCACGATGAGGGCGGCCACGGCCACGACCATGCCCGCATCGCGCGGCAGCACGAGGAAGCAGGCCAGCACGACAGCTGCGGCGGCGAAGAACAGCAGGATGGACTTCGAGGGGCTCTTCAGCAGCTTGTCGGCGAACAGGCCCGCCACCGGACCCGCGATGAGGCCGATGCCGTAGGTGCGGATGAGGCCGACGACCGACACGATGAACACGGGGGCGGCGAAGCACGTCGTCATGAACGGCGTGGTGTAGGTGACGCCCTGGTACACCGTGTACACGCAGAAGTACGCCAGGCACGCCCAGATGACACCGGGATGCTTGATGGCCTGCACGACCTCGCCCAGGCTGAACAGCTTCGCGTTCGGGTCGATCTCGCCCTTGAAGTTGGGGATGAAGACGAACGACAACACGGCCAGGATGGCAATGAGCACGCCCAGGAACACGAGCAGCACCTGGATGCCCTCGCTCGGCACCGGAATGGCCGACACGATGGCGGCGTTGATGAGGCCGATGACGAGGCCGGCGGCGCCGTAGATGGAGTAGCTCGTGCCGATCTTGGAGGCGTACTCGTCCTCGGCACAGCACAGGCGCACGATCTTGAAGCGCGTGCCCCACCAGATGAGGATGGACGTGATGCCGAAGCCCACGAACAGCACGTACAGAAGGCCGAGCGAGGGCAGCAGCGCGTAGACGAACGTGAGCACCGCCGTGCCGCCGAAGCCGACCCACGACAGCGTGCGCATGCGGATCTTGTCCGCGAGGATGCCCGAGGGCAGGTAGCAGACCACGGCCGCCACGGCGTAGCACGACAGCAGCGCGCCGAGGTCCGCGTTCGTGCAGCCGAGACCCTGCATGAGGGGCTCGTAGAACACGTTCTTCAGGTAGACGGGCGTGTAGATGATGGAGGAGCCCATCGACACGAGGATGATGAGGAACCATTTGTGGAAGCCCGAGAGCTCCTTGTAGGTCACCTCGCCCTTGCTCTTGGCAAGCAGTGACATTGCGCTTTCCTTTCTCCTTGCGGTTGTCCGGGAACCTGGCGCCCAACGGCTTGGGTGAGGCGGCGAGCGGCAGGTTCCGAGCCGATGGGCGCATTCTGTTCGCGAGCCGTGGTTTTGCCATCGCAAAATGGCCATGAACACCCGAATACTTACTTTTTTGCGAGGCGTTACCGTAGAATTGGTGATAGGTTCTCACCAATGAGTAGCGCATGCGCCCGCCGTCGCGCACCGACGGTTCGGGCAGGTAGGCAGCATCGTCATCCATCGCATGACCGAGAACGAAGGGGTGGGCGCGTTCATGGGAAGCCAATCGGAGGATCGCAGGGAGCAGGGTAAGGTTGCAGAAGGATCGCTGGCGCGGCTCGCGAAGGGGCCGGCGGCGAAGTACGTCGGTTTCGCGCTGCTTCTGGCATGGCACTACGCGCTGTGGTTCGTGCCGCACGCGTTCGTGCAGACCGAGCTGCTCGACGAGCGCGTGACCGTGTCATGGCTCTTGAACCTGGGCGCCACCGTGCTGTTCCTGTTCCTCATCGCGCTGCTGCTGGGGCGCAAACGGCACCTTTCGTCATATCCTTGGCTCGCATGGGCGGCGCCTGCGCTCACCACGGCGGCCACCCTCGCGCTGTGCCTGGCGCCCTTCTCGTTCACGGCACCCGGCGTGGCCTACGCGCTGTCGTTCTTCCTGGGCGCCACGGAGGCCGTGATGTGGATACTTTGGGGCGAACGCTACGCTTGCGTGAAGGCGAACTTCTCCATCAAGCACATCGGCACGGTGTTCGGCTTCACGCTGCTCGCGTGCGTGGGCACGACCCTGCTCCTGCCGCCTGTGGCGGCCACGGCGTTCGTGGCGCTCTTGCCGCTGGCCTCGGGCGGGCTGCTGGTGCTGGCTCGACGCGACGGCACGTGCTCGTTTCCGGCGCTCCTGCCGAAGCACGCCGCGGGCGGCGGCTTCAAGAGCATGGCAGTGGTGTGCGCCATCTCGTTCGTGGCGTCGTTCGCCTCGTACTTCCTGGCGGCCGTCATCCCCTGGGAGGTGCTGCCCACCGAGGTGTCCAGCTTCACGTTCGGCATCCTGGGCGGCGCCGTGCTCATGCTGGCCATCGCCGGCATCTGCATCGCGTCCAAGGACAAGGTGAACATCTTCAAGCTCTACCCATGGCTGCTCGTGTTCGAGATCGTAGCCTTCTCGTTGTTCCTGGCCGACAAGGCGCTGTACTTCCCCTCCTTCGTGGCCGCGGTGGGCATCTCGTCCATCTTCGAGATACTCCTCATCATGTACTTCGGCATCCTCATGTCGAAGGGCTACAGCACGCCGGCCATGGCGTTCAGCTTCTCGGGAGGCTGCGTGCGCGCGGGCATCGCCTTCGGCAACACGCTGGCCGTGGCCTACGAGCATGCGCCCGCCATGGCGCTGGCCGTGGCGCCCGAGACGTGCCTCGCACTCATCTGCGTGCTCGCGGCGCTGCTCATCCCCCTCGTGCGCCAGGAGTTCAGCATCGTGGCCCTGACGGCGGCACCGCCCTCGAAGGCCGAGGTGGACGAGATCTGCGCCGAGGTGGCCGAGGAGTTCTCGCTGTCGGCACGCGAGCGCGAGATCCTCGGGCTCATCGCCCGCGGCTACACCACCAGCACCATCTCCACGAAGCTGGTCATATCACCCTACACGGTGAACACCCACATCCGCCATATCTACGAGAAGATGCAGATCCACAAGCGCAGCGAGCTGCTGAACTACATCAACCTGCAGAGGAGCGACTTCTAGGGAACGTGCCCGCCGACACCCCCTCGTCGTTCAGCGGCTCGGGCGCCCCTGCACGCAGCAGAACGCATAATAGGAGCTGCATCGCGCGGCCCCTCTCCCGCGGGGCCCCAACGCAAAAAGCGGGCGGCATCGCTGCCGCCCGCTTGTTCGAACCGAGTTGTTCCTCAGTCGCTACTTCTCCGGGTAGAAGCCGCTCGGCTCCTCGCCCAGGTTGATCATGATGTTCTTCGTCTGGGTGTAGTGCTCGAGCATGACCTTGTGCGTCTCGCGGCCGATGCCGGACTCCTTGTAGCCGCCGAACGGCGCGCCGGAGGGGATCTGGTTGTAGGTGTTCACCCACATACGGCCCGTACGCACGCCCTGCGCCACGCGGAACGCGCGGTTGATGTCGCGGGTCCACACGGCGCCGCCCAGGCCGTAGACCGAGTCGTTCGCCAGGTCGATGACCTCCTGCTCGTCCTTGAACTTGATGACCACGGCCACGGGGCCGAAGATCTCCTCCTGAGCCACGCGGCACGAGTTGTTCGGCACCTCGATGAGCGTCGGCTTGAGGAACGCGCCACGGGCCAGCTCGCCCTCGGTGGCGCGCTCGCCGCCGCAGAGGACGCGGCCGCCCTCCTGCTTGGCGATCTCCACGTATTCGAGGATCTTGTTCATCTGACCCTGGTCGATCTGGCTGCCCATCTGGGTGTCGTCCTCCCACGGCATGCCGATCTTCACGTTGCCGAACGCGCGGCACGCGTCCTCGACGAACTTGTCGTAGATGTCCTCGTGCACGAAGATGCGGCTGCCGGCGCAGCACACCTGGCCCTGGTTGAACAGGATGCCCAGCTGCACGCCGTCCAGCATCATGTCCCACTTGCAGTCGGGGAAGATGATGTTGGCGGACTTGCCGCCCAGCTCCAGCGTGGCGGGGATCAGGCGCTCGGCGGCCGCGCGGGCCACGTCGCGGCCCACCTCGGTCGATCCGGTGAACGCGAGCTTGCTGATCTTGGGATTGTCGAGGATGTACTGGCCCGACTTGCTACCGCGGCCCGTGACCACGTTGAACACGCCGGCCGGGATGACGTCTTGCGTGAGCTTCGCCAGCTCCAGCACCGTGAGCGACGTGGTGGACGAGGGCTTGAACACCGTGCAGTCGCCGGCGGCCAGCACCGGGGCCAGCTTCCAGGCGGCCATGAGGAACGGGAAGTTCCACGGCACGATCTGCCCCACCACGCCGATGGGCTCGTGCAGCACGAGGGACATCATGTTGCCGGGAAGCATATCGGCCTCGCCCGTGTCGGCCAGAAGGACGCCGGCGAAGTAGCGGAAGTGGTCGACGGAGTACGCCACGTCGATGGCGCGCGTCTCGCGGATGGGCTTGCCGTTGTCGAGCGACTCCAAGAGCGCCAGCTTCTCGGCGTTGGCCTCGATGATGTCGGCGACCTTGTTCAGGATGATGGCGCGCTCTGCCTTGTCGGTCTTGCCCCAGGTCTCGAACGCCTTCCATGCCGCGTCGACCGCGCGGTCGACGTCTTCCTTGGTGGCGTCGGCGATGGTGGACAGCTGCTCGCCGTTGGCCGGGCAGAACACGTCGAGCGTGCCGCCGTCCGAGGCGTCGACCCACTGGCCGTCGATGTAGAGCTGGTAGGATTTCTGTGCGGGGTTCTCCATTGCGCGCATCCTTTCGTCCGGCGGCTTCGCGCCGCTGCTCCCAACCTCGCGGCCAGCTTGGCCGCCGATCCCAGCATAGCGCGCGCCTCGAAGGCGTGTCAGTCGGGGTTTTGTGGAAACCCGTCAACGGTCAAGAAACGCTGCTGATGAAGTAGCATTAGGGTGCGCAAAGGAGAAACCGGGCCGATGCGCGAACGGGGAGCCCGGGCCGTCGTACGGCCCGGGCTCCCCGTCATGAGGCGGTGCGCGCGCATCCCATGAGGGCGCGGCGCCTCCGCAGCGCTTCGGCCAGGTCTAGGCGCGCTTACCCTGCTTGTCGTTGAGCAGGCGGTTGAGGGCGTTCAGGTACGCCTTCGTGGACGATACCACGATATCGCCGTCGGCGCCGCGGCCCGTGTAGATGTCGCCCGTCGGGTCGGTCACGCGGATGGTCACCTCGCCGAGCGCGTCGATGCCACGCGTGACGGATTGCACGGCGAACTCGGTGAGATCGTTGTCCACCTGCACGATCTTGTTCACGGCCTTGCACATGGCGTCGATGGGGCCTGTGCCGTATTCGCATGCCGTCACCACCTGGTCGGCGGCGTTCTTCAGCGTGACCGTGGCCGTGGGCGTGAGCGGGAAGCCGCAGCTGATCTGCACGCCTTCCAACGTGTAGAGCGCACTCTCGTTGCGGTCGCGCTCGTTCACGAGGCTCTCCAGATCCTCGTCGTAGACTTCCTTCTTCTTGTCGGCCAGGTTGAGGAAGGCCTTGTACACCTGGTCGAGCGCCTCGCCCTCCAGCTCGTAGCCCAGCTCCTCCAGGCGGTGCCTGAGGGCCGCGTGGCCCGAGCGCGCCGTGAGCACGATCTGGCTCGAGCCCGCGCCCACGTCGGCCGGGTCGATGATTTCGTAGGTGTCGCGCTTCTTCAGCACGCCGTCCTGGTGGATGCCCGAGGAGTGCGCGAAGGCGTTCGCGCCCACGATGGCCTTGTTGGCCTGCACGTTCATGCCCGTGATGGACGACACGAGGCGGCTCGCCTTGCAGAACTCGCGCGTGTTGATATCGGTGTGCGCGTCCAGCTCGTCCTCGTGCATGCGGATGGCCATGACCACTTCCTCCATGGCCGTGTTGCCCGCGCGCTCGCCCAGGCCGTTGATGGTGCACTCCACCTGGCGCGCGCCGTTCTTCACGCCGGCCATGGCAAGCGCCGTGGCCATGCCGAGGTCGTTGTGGCAGTGCACGGCGATCTTCACGTTCTCGATGCCGTTCACGCCCTCCACCAGGTACTTGATGCGCCGGCCGAACTCCTCGGGCAGCGAGTAGCCCGTGGTGTCGGGGATGTTCACCACGGTGGCGCCCGCGTCCACGACGGCCTGGATCACGCGCACGAGGAAGTCGTAGTCGCTTCTGCCCGCGTCCTCGGCGTAGAACTGCACGTCCTCCACGAACTGCTTGGCGTACTTCACGCACTTCACGGCGCGCTCCACGCACTCGTCCTCGGTGATGCGCAGCTTGTCGCGCAGGTGGCTCGGGCTCACGCCGATGCCCGTATGGATGCGGGGGCGCTTGGCGTACTTGAGCGCGTCGGCCGCCGCGTCGATGTCCTTCTCCACCGCGCGCGTGAGGCCGCAGACCACGGCCGCATCGCCCGCCAGCTCGGCGATGCGGCGCACGCTCTCGAAGTCGCCGGGGCTCGAGATGGGGAAGCCCGCCTCGATGACGTCGACGTTCAGGCGCAGCAGCTGACGCGCGACCACCAGTTTCTCCTCGGTGTTCATGGAAGCGCCCGGCGACTGCTCGCCGTCGCGCAGCGTGGTGTCGAAAATGTCGATCTTGCGCGTCATGTCATGCGTCCTTTCCTTCTAAACGACCGCTGCATCCTCGCAGGGGCGGCGGGTTGTTCACGATTGCTTCGACTATCTTAGCAAATATCCCAAGTGCATCACTTGGGATTGCCTGGCGACGTGGAAAAGAAACGCGTCGCTCAAACCAAAAGCACTAACACGCCCGTAAGCGCTTGCTCGCGCGGAAACGGCGCGCCGTTGTAGTACTGCTCGATACACTGACCTGACGAGACGAGCCCGCGCTGTGCCAGCCATGCCTCCATCTCCTGATAGACTGGCTCCATGTCCTCGTTCGGCCCCAGAAACATGAACGTGACGTAGCGCCCAGCCGGAATACTGCCGGCCACGACGTCACCTGCACCCGGCAGCGGGCGGGCAAGCGGAAAGCCCACTTCCACGAGCAGGTTATCCATGTCGCCCATATCGAGAAAGCGTACGTACGGAATGTCGGCAGGCTCGAGGCCCTCCCCAGCGACATAGGCGCCCAACTTCGGGAACGCGGAACCAATGAGCGCAGGTAGCTGCGCGACTGGCGTACGCTCCTTCACCGCAACGCAAGGCTGCTCGGCGCGATCGATCAGGGCAAATTCTGTAATACGGGGCATAATGCCTCCTTTGCTGGGTGAAGGAGCTCGCTACAGCTTCACGTACCAGAGGTTCTTCAGTTCGGGTATCTCGGCGCGCAGGCGGGACAGCACGGCGTCGTCCACCTCGCCCTCCACGTTCATGTACACGAGCGCGCAGCGGTCGGCCGGCTTCGCGCCGATCTGCATGGTGGTGATGTTGATGCCCGCCTCGCCCAGGATGGTGCCGATGGTGCCCATGCGGCCCGGGGCGTCCACGTATTCGAAGATGAGCGACTTGCGTCCCGGCGCGATGTCTATCTTGTAACCCAAGAGCGACACAAGGCGCGCGGTCTGCGCGGCATCGCCGCGGGTGCAGGCCACCTCGGTGCCGTCGGCCATGACGGCCACCGTGGAGGCGTAGCCGTCGGCATCGGGACGCGCCTGCGTCTCCACCTTGATGCCGTGGCGCTGGGCCACCGCATCGGCGTTCACGGGCGTGACCGTGGCGCGGCCCTGGTAGGACAGGAGCCCCTTGACGGTGCCGGCCACCAGGATGGACGGGTCGGCATCGGCGAGCGACCCTGCGGCCGTGAGCTTCAGGTACTGCGGCACCTCGCCGTGGATCTGCGCGAGCATGCTGCCCATCATCTGGCAGGCGGGCACGTACGGCCCCACCGCGTCCATGACCTCGGGCGGCACCGGCGCCATGTTCACGGCGGTGGGCACGATGGAGCCCGCCAGGCCCGCGGCCACGTACTCGGCCGTCTGCACGCCGGCACGCAGCTGCGCCTCCTTCGTGGACGCGCCCAGGTGCGGGGTGAGGATGGCGTTGGGGAACTCGTGCAGCGGGCTTCCGGTGCACGGCTCGTTCTCCCACACGTCAAGCCCCACGGCGCCTATCTTGCCGGCGGCCAGGAAGTCGGCGAGCGAGTCCACGTTGTAGATGCCGCCGCGCGCGGCGTTCACCAGGATCACGCCGTCCTTCATGCGCGCATACTGGTCGGGCCCGAACATGCCGATGGTCTGCTTGGTCTTCGGCAGGTGCACGGTGATGAAGTCCGCAAGCGGCACGATGGCGTCCACGTCGTCGTAGAGCGTCACGCCCAGCTGCTCGGCGCGCTCGGGGCTGCAGTACGGGTCGTAGCCCACGAGCCTCATGCCGAAGGCACGGGCGCGCTCGGCCACGAGGCCGCCGATGCGGCCAAGGCCGAAGATGGCGAGCGTCTTCTCGTACAGCTCGACGCCGGTGAACCTCGTCCGCTCCCACAGGCCCTCGTGCATGGAGGCGTTGGCCTGGGCAACGTTGCGGGCGCAGGCCAGCATGAGGGCCATGGTGTGCTCGGCGGCGCTCACGATGTTCGACGTGGGGGCGTTGCACACGATGACGCCGCGCTCGGTGGCGGCCTCCACGTCCACGTTGTCCACGCCCACGCCGGCCCGGCCGATGATGCGCAGGTTCTTCCCCGCCTCGATGACCTCGCGCGTCACCTTCGTGGCCGACCGCACGATGAGGGCATCGTAAGCCGGGATGGCCGCGATCAGCTCCTCGGGGGGCATCTTCAGCTTGACGTCCACCTCGTAGCCCTTGTCGCGGAGCACCGCGAGGCCGGCGTCGGCCAGCCTTTCGGCAACCAGCACTTTCTTCGTCATAGAACTACCACCTCTGCAAGAGTCTTCCTGGTATGTTTCGCTTGCGCCGCGCGGGAACCCGTCGGGACGCGTCCGGGCGGCTGCCCCATGATAAGGCGAAACCGCCCGCCGCGCCGGGTCGGGCGGGAAATTATCGACGAAATGCGAAAAGCCGCCCAAGCAATCGGTCGCCGGCGCCGCTCAACCCGGCAGCTGCGCGGCGCCGCGCGACCTTCCTAGCGCCGGGCGAAGCTGAACATAGAGCGGATGCCCTCGCCCACCTGCTCGATGGGGGCCTCGGCGTGCTCGGCACGCTGTTCGAGCAGCCACTTCTGGCCGTTTTGCGAGTCCTCCATGAACTCGCGGGCGAAGCTGCCATCCTGGATGCGCGCGAGGATGATCTTCATCGCGGCCTTCGCCTCGTCGGTGATCACCTGGGGGCCGGCGTAGTAGTCGCCGTACTCGGCGGTGTTGGAGATGGAGTTGCGCATCTTGGCCATGCCGCCCTCGTACATGAGGTCCACGATGAGCTTCATCTCGTGGAAGCACTCGAAGTAGGCCATCTCGGGCGGGTAGCCCGCCTCCACGAGCGTCTCGAAGCCGGCGTTGATGAGCGCCGTCACGCCGCCGCAGAGCACCGCCTGCTCGCCGAAGAGGTCGGTTTCCGTCTCGTTCTTGAACGTGGTCTCGATGACGCCGGCGCGGGCGCCGCCGATGCCCCAGGCATAGGACAGCGCCACGTCCTTGGCCTGCCCCGACGCGTCCTGGTGCACGCAGATGAGGCAGGGCACGCCCGCCCCTTCGGTGAACACGCGGCGCACCATGTGGCCCGGGCCCTTCGGCGCGATCATGACCACGTCCACGTCCGCGGGCGGGGTGATGCAGCCGTAATGGATGTTGAAGCCGTGCGCGAACGCAAGGGTGTCGCCGGGCTTGAGGTGCGGGGCGATCTCGGCCTCGTAGGTGGCGGCCTGGGTCTCGTCGGGCGTGAGGATCATGATGAGGTCGGCTTCCTCGGCGGCCTCGGCCACGCCCATGACCTTGAGGCCGGCCTCCTCGGCGGCCTCGCGCGACTTCGAGCCCTCGCGCAGGCCCACGCGCACGTCGGCGCCCGAGTCCTTCAAGTTGAGCGCATGGGCGTGGCCCTGGCTCCCGTAGCCGATGACGGCCACCTTCTTGCCCTGGATGAGCTCGGGGTTCGCATCGTTCTCGTGGTAGATCGTGACAGCCATGGTGTTGGTTTCCTTTCTGTTGGCTGGTTTTAAACGTCTTTGCTGTTGCGAGACATCGCTATCTTGCCGGTGCGGATGATCTCCTTGATGCCGTAGGCGCGGAAGAGGTCCTCCATGCCCTTGAGCTTGCTCTCGTCGCCGGTGGCCTCGATGGTGAGCGAGCTCTTCCCCACGTCGACGATCTTCGCGCGGAAGACGTTGGCGATCTCGATGATCTCGCTTCTGCGCTCGGGCGTGGCGTTCACCTTGAACAGCACGAGCTCGCGCTCGATGGCGCCCTCGTCGGTGAGGTCGTTGATCTTGTGCACGCTGATCAGCTTGTGCAGCTGCTTGGTGATCTGCTCGTAGGCCACCTCGTCGGCCTTCACGATGGCCGTGACGCGCGACATGGTGGGGTCCTCGGTGGGGCCCACCGACAGCGACTCGATGTTGAAGCCGCGCCGCGAGATGAGCCCCGTCACGCGCGACAGCACGCCCGGCTTGTTCTCAACCAGGACGGACAGGATGTGCCTCATCGCATGCCTCCCTTCCCGCCCGCGGCGCCGTCCGCCTCGGGCACGTCCGTGCGCACGGCCCCCACGGCCACGTCGATGGCGCCTATCACGTCGTCGAGCGCGCGCCCGGGCGCCACCATGGGGAACACGTTCTGGTCGCGCGAGATGGCCACGTCCAGCAGGTAGGGGCCCTCGGCGGCCAGCATGGCGGCCAGCGCGGCGTCGAGCTCGTCGGGGCTCTCCACGCGCGCGGCCTGCCAGCCGTACGCGTCGGCCAGCTTCACGAAGTCGGGGTTGGCGTCGAGCAGCGTGGAGGAGTAGCGCTCGCCGTAGAACAGATGCTGCCACTGGTGCACCATCCCGAGGCACCGGTTGTCCATCACGAGCACCTTAACCGGCACGCCGTGGATGCCCGCCGTGGCCATCTCCTGGCTGTTCATCTGGAACGACCCGTCGCCGGCCACGCACACCACCGTCTTGTCGGGGCACCCGATGGCGGCCCCGATGGCGGCTGGGAAGCCGAAGCCCATCGTGCCCAAGCCGCCCGACGAGATGAACGAGCGCGGGCGCTCGCGCGCGATGTGCTGCGCGGCCCACATCTGGTGCTGCCCCACCTCGGTCACGACGATGCTCTTCTCGGGATCGAGCGCGTCGGAGAGCTTCTCCATGACCACCTCGGGCACGATCTCCTCGGGCGCGTCGCCCACGTTCGGATGGTAGAACGGGTGGCGACGGCGCCACTCGGCGATCTGCCCGAGCCACGCCTTCGTCTCGGGGCTCGCGCCCTCCTTGGAAAGCTGGGCCACGATGCCCCCGAGCACGCCCTTCAGGTCGCCCACGATGGGGATCTGCGCCTCGCGCACCTTGCCGATCTCGGCGGGGTCGATGTCGATGTGGATGACCTCGGCGTGCGGCGCGAACTCGTCGAGCCGGCCCGTGACGCGGTCGGAGAAGCGCGCGCCCGCCGCGATGATGAGGTCGCTCTCCGTCATGGCCAGGTTCGCGTACTTCGAGCCGTGCATCCCCACGGGCCCCAGGTTCAGCGGGTGGGACGCGGGGAACGCGCCCTTGCCCATGAGCGTGGTGACCACCGGCACCTGCATGAGCTCGGCCAGCGCGCGCAGCTCCTCGGACGCGCCGGAGGACACCACGCCGCCGCCCACGTAGAGCACGGGCCGCTCGGCGCGGCGGATGCGGGCCACCGCCTGCTTGACCTGCTTGGCGTTGCCGCGGTAGGTGGGCTTGTAGGAGGGCAGGTTCACCTCGTCGGGGTACGCGAACGCCAGCTCCTCGCTGGCGAGGTCGCTCGGCACGTCGATGAGCACGGGGCCGGGGCGGCCGGTCTTGGCGATGTGGAACGCCTCGCGGAACGTAGTCGTCAGCTCGTCGGTGGATTGCAGCAGGTAGCTGTGCTTGACCACCGGCATGGTGATGCCCACGATGTCGGACTCCTGGAACGAGTCGGTGCCGATGACGCCGCGCGGCACCTGGCCTGTGATGACCACGAGCGGCACGCTGTCCATGTAGGCCGTCGCGATGCCGGTGACCGTGTTCGTGGCGCCCGGACCGCTCGTGACGATGGCCACGCCCACGTTGCCCGTGGCGCGCGCGTAGCCGTCGGCCTCGTGCACGGCTCCCTGCTCGTGGCGCGAGAGCACGTGCTTGATCTGCGTGGAGTCGTAGAGCGCGTCGTAGATCTTGATGGCCTGGCCGCCCGGATAGCCGAACACGAGGTCGACGCCCTCGGCCTCGAGCGAGGCGACGACCGCCTGCGCGCCCGTCATGGTGCGGCCTTGCTTCTCCGTGCGGCTGCCGAGACCGCGCGGCGCGCCCTTGACGGCCGCCGTCGCGCCGGGACGCGGCTGCTGCTGGTTCTGGTTCGCCTCGGTCATGAAACATACGCCCCCTTGTCTGCGGAAGAGACGAGCTTCGCGTACTTCGCGAGCACGCCGTGGTCGTGCTTCGGCGCCGGCGGCGTCCAGGCCGCGCGGCGGCGTTCGAGCTCGGCATCGTCCACGCCCAGCGTGAGCGCGCCGCCCTCGATGTCCACCGTCACCTGGTCGCCCTCCTCGATGAGCGCGATGGGGCCGCCAGCTGCGGCCTCGGGGCTCACGTGCCCCACGGCAGGGCCCTTCGTCGCGCCCGAGAAGCGCCCGTCGGTGATGAGCGCCACGCTCGTGGACAGGCCCATCCCCACGATGGACGAGGTGGGCGTCAGCATCTCGCGCATGCCCGGGCCGCCCTTCGGCCCCTCGTAGCGGATGACCACCACATCGCCCGCCACGATCTTCCCGGCGTTGATGGCGGCGCAGGCCTCCTCCTCGCTGTCGAAGCAGCGCGCGGGGCCGGTATGCATCATCATCGAGGGATCGACGGCCGACTTCTTCACGATGGCGCCGTCGGGCGCGATGTTGCCGTGCAGCACCTTGAGCGCGCCCGACGGGCTGAACGGGTTGTCGTGCGTGCGGCATACCTCGCCGTCCGCGCCGGCGCAGGCCGCGTGCATGTAGTCGAGGTAGTCCCCCATCGGGCCCATGCAGGTGAGCGCGCTGCGGTCGATGAGCCCTAAGCGGTCGAGCTCCGTCATGACCACGGGCACGCCTCCCACCTCGTACAGGTCGGTGAGCGGGCGCGGGCCCGAGGGCGCGAGCTTCACGAGGTGCGGCGTGCGCGCGCTCGCCGCGTCCCAGTCGTCCATCGTGATGGGATGGCCCGCCTCGCGGGCGACGGCCGTGAGGTGCAGCACCGTGTTGGTGGAGCCGCCGAAGGCCATGTCGCACTCCATGGCGTTGTGGATGGCGGCCTCGCTCACGATGTCGCGCGCGCAGATCCCCTGCTCCAAGAGCTCCATCACCTTCATGCCCGCGTGCTTCGCCAGGCGGATGCGCTCGGAGTACACCGCGGGGATGGTGCCGTTGCCGGGAAGCGCGATGCCGAGGGCCTCGGTGAGGCAGTTCATGGAGTTCGCCGTGAACATGCCGGAGCAGCTGCCGCAGGTGGGGCACGCCGTGTCCTCGTAGAACTTGAGCTCTTCTTCGGTCATCGTGCCGCTTCTCACGCGCGCCGCGCCGTCGAACAGCGTGTTGAGGTCGGTGGAGGGTCCGCATCCGCCCGGCTGCTTGCCGGCGAGCATCGGGCCGCCCGACACGAACACCGTGGGGATGTTCACGCGCAGCGCGCCCAGCAGCATGCCCGGCACGATCTTGTCGCAGTTCGGGATGCACACGAGCGCGTCGAAGGCGTGGCCCTGCACCGCGCACTCCAGCGAGTCGGCGATGGCCTCGCGCGACACGAGCGAGTAGTGCATGCCGTCGTGGTTCATGGCGATGCCGTCGCACACGCCGATGGTCGAGATCTCGAACGGCACGCCGCCGGCCAGGTAGATGCCGGCCTTCACGGCCTCGGCGATCTTGTCGAGGTTGTTGTGCCCCGGGATGATGTCGTTTCGGGAGTTGAAGACGGCGACGAGCGGCCGCTCCAGCTCCTCGTCGGTGATCCCGTCGGCCTTGAGCAGGCTGCGGTGCGGCGCGCGCGCCACGCCCTCGGTGACGGCCGAGCTTCTTCGTTTCATGCCGTTCCTTCCTCCTTCGTCCGTGCTGGCTGTCGACCTCGCTCGCCGGCAAGGGCAGGGCCCCTGCCCTGCGGTCAACCAGCCATAAAAAAATCCCGCTGCAGGCAAGTCGCTGCACCAGGACCACGGTTAGGAGAAAGAATGCACCGCGGCCTTAAGCCGCACTGCACGCTTCGACGGGTAACGGTTGTCGCCGGTCCAGCCCTACTTGCCCCGCGCGCCGGGCCGGAGATCGTCCGTCCGCGCGCGAAACGTTCATGCCGAACTGCTCGGAGGGGGCTTTCGGACCGTCCACCGCCGGCTCGCAGCTTTCCGCCGGCTCTCTGGAAGATGGATTCGTCCCTACTGGTCCTCGTCATCGCATTTCGATCTATGAGGTTGTTGGACGCCAGTATACTCCCCGATCCGCCCTGCGCAAGAAAAACTTTGAATATCGAAGGTTTCCCGTAGGAAATTCACATGGACGAGGTCGGGAATGAGGGAGAAGCTGGCATTCATCTCCAAAACCGCACGCAGCCCTAGCGAGCGGCGCGCTGATGTACGAGCGCCTCCACCCGCACAAGATCTTGCTCGGTGTAGAGCGTGTACACGAGATCAAAAGGGTTCACTGCCACTTTGCGAACGCCTTCGCCGAACTCTTCCTTGATCGAAGCGGGAACCATCGAAGATCCAAATTCGCCGAAACGTTCGATGTTGTCCAGATTCTCAAGGATACGACTCTCCACTTTCGGGGAGGTTACCAAAGCAAGATCTTCGGCGAAGCGCTCCGCGTACTCCATTCTAGGCATGCGAGGCCCGCTTGTCATGCACCGCAGCCATAAGGTCGTCGCGGGAAGAATAATAGCGTCCGTTCTCGAAATCATCGCGGGATTGCCGGAGGGCCTGCGCCATACGCTGCTCGTAAAGCGCCTGCTCAACAGCATCGTCGATCTTTTTCTGGAATACGTTCTCCGACATGAAGGCATACTTTCCGCGGCCGTTCTCGGTGATGTAGACAACTTCGGTGTCTGCAATTTCTTTGATCTCACGCTGCTGGTTTTTCAGCGCAGTAGAGGGGTAAATAGCCGGCATAGCTTTTCTCCTTAATAAGGTTCTTAATTGCGGTCTTTATTAAGAACCTTATTTTACCCCTTTTCAAGTCCCGAATGCAAGGACGCCGAAATGCTATGCCCTCCGACTAGGTGTTCGCTCTGCGGGCCAAGGGCCGCAGAGCCTTTTTGCCAATTTTTCTAAGGATTTTTATCCTTGAAGCACCTCAAACAGATGCCCTCTTTAGCAAACGCCTCTAGAAAAAGCGGCGCACCGTTTTCCGATGCGCCGCCCGCGACTCTTCTTCAAAGAGGAAAGCGCCTACGCATGATCTCGTTCGAACTTGTCCATGAAGGCCACGAGGGCCTCGACGCCGGCGCGGGGCATGGCGTTGTAGATGCTCGCGCGCATGCCGCCGACGCTGCGGTGGCCCTTCAGGTTCTCCAGGCCGGCGGCCTTGGCCTCGGCCACGAACGCGGCGTCGAGGTCGGCGTCGCCGGTGACGAACGGGACGTTCATAAGCGAGCGGTCGGCCTTCCGCACGGTGCCGCGGAAGAGCTTGCTCGCATCGAGGAAGTCGTAGAGCAGCGCGGCCTTCTCCTGGTTGCGCTTCTGCATGGCCTCGAGGCCGCCTTGGTCTTTCAGCCACTTGAACACCTTGCCGCAGATGTAGATGCCGTAGGCGGGCGGTGTGTTGTAGAGCGAGTTCGCGTCGGCCTGCGTCTTCCACTTCAGCATGGTGGGCGTGCCCTCCAGCACGTCATCCGTGATAAGGTCCTCGCGGATGATGGAGATGACCACGCCGGCCGGGCCGATGTTCTTCTGCGCGCCGCCGTACATGACGCCGTACTTCGTGATGTCCACCGGCTCGGACAGGAAGCACGACGAGACGTCGGCCACGAGGTCCTTGCCCTTGGTGTTGGGCAGCGTGTGGAACTTCGTGCCGTAGATGGTGTTGTTCTCGCAGATGTAGACGTAGTCGGCGTCGGGGGACACGTCCAGGTCGGAGCAGTCGGGGATGTAGGAGAACGTCTCGTCCTCGCTGCTGGCAATGGCACGGGCGTCGCCGTAGATCTTGGCTTCCTTGAAGGCCTTCTTCGCCCAAGCGCCGGTGATGATGTAGTCGGCCACGCGGTTCCTCATGAGGTTCATGGGAACGGCGGCGAACTGCTGCGACGCGCCCCCCTGCAGGAACAGCACGCGGTAGTTCTCGGGGATGCCGACGAGCTCGCGCAGGTCGGCCTCGGCGTTCTCGATGATCTCGCCGAACGGCTTGGAGCGGTGGCTCATCTCCATGACGGACATGCCCGAGCCGCGGTAGTCGAGCATCTCGGATGCGGCTTCGGCAAGCACCTCCTCCGGCAAGACGGCGGGACCTGCTGAAAAGTTGTACACCCTGGCCATGCGCTCCTTCTCTCTCTTCGGTTCCCCGGCCGGCCGCGCTGCAAGTGGCGCGCTGCGGCACGCAGGCCGGTGGCGGTTGGTCATGGGTGCATTGTACTATGCGCGCGACGCGTTTGCGCAGGCGGCGCGGAAAAGATCAGCGGGCGGCGCCGGTGGCGGGGAAGCCGCGTAAGGAGCTGCACACGTGTCGGTTCGCTGACTGATCGGCCATGCGCGGGAAACGAATGCCCCGATCATAGGCGGTAGCACGTACGGACAGCCTAAACTCCCTCTTCGCACCCTTAGAAACCACGGGCGCCGGACGCGGGCGAACCGCGCCGGCCCCGCAAGCTCGAGAACCTTTGGAAAGGAGGCGCGGCATGCCGTACCGTGGACTGCCCTACTTCGTCGCCGAGCAAGCGAGCACCGGCGGCCGCGTCGACCCGTACGCGTCCGAGCGGCACACCTTGCCGGACTGCGCGCAGGGCGTGCGCTACTCGTCGGCGCCGCGCAGCAACGAGCGGCGCGTCGTGTCCTACCGCGCCTGCGAAACCGTATGCCCTCCGCAGGCCCACGGTGCGCGGGTCAATGCCAAGCCCCTGATCACCGACGTCGAGCCCATGCGCATCCTGGCGGCGGTCATGCTCATGGCGGTTATCGCCGTGGGCGCGGCCTTCGTGGGCATCGGCGTCGCGAACGGCTTCACCGGCATCGTCGACAATGCCATCCTGACCGACGAGCCTGCTGCCACGACGAAGGCCACGCTCAGCGCGGCGCCATCGTCGTGGCAGCAGGGAACCGTGCCCCAGCTGTACCAGGTGGATCCCCAATGGGCCGATCGCCCCTACGGCTCGGGCACCATCGGCACGTCCGGCGCTGCGCCGCTCGCCCTGGCCATGGTGCGCATCGACCTCACGGGCGACGCCTCCGTGGGGCCGGTGGAGGTGGCCTCGACCGCGCAGCGCGACGGCTATGCCTACCAAGCCGACGCCACGGCGCTGCTCACCGACGGCGCGGCCGGGCTCGGCCTGACGGCACGTCCCGTAGAGGCAAGCGAGCCAGCCGTCAGGCGACAGATCAACTCGGGCTTCCCGGTCGTCTGCGCCGTGCAGTCCAGCGCATTCGGCAACGGTACCGCCTACATCGTGCTGACGGACATCGACGAGCGCGGCCGCCTTGTCGTGAACGACCCCGCGAGCGTCGACCGCACGGAGCGGCACTGGGACTTCGAAGAGATCCTGCCATCGAGCACCGGCCTCTGGGCCTACAGCGTGGCAGGCTAGCATGACGCAACGAAAGCCGCCCCCGAAATGCGGCGGCGGCTTTCGTTGCCAGGGCGCCCCCGCATTTCGGGGGCGCCTCGCGTTTGAGGGAGTTGATCGCGCCGAGCGCCTACGCTCCCGGAGCCGGCGGGGCGCTCGGCGGCTTCGGGGCCGCAGGCGGCGTGGGCGCGCCGGGAGCTGCCGGCATGGCGGGGACGCCGGGCGCCGGGGCGGCCTTCGCACCGCAGTTCGGGCACTCGTCGAGCTTCGGGTCGACTTCCGCACCGCATTTCGGGCACTTGACGGGGCCCATCCCGCTTACCGCTGGTCTGAAGCACATGGCTCTGTCTCCTTCTTCTGGTCGGTTTCTCTGTCGGTTTCTCTTCTTGCTCACGGCCGTGCGGCCGGGAACCTCATTCGGCCGCCGCAGCGGCATCCTCGCCGCGGGGTGCGGCGCCGGCCGCCGCCGGCGCTCCCTCGGCCCGCTCCCCCGCCACCGCGCCGCGCGCGGACTCGCGGGCGCGCACGCGACCGCGGGCGAGCCAGCTCAAGGCCACGTACAGGGCCGCGGTCATGGGCGCCGTGGTCACGAACGGCACGGCCACCGCGCCAGTGGCGTACAGCACGCCGTTCACCGCGCTCACGACGGCGATAGTGGCCACGCCGCGCCAGTTCACGCTTTCCACCTGGTCGAGCGGCAGGCCGCGCGAGCCTATGCGCATCGGCCCGCGCACGAGGTAGTAGTCGGTGACGAGCAGCACGCACCACGAGATGGTGAGGATGCTGCCGAAGCTCATGAACGCGTTCACCTGGTCCAAGATGCCGCCCAGGATGAACAAAAGCCCAATGGCGTTCGCCACCACGACGGCCGCGGGCCAGGAGAGCTTCACGCCGAACAGCGAGTCGAACAGGTTCGACACCGCGTTCGCGCCGCCGATGGAGTTCGACGTCTCCACCTTCATCTGCGACAGGCAGATGATGGCGAGCCCCACCCCGCCGGCCGCCAACACGAGCGACACGCCCGGGTTCGTGATGGCGGCATGCGCCGCGCCCGCGGCATCGTAGCCCATGGTGGAGAAGTACGCCGCCGACTGCTCGAAGCCGAAGTACGTGATGAGCGCGCCGAACAAATACGTGACCACGGCGAACAGGCTTCCCACCAGCGAGATGGGCACGAGGTCGCGCTCGCGGCGGGCGAAGCGCGTGAAGTCGGCGGCGAAGAGTGCGAGCAGCCCCGACGTCATGATGGCGTAGTTCACCCCGTAGGCGAATCCCTCGCCCACCTCCACGCCGGGGATGAGCACCCCGTGCGTGAGCGCGTCGCCCATCTGGCCGTTCGCGGCCACGAGGTACACCACGTAGCCCATGACGGCGAACAGCGCCACCACGAACACGGCGTTCATGCGCGCGATAGCCTTCGTGCCGAAGAGCGCCATGAGCACCCACACGCACGAGATGCCTGCGAACAGCGCCCAGCGCATCCACTCCTCGCTCCAGCCGAACGCGAACAGGATGGCGTTGCCCAGCTGTACCGTCCCCACTGCCAGAACACCTACCAGCAGGAATATCCACACGAGGGAGCCGGCGGCCGAGCCCTTCGTGCCGAAGATGTACAGGCGGCTGACCACGTTGTTGGGCAGGCCCTCGCGAAACGTGATCTTGCCCACCAGGTACGTGAGCACGAAGCTCAAGGCGAACGTGATGGCCATGGCCACCCCGCCCAGCTGGCAGCCCGCGTAGAACGCCACGATGCCGCCGCCCATGAGCTTGGAGAGGCTGGACACCACGCCCGAGAGGATGGCCGCGATGTCGGGCCACGCGAGCCGCGCCGCGTCGGGCACGCGCTCGAACAGCGACGCCTTCCCCGCCGCATCCGGCGCCCGCCCCCGAGCCGGCGCCTTCACCTCGTTGGGCGCCTTCCCGGCAACCGGTGTTTCCTTCATGATTGCCCCCTTTGTTAGAGGTGTGACGGGCGTGACAGAGGGGGCGTGACAGAGGGACGGGGATAATGTCTCATTCCCCCTGCGCTTGCAGCAATCGAGGGACTTCGGAGAATGAGACATTATCCCCGTCCCTCTGTCACGCCCTCGAACCTGCGGCGTGCTCGGACCTAAACGATTCCGATGTTCGCCATCACTATCATCACGATCAGCGCGCAGAGCCCCGCGCCGATGGATATGGCCGCGATGTGCTTGTAGGAGTTCTTGTGGTTGAGCCCCATGGCCGCCAGCATGCCGAACATGGCGCCGGAGTTCGGCAGCGCGCCGCCGATGGTGGCCGACGTGGCGATGATCTTCGCGAGGGCGGCCGGGTTCACGCCCGTGGCCAGGTACGGGTCGAGGAAGTTGCCGGCGATGATGCCCACCGCGCCCGAGCCGGAGCCCATGACGCCGCCGAGCACGGCCGCCATGGTGGCGGCGGACACGTAGGTGCCGCCCGGCATGTTGAAGATGGCCTCGTAGATGACCGTGAAACCCACGGAGGCGGCGGCCACGGTGCCCACGCCCACGGCGGCCGAGGTGAACAGCGCAGGCCCGAGGGCCGCCTTGGCGCCGTTGCCCAGCACGTCGCGCTGGCTGTCGATGTGCTTGTGGAACAGGACCATGCTGGCCACGACGGCCGTCACCATGGCGATGTAGATGATGTTCGCCACGCCCAGCTGCGAGCCGACGATGATGATGGCGATGAGCAGCACGAGCGGCAGCAGCGCCACGGCGACGCCCGGCAGCGGCTTGTCGTCGGCCACCTCGGCCTCGCCTGCGGACGTCTCGTAGGTCTCGCCCTTGGCCTGGGCGCGCTTCAGCGCGAACTTGATGTACACGCACGACACCGCGATGGCGACGATCGAGCCCACGATGCCCATGACGGGCGCAGCGGTCAGCGACACGCCGCAGCCGTTCGCGGCGTTGATCCACGCGATGGCGGGCACGCCGGGAATCATGGCCATGGTGAACGAGCAGGCCGCGAGCGTCCAGGCAGCGCAGAACAGGTGCCACGGGATGTTGCACTCTTTGAACAGCGGTCGCGCCAGCGGAATGAGCGCGAACATGGCCACGAACATGGAGATGCCCGCGTAGGTGAGCACCGCGCCCACCGCGGCGATGCCCAGCAGCACGAGGTACGGGCTCTTGGAGCCCACCTTCCCCATGACGGCGTTCGCGATGGCCTTGGCCGCGCCCGACTTGTCCATGAACTCGCCCATGATGGCGCCGCCCATGAAGATGAGCAGGTTCTTCTGTACGAAGCCCGCGAGCCCCGTGACGTACGACGACTCGCCGCCCACCATGGCCGCGGCGATATCCATGCCGTTGGTGAGCGCGATGATGACGGCCGTGACGAGGGACGTGATGAGCACGTTCCACCCCTTCATGGCCGCGATGACGAAGAACACGAGCCCGACGACGATGCCGGCAACCCCAATCCATTCCATAGCTTTCCCCTTTCGTTGGTTTTTCGTTCCCCCGACTCCGGGAGCGCTCGCCAGAGCGCTCCCGGAGCTCTCCTACGCCATATCGTTCCTGGTCGCACGCATGAACTCCACCACGGTGCCGTGCTTCATGCGCAGCTCGTCGCGGCGGACGGTGCCCTCGTCGAAGGAGACGAGGTCCTCGGCGCCCTCGAAGAGCATGCCCAAGTCGCCGCGCTGGCGGTTGAGCGCGATGGCCTCCTCGGCGTCGTAGGGCACAAGCGGCTGCTTCTCGCGCGGGTTCCAGATCAGGAAGGCGGGACCCGTCGCGTCGGGCGCGGGCATGCCCTCGCAGAAGCGCACGTCGCCGTACTTCTCCACCAGCTCGCCGAGCGGGCCGAAGTCGAAGGCCCGCAGCGGGCAGCTCGCCGTGCACGCGGGCTGCATGCCCTCGGCCAGGCGATCGACGCACATGGTGCACTTGCTCATCTTCGTGCCCGGCTCGTCGGAGGCGAAGCGCGGCGCGCCGTAGGGGCACGCATCGTAGCACTTCCGGCAACCGTCGCACTTGTCCTGGTCGACGAGCACGGCGCCGAACTCGTCCTCCTTGTAGAGGGCGCCGTTCGGGCACGCCTTCGCGCACGCCGGGTCCTCGCAATGGCCGCACGGGAACGCCAGCGCGTGCAGGCGGATGTTCGGGAACGTGCCCTGCTCCCACTCGTAGACGCCCATCCACTTCTCGGCGCCCGGCTCGAGGCCGTTCCAATCCTTGCACGCGATGCTGCACGCCTGGCATGCGTAGCAGCGGTTCATGTCGAACATAAATCCGTACTGCGTCATGGTCCTACTCCCTTCCCTCTCCGAGCGCGGCCCGCAGGCCGAGCGCCGCCTTCGCCCCGCGCATGCCGCCGCGCTCCGCCTCCAGGCCGAAGCCCTCGGCGTCGCCATCGGCCAGCTTCTCCACTTCCACGAGGCCGGCCGTGATGAGCGCGCCCAGGATATGCGGCAGGTGCCCGTCGTCGATGAGGATGTTCGGCGTGCCGCGCAGGTCCTGGCCGTACTCGTTCATCTCGGCCGCGGTGCCGTCGGTCTGGTACCACGCGCCGTGGTGCACGGCGGCGGTGCCCGGCATCATGCGGTTCGTCACGTAGGCCGTGAGCACGGTCTCGCCGCGGTCGCTGCTCACGCGGCACAGGTCGCCGTCCTTGATGCCGCGCGCCTGGGCGTCCACGCCCGAGATCCACACGGCGTGGCGGTAGCAGTCCTCGCGCATGAAGGGGTTGTTGTCGTTGCTCGAATGCTGGCGGTAGATGGACACCGGCGACACGAGCGACAGCGGGTACTCCTTCGCCTTCGGGTTGTAGAAGCCGTCGTTCGAGGCCGAGCCGATGTCGCCCTCCACGTAGCTCGGGCTCCACACCGGCATGGGCTCGATCTGCCCGCGCCAGCGCGTTTCGGTCATGTCGTGGTCCTTCACGAAGTTCGACGAGAACTCGATCTTGCCGGTCGGGGTTCCGAAGGGGCTCTCGCCGCGCTCCATGAGGGTCTTGAACGGGTAGTACGGCACGTCCACCTCGGTGCGCACGACGGGGTTGGCGTTGAACTCCTCCCAAGTGGGACGGTGGTCGTACCCCAGGTACGCCATGACGGTCTCGTTGTCGGCCCACTCCTCGAAGGCCTCGCGGTAGATGGCTTCCTGCGCGTCGACCCAATCCTCCCAGGCCACGTCGGCCAGGCGCGGGTTGTAGCCCTGCACCACCTCGTCGCCCAGGCGCTTGGCGATCTCGGTCCACACCCACTCCTTCGAGCGCACCTCGCCGGGGAAGTCCACGCCGCGAGCGCAGAACGTGAAGTAGTTGCGCATGCCGTTCGGGCCGCTCACGAAGCGCTGGTGCCCGTACATGTACTCGTCCATGCCCTCGAACTGCCACACGGGCGCCGGAAGGATGATATCGCAGAGCTCTGCCGTGGGCTGGTTGAGATGCCACTGGAAGCCCCAGTTGAACTCGGTCGACGCCATGCCGGCGAAGCGCTTGTTAACGTTCGAGTGGTTGTTGGCGTAGTTGTTCTCGAATATGATCATCTGGACGTTCGGCAGCGGGGCGTCGTTCGTAGGCGAGCCGATGCGGTGGCGGAACTCGCTCTCGTCCATGCGGCCCTCCCAGTAGTCCTTCTGGCAGGCCAGCACCTCCGTCAGGCAGTTGTTGTTGAACAGCACCGGCACCCGGTAGTCGCCCGGGTCGCGCCCGAAGTCGGCGCGCGGGGCGGGCACGCGGCCGGGCGTGGGCAGGCAGGCGCCTGTCTGGCAGCCGCCGGCGCAGGCGATGTTGCCGGTCATGGCCTGCAGCAGCATGGACGCCGACGCGCTGTAGTCGCCCATGTGGCGCTTCGCGCACGAGTAGAAGTACTGCAGGTGCACCGGCTTCGTCGTGCCGTAGAGGCGCGCGAACTCGCGGATGGTCTCGGCCGGCACCGCGCAGATGGGAGCCGCCCATTCGGGGGTCTTCTTGATGCCGTCCTCGCCCTCGCCCATGCAATAGGCGCGCCATTCCTCGAAGCCCACCGGGTCGACCCACCGGTCCACGAACTCGTGGTCGACGAGGTCCTCCTCGTAGAGCACCTGGGCCACGGCCAGCATCATGGCCAAGTCGGTGCCGGGGCGGATGGGAATCCACTGGTCGGCCAGCAACTCGGCCGACTGGGTGTAGCGCGGGTCGATGACGATGGTCTTGCACCCGTACTCGTGCGCGAGCTGCATGTAGTACGAGGACGGCCCGAACCAGGCCACCACCGGGTCCATGCCCCACATGACGAAGAGCTTCGAGTTGAAGATGTCGGACGCCTCGAAGCCCGGCAGCGCCTCGGAGAGGCCCTTGGCCGTCTTGGACAGGTCCACGCCCAGGTGCAGCATCTCGCCCGCCGCGTGGCCGGACGTGGAGTGCTCGCCCCAAGCGCCGAAGCCGGCCTCCCACCAGGGCGCGAGCGGGAACCCGTTCTTCTCGAAGCTCGGGTACTGCGAGTGGAAGATGCCGTAGGGGCCGTACTTCCCCTTGATCTCCACCATCTTCTCTGCGATGGTGTCGAGCGCCTCCTCCCAGCTGATGGGGACGAAGTACCCGCGCCCGGCGCCCTTCTCCCCCACGCGCTTCATGGGGTGGAGGAGGCGCGTCTCGGCGTAGAGCTCCTTCTTCCACGAATGGCCCATGGCGCAGGGGCGCATCTGCACGTTGCCCTTCCAGATGTTCTCCCAGCCGCAGTCCTCGCGGCTGTCGTTTCGGTTCACCGAGTCGTCCGGCTCGATCGCCGTTATGCGGCCGTCCTTCGCGTGGCACTTCAGGATGCACGCGCTGTCCCAGCAGCCGTTCGCCGGGCACGACGTGTAGAAGATGCGCTCCCCTTCGCGTCGGGCGCGGCTGGCCTCGATGATGCCTTGCTTGTCCATCGCTCCTCCTTCTCCTATGCCGCCCCTCGTCTCCGGGCGGGGCGATGAAGGCAAGGTTAGACCCCGCGGAGGGCGTCGGCTGGGCACGCAGGCGGATTCGCCGTCACGATAGGAAGCAGGGGGTGTAAGGGGATGCTCCGGGAAGCGCTCGCTTACCGCCGCCGTAAAGCGACGTTGACGGCCGGAAGCGCCAGGCACGTCCGCGGACGCGCGGCTGGCACGGGGCGGTGCCGTCGGGACGGGCGAGCGTTAGGAGGCGAGCGCAGGCACAGCGGGCTCGGCAGCGCGGCGCACGGGCGGACGCCGCGGCACGCCTCCCCTGCTCGCAGGAAGCCCTACCCCCGCCCGTGGAAGTAGCCCGCGGGCACGTTGTCGCGGATGAAGTCCTTGAACTCCAGCGCCAGCGGCGATATGACCCGCCCGGTGTGCCAGGCCAGGTCCACCGGGTAGCGCATGGGGTCGGTATCGATTTTGAACCAGATGAGGCCCGGCTCGTTGCGGTAGCGCTCGGCCACGCACTCGGGAATGCTCGCCCACCCGAGCCCCGCCTTCGCGCCGTTCACCATGGCCTCGTGCGTGTCGAAGCGCGCCACCATGTTATGGTCGGTGAGCGACAGGTTGTAGCGTTCGCGGAAGTGGCGGTTGCCCACCATGTGGCGGCCCGAGTTCCACTCGTAGATGATCATGGGCCATTCGAGCAGCGTCTCGATTTTCACGGGCTGGGGCACGGAGTTGTAGGGCGGCCGGTCGGGCGCGCAGAACAGCAGGCGCTTGTAACCGAGCGTCTCGCGCGAGATGCCGTCGTCGAGCGGCTGGTTCTCCAGCAGGGCGAAGTCAAGCTTGCCGGATTTCAGCTTCTCCATGAGCTCGGGCTCGTAGCCCGCGTCCAGGTGCACGAGCGCGTCGGGGTGCAGGTCGTGGAAGCGCTTGACCAGCGCCGGCAGCAGCGCCACGCCGTCGTTCATACTCATGCCCACCTCGATGGTGCTGTCGAAGTGCTCGTCGACCGCCGCGAGCTCGGCCGAGAGCGCGGTCTCCAACGTGGCGATCTTCTTGGCGAACTTCGTGACGATCTGGCCGGCTGCCGTGGGCACCACGCCCGTCGACGTGCGCACGTAGAGCTTCGTGCCGTAGCGCGCCTCTATGTTGGCGATCTTCTGCGAGAGCCCCGGTCGCGACATGTACAGGCGCTCCGCGGCCTGGGAAAGGCTCTTCGTCTCCGATATGACCGTGAAAATCTCTATGTCGTCCAGCAGCATGGGCCACGCCCCCTCGCACGCCTCGTCCTGCCATCCACGTCCTATGCGGCCTTTCAACCGGCCGCATTCGGCTAAAGCCGAATGGAATCCCATCATAACGAACGCGGGTGAATGCAAGCCGAAGGATTTTTTGACAGCCGCAGAAAAAAACATCGTCATCGCCCCCGCACCCGTCCTCCTTTTTATGGAAAGCTTACTTTACATTTCTTCCAGGCAGGCCTATACTGCATGGAAAGCTAGCTTTACATTGGCGACACCGGAAGAAAAAAAAGGGGCGCGCATGGAGAACCGTTTGGAGGAAATCCGCAAGGCGCGCGGCATCAAGCAAGAGGACCTTGCCACGGAGCTGGGTGTGTCGCGCCAGACCATCAGCTCGCTGGAGAAGGGGCGTTACAACCCCTCCATCCTGCTGGCGTTCAAGATCGCCCGCCATTTCGACCTGAGCATCGAAGACGTGTTCATCTACCGAGAGGAAGCGCAATGAACAACAAGCCCGCCGTTATCACCCTGTCGATCGGGGTGCTGTTCCTCGTGGCCACGCTCGCCTTCGCCTTCAACCTGGGCGGTGTGTCGGACGCGCTGCCCTTGGGCGCCCAAGCCGCCTTCGGCCTGGGAGGATGCGCGTTCGCCCTCATCGTGTGCGGCCTGTTCGCACTCGCCCACAAGCCCACGCGAAAAGAGCTCGTCGAACAGAACGACGAGCGCAACGTGGCCATCGGCAACTTGGCCGCGACGCGGGCGTTCACGCTGTTCTCCGTGCTCGTACCGGTGACAGCGCTCGTGCTGTGGGTGCTGGGCCAGGTAACCCTCGTCGGCATGCTCGTGTTCGTCGGCATCGAGGTAGTGGCCTTCATCGCCTACGTCGCGTTCATCGCGAAGGCGCAGAAGACCATGTAGGGCATGTCGAGAGCGGGGCGGGCGAAGCGCTCGCAGGGTGCAGGCGTTCGCACCGTTCCCCTTTTGCCAGCGTCAACGGCCGTATAGCGGCCACCTCGGTCAGCCCACGCTCACGAGCACGGATTGGAGGGCGGCCTGCACCGCAGCGGGATGACCCGCGCGGCGCACGACGGCGGCGAGGGATTCGGCGGGCAGGCGGTAGGTGTTGTTGTTCTGCGAGATATGCATGGCCACCACCTGCTCCAGCTCGTCGCATAGGAGCGCCTCGAGCTCGGCGGCGGCCTGGTCGTTGGACAGGTGGCCCACGTCGGAGCCCACGCGGCGCTTCACGGGATACGGGTAGGGGCCGTCGGCGAGCATCTGCACATCGTGGTTGCTCTCCAGCGCCAACAGCCGCGCGTGCATGAGGCCCTCGTGCGCCTCCCCCGTGACGATGCCGGTATCGGTGACGAAGCCCGCCACGTCGCCGCCGGCGCTCTCGAAGCGGAACCCGCACGACGAGGCAGCGTCATGCGAGGTGCGGAACACGTGGACGGCCAGGCCGGCAAGCGAGAGCGCATCGCCTGCGCGCAGGGACCGCACGTCATGCGCATCCTCGAGCGCGCGCACCTCGCTGCTGGCAGCGCGCACAGCGTCGTCCGCGTACACGGCCGGCTCGACGCCCTTCTTCGCCAGGCCGCGCAGCACCACGCCGAGGCCCTTCGTGTGGTCGGTGTGGTCGTGCGTCACGAGGATGGCCGCGAGCCTCGCCGGATCGAACCCGGCCTCGTCGCAGCGCGCGAAGAAGTCGCGCTTGCAGATGCCGCAGTCCACGAGCACGCCCGCGCCCGTGGCCGCGTCCTCCACCACGGCCGCGTTGCCGCGGCTGCCGCTGGCCAGCACGTGCAGGCGCAGCGTGCGCGCCCCACCGGGCACAGGAGTGCCGAGGCGTGCCTGCATCGCAGCCGGAACCGGCGCATCCGCCGCGCCGTCGGCCACCCGACGCGCCTCTATCTGCCGCCGCGAGAAGACCTCTTCGAAAACCATATCCACGCCTGCGCTCGCCCCTCCTGCCCGATCCCGCCCGGCTCCGTCCGCACCGCCATCCGGCCCCGCAGCCCCATCGCGCGGCCTCGCGGCCCTTCGGCCCTGTCGCTTCGCGTCGATTGTACCCGAAGCGCCCCTCGGCCGCGCGGGGACGCCGCAAACCGCACAGGCTCGCCGGAAATCCGCCGCAGACGGGCGCCGGCCGCGCTCCCGTCCCTCCCGCCTGCGGCTTCGTCTACCATGGTTCCATGAGAAATCCCGGTCAGAACCGCATAGCTCCGCTCGCGCCCGAAGGGGGACGGCATGCCCAAGCACTCCGTTACAGCATTTCTTGCACGCAAGGACATCGAGGTATCGTTCCAGCGCTACGCCATCGACGCGCTGTCGGCCATGGCCCAGGGCCTGTTCGCCTCGCTGCTCATCGGTACTATCCTCACCACGGTGGGCGACCTATCCGGCGTCGGTTTCTTCAACGAGATCGGCACGTTCGCCAAGAGCGTGGCAGGGCCGGCCATGGCCGTTGCCATAGGCTACGCGCTGCGCGCGCCCGCGCTCGTTCTGTTCTCGCTCGCAGCCGTCGGCTACGCCGCCAACGCGGCGGGCGGGGCCGGCGGGCCCTTGGCCGTGCTGGTGATAGCCATCGCGGCCTCAGAGCTGGGCAAGGCGGTGTCGAAGGAGACGAAGGTGGACATCATCGTCACGCCCGCCGTCACCGTCCTGGCCGGCTGCGGGCTGGCGCTGGGCGTGGCGCCGTGGATAGGGGCGCTGGCCTCGTCGGTGGGCGGGTTCATCATGTGGGCCACCGAGCTGCAGCCGCTGTTCATGGGCATCATCGTGTCGGTGGTCATCGGCATCGCGCTCACGCTGCCCATCTCGTCCGCCGCCATCTGCGCGGCGCTTGGTCTGACGGGGCTGGCCGGCGGGGCTGCGCTCGCGGGCTGCTGCGCGCAGATGGTGGGCTTCGCCGTCATGAGCTTCCGCGAGAACCGCTGGGGCGGCGTGCTGTCGCAGGGCCTGGGCACCTCCATGCTGCAGATGGGCAACATCATGAGGAAGCCGCTCGTCTGGGTGCCGCCCATCGTGGCGTCAGCCGTCACCGGGCCGCTTGCCACCTGCGTGTTCGCCCTGCAGCAGAACGGCCCTGCCGTGGCCTCGGGCATGGGCACGTGCGGCCTCGTGGGGCCCATCGGCGTGTACACCGGCTGGGTGGCGGGCATGGAGGCCGGCGCGGCGGCACCCGGCGCGTTCGAGTGGGCGGGCCTCGCGCTGGTGTGCCTGGTGCTGCCCGCCGTAATCAGCTGGGCGGTATGCACCCTCATGCGCCGCGCCGGCCTCATCGCCGAAGGCGACCTCAAGTTGGAGGACTGAGGAGAGGGCGCAGGCTCCTCCCGCCGCGCGGGCACTTTCCCTACATGCGCTCCACGATGGCGGTGGCCAGGCGCGCGAAGTCGGCCTCGCGGCCGTGCGCCACGTCGAGCACCTCCTCGTCGGTGGGCGAGGCGCCCTCGATGCCGCAGGCCATGTTGCTCACCAGCGACATGCCCAGCACGCGCATCCCTGTGTGCCGCGCCGCGATGACCTCCTCGCACACGCTCATGGCCACCGTATCGGCACCCCAGGCGCGGAAGGCGCGTATCTCGGCCGGCGTCTCGAAGCTCGGGCCGAGCAGCCCCAGGTACACGCCCTCCTGCACGCGGATGCCCAGCTCGTCGGCGGTCTCGCGCGCCAGGCGACGCAACGCGGGATCGTAGGCGTCCAGCATGGAGAAGAAGCGGAACGCGATGCCGTCGGGCTCGAGGCCCGCCACGGGGTTGCGCCCGGTGAAGTTGATATGGTCCTCGATGATGCAGAAGTCGCCCACACGGTAGCTCTCGTTGATGGCGCCGGCCGCGTTCGTCGCGAACAGCGTGTCCACGCCCAGCTCGTGCATGAGCCACACGGGGTAGGCCACCTCCTGGGCGGTGTTGCCCTCGTAACCGTGCAAACGGCCCTGCATGGCCAGCACGCGTTTCCCGCCCAGCATGCCGCACACGAAGCGGCCCACATGGCTCGTGGCAGTGCTCGTCCTCATATGGGGAACCTCGCCGTACGGTACGTAGACGGCGTCCTCGATCCGCTCGGCCAACGGGCCCAGCCCCGAGCCAAGGATCATGCCCACCTCGAGCCGGCGGTCGCCGATGCGCTCGCGCACGACGCGCGCGGACTCGGCAAGGTTCTCTTTCAACACGTTGCGCTGGGCCATTGCTGCTCCTTCAAGATAGAGGACGATAGCTACTGTTAGACGTATTCTAGCGCATGTCGGAGCGGAGCGCCGACCAAGGGAAACGCCGATCCATGCGGCGTTCGTCCATGCGCTCGGGCAAGGCCCCCGCCCTTGCCTTCGACAGGTTAGACTGCCTCGGGTCGGCGGCAGGGTCCTTGCCCTACTCGACCGGTCGAACCATGTATCGACCTGCGTTTCCCTAGCTCGTCGACGCCCCGTCGCGACGCACGTAGCGGATGGCGCAACAGTCGTCACCGCGTGCGATGGTCTTGGGCAGGTCCAGCTCCACGCCGTGCGCCTCGCCGATGCCGCGGTCGCCGCACATGGCCAAATCGCACAGCCGGGAGATCTCCTCGTCGGTGCAGCCCTGCTTCTGCCACGCTTTCACAAGCGGGCAGTAGTGGAAGTCGATGGACAGCTTGTCGTCGGTGCTCTCCACCACCTTCATCTCGAACACGATCTGCGCACTCTTCGTGAACAGCACCTTCTTCAGGCCCTTCAGGCTCTTCGTGCCGCTCTTTTCAACGATCTCGGCGCCCTGGTACAGCCCGCAGCGCTTCACGGCATCGGCCGCGAACGCGTCATCGGGCAGCCCGTGCTTGCGCGCCTCGTCCACCAGCAGGTAGAGCCACAGCGCCCGGTGCTCCAGCTGCTCGCGCACCTTCACGAACAGCGGGAACGTGTTCTTCGGCTCGTTGACGATCTTGCTCATGCGATCCCCTTCCCCTCACCAACGTGCAACCGCTCCATTATAGGCCCTCGCACCATCCCGCAGCCCCCAACGGCGCCCCGACACGCGAATCGCCGTGCGGCGCAGGGCTGCCGCTCGCGCGAGCCGCATAGCGGTGGGAAGCCGCTCGCGCAAACCGCGCCGGCCGCGGACGAACCCTTCAGATGCGCACCGCCCGCAGCTAGGTCCGCGCGGAACGTCCCGCGAGCACGCGGGGGCGGCCGGCGAGGTCGGACACGGTGCGCACGTCCACGAAGCCCGCCTCGGCGGCCAGACGGGCCGCGTCGTCCAGGCAGGTCTCGTGCAGCTCGAAGGCGAAGCCTCCGCCCGGCTTGAGCGCACGGGCGCAGAACGCCAGCAGGCGGCGGAACACGTCGAGCCCGTCGGCGCCGCCGTCGAGCGCGAGCGCAGGCTCGTAGGCGGCCACCTCGCGCGGGAGGCCGGCGAGCACGGCTGTGGGCACGTAGGGCGGGTTCGACGCCACGAGGTCGAGCACGCCCACGACCTCGGCGGGAAGCCCCTCGCCCAGGTCGCATTCGACCACGCTCACGCGCCCGTCCAGCCCGAGCGACGCGGCGTTCTCGCGCGCGAGGGAGACGGCCTCGGGTGCGATGTCGGTGGCGAAAACGCGCGCGAGCGGATGCTCGTAGGCGATGGAGCAGGCAATGCAGCCGGACCCCGTGCACAGGTCAGCCACGAGGAGCGGTTCGGGCGCGGACGTCTCGGCGGGCGCCGGGGGCGCCTCGGTGCAATCGGAGTCCGCGGCACCGGCCAGCCCTGCCTCGTCCTCGGCGGGCGCCTCGGCCTCCTCGTCCTTCGCGCGCGGGCGCGGCGCCGGGGGCAGGAGCGCGAGCGCCTCGCTCACGAGCACCTCGGTCTCCGGCCGCGGGATGAGCACGCCGGGGCGCACGCGCACCGTGATGTGGCGGAACCCCACCTCGCCGGTGATGTACTGCAAGGGCTCGCCTCGGCCGCGGCGCGTAACGTAGCCGCGCAGCGCGTCGCGCTCGTCCATCGACAACGGGCGCTCGAAGTTGGCGTAGAGCTCGATGCGGGACAGGCCGCACGCCTCGGACAGAAGCCATTGCGCCGAGATGCGCGGGCTCTCGTCGCCCTTGCGCTCAAGGTACCCGACCGTCCAGTCGAGCGCAGCCTTGATGGTCCAGATGTCGTTCTCCACGACCATATCCCCTTCGAACCGAATCTTGCAGGTACCGGAACCGCCCCCGTCAAGCCCCGCTTTGAAGCGAGCCTACGGTTTCTCGCGCTCCGAAGTCACCGTTTTGGCCGTTGTGAAGCCCGTTTTCGACGCGCAGCCCCACTGTGCCACAACCCTTCCGGAGAAGGCCAGGTCAAGCACATGTCGATTCTCGTCGTTCCGAGGCTCCGTCGAAAACAAGGCCCCTATCGCGGCGAAAAGGCTTCACCGCGGCCAAAACGGTGACTTCGGAGCGCGTTCTGCCGCATGCCGGCCGATGTGGGATACGGCCGAGTACGAGCTTACACAGCCGCCTCGAGCTTCTGCGCGCGGTCGGCAGCCTGCAGCGCAGTGATCACGTCGCCCAGGCCGTCTCCCAGAAGCACGCCGTTGTAGGTGCCGTTGTAGCCGATGCGGTGGTCGGTCACGCGGTCCTGCGGGCCGTTGTAGGTGCGGATCTTCTCCGAGCGGTCTCCCGAGCCGATCTGCGCCAGGCGCTCGGCGCCCTCGGCGGCCTGCTGCTCGGCCAGCATCTTCTCGTACAGGCGCGCGCGCAGCACGGCCATGGCCGCGATCTTGTTCTGCAGCTGCGACTTCTGGTCCTGCGACTGCACCACCAAACCGCTCGGCAAGTGCGTGATGCGCACGGCCGAGTCGGTGGTGTTCACGCACTGGCCGCCCGGGCCGCCGGCGCGGTACACGTCGATGCGCAGGTCGTTCTCGTTGATGTCGACCTCCACCTCATCGGCCTCGGGCAGCACCGCCACGGTGGCCGTGGACGTGTGGATGCGCCCCTGGCTCTCGGTCTTGGGAACGCGCTGCACGCGGTGCACGCCGCTCTCGAACTTCATGACCGAGTACACCTTGTCGCCCTTGACCTTGAACTGGATCTCCTTGAAGCCGCCGGCCTCGGAGGCCGACACGTCCATGGTCTCGGTCTTCCAACCCTGCGCGCCCGCGAAGCGCTCGTACATCTTGTAGAGGTCGCCCGCGAAGATGGCGGCCTCGTCGCCGCCGGCGGCCGCGCGGATCTCCACGATGATGTCCTTGTCGTCGGCGGGGTCCGCCGGGATGAGCATGAACTTGATATCCTCCTCGAGCGCGGGCAGGCGCGCCTCGATGCCGGCGATCTCCTCTTGGGCGAACTCCTTCATATCGGGGTCCGCGAGCATCTCCTTGGCCGCCGCCAGGTCGTCGGAGGCCTGCACGTACTCGCGGGCCTTCTTCGCCAGCGGCCCTTGGCTCGCGTACTCCTTTGCCAGCCGGTTGTACTCCTTCTGGTCTGCGAGCACGGCCGGGTCGCCCATGCGCCCCTGGAGGTCCTCGTAAGCCTGGATGATCTTCTCGAGCTTCTCTCGCATGTCCGTTTCCTGCATGGGATATGTCCTTCTTGAACGTGGTTGCGCGGCGCTCGCCCCGCGCGCGGCGAGCGCCCGGTGCACAAGGCACCGGGCGCCATTACGGTAACTGGTTCATGATATCAGAGAGCGGCGCAAAGCGCAGCCCCTCCTGCGGCGCCTCCCCTAGATGGCCAGGTACTCCGCAGCCTCCTCGGCGCACAGCGCCCCGTCGGCCACGGCGGTGACCACCTGGCGCAGGAACTTCGTGCGCACGTCGCCGGCCACGTAGACCCCGGGAACCTCCGTCTCGCCCGACTCGCCGGCCACGATGTAGCCCGTCTCGTCCGTCGTCAGCGCACCGGCCAGAAACTCGGTGTTCGGCTCGGTGCCCACGGCCACGAACAGGCCGTCCACGGCGATGTCGCGCTCCTCCCCCGTCTCGAGCATCTCAACGCGCACGCCTGCGAGCGCGCCCTCGTCGGCCACGAGCTTGCGCGGCACGGCGTTCCACACGAACTCCAGGTTCGGCAGGTCCTCCAGGCGCTTGTGGTAGATGGCGGTGGCGCGCAGCTTGTCGCGGCGGTGCACCAGGTACACCTTCTTGCAGATGCGCGAGAGGTAGATGGCATCGCCCGCAGCCGTGTTGCCGCCGCCCACCACCATGACGGTCTTGTCGCGGAAGAAGTTGCCGTCGCACGTGGCGCAGTACGACACGCCGCGGCCCTGCAGCTCCTCCTCCAGCTCCAGCCCCAGCTTGCGCGGGCGGGCGCCGGTGGCGATGATCACGCTGTTGGCGCGGTACTCGTTGAACGCGGTCTTGAGCACCTTCGGATTCTGGGTGAAGTCCACGCCCAGCACCTCCTCGCCCACGTTGCGCACGCCGAAGCGGTCGGCCTGCTGCTTCATGGAGAAGGCCAGCTCGAAGCCGTTCGTGCCGTCGGGGAAGCCCGGGTAGTTCTCCATGTGCTCGGTCTGGGCCAGCTGCCCGCCCGGCGCGATGCGCTCGAACAGCACGGTCTCCAGCCCGGCGCGCGCAGCGTAGAGCCCGGCCGTCAGCCCGGCGGGGCCGGCGCCGATGACGGCGACGTCGATGGCCTTCTCCTGCGCTCCGTCCGCCTTGCACGCGGCGGACGTGTCGTTGTTGGGTTCCTCTGTCATGGGAAGCCTCCTATCGCGGAACCTTTGCTTTGCATCCAGTATAGGGCTCGTCGCCTAATTGTCACAAGATCGGCACCACTTTACGCCGAATAAGCAGGATTCGGTTGGCGAACCGTCATGCCGCGCCGGGCCCCGCGTGCTCAACGCGTGCGTGACGGTTTCGCGAAGGCGGCGCCGCGCGCCCGCAGGGCGCACTACCATGGATGCGACCAAGCGAGGAAAGGAACGTTCCATGGACGCTGAGAACACGAACCACCCGGCCGGATCGTCTCCCGCACGCAGCGCGCACCCGCACGGCGCGTCGGCTGGCGGCCCGCACCCGCACAAAGGCGAGCAGGCGGGTGCGGGCCGCCGCGGCGGGACGGATGGCGAGGACCTGCACACGCTCTACCTGGCCGGCGGCTGCTTCTGGGGGCTCGAGGCGTTCCTGAAGCGCCTGCCCGGCGTGCGGCGCACGGTAGCGGGCTATGCTAACGGCTCCACCGAGAATCCCAGCTACCGCGACGTGTGCAACTGGAACACGGGCCACGCCGAGACGGTGGCCGTGACCTACGACCGGCGCATCCTGCCCACCGACGTGCTGCTCGACGGCTTCTTCGAGGTCGTGGACCCCACGAGCCTTAACCGCCAGGGCAACGACGCGGGCACGCAGTACCGCAGCGGCATCTACTGGCAAGACGAGGCCGACTTGCCCGCCATCGAGGCGGCGCTGCGCCGCCAGCAGGCGCGCTACACCGAGCCCATCGTCACCGAGATCGAGCCCCTCGACGGCTTCTACGCAGCCGAGGACTACCACCAGGACTACCTGGGCAAGAACCCGCACGGCTACTGCCACATCGACCTGGCCGCCGCCGAGGCGTTCGCACGGCGCATGGGGCTTGCGGAAGGGCAGCCGTGCATCCAGTTCGACGGCCTGTGCGAATCGCCCGATGATCCGGCGGTGATGGGCGCCATCCCCGGGGCCGGGGCCGATGCGCCTGGAACGCAGGGCGTCTCGGCCGGCGAAGCGCGCAATCCGGGCGACGCCGGCGCGGGCGGCGCGGACGATGGCGCGGACGATGCCCTCGGCGCGCCTTCAGCCGACGGCCCCGCCGAGGCGGGCGGGCTGCGCTACTGCATCAACGGCGCCGCCCTGCGCTTCGTGCCGCTCGAGCGCATGGACGCCGAGGGCTACGGCTACCTCAAGCCCCTCGTGGAGCAGCAGGAGGCCAGCCGCATGCCGGCCCTCCGCTGACCGCCCCCCTCCGGCCCGCACCGGTCGCACGCCGACCAGAGCCGGCCCGGGTCGTGCGAAAGCACAGCCCGGGTCGGCCAGCGCGCGGCAGCCTAACCAGGTCGTGCGCAGCCGCTGCTAGCAGCCCTCGCCCACCGGCTGCGGGGCCGGGGCGGCCTGCGCGGCGCGCCTCCGGTGCCGGTAGCGCAGCAGCGCCCCGGCCGCGCAGGCCAGCATCATCTGCACGATGGTCACGGAGAACCAGATGCCGTCGACGCCCGCCACCCGCACGATGCCGAACACCACCAGCACCACGAGCACCGCCTCGCCGTATACGATGGCGTTCGAGGCGCGGGCGTCGTCCACCGCGTAGAAGTACGACGTGGACGCGTGCGTGAACCCGTAGAACACATACGCCATGGAGAAGATGGGCAACGCGTACGCCACGATGGCGGCCGTCTCGGCCGACGAGCCGAACACCAGAGGCACAAGGTTCCGCAGCAGGTACATGGCCAGAAGCCCCAGCGCGCCCAGCAAGATGGTTATGAGGTAGTTCGTGTTCCTGAACCGCCGCACGCCGTCGGCATCGCCCGCGCCGTAGTGCTTGGAGATGAGCGGCTGCGAGCCGTCTCCCACGCCCTGGATGAGCATCTGGATGACGCAGGCGGTGTAGGACACCACGGCGTAGGCCGCGAGCGCCGTCTCGCCGCCGTAGGCCGACAGGTTCACGTTGATGGCCACCACCGTGGCCTCGGGCAGCAGCGTCAGGCCGAACGGCGCCATGCCCAGCTTCAGCGCGTGGGCGACGATCTTGCCGTCCGGGCGCAGGTCGGCCCGCGCGATGCGGTTTTTCCTCAGCAGGAAGAACGCGAGCACCGGCACGAACGCCGCAGCCTGCGACACCGCCGTGGCCGCGGCGGCGCCGGCCGTCCCCCAGCCCATCAGCATGACGAACACGTAGTCCAGCACCACGTTCATCAGGCCCGCGAACACCTGCACCGCCATGGCGAAGCCCACGCGCCCCTGGTTGCGGATGAGCGGCGTGCATCCCGTGACGAAGATCTGGAACGGCACGCCCCACGCGATGACGCTCGTGTACGCCACGGCCTGCTCGAGCGTGCCGCCCTGGCCTCCCAGGAGCCGGCAGATGGGCTCGGCCGCGAACAGCAGCAGCGCCATGACAGGCAGTGCGGCCGCCAGCAGCATGACGAACGTCGTGCCTACCGCGCGCCGCGACTTCGCCTCGTCGCCCGCGCCGCGCGCGATGGACGATATCACGCCGCCGCCCATGCCGATGCCCGTGCCCACGGCCATGACGAAGGCCACGAGCGGGAACGCCACGTTGATGCCCGCGACGCCCGCATCGCCCACCGCGTGACCCACGAACATGCCGTCCACGATGCTGTACACGCTGGCGAGCGTGAACGTGAGCATCGTGGGCAGGATGTAGCGCAGGTACTCTTTCAACATATTCTTCTTGATCATGGTTTTCCACTCCGCCGGTGCTCTACCGCGCCCCCAAGGGGCACCCCCTCCGCCAACGCCTCGCTGCGCGGGCGGGGCTTGTCTTGGCCATTGCCGCATGATACTCTAAACCTTAAAGCGACTTTAAGGTAAAGGGGCGCCCTGCCCACCTCCCCCAAATCTCCAAACGGAAAGGGAGCGCGTCATGGAACCCGTGCTGTACGATATCAAGGACGCGGCACGCTACTTGGGCGTGGCACCGTCGACGCTGCGCTACTGGGAGCGCGAGGGGCTCGTGCGCGCCGGCCGCAACCGCGGCAACGACTACCGGCAGTACGCCCTGCACGACCTCATCGACGCGAGCGAGATAGCGTTCTACCGTCGCCTGGGCGTGCCGGTGCGCGAGCTGGCGGGCTACCGTACGCTCTCGGCACGCGACCTGGACGACGCACTCGACCGCACGGCCCGCGACGTGGAGCAGCGCATCGCCGAGCTGGAGGCCATGCGGGCCCGCCTGGCGCGGCAGCGTGTCCTGAACGCACGGGCCGAGGAGCTGGAGGCGGCGGGCATGCGGCCCGGCGCGCCGGGCATCGCCCGCCTCGACGCCATCGACTACGCCGACCCGGCCCTTTGGCCCCTGCTCGTCCACGAGCCCTGGCGCTTCGCCGTGCTCGTGGACGCAGCGGACCCGGGAACCGTGTTCGAGATGGTAGCCGACACGCCCACGCGCGCAGGCGCCGTTTGGGAGCGGGATGCGCCGGGCGCCGGGGAGGGGCGCGAGTGCCTGCTGCTGGTTGACCCGGACGACCCGAACCGCAGCAACGCCCCCGCACTGTTCGCCGAGGCGGCCCGGCAGGGCCTCGAGCCGCGCCTCGCGGTTGGCACCTACCTGCTCACCGCCGTCGAGGAGGGCCCGCACGCGGCGCGCTGGGACTACTACCGCGCCTGGGTGCTGGGCTGACCGCAGGGGCGCACGAGCGGCAGGATGCGTGGAGGAGGGAGACAAGGGGACAAAGGGAGACAAGGGGACGGGGATAATGTCACATTCCAAGCGATTAACGAGATCCGAGGACTTCGAAGAACGTGACGTTATCCCCGTCCCCTTGTCTCCCTTTGTCTCCCCGAGCACAAGGAAGCGCCGGCTGCCCAAGGCGGCCGGCGCTTCCGGGAACCTGCGGCGAGGCGGCGCTAGGCCAGCATCGACAGGATGTTCTGCTTGGGCTGCACGCCCACAGCCTGCTTCTTCACCTGGCCGTTCTCGAACACGACGAGCGTGGGCACGCTCATCACGCCGTACTTCTGGGCGATGTCGGGACTCTGGTCGATGTCGAGCTTGTAGACGGACGCCTTGCCGGCCTGCTCGGCCGCGATCTCGTCGATGGTGGGCGCCAGCATCTTGCACGGACCGCACCACGTGGCGAAGAAGTCCACCAGCACGGGACCCTGCGCGTCGAGCACCTTGGACTGGAAATCGGAAGAAGAAACAACCTCGCTCATGTAAAGCCTCCTTATAGTCTCGGCCGCTCGCACGGCCCTGCTCGCGGTGCCGCGGGCACCGTCTCTCGCGGCGCCCGGCGGGCGCGCGATCAGTTTGTTCTGCCCGTATTGTAAACGCCTTCGCTCAACTGTGCATCTAATTGTTACGGTTTAGGGCATAAAACTTGGGTTTCCCGACATTTTCGCCCCGCGAACGGCCGATCGCCGGCAGGCGCTCCATGGTTACTTCACAGATGCGGGAAAAGGGCTGCGGCCGCCGTCCCCTCGGCCGGAGAAGCGGCGCGCCCGCCCTCGTGCAGGGCGCTGCGAGCGCGACCGGTCCCGGCCAGCTGGCAAGGCGAACGGCGCCTCCCGATTAGGCTACAGCGCGTGCCGCCGTTGGGGCCGCTGCGCTATAATAGGACGCGAGCACGCAGAAAGGATCCCGCATGAGCGACACGACCGCACGCCTCCCCCGCACCGACCCCCGCGACCTCCACGAGCCCGCCTGGCGCGGGCATGCCGTGACGCCCGTCGACCTCGTGCTGGAGGGCGGGGCCATGCGCGGCCAGTTCACGGCCGGCGTGTTGGACGCCTTCATGGACCGCGGGCTGTTCTGCGAACGCACGGTAGGCGTGTCGGCGGGCGCGCTCTGCGGCTACAACTACGTGGCCGGCGACGCGGGCCGCTCCTGCTACCTCAACGTGAAGTACGCGGGCGACTGGCGCTACCTTTCCCTGAAGAGCTTCGTGCGCACGGGCAACGCCTGCGGACGCGACTTCGCCTTCAACGTGATACCCAACCAGCTGGAGCCCTTCAACTACGCCGCCTTCAACAGCTCGCCGATGCGCCTCGTGGCCGTGTCGAGCGACCTGGACTCGGGAGAGGCCGACTACCATGAGTTCTCCGACGCCCTGGCCGACGTCGACTACCTCATAGCCTCGTCGTCCATGCCGCTTGTGAGCCAGATCGTGAAGGTGGACGGCAAGCACCTGCTGGACGGCGGCACGTGCGACAGCGTGCCCGTGATCTACTCGCTGCTCACCGGCCCCGCCAAGCGCATCGTGGTGCTCACGCAAGCCGAAGACTACCTGAAGGGCCCGAACAAGCTCATGGCGCTCCTGCGCCAGCGCTACGCCGACTTCCCCTTCTACGTCGACCGCCTGCAGCATCGCCACTACGAGTACAACCGCCTGTACCGGGCCCTGCCCTGCCTGCACGACGAGGGCCTCCTCTTCCTCATCCGCCCGCCGGAGCCCGTCACGGTATCGAGCATGGAGAAGGACCAGGCCAAGCTCATGGCCCTCTACGAGCAGGGCTACGCCGAGGCCCTGCGTGCCTGGCCCGCGCTCGAGCGTTACCTGGCAGGATAGCAGCCGGGCCGCCTCGGCGATCACAGGGATGCGCGGGCGAGATCGGCGTGATGCGCGACCACGCCGCAGACAACGAGGCGGAGCGCGTCGCAAGCCCCGGGGCGCCGCTGCGCCCGGCACGCAGACGGCGGGGTAGCCGTGCCGCAGGTGATGCCCCGCCAAGCGACGGGCTGCGCCTGCGCCCCCGCCGGGCCCCTACAAGTCGTCGGCATCGGCCTCGACGCCGTCTTCGCAGCACCCGTCGCCACGCTCCCCATCGCCGTCGCGCACATCCCCCTCGTCCGCACCGCATCTTGCGCGGGCCCGCGCGTCTTGCGCGCGGAACTCGGCAACGAAGCCGGCCGAGAAGATGCCCGCCGGGATGGCCACCACGCCGATGGACAGCAGCATGGTGAGGAATCCCACGAGGCGCCCCGCCGCCGTCAGGGGCACGAGGTCGCCGTAGCCCGTTGAGGTGATGGTGGTCATGGCCCAGTACATGCCCGTGAGCACGCTGTCGAACTTGTCGGGCTGCACCGGATGCTCCACCTCGAACATGAGCACGCTGGCCGTGACGGTGAGCAGCCCCAGCACCGTGAACGCGGCGACGATCTCCTGGCGGCGCTTCGCGAACACGCGCGCGATGGACCGCAGCCCGCGCATGTAGCGCGACAGCTTGACGAGCCGCAGCAGGCGGATAATGCGCGCGGCGTTGAGCGCCGAGGCGGACACCGGCACCGCCAGCACCAGCAGCCCCGGCAGGAACGCCAGCAGGTCGACGAGCCCCATGGGCGAGAGCGCGTAGCGCAGCCGCGCCTTCACGGGCCCGCAGCAAGGATGCACGAAGTCGGCCACCCATAGGCGCGCCCCATACTCAACCGCGAAGCACGCGCTCGAGGCCAGCCCGAACACGAGCATCGCATGCGACACGCCCGACGACACGTCCAGCTGCGGCTCGGCGAACACGAGCAGCGCGTTCGCCACGATGAGCGCGAACAGCGCGATACCCACCGCCCGCGCTGCGCCGCGCGCCGCGCGCACGTCCTCCAAGGCGAGGAACGCCTGTCGCTTGAACGGGGATGCCTGTGCCAGCCGGCGCTCCAGCAGCTCCTCCCGCTTAGCCATGGGCCCGCGTCCACCCTGGGACGGAACGGGGACGGCGGTCCTCGGCGGAGACCTCGGCGATGACGATCATGGGGTTCGCTCCTTTTCCCGCTCGCCCGCGCCGCGGGGGCGGCGGGCGGTACGTGCTCTGCGTGCGCCCTAAGCATACCACGACGCCGTCCCCCTCCGTTGCGCTACAATGGCATCGTTCGTCTGCAAACGTCGTTCTCGCACGCCCGAAAGGCCCTTCATGCCCGTCGACCTCATCTCGCTCGCCATCATCGCGCTCGTCGCGGCGGCGTGCCCCATCCTCGCCAAGCTCATCCCCGGCAAGCTCATCCCCGAGACGGTGTTCCTGCTCATCGCCGGCGCCGTGCTCGGGCCGAACCTCGCGGGCGCCATAGAGCTCACCGACTCGGTAGGGCTGTTGTCCGACCTGGGCCTGGCTTTCCTGTTCCTGCTGGCGGGCTACGAGATAAACCCGAAGAGCCTCACCGGTTCCCAGGGCAAGCGGGGCCTGGCCACCTGGGCCGTGTCCATCGTGCTGGCCTTTTTGTTCGTGCATTTCGCCAGCGGCCTGTTCGCGAACGAGATAGAGTCCGTGGCCGTGGCCATCGCGCTGACCACCACGGCGCTCGGCACGCTCATGCCCATCCTGAAGGAGCGCGAGCTCATGGGCACGCGCGTGGGCGAGTCCGTCCTGGCCTACGGCACGTGGGGCGAGCTGTGCCCGGTGCTCGCCATGGCGCTTCTGCTGTCGACGCGCGCCGAGTGGAAGACCGTGCTCATCCTGATGGCGTTCATGGCCCTGTGCGTGCTGGTGGCGGTGGTGCCCGCCAAGGCGAAGAAGGCCGGCCACCGGCTGTTCCGCTTCCTCACCGCCAACGCCGAGGGCACCTCGCAGACTATGATGCGCGTGACGGTGCTCCTGCTGGTGGGGTTGGTGGCCCTGTCGGCCGCGTTCGACCTCGACATCGTGCTGGGAGCGTTCGCGTCGGGCTTCGTGCTCCGCTACATCATCCCCGAGGGCGACCACGCGCTCGAGCACAAGCTGGACGGCGTGGCGTACGGTTTCCTCATACCTATCTTCTTCGTGGTGTCCGGCGCGAAGATCGACCTGGCGGCGGTGTTCCAGCAGCCCGAGGTGCTGGTGGGCTTCATCGCGCTTTTGCTGCTCATCCGCGCGGTGCCCATCTTCGCCGCACTCTCAACCGGCAAGGACACGCGCGACATATCGACGCACAACCGCCTGACCATCGCGCTGTACTGCACGACGGCGCTGCCCATCATCGTGGCCGTCACGTCGGTAGCCGTGAGCGCGGGCGCCATGCCGCAGGAGACGGCCAGCGTGCTCGTGGCGGCCGGCGCCATCACCGTGTTCCTCATGCCGCTTCTGGGCATGCTCACCTACCGCGTGGCCGACGCGAAGCCCATCGAGGCTGTGCGCGAGATAGCGCACAGCCCGCGCGACATCGGCGACATCCTGCGCGAGCACTGGGAGCTGGAGCGGATGCTCGCCCGCAAGGCGGCGCTCGAGCGGCTGGCGGCACGACACGAGGGGCGCAGCTTCGAGGACCTGGACTGGCAGGACCGTGCGGCGCTGCTTCAGCGAGCCTCGGCGCGCAAGCGCGCCATCGACGAGGCGCTGGACCTCGCCTCTCAGGAGATGGCACGCCGCGCGCTCGTGGACGACGCCGATCCCGACGGCGACGGCCCCCGGCTGGCCGACAGGCAGCAGCGCCGCGAGGAACGGCGGCGTCTTGTTGCCGAGCATGCCGTGAGGGAGTACCGACGCCGCATGAACGAGCTGGGCGGCGCGGCCGAGCGCATGGGCGTCAGCCGCGAGGACGCGCGTCGGCTGTTCGAGGACGCGCGGGAGATGCGGGAGTCTGCCCTGCGCGACCGGTACGGCACACGTGCGGGGCACGACGAGAACGGGGACGACGGGCCCCGTTCCTGAAGGACGGCGCGAAACGGGCCGGCTGGCAGCCGGACGGATCGCGCCAGCTTTTGGACGAACTGCTAGCGGGAGCCGTCCTCGTATTCCTGGCGCGCGGCACGCAGCGCCCAGACCACGAACAGGTCGACAAGCACCAGGAACACGCCGGCCACCGTCAGCATGCCGTCGCTCTCGGGCGTGTAGGACGCCCAAGCCTGCCAGCCGCCGAGGCCCACGACGCCCGCTCCGACGACGATGAGCAGCACACCGCCTACGCGGGTCGCCTGCGCCACGCCGCTCGCTTCGCGCTCGCGCTCCGGTAGCCCTGCGGCGCCGGCGAGCGCATGCCGCCAGCGGCTGCAGGCCATCTGGACGCCCGTCACCACGAACACGAGCCCCATGAGCAGCAGGCCCGCCATGAGCGCCGCAATCCCCAGCCGTATTCCACGCTCCCGCCTAACCGAACAGGACCTCGGCTATGTTGCGGGTGGACTGCTCGGTGGGCGTCCAGGTGCTTCCCTCGAGCGTGTAGTCGATCGTGACGGAGCCGGCATCGACCGGCTCGATGGCCGCGGTGGCCTCCATGACGGTCTCCCCGATCTTCTGGTTCATCTCGGCCTCGGGAAGCTCGAGGAACGACTCGTCCTCGGCCAGCTTCGCCGCAGCATCCTCGAGCGCCTGCTCGTAGGCGGCATAGCTCTTGCACGTGAGCGCCACGTCGACATGGGCCTCCTTGCCGTCGACCGTCACGTCGCCGATACGGTAATCGAAGCCGGCCAGGTAAGCCTTCATGAACTCGTTCGCATCGATGCCGAACTCGGACAGGTCCGCAACGTCCGCACCGGACATGAGGTCGGCGAGCGCTGCCTCGTCCAGGTTCTTCAGCCCGTCCAGTTCCTCGGCCACCCCGTTGCGGATGACCTCCTCGTCGTTCGGCCCGCATCCTGCAAGCGCCCCCAGGCACAGCACCATGAGCGCGGCGGCGCAGACGGCGGCTATCTTGATCCTCTTCATGAAACGTTCCCCTCCCCTACCTTGAATGGACATGAAGCCATCATACCGGCCCCCGCACTGTTCGGCAAGCACGAAAGAAGCCCCCGACCAGGCGGGGGCTTCCGTTCGAAGCGAGGTTGGGACACGGTGCGCCGCCGCTCGGGCATACCGCGCGACCGAGCCCGGCGGCGCGGTATGCCTCCGCCCGGCGCGCCGCTACAGCGCGGCGTCCTTGATGGCCTGCACCAGCTTCTTCACGTCCCACGCGCCGAGGTCGCCTTCGTGGCGCTCGCGCACGCTGACCGTGCCGTTCTCGATCTCCTTGTCGCCGAGCACCACCATGTACGGGATCTTCTGGCTCTGGGCCTTCGCGATCTTCACGCGCATGGGCTCGTTCTGGTCGTACACCTCCACGCGACCGCCCGCATCAGCCAGCTTCAAGGCTAGATCATGGGCCGCCTCGTTGTGACGGTCGGCCAGCGGCAGCACGGCAACCTGCACAGGAGCCAGCCACAGCGGCAACGCGCCCGCGTAGTGCTCGATAAGGATGCCTAAGAAGCGCTCGATGGAGCCGAAAATGGCGCGATGGAGCATCCAGGGGCGCTCCTCGGTGTTGTCCTCGGTGCGGTAGGTGAGCCCGAAGCGCTCGGGCATGTTGAAGTCCACCTGCACGGTGGAGCACTGCCAGGTGCGGCCGATGGCGTCCTTCACCTTGATGTCGATCTTCGGGCCGTAGAACGCGCCGTCGCCCTCGTTGATGTCGTAGGACAGGCTGTGGCGCTCGCATGCTTCCTTGAGCGCGTTTGTGGCATGCTCCCACATGTCGTCGGTGCCGATAGACTTCTCGGGACGCGTGGAGATCTCGGCCTCGTATTCGAACCCGAACGTGGACATGATATGGTCCACGAGCCCGAGGATGGCCACCACCTCGTCCACCACCTGGTCGCGCGTGCAGAACACGTGCGCGTCGTCCTGGGTGAAGCCGCGGGCGCGCAGCAGGCCGTGCACGACGCCGCTCATCTCGTGGCGGTACACCGTGCCGAACTCGAAGTAGCGCAGCGGCAGGTCGCGGTAGGAATGCAGCTCGCTCTTGTACAGCATGACGTGGCCCGGGCAGTTCATGGGCTTCACGGCGTACTCGGTCATGCGGGGGTTCTCGTCGTCGCCCTCGTTGATCTCGAAGAAGTACATGTTCTCCTTGTAGAAGCCGTAATGGCCCGAGGTCTTCCACACGTCGGCGTTGTAGATGTGCGGGGTGATGACCTCCTCGTAGCCGCGCGTGTACAGGTCGCGGCGCAGCCACTCCTGCAGGGTGCGGATGATGCGCGCGCCCTTGGGGAGGTACAGCGGCAGACCGGCGCCCGCCAGCGGGTCCATGACGTAGATGCCCAGCTCGCGTCCCAGCTTGCGGTGGTCGCGCTTCTCGGCCTCCTCCAGGTTGCGCACGTGCTCGTCCAGCTCCTTCTGCTTGAAGAACGCCGTGCCGTAGATGCGGGTGAGCATCTCGCGCTCGGCGTCGCCGCGCCAGTACGCACCGGCGAGCTTCGTGAGCTTGAACGCGCCCAGCTTGCCGGTGGAGGGAAGGTGCGGCCCGCGGCAGAGGTCGGTGAACTTGCCGATGGTATACGTGGTGATGACGGCGTCCTCGGGAAGCTCGGCGATGAGCTCCAGCTTGAACGGCTGGTTCGCGAAGATCTCCTCGGCCTCGGCGCGCGTGACCACGCGGCGCTCGAAGGGCTCGTCGGACTTCACGATCTCGGCCATGCGGGCCTCGATGGCGGCGAAGTCGTCGGGCGAGAGCGCACGGCCCGTCTTCACGTCGTAATAGAAGCCGCCCTCGATGGCCGGTCCCACGCCGAACTGCACGTCGCCGTAGAGGTCGACGAGCGCGGCGGCCATGACGTGCGCCGTGGAATGGCGCAGGAGCTCCAGGCCCTCGTCGCTCTTGGCGGTGACGATGGCTACGGAGTCGCCCTCGGCCACGGGCGCGGAGAGGTCGACCGGCCGGTCGTTCACGATGCCGGCGAGCGCGGCCTTGGCAAGGCCCGCGCCGATGGAGGCGGCCACGTCCGCGACGGTAGCGCCGTCGGCGAGCTCCTTGCGCGAGCCGTCGGGAAGTACGATATTCATGATGGTTCCTTTCCTGTGCCGGGCGCGCACAAAGCGCCTGCACGATCGGTATGGCTGCGTCTTGAGTGCGCAGCCCGGGCTCAGTATGCCACGAACGGCCGGAGGGCCCTCCGAGCACACGGTTTCAACAGACGCCGCAGCAGGCGGCAGGCCGGCAGGCGGCAGGCACCGGCGCAGCATAAAAAGCCGCCCCGGTAAACGAGGCGGCTTCTTCGACAGCGCGGGTTACGGGGCGGGATGCTCGCCTTGCGGGGAGCGGGTCCGGGCCTGCCTTTGCTGGGGAGCCGCTTGCTGCGGCTGCTGCGTTCGGGCGCGCGGAGCGTTGCGGCGCGCGGGGGCGGCACCGCCCACGGGCGTGGCGCAGTAGGGACACACGGTCCACGACGGATCGAGCGCATGGTTGCAGGTGCCGCAAAGGTTCTTCAGCCGCTGATGGCAGTTCGGGCAGAGCACGAAGTCGGCCTCTACCGGATAGCCGCAGTTCGCGCATTCGCCGTACTTCATGAGCTCGCGCTGCTTGAGCGCGATCTCCAGCTCCTGCTCGTCGCGGTCGATCTGCAGCAGCGGCGGGCGCAGCAGGCAGTACGCGATGATGCCCAGCAGCGGGATGAGCGCCACGATGGCCCACACGTACCAGTAGGAGCCGCGCAGGTACGCGTCGCGGACCACCCAGACGATGGAGAGCACGTACAGAATGACGAGCAGTATGACGACCACGGTGAACGCGGCCTGCAACTCGGGCGTCCACAACTGGGACAGCAGTTCGCTCATTTCAACCTCGTTTTCTTCGACTTGCCAGACGCCGCGGGGGCGACCGTTGCACCGTGCCGACCTCAACAAGCGTCGACACGGTCAGTCATTATACCAAAATTGCCCGACCGCACCCCCGTGTTCAGGCAATTTCCGCAAGAGGCGCCCAACAGACCCCGTGCCTCGATGCGCCTTTGCGGCAGGCGGACGTCCCGCGCCCGCCTGCCGCCCGCGCCTACCCCAGCTCCGCCAGCTGGGCCTCCACGCGAGCAAGCTTGTCGGCGAGCTCGGCGTGCTTGGCACGGTCCTTCTCCACGATCTCGGGCGCGGCCTTGGCCAGGAAGCCCGGGTTGGAGAGCTTCTTCTCCAGCTTGCCCGCGTCGGCGGCGAGCTTGGCCTGCTCCTTCGCGAGGCGCTCGCGCTCGGCGCCGAGGTCCACGAGGCCCGACAGCACCAGGTACACCTCAAGCCCCGCGCCCAGCACGGCGCTGGACTCGGCCGGCTTCTCCACCTGCGCGCCGATGGCGAGCGACGCCGTGTTGCCCATGCCCTCTATGAGCCCCCGCTGGGCCTCGAGCAGGGCCGCGTCCGCCCCGTCGGCCTTCACGACCACGGCCAGCTGGGACTTCGGCGAGATGCCGTAGCGGGCGCGCGTCGAGCGGATGGCCGACACCGTCTCGCACACCATCTCGATGGCGCGCTCGGCCTCCGGGTCCGCGTACTTCGCCAGCTCCTGCGCGTCAGGCCAGGCGGCCCCGATGAGGTACGGTGCGCCCTCGCGGTCGATGGGCAACTCCTGGTAGATCTCCTCGGTCACGAACGGCATGATGGGATGCAGCAGCCGCAGCGCCTGGTCGAGCACGAACACGAGGTTGCGCTGGCACGCCAGGCGGTCCGCCGGGTCGGCCCCGGCGCCCAGGCGCGCCTTCGAGAACTCGATGTACCAGTCGCAGAACTCGTTCCAGAAGAACGCGTACAGCTCGCGCGTGGCCTCGCCGAACTCGAAGCCGTCGAACGCCGCGTCCAGGCGCGCCACGAGGCCCGCCAAGCGCGAGAAGATCCAGCGGTCGGCCGGCGTCGAGGGCGCGGGTTCGCCCGGCTCGTAGCCGTCCAGGTTCATCATGACGAAGCGCGCGGCATTGCGGATCTTGTTCGCGAAGTTGCGCGAGCTTTCCAGCTTCTCCTCGTTGAACTTGAGGTCCTGCGCGCCCGTCACCTGCATGAGCAGGCCGAAGCGCATGCCATCGGCCCCGTAGTCCTCCATGAGGCGCAGCGGGTCCACGCCGTTGCCGCGGCTCTTGGACATGGGCTTGCCGTCGGCCGCCATCACCGTCGGGTGGATGATGACGTGCTCGAACGGGATCTGGTCCGTGCAGTACATGGACGCCATCACCATGCGCGCCACCCACAGCCCCATGATGTCGCGCGCGGTGGACAGCACCTGCGTGGGGTACGCGGCGCGCATCTCGGGCGCGTCCACCCCCTCCTCGGTCCAGCCCATCGTGGCGAACGGCCACAGCTGCGACGAGAACCACGTGTCGAGCACGTCCTCGTCCTGGCGCACCGGGGCGCCGCACACGGGGCACGTCTCGACGTCCTCCACCGAAGCGTCCTCCCAGCCGCACGCGTCGCAGTAGAACATGGGAATGCGGTGCCCCCACCACAGCTGGCGCGAGATGCACCAGTCTTTCAGGTTCTCGAGCCAGTCGAGGTAGACCTGCTTCCAACGCTCGGGATGGAACTGGATGGAGCCGTCCTCCACCACGCGCGCCGCATCCTTCTTGAGGCCGTCCACGGCCACGAACCACTGCTCGGACTCCCAGGGCTCGAGCTTCGTGTGGCAGCGGTAGCACGTCATGACGGAGTGATCGTGGTCCTCCACGTGGTCGAGCAGCCCGAGCTCGTCGAACGCGGCCACGACGGCCTCGCGGGCCTCGTCGCGGTCCATGCCCGAGAACTTCCCGTAGCCCTCCACCACGTGCGCCGTCTCGTCGAAGATGTTGATGCGCTCGAGGCCGTTGCGCTCGCCCATGGCCCAGTCGTTCGGGTCGTGCGCGGGCGTGGTCTTCACGCAGCCGGTGCCGAACTCCCTGTCGACGTGCCAGTCGGCGAAGATGGGGATCTCGCGGTCGACGAGCGGCAGCGTCACCGTCTTGCCCACGAGGTGCTTGAAGCGCTCGTCCTTCGGGTTCACCGCCACGCCCGTGTCGCCGAGCATCGTCTCGGGGCGCGTCGTGGCCACCACGAGGTACTCCAGTCCGTCCACCGGCTCGGTCAACGGGTAGCGCAGGTACCACAGGTGCCCCGCCTCGTCCACGTACTCGGCCTCGTCGTCGGAGATGGACGTGGTGCAGTGGGGGCACCAGTTCACGATGCGCTTGCCCTTGTAGATGAGGTCGTCGCGGTACCAGTCCACGAAGAGCTTGCGCACGGCACGCACGTAGGCCGGCTCCAGCGTGAAGTGCTCGTCGTCGTAGTCGCACGAGCAGCCCATGCCCTTGATCTGGTTCACGATGGTGGTGCCGTACTCCTTGTACCAGTCGTAGCACGCCTCGATGAACGCCTCGCGGCCTATCTCCAGGCGGCTGATGCCCTGGTCGGCCAGCTTCTTGTCCACCTTGGTCTGCGTGGAGATGCCGGCGTGGTCGGTGCCGAGGATCCAGCGCGTGGGGCGGCCCTGCATGCGGGCGCGGCGGATGCACGTGTCCTGGATGGTGTCGTTGAGGGCGTGGCCCATGTGCAGCACGCCCGTGATGTTCGGCGGCGGGATGACGATGGTGTAGGGCTGCCCCTTCTTGGCGCCGAAGCCCTCGCCGCGCTGGAAGTAGCCGGCATCCTTCCACGCCTCGAAAAGCGGGCGCTCGTGGGCGGCGAAGTCGTAGTCGATCTTCCTCGCCCCGGTTTTCTCGTTCGTGTTATCGGCCATGGTCTGCTCTTTCGTCCTCAAAGTCTCTCAAACCGAAAAGCGGGCGCGCCGCTCGTCTGCGATCCGCCCGCTCGTCTCCCGTATCCCGCGACCGCGCTATGCGCTCTGCAGGCTCACCTCGTCGCCCATCGGCAGGGCCCCTGCCCCGCCCGCGGGCTCGATCTCCGGCTTCGTCTCGCCTTTGATGTCGCTCGCGCGCACGGTGACGGCAGTGGCGCCCTCGTGCTCGGGCAGGTCGTACATCACGTCCATGAGCACCCGCTCGCAGATGGAGCGCAGCCCGCGGGCACCCGTGCCGTGCTCCACGGCCTCGTGCGCGATGGCGCGCAGGGCCTCGGGCTCGAACACGAGCGTGGAATCCTCGAAGTCGAACATCTTCGTGTACTGCTTCACCAGCGCGTTCCTCGGCTCGGTGAGGATGCGCACGAGGTCTTCCTCCGACAGCTCGTTCAGGGACGTCACCACGGGGATGCGGCCCACGAACTCGGGGATCATGCCGTACTTGTTCAGATCCTCAGGCAGCACCTGGGCCAAAAGCTCGGCCTCGGCGTGCTTCTTGGACTCGGGCAGGTCGGCGTTGAAGCCGAGCCCTTTCTTTCCCACGCGGTCGGCGATGATGCCGGCCAAACCCACGAACGCGCCGCCGAGGATGAACAGGATGTTCGTGGTGTCGATGTGGATGAGCTCCTGCTGGGGATGCTTGCGGCCGCCCTGCGGCGGGACGCTCGCCTCCGTGCCCTCCACGATCTTCAGGAGCGCCTGCTGCACGCCCTCGCCGGACACGTCGCGCGTGATGGACAGGTTCTCGGCCTTGCGGGCCACCTTGTCGATCTCGTCGATGTAGATGATGCCTATCTCGGCGCGCGGGATGTCGAAGTCGGCCGCCGTCATGAGCTTGAGCAGGATGTTCTCAACGTCCTCGCCCACGTAGCCGGCCTCGGTGAGCGTGGTGGCATCCGCAATGGCGAACGGCACCTTCAGCGTGCGGGCGAGCGTCTGCGCCAAGAGCGTCTTGCCGGAGCCTGTGGGGCCCAGCAGCATGATGTTGCTCTTGGCCAGCTCCACGTCGCCCTCGGCTGCGTCGGCCCCCAGGCTGATGCGCTTGTAATGGTTGTACACGGCCACGGACAACGCGCGCTTGGCCGCCTCCTGCCCCACCACATGCTCGGAGAGCTCCGCGTACAGCTCGTGGGGAGTGGGCAGGTCGGCCAGGACGTCCTCGGGCGCCGGCTCGGCCTCGGCCGTGTACGGCTCGCCCGCATGCTTGGCGTGGCGGCCCTGCGGCTCGGACTCCATCGGGGCGGCCGCCTCGGGCGGCACGGAGAGCCCCAGGTCGCGCATCATGGCATCGGCGCACACGGATATGCACTCGTCGCAGATGTAGATGCCGTTGGGGCCCGAGATCATCGCGGCCACCTCGTGCGGGTGCTTCCCGCAGAAGGCGCACGCGATGTCGTCCCGGCCGGCGAATTCCTCGTGTCTCTCGTTCGTCATAACAGGTTATTCGCTCTTCTTCTCTTCGGTGTCCGACGCGACGGCGCGCGACGTGGTGATGCGGTCCACCAGGCCGTAGGCCAGCGCCTCCTCGGCGGTCATGTAGTTGTCGCGCTCGGTGTCGGCCTGGATGGTCTCGAGCGTCTGGCCCGTGTTGTCCGCGAGGATCTTGTTCAGGCGGTTGCGGGTCTTCAGCATGAAGTCGGCCACGATGGCGATCTCGGTCTGCTGGCCCTGGGCGCCGCCGGACGGCTGGTGGATGAGCACCATGGAGTTCGGGAGGCACAGGCGCTTGCCCTTGGCGCCGTTGGACAGCAGCACGGCGGCCATGGAGGCGCACTCGCCCAGGCAGATGGTGGACACGTCGCACTTGATGAAGTCCATGGTGTCCAGGATGGCCAGGCCCGCCGTGACGGAGCCGCCCGGCGAGTTGATGTAGAGGGAGATGTCCTTCTCGGGATCGGCGCTCTCCAGGTGCAGCAGCTGCGCCACCACGGAGTTCGCCACGTTGTCGTCGATCTGCTCGCCCAGGAAGATCACGCGGTCGTTCAGCAGGCGGGAGTAGATGTCGTAGCTGCGCTCGCCGCGGGGGGACTGCTCGATGACGTAGGGGATCAGTGCTGCCTTGGTATCGTAGCTCATAGCTTGTTGCCTCGCTTTCGCTCGCGGCCCCGGCGGGACCGCACGGAATCGTCTAATGCCATAGTGATGTACGTTTCGCCGCCACGCAAGGCCAGGCTACCGTTTCGTTACCCTCGGCGAGACGAGCGGACGCGCCCCCGGAAGGGCGCGTCCGAAGAGCCGCCTGCGGCGCTATTCGGCGTCCGCTGCCTTCTCGGCGTCGGCGGCCTCGTCCTTCTTGGCCTTCTTCGGGGCGGCCTTCTTGGCGGCCGGCTTCTTCTCGGTAGCCTCGTCCTTGGCCTCGTCCTTCTTGGCGGTCTTCTTGGCCGCGGCCTTCTTGGCGGGCTTCTTCTCGTCCTTCTTGTCGTCGGCGGCCGCTCCCGGCTCGACGATGGTCACGACGGCCTTCTCCATGACGTCCTCGGCGGCCCTCGTGCGGGCGATGCCGTTCTTCACCATGTGGAGCTGGCCGTTTTTGCGCCACTCCTCCTGGAGCTTCTTCGGATCCTCCACGCCGCTCTTCACGAATTCCTCGGCCACGTCCTCGTCCGTGACCTCCATGCTGTAGTGGCGCGCCCACGCGTCGAGCGCGAGGTCCTGCTTGGTCATGTCGGCGGCCTGCGCCTTCACGTCCTCCTTGAAGCGGTCGGGCGTGATGCCCTGCTGCTTCAGATAGGCGTCGAAGCTCACGCCCTGGCGCTGCAGCTGCTGGAAGAAGTCCTGCAGCAGGCTCGTCTCGGCCTCCTCGCACATGGCCTCCGGCACGTCGCCCTGCAGGCGGTCTGCCAGCTTGGAGAGGCACTGGTTCTCCTTGATGCGGGGCAGCACCTCCTCCTTCTGCTCCAGGATGGAGTCGGCCACGCGGGTGCGCAGGTCGGCCACGTTCTCGAAGCCGAGCGTGTCCTTGACCCACTCGTCCGTGACCTCGGGCAGCACCTTGTTCTTGACGGCCTGCACCTCGACCTCGAAGTTGATCTTGGACGTCTTGCCCATGAGAGGCTGCGTCATGACGGTCGGCTCGGCCGGCACGTCGATGGAGAACTCCTTCTTCTGGCCCTTCTTCATGCCCACGAGCTCGGCGTCGAACGCGGCCGGGAACAGGCCGGTGCCCAAGCCGTACAGGCGCGTGGGGGTGGTCAGGGAGGCGATGTCCTCGCCGGCGTCGTCGGTGGCCTTCATGCCCAGGTCGAGGTAGCTGTCCTCCTTGACCTTCGTGGCCGCGGCGGCGTCCTCGTAGTCATAGTAGTGCTCGCGGAGCTGGTCGATCTGGTCGTCGACCTCGGCGTCGCTCGCGCCCTCGGCGGGCATGTCGATCTCCACCGGCTCGTAGCTGGAAAGCTCCAGCTCCGGCTTCACCTCCACCTCGAGCGAGTACTCGAACGGCTTGCCGGCCGCCACGAGGCCCATGTCCTCGGCGAACGTCGGCTTCGACACGGGGTACAGGTTGCATTCGTCGATGGCGAGGGGATAGGTCTCGTTCACCACGTCGTCCGTCACCGTGGCGGGGACCGCCTCGGCTCCCAGCGCGTTGTCGATGATCGGGCGCGGCGCCTTGCCGGCGCGGAACCCGGGGAAGTTGTACTTGTGCGCGAAGTCCTTGTAGGTCTTCTTGATGCGCGCGTCGATATCCTTGGCATCGACGGTAACGGTCACCTTGACGCGGTTATCCTGCAATGCCTCAACTTTTGTCTCCACGTAACTATCCTCCATCATTTCCGATAAATCGCCTCGCGGCAGCGTGCGGTGCTCTCGGCGGCTGCCCCCTAGCGGCGCGCATCCGCGTCGGCCTCGCAAGACGTCCGATTCGCACTCTGGCACACCGAAACGGAATTATCGCACATATGGTAGGGTTGAGGAAGCAGGTTCACGAAGAACCGACGAAAGAGGCGCGGTATGGGGGCGCAAACGCCGCGTTGCCCGCCCGGAGCTTCTGGGTACCGGGACGTTTCCTGATCTCCGGCGATTTTCCACACCCACCGTCCGCCGCGACCCGCTATCATGGAAACCATCATCATGAACCCGACCGAGAGGTGCGCGTGGCCATCTCCTTGAACATACCGCAGGAGCGCGAGCTGGCGCGGCTCATCGACTACGAGCGCTCGACGTGCAGCGTCGAGGGCGAGCTCGTGTACCGCTGCGCCTTCCCCTACCGCCCCGACGACGAGCTGCAGGCCGAGCTCATCGACGCCGGAGCGCTGGCCGCGAAGGCCGAGGGCAAGCGCGGCACCATCGTGGTCATCACCTCGGACGGGTACTCCTTCTTCCTCGAGCGCAACCGCGCCGAGCGCGAGCGCGTCCGCCGCGAGAAGCGCGACGCGCGGCTCATCGGCCTGTCGGCCCTGTTCGCCGCGCTCTGCGTGGTGGCCGGCTTCCTGCTGGGACGCTTCCTGGCGTAAGGGCCACGGCGCACCCCAATCGCCGATCGGCAGGAGCGGTATCGAAAGTCATGCCTCGTCGTCTCTCCCGGGTCGAGCGTAGGGCAAGGGCAGGGCCCTTGCCTAAGCGAAGAACGTCTGCGTGAGCCAGGGGCCGTACTCGCCTTCCCACATGCCGCCCAGCTGGGCGAACACCTGCGACCAGTCGATGGTCTGGCCGAACAGCAGCTCCAGGTAGTGGCGGTTGCCGATTCCGCGCTCGGACGGCGCTCCCAGGCAGGCCTGCGCCACCGTGTAGGTGCAGGTGGGGCACGTGGTGATGAGCGTTTCAGCGCCGGTTTTGCGCGCCTCGTCGATAATGCGCCACACGCGTCGCTCCGTGACGTCGCCGTCGTAGCCCGCCACGGCGCCGCCCGCCCCGCAGCAGAGCGTGCCCTTGCGGCGGTGGTCCATCTCCAGACGGGCCGTCTCGGGCAGGTTGCGCGCCACGAGCGCGCGGATGGCGGCGCCATGGCGTCCGTCGAAGCGGTCGTGGCACGAGTCGAAGAACGTGACGCTTCGTTCGGGAAGCGGCGCGAAGCCCGTGGGACGGCCGGCGCGCTCGGCGGCTCGGCTCTTCTTCAACAGGAGCTCCGGCAAGGGGACGATGTCCACCTCGTCGCCCATGAGCTCCACGAACTCCTCCCCGCAGCCGGGGCACACCGTGACCACGCGCTCGATGCCCGCCGCGCGTATCTGGTCGAGGATGCGCTGGCGCAGCGCGGCGGCGCGGTCGAACAGCCCGGCGCTCATGAGCGGGCTTCCGCAGCAATCGGTGGAGAGCGCCCAGGCCACGCCGTTGTCGGTGAGCCACCTCCCCACCGTGCGCGTGAGCTCGGGCGCGTAGCTCACCAGCGAGCAGCCGGGGAAGAACAGCGTGTCCGCCAGGCCCGGCCCGTTCCCGGCCGCCTGCTCGAGCGAGGTGAGCTCCGGGTAGCCGATGCCGTAGACGGCACGGTAGGCGCTGAAGATGTTCCACTCGTTGTCCACCATCACGAGCTTGGAGTCGTCGGGCGGCATGAGCCCGGCGCGCATGAACAGCACGCGCCAGTCGCGCATGCGCTCGGGCGCCAGCACGTGGGTCTGGCACGTGGCCGTGCAGAAGCCGCAGAAGCAGCAGCGGCGCAGCGCGTGGTAGAGCTCGGGGCGGTCCTGCACGAGCTGCAGCACGGCGGCGGGCTGGTCGTCGAACGGCAGCGCCGCTATGGCGCCGTAGCCCTCCTCCACCTGGCCCATGTCCAGGCCCGGCTCCTTCAGCACCTCGCAGCGCAGCGTGCAGCGCTTGCAGTGCGCGCAGGTGAGCTTCTTGTTCGCCCAGGCGGCCAGCATATCGAGCTTGGCCGCGTCCAGGCCGGCGATCTGCCCGAGTTCCTCGGTCGTGAGTTTTTCCGGTCGTGGCTGCATGCGCATGGCGTACTCCCCCCTCGTATCCGCGACCAGTTTAGCGCAATGCGCCCCGACTGAGGCGAGAATCGGGCGAGGACGCGCATTTTGCGCAGGCTGCGGCAGAGACGATGCGCTGCGGCAACCGGGAAGCGCGCCCGGGAGCAGCGCCCGGAAGCAGCGCCCGCGTGCGCGGCCCGCGCCTTCGGCCGCAGCCTCAAACGCAGCATACCCGGGAAAGCTTGCAGCTTCCCCGGGTATGCTGGTGCGGGCGAAAGGACTTGAACCTTCACACCTTTCGGTACCAGAACCTAAATCTGGCGCGTCTGCCAATTCCGCCACGCCCGCACGTGCGCCCTTTTCGCGCAGCGAACATGATAGCAGAACTTGGCGGCGCGCGGCCAGGTTGCGCGGTCTGCTATCATAGGCGCCCGAACCGTAGGGAACGAAGGCAAGGAGCAGACGTGGACTTCAAGGCGCTCGCGCGCAAGTACAACGACATCAGCCTTATCAAGCGCATCGTGGCGGGACTCGCCGTGGGCGCGGTGCTGGGCATCGCGTTTCCAAACGCAGAGGCCGTGGGGCTTCTGGGCACGCTGTTCGTGTCGGCCCTGAAGGCCGTGGCACCGGTGCTCGTGTTCTTCCTCGTGACAAGCGCGCTGGCCAACGCGAAGGCGGCGGGGTCCATGCGGACGGTCGTGGCGCTCTACCTGGTGAGCACGTTCGCGGCGGCGCTCGTGGCCGTGGGGGCGAGCTACCTGTTCCCCACCGAGCTGACGCTGGCGGCCCCGGCGGAGGCGCAGGGCACGCCCTCGGGCATCGGCGAGGTGCTGGGCACGCTCGTCTCGAACATGGTGGCGAACCCCGTGGACGCGCTGGCGAACGCGAACTACCTGGGCATCCTCGTGTGGGCCGTCGTGCTGGGCATCGCGCTGCGCGCGGCGTCGGGCACGGTGAAGGACGTGTTCGCAAGCGTGTCGGACGCCGTGTCCACGGTGGTGCGCTGGGTGATCGCGCTCGCCCCGTTCGGCGTGCTGGGGCTCGTGTACTCCACCGTGTCGCAGAACGGGCTGGACGTCTTCGCCGAGTACGGACGGCTCCTCCTCGTGCTCGTGGGCTGCATGCTGTTCATCGCCCTCGTCGCGAACCCGCTCATCGTGTTCGCCTGCGTGCGCGCGAATCCCTACCCCCTCGTGCTGCGGTGCCTGAAGGACAGCGGCGTCACGGCGTTCTTCACGCGCAGCTCGGCGGCGAACATCCCGGTGAACATGGAGCTTTGCCGGAAGCTCGGCCTCGACAAGGACAACTACTCGGTTTCCATCCCGCTGGGAGCCACCATCAACATGGCGGGCGCGGCCGTGACCATCACGGTCATGGCCATGGCAGCCGCCCACACGCTCGACATCGCCGTGAACCCCCTCGCCGCCGTGGTGCTAAGCGCCTTGGCCGCCGCCTCCGCCTGCGGCGCGTCGGGCGTGGCCGGCGGGTCGCTTCTGCTCATACCCCTGGCCTGCTCGCTGTTCGGCATCGACGGCGACGTGTCCCTGCAGGTGGTGGCCATCGGCTTCATCATCGGCGTGGTTCAGGACTCGTGCGAGACGGCCCTGAACTCCTCGTCCGACGTGCTGTTCACCGCCGCGGCGGAGTACCGCCAGCGCCGCCTCGAGGGCCGCAGCTTCCGCCTGGGCCGCGACGCGTTCGACGAGAACGAATTGGCATAGGGCGGCGCGGGGCAAGCCCCTTCCCATACGGAAACGGCGCGACGGTCCACCGGGCCGCCGCGCCGTTTCCGTATGAGGCGCTGTTTGCGCCCCCTTACGCGTCCACGATCTGCAGCGTGTAGGCGCCCTCTCCCACGGTGAACGGGTGCAGCAGGTTCTCCACGAGGGTGCGCGCCTGCTCGTTGGCCTGCCCGATCATGCCCGTCTGGTCGACCTTGCCCTCGGCGTCGGCCTGGGCCGTTTTGAGCGCCTCGGCGGTATCCTGCTTGTTCTCCCAGTTGAACAGCGCGAACGCGGAGTCGTAGAACTCGATGGAGTGCGGGTCTATCTCTATGCCCAGAAGACGGGCCTGCGGCAGGCGCACGGTGACGGTGCGGCCGCTCACGTCCACGGAGGCCTGCGACAGGTCCACGCCGGCGCGCACCTCGGCGTCGTAGACCATGGTGAAGCCTTTCTTGTTGATGAAGTCGATGTCGCCGTTCTCGTAGCGCACGAGGCCGCGGTACTCCAGCTTGGCCGTGGCCAGCTCGCTCGAGTTCGTGAGCTGCTCCTGGATGGACGTGGACGAGAGCCTGACGCTGGGCTCGAAGGCGCGCTGGAACGCGAGCGTGCCCACGACGCCCACGGCGACGAGCGCCCCGGCCGCCACGATCGCGAGTAACTTCTTCATGGCAAGGTTCCTTCTCGGTGGAAACGGGATCAGGGGGCAGGATACCACGGACGAACGGGCGCCCGTCCTCCGTCAACGAGCGGTTGAAAAGAGGCGCGCGCCCGGTCTCGCTGGTCCGCGGCCCGCCTAGCGGGCCAGGCGGGCGTAGAACTGGCCGTCGCGCTGCTCGACGGAGACGCCCTCGAGGTCGGCAAGGTACGGGCGGAACTGGGCGTAGCCCAGGTCGCGCAGCTTGAACGTGCGGAACTTGCCGCGCACGCGCTTGCCGAGCGTGGCGAGCGCCACGCCGTCGGGGCCGGCCTCGGCCAGCGTCTGGCGGATGTACTCCTCGGGCCCGCCTGCGGCGAGGGCATCCTGCGCGGGGGCCTCGGGGGCTTGCGCAGCCTTGGGAGGCTTGGGAGCCCTCCCGGACTTCGCGGCCTTCTCGGCGGGCTGCGCCGTCTCGGCCGGATCGGCCGCCTTCGCGCGCTTCGCCGAGGACTTCGGCGCCGGCCTCTCAGAAGCCTTCGCCGAGGCCTTTGCGGGGGCCTCGGCGGCTTGCGGCGGGACTTCGCCCTGCTCGGCGGGCTGCGGGACCGCAGCGGCGGCCTTGGAGGCCGGCTTGCGGCGGGACTTCGACTTCGGCGCCTGCTCCTGCCGCGCCTCTGCGGGTTCCTCGGCCTGTGGGGCGGCCGGGACGTCCTGCGCCTGCGCCTCCGGCTCCTTGCGCGCGGCCGGCTTCGTCTTGGCCGCAGCCTTGCGCCCGCCCATGGCGTTCGCCCATGCGGCGGCGGCCCGCAAGCGGGCGGCTCGGCCCGGACGGTTGTCCACGGGGGGTTCTTCGACAGGCTCGGGCTGTTCGGCGCGCGAAGCAGCCTGCGGCTCCTCCGCCGGAACCTCCGGGGCGGGGGCTTCGGCGCTCTTCGCCTCGACGGCGTCCTTGGCAGCCGCCTTCGGGGCGTCGCCCTTCCCGCCGCGATGCGTGGCCGCGCGCGTGGAGCGACGGGGCTTCTTCGCGGAAGCGCCCTCCCCGCCCCCGTTCGCAGCCGTCTGCCGCGCCGGCTCGCCGGCGTCCTCGGCCGGGGCGGGCTCCGCCTGCGCGTCGACTGCGGCCTCGGCGCTGGCAGGCCCCTTCGGCTCCTGCTCGGCCTGCGCGTCGGACGCCTCTGAGGCCGGCGCCTCCGCGCCGTGCGGGGCGTCCTTGCCGCGGCCGCCCCGACGCTCGCGATCGTCGCCCGCAAGCTCCACCGTCACCGAGCTGCCGTCCTTCGTGATCTGCACGCTCGGGAACTCGTCGAGCAGCTTCGACAGCAGGTTCGTGCCGTAGCTGCGCACGTCGAAGTCCGGGTAGCGCTTCAGCAGGCGACTGCCCACCTCGCCGAGGCCCGTGGACTTCCCGTTGTTCTGGTTGTCGGTGATGATGTTCACCACGGCCTGCTCGATCTCCTCCTTGCTCGCGGTGGCCGTGCCCGCGCCCGCGCCGGCGGCGTTCGCACCGGCCTGGTCGCCCCGGCCCTTGCCGCGGCCGGGCGCCTTGCCGCCCGCATCGCCCAGCAGAAGCTCCAACGTGGTGAAGATATCGCATGCCTTGCGAAACGGCGTGGGCGTCTTCTTCTCGCCCATGCCGATGACCGTGAGGCCGCTCTCGCGGATGCGGCTGGCCAGACGCGTGAAATCGCTGTCGCTCGACACGATGCAGAAGCCCTCCACCGAGCGCGTGTACAGGATGTCCATGGCGTCGATGATCATGGCCGAGTCGGTGGCGTTCTTGCCCTGCGTGTAGCCGAACTGCTGGATGGGCGTGATGGAGTTCTCCAGCAGCGCGTCCTTCCATTTGGCATGGAGCGTGAGCGTCCAGTCGCCGTAGATGCGCTTGTAGGTGACGGTGCCGTATTTCGACAGCTCGTCGGTGATGGGCTTTATATACTTGGCCGACACGTTGTCGGCGTCGATCAAGAGCGCAAAGCGCTTTTCAGATGATTGCTTTTCCACGTGGTGCCGCTCCTCGGTGAAAGTGATGGAGGCGGGCGCGCCCAGGCGCGCAACGCCGGTTTTTGCGCCGTGGCCGGAAACGGTCGGCAGCCCGAAGCGGTGCCAACCTGCGGAAAACACGGCGTTTCAGGCGACTATACTACTCTAAACGGGCCGATCAGAGCCCGATTGCAGCAAGTCTGATACAATTTGTCCATAATCCTCTTGCGCTCGGGAGGGAAAATCCGTATACTTCCACCTTGCGCCTTGGTGGCTATAGTTCAGTTGGCTAGAACGCCAGATTGTGGCTCTGGAGGTCGTCGGTTCGAGTCCGATTAGCCACCCCAGCGCGCTTTTTGAAATTAGGGCTTGCAATCGTTGGACGCATGCTTTAAGATAGCCCAGCGCTTTGAGCACTTTGACATAGTTTTTCTTTGGACCGTTAGCTTAGTTGGTAGAGCAGGGGACTCTTAATCCCAAGGTCCGGGGTTCGAGTCCCCGACGGTCCACCATTGAGAATCTAAAAGCCAGCCGGCAGAAACCGGCTGGCTTTTTTCGTTTTGCGGGCATCTTCCCTCCCCGCCTACGGCGAAGGTCGCCGGACCTTGGGAGCCGGCCGTCCCCGCCGTCGGCCGCATGCCCGAGGGGCATGCGGCGCGGCTCGGAGCCCCTTAGCACACCACGCGCACGCGGCGGACGCCCTCGAGGGCCTCCAGCTTCTCCACGGCGGTGGCGGGCACAGGCTGGTCGAGGTCGAGCATCGTGTAGGCGGCGTCGCCGCGGGACTTGTTCGTCATGTTCTCGATGTTCACGCCCTCCTCGCCGAACACGTCGGTGATGCGGCTGATCATGCTGGGGATGTTCTCGTGCATGACGGCCGCGCGGCTCATGCCGGCAGGGCACGCGCCCATGTCGCATGCGGGGAAGTTCACCGAGTTCTTGATGTTGCCGTTCTCCAGGTAGTCCATCATCTCCTGCACGGCCATGGCGGCGCAGTTGTCCTCTGCCTCGGCGGTCGAGGCGCCCAGGTGGGGCAGCACGATCGCGTGCTCCATCTTCATGACCTCGGGCGTGGCGAAGTCGGTGATGTAGGCGCCCACCTTGCCCGACGCCAGCGCCGAGGCCATGGCGGCGTTGTCCACGAGCGTGTCGCGCGAGAAGTTCAGCACCACGGCGCCGTCCTTCATGAGCGAGCAGGCGCGCCCGCCCACCATGCCGACGGTGCCCTCCATGGCCGGCACATGGATGGTGAGGTAGTCGCAGGTGCGGAAGACGTCGTCCAGGTTCGTGACGTGATGGACGGCGCTCGAGATGCGCCACGCCGCGCCCACCGAGACGTACGGATCGTAGCCGTACACGTCCATGCCCAGCGCCACGGCCGCGTTCGCCACCTCGGCGCCGATGGCGCCCAGGCCGATGACGCCCAGCTTCTTGCCCTTGATCTCGCGGCCGGCGAACTGCTTCTTCGCCTTCTCCACCGCCTTGGCGATATTCGGATCGTCGGCGTTGTCACGGCACCATGCGATGCCGTCCACGATGCCGCGGCTTCCCAGCAAGAGCGCGCACAGAACGATCTCCTTCACGGCATTGGCATTGGCACCCGGCGTGTTGAACACGACGATGCCCTCCTCGGCGCAGCGGTCCGTGGGGATGTTGTTCACGCCCGCCCCCGCGCGCGCGATGGCCAGCAGGCCGTCGCCGAACGCCATGTCGTGCATGGCAGCGCTGCGCACGAGTATGGCCGACGCCTGCGCGGGGTCGTCGGTAAGCTCGTAGGAGTCGGTGAGCAGGTCGGTGCCGTGCGAGGAAATGTTGTTCAAGCAGTGGACGTAGCGCATGGTTCTTCTCCTTCTCTCGTATAAGGTGAGGCCGAGGGCTGCCGTCGCGCAGGGGAGCCGCGCCGTCGTTGCGTGGGAGCCGAGCCGCTTTAGCCTGCTGTAGCAGTATACTCCCTCCCCCGCCCGGCGGGCGGGGGAACGGCGGCGCCCGCGCGAACGGGCGCGTGGGCGGAAAGCAGGGGCGCGATTTGAAAACCGTCGCAGCGGGGCCGCGGTGGGCGCGGTACAATCGGCTGCAACGGAAGCCGCGCACGGCTGACGGAAACGGCACGGCGCGCGAAACGCGGCAAGGCGGATGCAGCCAGGCAGACGAGGGAAGGCGGAGGACCATGGGGAAGAACGTGCTGGTGCTGAACGGGAGCCCGCGGACAAACGGCAACACGGCGGCGCTCGTGGACGCTTTCGCGGAAGGGGCCGGACAGGCGGGCAACGACGTGGTGCGCTTCGACGTGGCGCTCATGGACATCGCGCCCTGCCGGGGCTGTCTGGGCGGAGGCGCCGACGCGGAAAGCCCCTGCGTGCAGAAGGACGACATGGATGCCGTGTACGCCGCCTACCGCGCGGCCGACGTGGTGGTGCTGGCGTCGCCCATGTACTGCTGGAGCGTCACCGCGCAGGAAAAGGCCGTGCTCGACCGCCTGTTCGCGCTCATGGAGGCCGGCATGCGCGCCGCAGAGGCGGGCGGTGCCGAGGCGGCAGCGGCCGAGGCGGAGGCGGGCGGCAAGGGCTGCGTGCTGCTCATGCCCGCCGAGGAGGACACGGAGCGCAACTTCGCCCCCGTCGTCTCCTATTACGAGACGCTCTGCGAGCGCATGGGCTGGCGCGACCTGGGGCGCGTGCTGGTTGGCGGCGTGTACCGCACAGGCGACATCGCCGGCAACCCCGCCCTCGACGAGGCCCGCGAGCTGGGTGCCGGACTGCGGTAGGTCGTGCGAATCGGGCGCTGACTTGCGATGGAGCCCGTGGACGCCAGCCTGCGGCAAGGCAAGCGAGGGCGCGAGCATCCAACGGGCGGTTTCGACGGGCGATCGAAACCGCCCGTCTTTTTTCGGGCAGAGCGCAACAAATGACGGTTCCTTCCCCGTGTTCTAGGGGAAAGGAGATGGGATATGGAAGAATCAGGCGAGATAGCGCTGCCCGCGGGCTTCGGCGCCGCAGGGCGGAGGCGGCCGGACGCGGCACGTCCCCCGCTCGACGGCGCTTCCAGCACCGGCACGTCCCGGGCAGCAGGCGGCAGCGATGCGGGCAACGCCTTCCGCGGCGACGCCCCCGACGCAGTCGCCGAGGCAGACGGCGCGCAGGCGCGCGAGGCGACGGCGTTCCTCGAGGACGCGGTCGGGCGCTGGGGCGACACGGTCCTGCGCCTGGCGGCGAACCGCACGGGCAACCGCGCCGATGCCGAGGACGTGTTCCAGACCGTGTTCCTGCGCCTGCATCAAGGCGGCAAGCGTTTCCGCGACGACGAGCATTTGAAGGCCTGGCTTCTGCACGTGACCGTCAACTGCTGCAACGACCTGCACCGCAGCCCCTGGCACCGGAAGCGCGCCACACTCGGCGACGAGGACGTGGCGCGCCTCGCCGACCGTCCCGACCCGAACGCCCCGGAGGGCGCCGCAGACCGGGACGACGAGCTGGAGGCCGCCCTCGCCCGCCTGACCGACCGCCAGCGCACCGCCGTGCACCTGCACTACTACGAGGGGTACGCGACCGAAGAGATCGCCCGTATCACCGGCGAGCGCCCCGCCACCGTCCGCTCCCACCTCCACCGCGCACGCAAGGCACTCAAGATCGACCTAGGAGCACGCCCATGAACGAGAACGAGTTCCGCACGCGCTACGCCGCGTCGCAATCCCACGTCGAAGCCTCCCCCGAGCTCAAGCAGCGCGCCGTCTGCAACGCCCTGCAGGAGGGCGCGGCACAGTACGCCGGGAGCCAGGCGCCCGCGAAGGGAGCCGTGTCCGCCAAGCGCCCGACCCGGCGCCGTCCCCGGCCCGTCTCGCGCACCGCCGGCCATTCCGTCGGCGCCGCATCCCTCGCCCGCCGCTGGGCGCCAGCCGCGGCCGCCTGCCTCGTGGCCGGCGCGCTCGCGGTGGCCGGCATCCCCGCCTTCACCTCGTCGCTCTCGGGCTCCCCCACCATCACGCTCGACGAGGCCGCAGCACGCTGCGGATTCTCGGTGCGCGCCTACGCGAGCGACGGCAGCGCGCCCCTTGCACCGGGCGAGGGCGGCACCGTGGCATTCGACCGCGACCTGGGCTACCGGTTCCGAGGGGGCGACGACTACAAGGTGAGCGGCTTCTTCTCGGGCTGCCTCTTCCACGTGGAAGGAGAGGGCATCGTCCGCGTGCAGGCGCATCTCACGGGCGGGGCGCTGTACCGCGTGACGTTCGAAGACGGGCCGACCGACCCCGACGACCCGCGCATGGGCGAGCTGGCGAGCTGGAAGCCCACCGCGCGCGGCACCGGCGAGCACTACGGCGGCTACGACTTCGTGGGCAGCGCCATGCGCGACGGCGAGAGCAAGCTGAGCCTCGCGAAGCTCATGGGCGCCACCATCGACGTCTCCGCGGACGACGACCCCGGCATCGCCGACGGCACGACGAGCTTCGGCCTCTGGACGAACGAGGGCGAGGTTCCCGAAAACGCCGCGAACAATCCCGAATCCCCCGTCATCGACCTGTTCGACGGGCAGACGCTCACCGTCACCGTGACGTTCGAGGACGGCAGCATATCCACGCAGGCCATCGAGCTGCACGTCGCCAACTTCGAGACCGAGATGGTAGACGGCACCCCCCGCCTGACCCCTCGCCTCGCTGCGGACGATGCCGAGGCGGGCACATCGGCGAAATCGCTCTACGGCACCGTAGTGGAAGCCGGAAACGGTCCGTTCCCCTTCCCGCTGGACGACGCGAACAACCGCGCCGACGAGGTGCTGCCCGCCGACACGCTCGAACGCGCCGAGGAGACGCGCCCTGTGTCGATGTTCTCGAACGGCGAGCCGCACGCTGCGACGCTCGCCAACACGGTTATGTACGACGCGGGCGAGATCGCGGCCATCCAGCTTCGCCCACCTTACGAGCAGGGCGACGACGAACGGCAGCTTGCCGTAGGACCGGTCTCCATTACACGCGCAGCCACGCCGCCGAGCGGCAAGACGCCCGACGAATTCGTCGAAGTCGCCAACGGGTGGCTGGGCAACCTGGCATATTTCAGCAAGTGTACGCAAGAGCGCTACGGGTACGCGTTCAACGATGACGGCACTCTTACCGATCAGGGGTTCTGCTACCTTGAAGCCACCTTCACCGTGACGAATCCGAATGAGGAGAGCATCGAGCTGAACTCGCGCGATATGGGCTCGTTCGGCCTTGCGAACGAAGAAGGTCGGCTGCTCGCCATTGACACGAGCTACTTCACGCTTGACATGGCCGTGAGCGGAGATGCGGAAACCGACCTCGATGATCCGCGTTGCTTCACCATCGCCCCGGGAGGCACCGCGCGTGTGTCCGTCCTCCACGTGCTGCCGAATCGACTCGCCGACGACGAGGGCCTCTTCTTCCTGACAGGATTCGAGCAGAGCGGCGCGCTGGTGGCGTTCTCCGTTGGAGAGTAGCTCTAGCCGCCCGGTCCCTCCATGCAACGCCCCCGCAGGTCGAACCTGCGGGGGCGTTGTCGTCCTTACTCGCGGGCAAGCTTGCGGGCGCCGAGGTACGTCACGGCGAAGTACACGCCGTACACCGCGAGGAACGCTCCGGCGCAGGCGAGCGCCATCGAGGTGATGTCGAGGTGCCCGAACACGGCCACGACGTCGGTGACCACCACGAGCGCGCACGCGGAGTGCGCCACGGCCAACAGCAGCGGGAACAGGAAGTACACGAGCACCTGCACGAACAGCGCGCCGTCGATCATGCGCTCGGGGGCGCCCAGCTTGCGCAACAGGCCGTAGCGCTGTGCGTTGTCGGACGCGTCGGAGAGCTGCTGGATGGCCAGGATGGCCGCGCAGGCGATGACCAGCACGAAACCGAGGTAGATGGCCAGGTACGCCACGATGGTGGAAAGGCTGATGCTCTGGTCGAAGACATCGGCACGCGTCATGGACAGCGTGATGGGCCAGGTGTCGGGATTGTCGGTCTCCGACACGGCGTCCATCATCTCGCCGAACGCCGCCTCGTCCGCATCGCTTGCACACTGCACGTCGAGGATGGACTGCAGGATGCGCGCACCCTCCGGCACCGCCTCGTCGGGCACCACGAGCGTGCCGGTGTTCATGGGGAACGGCGTGGTCTGCAGGCAATCATCGCGGAACTCGACCACGCGCATAGCGCGTCCGCCCACGGACAGCTCGGTGCCGCGTTCCACCACATCGCGGTAGAACCCGCTCGTGATGTCGGAGTCGCTATAGACCGCGCACTCCCCCGCTCCCAGTTCGAGCGCGGGCTTGCCCGCCAGCGCAAGCGCATCGTTGACCTGCGACAACGCCGCCACGTACACAGGGTACACGCCGTAGCCGCTGTTGATGGACGCGCCCGCGTAATCAGCCAGCACCAGGCCGCTCGCGCGCTCCACGTCGTCCATCACCAGGCCGTCGGACGGGTCAACCAACAGATCGACCTGAGCCGCACCGGACACGACCGCGTCATAGTCGCCTGCCCCCACTGCAGCCACGCTCGAGCGCAGCCCGGCAACCATATCGTAGCCCTGCTGCTCGGCGAACTCGCCGAATGCCCCCAGGTCCGCTGCCTGGAAGCCCGCCTCGGCGTTGTAGGAGCCGAAGGAGGTGGACACGCTGGCGCTGTAGTCGGTGCTCCTGTCCAGCGAGCCGTCGATGGCGTTGCGGATGCCGATGCCGCCGCACACGCTGGTGATGGCCAGGAACAGCACGATGCACACCACCGACAGCGACGCGAACGTGGTGTTCACCTTAGCGTTCAGCTGCCGCAGCGTGAACATGTTGAGCCCGCGCAGGTACAGCGGGCGTGCAAGCTGCACGAACTTCAGCAAAAAGCCCGACAGCGCATAGAAGAACAGCACCGTGCCCACGCACACGAGCACCGTGGCCGCGGCGAATTCCGGCGAAGGCTCCATGAGCCCGTTGTCGATGAGCAGCTTGTACGATACGCCGATCAGCACGATCGACACCGCGAACAGCACGAGCGACAGCGGCAGGCTCTTGAGCTTCATCTCCTCGTTCCTGCTGCTTGCGTGGAGCAGGTCGATGAGCTTCGCCCGTGCCACCGTGCGCGCGTTCAGCAAAGCGGCAACCAGGAAGATGGCCGCGAACACGACGGCGGTCTTCGCCAGCGCGTCGGCCGAGAACACGAACGCGAACCCGCCGGCAGCCGCCACGTCGGCCTTGAACAACGCGCTTGTGAGCTGCAGCAGAAGCTGCGAGAGCCCCACGCCCACCGCAAGGCCCACCGCGAGCGACGCCGCGCCCACGATGAGCGATTCAAGCGCCACGATCCTCACCACGTCGCCTGTGCTCATACCCAGTGTCAGGTACACCCCGAACTCGCGCTTGCGCCGCTTGATGAGGAATCCGTTCGCGTACACCACCAAGAGCACGAGCACGAACGCGATGAACACCGACACGCCGCCGATCACCATGCCCAGAAGATCGAACATCTTGTCCTGCGTCTCGGAGAACGCGAGCACGCCCTGCTGGGCCGTCATGGAATTGAATGCGTAGAACACGGCCACGCCCAGCATGACCGTGAGGAAGTAGACGCCGAAGTCCGCGAGGGACTTGCGCACGTTGCCGAGCGCGAGCCTAGCAAGCATGGCGCGCCACCTCGCCTTCGGCAGGCTCGTCATCGCCCGCGCCGCCCATGGTCGACACCATCTCCACGATCTTGCGGTAGAACGCCCCGCGGTCGGCGCCCGATCGGCGCAGCTCGCCGAACAGGCCGCCGTCCTTGATGAAGATGATGCGGTTGCAGTAGCTGGCCGAGAACGAGTCGTGCGTGACCATGAGGATGGTGGACCCGCGGCTGTTCAGGTACGCGAGCGACTCGAGCAGCTGCCTGGCCGACTTCGAGTCGAGGGCGCCGGTAGGCTCGTCGGCCAGCACGAGGCGCGGGCGGCCCACCGTGGCGCGTGCCGCGGCCACGCGCTGCTTCTGGCCGCCGGACAGCTGGTAGGGGTGCTTCTGCAGCACGTCCGCTATGCCGAGCGTGCGCGCCGCCTCCTGCACGCGCGCGTCGATCTCGCGCGCCGGGATCTTCTGGATGGTCAGCGCGAGCGCGATGTTCTCGTACGCCGTGAGCGTGTCGAGCAGGTTCGAATCCTGGAAGATGAAACCCAGCTCCTCGCGCCTGAACCGCGCCAGCTCCTTGCCGGCGAGCGACCCCACGTCGCGCCCGCCGATATGGATGCTGCCGCTGGTGGGCGCATCGATGGTGGCCAGGCAGTTGAGCAGCGTGGACTTGCCCGACCCGCTGGGCCCCATGATGCCGGTGAACTCGCCTGCCGCCACCGCGAAGCTCACGTGGTCGAGCGCCTGCGTCACGCTCGCCTCGGAACGCTTGCGCCCGCCGCCGCCGTAGCGCTTGCCCACGTTGCGCACCTCCACCACCGTCTGCATCGCCTGCCCTGCATGTTGTGCCGCCATGTTCGTCTCCTTCTCTCGATCGGCTCCGCAGACAAGCTTACGCGGGCGGCCTTACGCCCTCCCTTCCCCTTCCTTGCGCTTTCCTTACGCTGCCTTGCGGCTGCCTTACGCCCCGCGCGCGGCCGCCCGTGCACGGGGCGGTTGTGCCATAATGCGAACGTGAGAGAAGGGAGCGAAGATGGCATCGGGCGGATTCGGCATGGTGGACGAGCATTTGCGCGGCAAGCGCATCCTGGTGGTGGACGACGAGCGCGAGCTGGCCGACATGGTGGCGGCCATCCTGCATGGCGCGGGGTTCGCCTGCGTGGACGTCGCGCACGCAGGGGCCGAGGCGCTCGCAGCCGTCGACGCGCGCGCAAGCTCGCCCGAGCGCGCCTACCAGCTGCTCGTGCTGGACGTGATGATGCCCGGCATGGACGGCTTCGACCTGCTCGCACGCGTGCGCGAGCGGCCCGCCTGCGCACGCGTGCCCGCGGTGTTCCTCACGGCGAAGGACGAGCCCTATCACCGCGTGAGCGGCCTCTCCCTGGGCGCCGACGACTACATCGCCAAGCCGTTCCTTCCCCAGGAGCTCGTGCTGCGCATCGCCGCGGTGCTCCGGCGCTGCTACGCCGAGGAGAGCCCGTCGCTCGAGCTCGACGCCTGCCGCGTGAATTTCGCCACGGCCGAGGTGGAGCGCGCGGACGGGAGCACGGTGCTGCTCACCGCCAAGGAGCATGAGATACTGAGCGTGCTCGCGCGCAACGCCGGGCGCATCGTCACCATCGACGCCTTGTGCGAGGCGTGCTGGGGCACGTCGTTCGGCTACGAGAACTCGCTCATGGCGCACATCCGCCGCCTGCGCGAGAAGATCGAGGCCAACCCGTCGAAGCCCGCCTCGCTCGTCACGGCGCGGGGGCTCGGCTACAAGCTCGTGAGGCGAGGATGAGCATGGCGGGCGGGACGCGCGGACGGCGCGGGAAGCGGGCCCCCAGCCTCGCGCGGTTCTTCACGAAGCAGCTGCTGCTGTTCGCCGCGCTCGCCTTCCTCATCGTGGTGGTGGACTTCTTCCTGTACACGGTCATCGCCTTCCACGAGTCCAACGAGAACTTCGACGACGGCACGCCCGCCCTGGTGATACGCGCCGTGGACGGCGCGCTCGCGCTCGGCGAGGAGGGCTGGACGCTCGGCGGGGCGGGGGCCGCGGAGCTCGACGCTCACGGCGCCTGGGCCGTCCTCGTGGACGGCGAGGGGGCGGTGGCCTGGTCGCACGGCGCGCCCGACGACGTGCCGACGTCGTTCACGCCCAACGAGCTGGCCATGGCTGCGCACTACGCCAACATCGCCGACTACCCGGCGTTCTTCTGGAACCGCGACGACGGATTGCTCGCGGTGGGCTTCCCGAAGGGCACGTACTGGCACATGGGCCTCACGTTCCCCGCATCCACCGTACGCATGGTTCCGTTCTACCTGCTGCTCGTGTTCGCCGTGGACCTGGGAATACTCTTCACGGTGTACGCGGTGTCGCGGCGGCGCACGCAGAGGGCGGTCGGCCCCATCGCCGACGCACTCGACGCGCTGTCCGAGGGCCGCGCCGCCGAGCTCCGCCTGAAGGGCGACCTGCGCGAGATCGGCGACCAGATCACCGAGGCATCGGGCATCATCGAGCAGAAGGACGCCGCGCGCGCGAACTGGATACGGGGCGTGTCGCACGACATCCGCACGCCGCTGTCGATGATCCTGGGGTACGCGGACGCGCTGGCGGCCGACGGGCGGGTGCCGGAGGACGCGCGCGCCCAGGCGGCCCTCATCCGCACTCAGGGGCTCAAGATCAAGGACCTCGTCACCGACCTCAACACCGCCTCCCAGCTTGACTACGACATGCAGCCGCTCAAGCTGGAGCGCGTGCCCCTGCCGCGCCTTCTGCGCTCGGTGGTGGCGGGGCACATGAACGCGGGCCTCGACGAGCTGCATCCCCTCGACCTCGAGGTGGCCGAGGGCGCTGCTGAGGCCGTGGTGCTGGGCGACGAGCGCCTGATCACGCGCGCCGTGGAGAACGCCATCGCCAACGCGCGCCTGCACAACGAGGGCGGCTGCAACGTGGCGGTGACGCTTTCGGCGCGCGAGGGGCTCGCCGCGATCCGCGTGGCCGACGACGGCGCGGGGGCCGCACCCGAGGAGCTTGCCGCGCTCGAGGCGCGCCTGGCGCGCGCTCGCACTGCCCGCAGCGCCGCCGGCTCCTACGGCGAGGAGCACGGCCTGGGCCTCGTGCTGGTGGACCGCATCGCCCGCGCCCACGGCGGCTCGATCGCGCTGGAGAGCGAGCCGGGACGCGGCTTCGTCGTGGAGGTCCTGCTGCCGTTGGCGTGACGGGCGCCGGGAGGTCTACGCCCCGCAGACGCCGATGCCGATGAGGCCGGGGCCGGTGTGCACCACGAGCACCGGGCTGATCTGGCCCTCGTACCAGGCGTCCGCATGTCCGACCCGCTCCCCCAGCTCGGAGCGCACGGCAGCAGCCTCCTCGGCGGCGTCGCCGTTCACCACGGCCATCGTGCAGCGCGGGAACCGCGACGCGAACTTCTCGGCGCACGCCATGGCCTTCTTGAGCGACTGGCGACGGCCTTTCGCCTTCGACACCGTCACGTACACGCCCTGTTCGTTGCAGGTGATGACCGGCCGCATGTCCAGCATGCTGCCCACGGCGTACGTCACGTTGCCGATGCGCCCGCCCTTATGCAGGTACTCCAACGTATCGACGCAGAAGAACACCTTCGTGTCGCGCACGATGCGCTCGCTCTCGCGCCGCACATCGTCGAGCGATGCCCCGTCCGCCAGCATGCGCGCCACGGCCAGCGCCACGAGCCCGGCGCCCATGCCGATGTTGCGCGTGTCCACGATGGCGCACTCGAGCCCCGCTACGCCCGACGCTACCGAGCGCATGAGGTCGTAGGTTGCCGAGAGCCCGCTCGATATGGTGACGACGACGGCCTGGCTGTAACCGTCGGCCACCACGCGCTCCAGCACCTCGCGCGCCACGGCCGGCGTGGGCGTGGACGTGGTGGGCACCTCCTCGGCAAAGCGGTCGTATACCTGCTGCGGCGTGATGGTGACCTTGTCCAGGAACGTCTCGTCCCGGTAGTTCACCTGCAGCGGCACCACGTACATGCCGAAGCGCTCGATGTCCTCCGGGGGAACGTCCGTGCACGAGTCAACGACGAGCGCGATGCGGGAAGAGTCCATGGGGCCTGCTTTCGATCGGGTGCTTCTCTATCTTGTATTAAAAACTAGATTACGTGCTTTTTATCACCATGTCAACAAGTTGTAGTAATTGACGCAGAAACCCTTTCTTGCTATGCTCCCCCGATACGACCCGCAAAAAGCGCTCGAACCGGAAGGCACGGCCCATGAAAGACGTCAGCGCAACGCCCTACGCCCAGCGGCTTCTCGAGCTGCACTTGCCCCGCTACGGGGAGATACCTCGCATCGACCTGTACATGGACCAGCTCGTGGGCTTCCTCGAGGAAACGCTCGCACCCCTTTACCAGCCCGACGAGAAGATCATCACGCGCTCGATGGTGAACAACTACGTGAAGCAGGGCGTGCTGGCGGCGGCGGCCGGCAAGAAGTACTCGCGTGACCACGTGGCCTACCTCGTGGTCATCTGCACGCTGAAGCAGACATTCTCGCTCTCGGAAATCGACCTCCTCATTCGCCGCCAGATAGCAACGTTCGACACAGGCGTGGCCTACGACTACTACTGCGATGCGTTCGAGGCGGCCGTCCGCGCACTGTTCGGAACCCGCCCCGCCAGCCCCCAGGGCCTTGCCAGCGGCGATGCGCCTGGCGACTTCGAGCGCGACCTGGTGCTGGCGTCCACGGCAGCCGTGGCCTACACGCTGCACATCAAGGCCAGCGTCGCTCTCATACGGGAGGAGCCCGCTGGGGGAAATGACTCGCAAGGCGTTGCAGGGCCTGCGTAACCACATGAAAAACCCTCGCCTTTGAAGGGCGCCCCCGCTCGACGGTCGGTTACAATAAAGGGGCCGGCCTTTCGGTCCGGCATCCCGGAAAGCAACGCAACGTAAGGAGGGCGATCGGTGGAGGCACTCGTGCTCGCACTGCTCATGCTCGCGGCCGTCCTGCTCTCCTCGGTGATCGACCAGCTTGTCCCCAAAGTGTCCTCCCCGCTCATCCAGATCGGACTGGGCCTGCTCATCGCCCTGTTCGCCCCCTCGCAGATCAACATCACGCTCGACCCCGACCTGTTCCTCGTGCTGTTCATCGCGCCGCTCCTGTTCGACGAGGCCAAGAACGTGGACAAGGGCGCGCTGTGGAAGAACCGCCGGCCCGTGCTGTCGCTGGCCATCGGCCTGGTGGTGGTCACCGCCCTTATCATCGGGTTCGCCGTCGAATGGCTCGAGCCCTCCATCGGCCTGTTCGCCGCCTTCGCGCTGGGAGCTGCGCTCGGCCCCACCGATGCCGTTGCCGTGGCGTCGCTCTCGAAGGAGACGGACATCGCACCGCGCGACAAGAGCATTTTGGAGGGCGAGTCGCTCATCAACGACGCCTCGGGCATCGTGGCGTTCCAGTTCGCCCTTGCGGCGGCCACCACGGGCACGTTCTCGCTGCTGAACGCCTCGCTCGACTTCGTCGTGAGCTTCTTCGGCGGCATCGCCATCGGCTTGGCGCTGGGGTATTTGGGCAACTTCCTCGTGCGGCGCGTGCGCTCGTGGGGCCTCGAGAACACGACGTTCCACGTGCTGTTCGAGGTGTTCACGCCGTTCATCGTGTACCTCGTGGCCAACCAGCTGGGCACGAGCGGCATCATCGCCGTGGTGGCGGCGGGCCTGGTGAACGTCATATCGCCGCGCACCATCGGGCCCTCTATCTCGCGCATGAACATCGTGTCGTCCAGCGTGTGGCGCGTGCTGTCGTTCGCGCTGAACGGCATCGTGTTCGTGTTCTTGGGCACGCAGCTGCCGAAGGCCATGCAGGGAACCTGGGACGACGTGAGCATCGACAACGGCGTGCTCATCGGCTACATCCTGCTGCTCACGCTCATCTACGTGGCGGTGCGCTTCGTGTGGCTGCTCGCCATGGAGCGCTACCACTCGCACCGCGCGCCGGAGGGCCAGCGGCCGGGATGGCGCGCCGACGTGCGCTCGTCGCTGGTCATGGCGCTGGGCGGGCCGAAGGGCACCATCACGCTGGCCGTGGTGCTCACCATACCGGTGACGTACCTCGACCCGCTGCGCGGCGTGGTGGCCTTCCCCCAGCGGGAACTCATCATATTCTTGGCCTGCGGCGTCATCGTGGTCACGCTGCTCTTGGCCACGTTCGTGGTGCCGCTGCTGGCGCCGAAGAAGCCCCCGACCGACGAGGATCTGCGCTGCGACGAGACGCAGGTGAGCCTGGAGATACTGCGCTCCGTGATAGAGGAGTTGGCCGCGCGCCAGACACCCGAGAACCGCACGGCCACGCAGACGGTCATCCACTCGTACAACCAGCGCATCGCGCGCATCAAGAACAGCAACGACATCCTGGACGAGCCGAACACCGCCCTGCGGCTGCGCGCGCTCGATTGGGAGCAAGACTACGTGCTGAAGCTCATCGAGGCCGAGGAGGTCTACCCCATCGTGGGCTACCAGTACCTAAGCCGCCTCGCGCACATAGAGAACCTGCTGAAGCACCATGCGGGCCGCTGGTCGCTGCAGAACGCCTACCTGCGGATGCGCGCGCTGGCCCGCACCGGATGGCACCGCCTGCTCAGCGGCCTGCCCGGCGTGAGCCCCACCGAGCGCACGCAGGCCATCCGCGAGCTGCAGATCAAGGGCTCCGAGCACGTGATCGCGAAGCTGCAGGCCATGCTGACCTCGCCGGAGTGCAACGAGCCGGCCGAAGACGTGAGCGCGCTGGTCATGGAGTACCAGCGCACCATCTCGATGCTGCGCAACGCGAACCCCTCCATCACCGCGCTCACCCGCACCGGCGCCTTGGCGACGGACGTGGAGCGCTTGGGGCTGCGCTTGGAGCTGGAGCAGATCCAGACCCGCTACGAGGAGGGCGACCTCTGCCGCGCCTCCGCGAAGCGCCTGCGCGAGAACGTGTACCTGATGCAGGTGGATTTGGAGGACAACGTGTGATGGGGCGAGACAAGGGACGGGGATAATGTCTCATTCCCCTGCGCCTAACGAGCTTCGAAGGCGTTCCGGAATGAGACATTATCCCCGTCCCCTTGTCTCGCCCCGACCACCCACACGCAAAAGGGCCGCCCGCGGGCGGCCCTTCGAATCGCCGGTGCGTCGTGCTTACATCTTCGCCGGAGCGGTAACGCCCAGGAGGTCGAGCGACTTCGCCAGCACGATGCGGGTGGCGTCGACGAGCGCGAGTCGCGCGTTCGTAACAGCCTCCTCCTCGCCGATGACGTGGCAGTTCGTGTAGAACGAGTGGAAGAGCGATGCGAGGTCCTGCGCGTAGTGCGTCAGGCGGAACGCGGCGCGGTCGCGGGCGGCCTGGGCCACGAGCGGCCCGAAGTCGTCCATCTTGCGCATGAGCGCGAGCTCGGACTCGTGCGTGAGCGGCGAGAGGTCCACGTCGGCGGGAATCACCTTCGCAGCCAGCTCGTCCATGCTCATCTCGCCGGCCTCCGCGGCCTCGGCGTCGGCCGGGTCGGCCGCCTTGCGCAGGATGGAGCAGATGCGGGCATGCGCGTACTGCACGTAGTACACCGGGTTCGACGCATCCTTCTTCTTCGCCACCTCGATGTCGAAGTCGATGGGCTGGTCGGAGGACTTTGCCAGCATGAGGTAGCGGGTCGCGTCCACGCCCACCTCGTCGATGAGCTCTTCGAACGTGATCATCTCGCCGGTGCGCTTGGACATGCGCACGGCCTCGCCGTCGCGGAACAGGTTCACCAGCTGGCCGAGCATGATCTCGAGCGCGCCCGGCCAGCCCCACGCGGCCAGCATGGCCTCGCAGCGGGCGATGTAGCCGTGGTGGTCGGCGCCCCAGATGTTGATGAGGTGGTCGAAGCCGCGCTCCATCTTGTTGTAGTGGTACGCCACGTCGCTCATGAAGTAGGTCATCTCGCCGTTGGCCTTGATGAGCACGCGGTCCTTCTCGTCATCGAACGCGCTCGACTTGAACCAGGTGGCGCCGTCCTTTACGTAGATGTAGCCCTTCTCGTCCATGGCCTCGAGGCTTCGGTCCACCGCGCTCTTGCCGGTCTCGTCGGGCACGTACAGGCTGCGCTCGCTGAACCAGCACTCGAACGTCGTGCCGAAGCGCTCGGTCACGCGGTGCTGCTCGGCCAGCTCGTAGGCGTAGGCGCGCTCGCGGAAGTTCTCCATGCGCTCCTTCGGGTCGGCGTCGAGCCACACGTCACCGTCCTCGTCGATGATGGTCTGCGCGATGTCCTTCACGTAGGAGCCGGCGTAGCACGCCTCGGGCATCTCGACGTCGCGGCCGAGCAGCTGCTGGTAGCGCACGGCCACCGACTCGCCGAAGTTGTCCATCTGCGTGCCGGCGTCGTTGATGTAGAACTCCTCGAACACGTCGTAGCCCGCGTGGCGCATGACGCGCGCCGTGGCGTCGCCGAGCGCGGCCCAACGGCCGTGGCCCACGTGCAGGGGGCCGGTCGGGTTCGCCGAGATGTACTCGAGGTTGATCTTGCGCTCGCCCTCCGGGATGGTGCCGCGGCCGAAGTCGCCCTTCTCGGCGCGCGCCTGGGCGGCCACGCCCTGCAGGGCCGACGGGGCCAGGCGGATGTTGATGAAGCCGGGGCCGGCGATTTCCACGCTCTGCACGAGGTCGTTCTCCGGCAGGTGGTCGACGATGATCTGGGCGATCTCGCGCGGGTTCTTCTTGGCGAGCTTGGCCGAGCGCATGGCCACGGTGGACGCCCAGTCGCCGTTGGCCTCGTCGCGCGGACGCTCAAGCGCCGCCTCGGGAGCCTGCTCGAGCTCGAGCGATCCGTCCTTGCACGCAGCCGCGACGGCCGCGTCGATCAGCTGTTCAAGTTGTTCGCGAATTTGCATGGTGCGCATCTTTCCTGTCCGATATCCAAACGGTTGCATATCGGTCGATTCTACCACCTTTTGCCCGCACGGAGGACCCGCGCGGCGCCTCCCGGACAAGGCGTGGCTGCTTATGCAGAAAAAGCACACATGACCTCGCAAAAAGCAGGTTCGGTTAAGCGCGCCCCGCCCGTCGTGCGCCCTGTGGTATCGTAGACGCCTGCACCTTACGGAAAGGAAAAGCCATGGAATACCGGTTCGAGCAGGGAAACTTCGCGGACGCGCGCATCGTGCGCACGCGCGTGTTCATGGAGGAGCAGGGCTTCGCGAACGAGTTCGACAGCCTCGATGCGCACCCGGCCACCCTCCACGTGACCCTCTACGACGCCGAGGGCGCGCTCGCGGGCTGCGCGCGCACGTTCCCCGACCCCGAGCACCCCGACGAGCCCGGCCGCTGGGTGTTCGGCCGCCTGGCCGTGCTGCCCGAGGCGCGCGGCGACGGCCTCGGCGCGGCGCTGCTGGCCGAGTCCGAGCGCCTCGCACGCGAATCCGGGGCCACGGAGATGCACCTGCATGCCCAGTGCCGCGTGACCCCGTTCTACGAGCGCCGCGGCTACGAGCAGTACGGCCCCGTTGAGCTGGACGAGCACGTGGAGCACGTCTGGATGCGGAAGGCGCTGTAGGGCGGAATCCGCGCAGGGCGGGCGGTCTGCGCGAAACGCATGCGTGCACCTATAAAGGAATCCCCCGCCGAGGCGGGGGATTCCCGAAGCGCGTCGCGAGCGCGCGATGCGTCAGCCCAGTGCAGCCGACGTTACGCGGCGCCTGGTATGAGCATCATCGCCGCGGTGAGGATGATGATGCAGGCAACGCCCAGCACGATGAACAGCTTGCCGCCGAACTTAAGCCACGTGGAGTACTCCACCTTAGCAAGCGCCAGGCCGCCCATGATGGCGCCGGACGTGGGGGTGAACAGGTTCACCAGGCCGTTGCCGGCGCTGAAGATCATGATCATCACGTCGGGCGAGAAGCCGAGCGAGTTCGCCAGCGGGCCCATGATGGGCATGGAAACCGTGGCCATGCCGGACGACGACGGGATGAGGAACGACAGCACCACGTAGAGCAGGAACGACATGGGGGCGAATATGATCGCCGACAGGCCGTTCAGCGCGTTGGCCGCATTGTTGAGGATCCACATGTCCAGGCCGGTCTCGCCCATGAGCACCGTGATGGAGCGGGCGAGCGCGATGATCAGCACGACGCTCATCATGTCGGCCGCGCCGTTGATGAAGGCCTTGACGAAGCGGCTCTCGGACACGCCGCCCACCACGCCGATGATCAGCGCCATGATGAGGAACCAGGTGGAAGCCTCGTCGAAGTACCACTGCCCCAGCGGCAGGCCCGTGAGGAACGCGGACCAGCCCTCGGAGACCTGCTCCTCGGCGGTGACCGTGCCGGTCACGTTGCCGTTGAACGTGAGCTCGCCCTCAGCCGCGCCCGCATCTGCGGCATCGGCCCACGTCGCAGAGATATCGTCGCCGCTGACCTGGGTCGTTACCTCCTCGGTTGCAGCGCCGGCGTCGAAGATCTCCACACCGAAGTCGCCCCAGGGGATGAAGCCGATGATCATGACCACGAACGTGAGCGCGAACACGATGAGCGCCCACTTCTGGCGGCCCGTCATGAGCTTCTGGTTCGGGTTTGCCTCGGCGTCGACCGCCTCCTGCTGCGCCTCGCCGAACTCGGCCTTCATGGTCTCCTGCTCCTGCAGCGACAGGATGGTGGAGCCCTTGTTGGCCTTGACCTTCTTCGCGTAGCGCATGACGAAGATGATGGAGATTACCAGCGTCACGAGCCAGAGCACGATGCCCAGCAGGATGATGGTGCCCTGGTTGATGGCGATGCCGCTGCCGGACAGCGAGTCGACCGCCGCGCCGACCGCGAACGGGTTGACCGTCGAGCCGAGCACGCCGCAGCCGGCGCCCAGAAGGACGACCGCCGCGCCGACGACGCTGTCGAAGCCGGCCGCCACCATAGTGGCCGCCAGCAGCAGGTAGAACGGAACCGTTTCCTCGCACATGCCGTACGTCGTACCGCCGATGGAGAAGATGAACATCAGGATCGGTATGAGCACGAGTTCGTTGCCCTTGAGCTTCTTCACCAGTGCGGCGATGCCGGCATCCAGCGCGCCCGTCTCGGTCACGATCCCCAGGAAACCACCCAGGATCAGCACGAACAGGCACACGGGAAGCGCATCGGTGAAGCCCTTGACGGGCGCCGTCGCCACGTTGGCGATGGTTGCGCCCTCGACTCCCTCAACACCGGCTAAAGACATGGCCACCGTGATCAGAGCAAGTGCAACGAGCATGATGAGCAAAATGGTGAACGATGATATAGATCGCTTCTTCTTGCTTTTTTCCTTCGCTTTCTCGGTCATGAGAACCCCTCCTTTGAAGAGGATCGAGGTGAATACGTTTGGCGAACGAGAAACCTCTTGAACGTACCGGCCGGAAGCATAACCGCCCGGCACGCGGATACCCCTCCTGCGGCGGCGAGACGCTTGCGCGTCCGCCGCCGCAGGTAAAACACTAGGCCGTGATAACCGTGCCCGTCTTGCCCTTCAGGCCGTCGGCAGCGCACTCGAGCGAGGTGATGAGCGCCTTGCCCTCGGGATGCTGCTGCACGAACTCGATGCAGGCCTCGACCTTCGGCAGCATCGAGCCGGGCGCGAACTGGCCCTCCTCGATGTACTTCTGGGCCTCGGCAACCGTCATGGAGTTGAGCTCCTGCTGCTCGGGCGTGTTGAAGTTGATGCACACCTTCTCCACGGCCGTGAGGATGACCAGCATGTCGGCCTTGAAATCGGCGGCCAGCTTGGCGCTGGAGCGGTCCTTGTCGATGACGGCCGGCACGCCATGGTAGCTGTCGTCCTTCTCGATGACCGGAACGCCGCCGCCGCCCGTGGAGATGACGATGTAGCCGTCGTCCATGAGGTCCTTGATGGCGTCGAACTCAACGATGCGCTGCGGCTTCGGGGAGGCCACTACCTGGCGCCAGCCGCGGCCGGCGTCTTCCTTGTAGGTGTAGCCGGTCTCCTCGGCGCGCTTCATGGCCTCTTCCTCGGTGAGGAAGGCGCCCACGGGCTTCGTCGGGTTCTGGAACGCCGGGTCCTCCGGGTAGACGACCGTCTGCGTCACGATGCAGGCCGTGGAGCGCATGATGCCGCGGCGCTTCATATCGTTCAGGATGGCCTGCGACAGCTGGTAGCCGATGTAGCCCTGGCTCATGGCGCCGCACTCGGGGAACGGCATGGCCGGCGTCTTGCCGTCATGCGTGGAGGCGTAGTCGAACGCGTTGTTGATCATGCCGACCTGCGGGCCGTTGCCGTGGGAGACCACGACGTTGATGCCCTCGGCCACCATGTCAACGATGTGCTCGGCCGTGTTCTTCACCAGCTCCAGCTGCTCCTGGGGCGTGTTGCCCAGGGCGTTGCCGCCGAGCGCGATGACCACGGACTTGCCTTCGCCTTTCTGGTATGCCATAGTTCGTCTCCTTTCTCCAGCTCGTGCTTAGGAGAGCGTGGCGTACATGACGGCCTTGATGGTGTGCATGCGGTTCTCGGCCTCGTCGAACACCTTGGACTGCGTGGACTCGAACACCGCGTCCTCGACCTCCATCTCGGTCACGCCGAACTGCTCGGCGATCTCGGCGCCGATGGTGGTCTTGGTGTCGTGGAACGACGGCAGGCAGTGCATGAAAATGGCGTCCGGAGAGGCCATGGCCATGACTTCCTTCGTCACGCGGTAGGGCTCCAGCAGCTTGATGCGCTCGGCCCAGAGCTCGGCCGGCTCGCCCATGGACACCCAGATGTCGGTGTAGATGACGTTGGCGCCCGTGCAGGCCTCCTTCACGTCCTCGGTCAGCGTGATGGTGGCGCCGGTCTCGGCGGCAACCTCACGGCACTGGGCCACGAGGTCGGCCTTCGGCATACGGGCCTCGGGACCGCAGGCCACGAAGTGCAGGCCCAGCTTCGCGCACACGACCATGAGCGAGTTCGCCACGTTGTTCTCGGCGTCGCCCATGAACACGAACTTCAGGCCCTTGAGGCCCTGCGGGAAGTTCTCCTCGACCGTCAGCATGTCGGCGATCATCTGCGTGGGATGGAACTCGTTGGTCAGGCCGTTCCACACCGGCACGCCGGCGTTGGCGGCCAGGTCCTCGACGATCTCCTGGGAGAAGCCGCGGTACTCGATGCCGTCGTACATGCGGCCGAGCACGCGGGCGGTGTCCTCGATGGACTCCTTCTTGCCCATCTGGGAGCTGCCGGGATCGAGGTAGGTGACGCCCATGCCGAGGTCCATGCCGCCCACCTCGAACGCGCAGCGCGTACGGGTGGAGGTCTTCTCGAACAGCAGGACGATGTTCTTGCCTTCGAGGTAGCGATGGGGGGTACCCGTCAGTTTCAGGTTCTTGAACTCTTTGGACAGCTTGATGAGGTAGCGGATCTCGTCAGGCGTGAAATCCAGCAGCTTCAGGAAGTTGCGTCCGCTCAGGCTCGTGGGCATGATTCATTCCTTTCGTCGTTCTTTGCCAAGTTTTCCTACCGTGTGAACCGTGCAGGCGGGCGTCGCCAAGTTGAAACCGCCCGCCTCTTTTCAGCCTTCGAGGGGAACCCGCCTCGGGGCTCCCCTCTCCGCTGGAAAGACAAAGGGTTGCGGCCCGGTGCGCCCCGGGCCCCGGCGCTGCTAGTCCTCGCGCCAGATGGGCATGCTCATGCAGCGTGGGCCGCCACGGCCGCGGGACAGCTCGGCGGAGGGGATCACGATCAGCTTGATGCCCTTCTCCTCGAGCACCTTGTTCGTCACGTCGTTGCGCTCGTACACGCAGACCGTGCCGGGGGCGATGCACAGCGTGTTGCTGCCGTCGTTCCACTGCTCGCGCTCGGCCGCGATGCGGTCGCCGCCGCCGCAGGGGATGAGCTCCACCGGCATGCCGACGTACTTCTCGAGGATGTCCTCGAGCTTGCCGGTCATCTCCTTGACCTTGATGCCCTCGCCCTCGGGGGTGATCTCGAACACGGTCAGCGGGCCCATGATGCCCGGATGGATGGTGAACTTGTCCGTGTCGATCTGGGTGAACACCGTGTCGAGGTGCATCATGGCGCGGTTGTTCGGGATGTTGAACGCCAGGATGGTGTCGATGGGGCTGGTCTCGTCGTTGAAGATGTTATGCGCCAACGCGTCGATGGCGTCGGGCTCGGTGCGCTGCGAGATGCCCACAGCGAGCACGTGGTCGTTGATGTTGAGGATGTCGCCGCCCTCGATGTGGAACGTGTTGTAGCGGCTGTAGTACTGGGGGACGTCCTTGAAGTCCGGGTGGTACTTGAAGATGTACTCGCCGTAGATGGTCTCGCGGTTGCGCGTGACGGAGTACATGCGGTTGATGGACACGCCGTTGCCGATCATGGCGAAGTTGTCGCGCGTGAAGTACAGGTTCGGCATGGGGGCGACGACCATCTTGGAGGCCTCGGACACGAGATCCACCAGCGAGTTGGACTTGTCGGTGTGGAGCTCGGTGAGGTTGATGCCCTCCATCGTCTTCAGCACGAGGTCCTTGTTCTCGGGATAGTTGTCGTTCAGGTAGTCGAAGATGATCTTCTGGTAGCGGTCGGTGCGGATGCCGGCTTCCTCGATGAACTGCTTCAGGAAAGTCTCGCGCACGTCGGGGTTCTGGTCGAGCACTTCGGTCATGAGATCCTCGAGATACACGACCTCCACGCCGTTGTCGCGCAGAGCCTGGGCGAACGCGTCATGCTCCTCCTGGGCGACCTTCAAGAACGGGATGTCGTCGAACAGCAGCTCTTCCAGCGTGTTCGGCGTCAGGTTCAGAAGCTCTTTGCCCGGGCGGTGCAGCAGGACTCGCTTTAAAGGCTTGATCTCGCTTTTAACGTTGACACCAGCCATTGCAACCCTCCTTTTCTTTATGCATTTTCCAGATTTTCGGCCTCGAGGGCATCCGTTGCGCACCGTCTGCCCGCTCGATGACCCCAAAATCGCACGGTTCGATTCGAATTGCAACCACAATTTCGCAACAAAACCGGACCCCGTTTGATATCGGGTGCTTTTTCGGTGAACGGTTGCTTTTAGATGACCTCTTATTCACATTTTCTTCACATACACTTTACTGCGACGGAGCGGTAAATCGAACGGAACAGCGCTTTTTCGACCCGACTGCAGGGCGACCGTCCCCCCACCCTGCGACACGCTGATAAATGGGAATGCATAAACGAGGCCAAAGATGCATTCTTAGCGCAAACGGCTCATCGATGGGCCGCCTGCTGGGCGGACACGGCGAGGGCTTCCGCTCTTCCACTTGGTGAAGCTCGCATGAAACGAGGTTTTCACGTGCGGTTTCTCCACAGAGGGGGCTTCGTCGGCCTTTCTCGGCTCCGCAGGATGCACGCGCGCGTTTTACGGTATAATACCGATGCCGAAGCAAACGCGCTCGTGGCTCAATGGATAGAGCAACGGACTTCTAATCCGTCGGTTGCAGGTTCGAGTCCTGCCGGGCGCACCAGGAATCACCAGCCGCCTCCCCCTCGGAAGGCGGCTTTTTTTATGCCTGTTTGAAAAAATTTTAAAGTATATCATAAGTTTTGTATTTTTGAGAATTTTTTTGCCATCTGGTTTCCGATCCTCTGCCCTGCCGAAACCTTGCACCCCTTCTCGCGGCGCACCCGCCGACGCGCGCCGCACCGACGCGACAGCCATGCAGCTTGCCAGCTCCGGTTTCCAGGCCGCCCAGCCCTCGGCTTCCACCCCGGCCCCCCGCCGTATGCCGTCCTGTGCGCATCCCTCGCAAAGGGGCGGACGCCCCTTTGCTTTATCTTAATAAAGTAAACCGCTCGGCAACAAGTTGGCCCTCGGCTGCAAACAAATCGGACTGCTCGCCTATGATAAAGTTTCCGTTCATATATATCGTCGAGGCCGCTTGCTCGAGCGATGAGGAAAGGAACGTCTATGCCTTATCTGGAAGACCACACCCTGTACTACAAGAAATCGTGTCCTTACTGCCAGAAAGTGCTGCGTTTCATGCAGGACAACAAGATCAACCTGGATATGCGCGACACGCTCCAGCCCGGCAACCAGAACGACCTCATCCACATCGGCGGCAAGAAGCAGGTTCCCTGCCTCGTCATCGGCAGCAAGCCGATGTACGAGTCCGACGACATCATCGCCTACCTGCGCGGGAAAGCAGGCTGAGCGCGGCATACCGCGAAACCCAAGCTACCAAGCGCCCTGCGTCGAGCCAGACCGAATCCAGCTTGCGCCAATCCCCCAACCCCGGCAATCGAAAACGGCCCCGCCAATTGGTAGGGCCGTCGTGTTTCCGTGGAGCGGGTGACGGGAATCGAACCCGCGTCATGAGCTTGGAAGGCTCAGGTTCTACCATTGAACCACACCCGCGTAACGCGGCGATTATTGTACCGCAAGATGGCCCCCTGCGAGCGAGAATATCGAGCATCCAAGTAAAACCCGGAAGATGCGGAGGTATCCGCCGTGCCCGCGAAGCTGAGCGCCTACAACGAGAAGCGCGATTTCAACCGAACCGCCGAGCCGGAAGGCGAGCCCGGCGAGCCCGCGGAGCGCCTGCGGTTCCTCGTGCAGCACCACCTGGCCCGCCGCGACCATTACGATCTGCGCCTGGAATGGGACGGCGTGCTGCTGAGCTGGGCGGTGCCCAAGGGGCCCTCGTACAACCCGCACGACAAGCGGCTTGCCGTGCACGTGGAGGACCATCCGCTGGAGTACCGCAACTTCGAGGGAACCATCCCGCAGGGCGAGTACGGCGGCGGCACGGTGATGCTCTGGGACGAGGGGTTCTGGGAGCCGCTCGGCGACGTCGACGCGGGCCTGCGCGACGGCGAGTTGAAGTTCGCGCTGGACGGCCGGCGCCTCAAAGGCGCCTGGGTGCTCGTGCGGCTGAAGCCCAAGCCGGGGGAGCATGGAGACAACTGGCTCCTCATCAAGGAGAAGGACGGGCACGTGCAGGCCGAACCCGGCATCGCCGGCTATGACACGAGCGTGCGCACGGGCCGCACCATGGACGAGATAGCGTCCGGCGGCGACGGGCGGCTCGCGCGCAACCCCTTCGAACGGGCCGACGTGGAGCTGGCGAAGCTCGTGGCCTCGGCGCCGAAGGGCGACGGGTGGTTGTACGAGGTGAAATACGACGGCTACCGCATGCTCGCGTTCGTGGAGGAGAACCGCGCGCGTCTGGTCAGCCGCAACGGCAAGGACTACACCGGGCATTTCCCCGCCATCGCCGACGAGCTTGCCGACTGGTCCGCCGGCCGCGCGTTCGTGCTGGACGGCGAGGTGGCGATGATCGACGCGAACGGTCGCACCGACTTCCAGGCCCTGCAGAACTTCCTGCGCAACCCCGACGGCCCGCAGCCTGCCTACCTCGTGTTCGACCTGCTGGCGCTTGACGGTGCTGACCTGCGGGACCGCTCCCTGCTGGAGCGCAAGGAGGCGCTCGAGCAGCTGCTGGAAGGCGCGCCCGCCGACGTACGCTACAGCAGCCACGTGCGCGGGCACGGCGAGGACAGCCTGCGCGCCGCCTGCGAGCTGCGCCTCGAGGGCGTGGTGGGCAAGCGCGCCGACGCGCCCTACCGCGGCGTGCGCAACGGCGATTGGATCAAGCTGAAGTGCGACCATCGCCAGGAATTCGTCGTCGGCGGCTACACGCGTTCCGAGAAGAACCGCACGGGCGTAAGCTCGCTGCTGCTGGGCGCTTACGACGGCGGCGGGCTCTGCTACGTCGGCCGCGTGGGATCGGGCCTGGGAGCAGCCGAGGCACACGAGCTGGAGGAGGCCTTCGAGGGGTTGCAGCGCGCCGACGCGCCGTTCGAGAACCCGCCGAAGCCGCGACCGCACGAGCAGGCGGCCTGGCTCGAGCCGAAGCTGGTAGCCGAGGTCAGATTCGCCGAATGGACGCAGGACGGGCTCTTGCGCCACCCCAGCTACCTGGGCCTGCGCGCCGACAAGGATCCGCGCGCCGTGCGGCGCGAGGAACCGGACGAGGACGGGCCCGCCGACGATGACGCGAGGCCCTCCCCTGCCACGGCGGCCGCGGACGGCGTGGAGCCGGCAGCCGCCCGCCAACAGGCGGCATCCCCGCAAGCGGCGGCGAGCCCTTCCGCGTGGCCGTCGTCCGATCCGCACTCCCCCGACCGATTGGAGCATCCCATGGTTACCGCGAGCAGGAAAAGCGGCCTCGTCATCGACGGCGTGACCGTCACGAACCCCGACAAGGTGATGTTCGGCGAGAGCGGCATCACGAAGGAGCAGATGGTCAGGTACTACGCGCAGGTTGCCGAGCGCATGCTGCCCTACGTGGGCGGCCGCGTCCTGAGCATCGTGCGCTGCCCGCGCGGCGTGGGCTCGGCCTGCTTCTTCAAGAAGCACCCGGGTCCCGGCAGCTCCGGGATAGTCACCATCGACGTCCCTGCAAGCGACGGCGGGACGGAGGAGTACTTCTACCTGGAGAGCGCCGCGGGGCTCGTGTCCGAGGCGCAGATGGACACCATGGAGTTCCACGTGTGGGGCAGCCGGGTGGACGAGCTCGAGCACCCCGACACGATGGTGTTCGACCTCGATCCCGACAAGGGCCTCGACCTCGAGCAGGTGCGCCGCGGCGTGCGCGACCTTAAGGGCCTCCTGGACGAATTGTCGCTCACGTCGTTCCTGAAGACGAGCGGGGGCAAGGGCTACCATGTGGTGGTGCCGTTCGAGCCCGCCTCGTCCTGGGACGCGTTCCGCCAGTTCGCGCGCCGCATGGCGCAGGTGATGGCCGAGAAGTGGCCCGACCGCTACACCAGCAACGTGCGCCTGGCCAAGCGCAACGGCAAGATATTCATCGACTGGATGCGCAACGGCCGCGGCGCCACGAGCGTGGCCCCCTACTCCCTGCGCGCGAGGTCGGGTGCGCCCGTGTCGGCCCCCCTCGCCTGGGACGAGCTGGACACGGTAGCCCCCGACGCCATCCACCTGGAAGCCGCCCTCGCACGCGCCGCCGCCCCCGACCCCTGGAAGGGCTACTTCGACGTGGACCAGGGGCTGGGGTGACGCAGGGGGCGTTTCAAACGCACAGGCGGCCACGGAAGCCGCGGACGGCGTAGTACGACTCGGCGCCGTTGTGGTAGACGAACGTGCGACCGAACCGCCGGTCGCCGAAGAGGGCGCCGCCGCGCTGTCGCACGTCCTTTGGCGTGGCAAGCCAGCTTGACGTCTTCTGGTCGAACTCGCCGCGGCTCTGCAGCAGGGCGTACTGGCCCTCCGTCAGAAGCTCGATGCCCAGCCGCTCGGCTTCGCCCATGGCACTGCCGCGCGGCTTGTTCCGCTTGCGCGCAGCAAGGGCCGCATCGTCGAAGCAGAGGTTGCGCCGACCGATCGGGCTCTCGGGCGAGCAGTCGAAGAAGACGAGCCCTCCCGTACGCTCGTCGACATCGACGACATCGGGTTCGCCGGCGGTGTTCTCCATACCCTGCAACACGCGCAGCTTCCCTGGCTGCACCTCCAGGCGAGCCCGCACGTTATCCCAGTCGACGCCTGGATGCCGCTCGGGATGCTGCGCGAACCGGCTCTCCAACACCTGCATGATCCCGCCCCGCTCTTCCGCTCCTCGCCCATCCCTATGCTCCATGGCAACTCCAACCGCCGCGTTTGTCTGTTGGCCTGCATGGTACGAGACGCCCTGCCGCAAACCCAAAACGTTGCCGGACCGCAAAACCAGGCCCCATACGCCAAGGAAAGTCGAAGTAGATTGGTGATGATTGAAAGAGGGAATGGTCGGGGCGACAGGATTTGAACCTGCGACATCCTGCTCCCAAAGCAGGCGCGCTACCAAGCTGCGCCACGCCCCGACGCTGAACAGCAGGGGTCATTATAGCAGAAGCCGCCGTCATGGCGACAGCGGCTTCATCGACGTTTCCGGCGTCTCCGCATCTTCTCCGCGCTCCCAAGCGCACTCTGCTCAGAAGGCGGAAAAGGGGTCGCGCGGCTCGGAGCCGACGGCATCCCGCCCGCCGAAGCGCTCGCCGGCATTGCCGGATGGCCTAGCCTAGCCTCGCCCTAGGCGTTGGCGCCGCCGGCTTCCTCGAGCTTCGCTCGCAATTGGCGCAGGGCGTTGCCGCGGTGGGACACGGCGTTCTTCTCGTCGCGGTCGACCTCGGCGAGCGTGCGGGCGCCGCCGAACACGTCCGGCAGGAACAGCGGGTCGTAGCCGAAGCCCTCGCTTCCCCGTCCCTCGTGCCCGATGCGGCCCTCGACCGCACCCTCCGCCACGATCTCCGAGCCGTCCTCGTCCACGAACACGAGCGTGCTTGCGAAGCGGGCGGTGCGCTCGGCGTCCGGCACGTCGGACAGCTCCGCGAGCAGCTTGGCGTTGTTCGCGGCGTCGTCGCACGGCTCGCCGGCATAGCGGGCCGAGTGCACGCCGGGTGCGCCGTCGAGCGCGTCCACCACCAGGCCGGAGTCGTCAGCCAGCGCCGCGAGCCCGCCGGAGGCCTCGTGCGCCGCGCGGGCCTTGATGCGCGCGTTGCCCTCGAACGTGTCGGCGTCCTCCGCCGGGTCGGACTCGATGCCCAGCTCGCGCAGCGTGCGGAACTCCCAACCCGGGAAGTCCAGCGCCGTGGCGATCTCCGCCACCTTGTGGGCGTTGTTCGTGGCCAGCACCACCGTCTTCATATCGGTTCCCCTTCCCTGCCGCGCACCATGGCAAGCCACGGTGCGTCGTCGTTTTTACTGCCCGCCTGGACTCCGCGCGTTCCTCGCTGCGGCACCGTCAAGCCAGGTCGACGTGCGCCACCGTGTCGATAGGCTCGCGGAACACGCGGCTTCCGAAGCCGCGGAACTCCTCCAGGTCGTCGCCCGTCGTGTAGAACTCGTAGCGCGCCTCGTGGTCGACGCGCGCATAGGCGCCGCGGCGGGCCAGGATCTCGGCCACGTCGCGCGCTGCCTCCGTCGACGACGAGATGAGCGTGACCTCGCGCCCCATAACCCCGCCGATCAGCGCCTTGAGCAGCGGGAAATGCGTGCAGCCCAGCACGAGCGTGTCCACGCCCGCGCGCCGCAGCGGCTCCAGGTACTCGCGCGCGATCTCCTCGAACGCCGGGCGGATGTACACCTTCGACGCGAGCGACGTATAGTTCTCCAGCGGCCCTTCCGCCATGCGGATGCCCTGCTCGGCAATCTCAACGAAGCGCGGCGTGGCCGTGGAGAACACGGTGATGCCGGCGTCCAGGTGCCGGATGGCCAACGTGTACGCGTTCGACTCCACCGTGGCCTTCGTGGCCACAACGCCCACGCGGTTGTTCCTCGTGGCGTGCGCCGCCGCCCGCGCGCCCGGCTCCACCACGCCGATGACCGGCACGGGGAACGTCCTCTGCGCGTGCGCCAACCCGGCCGCCGTGGCCGTATTGCAGGCGATGACCACCATCTTCACACCGCGGTCCACCAGCCAGCCGCCGATCTGCTGCACGAAGCCGTCTACCTCCTGCAGCGTGCGCGGCCCGTAGGGGCACCGCGCAGAATCGCCCAGGTACACGATGGATTCCCGCGGAAGCGCCTTCGCCAGCTCGCGCGCCACGGTGAGGCCGCCGAACCCGGAGTCGAACACGCCGATGGGCGCGTCGTCGAAGGTGGGCGCGGGCGCCGTGGGTTCCGGGGCCGAGGATGGCACCGCGGTTGCGCCGGATACCGGGAAGGTTGTCTGCATGTCGTCCATGCGGCCAGTATAACGTAAGGCCCCAGCCATTGTTCGCCATCGGTACCGGGCTGCCATAGTTTCTGCTAATCTGGAACATGAGCAAAACAGGAACGACCACGCGAGAGGAAGGCACCCCCATGAAAGTCCTGCTGATCAACGGAAGTCCGAACGAGGAACGCTGCACGCACACCGCACTGGCCGAGGTAGCCGGCGCGCTCGAGGCCGAGGGCGTGGAAACCGAGATCGCCTGGATCGGCCGCGAGCCCGTGCGCGGGTGCCTCGGCTGCGGCGGCTGCGCCAAGCGCGGCGACGCCCGCTGCATCTTCGACGACGATGTGGTGAACGGACTCATAGCGAAGGCCGAGGCCGCCGACGGCCTGGTGGTGGGCACGCCCGTCTACTACGCCGGCGCGAACGGCGCCCTGCTGGCCATCCTCGACCGCATGTTCTACGCCGCGAGCGCGCGGTTGCGCTTCAAGCCCGCGGCCGCCGTCGCCTCCGCCCGCCGCGCCGGCACGACGCCCGCCATCGACCAGGTGAACAAGTACTTCCAGATCAGCTGTATGCCGGTGGTCTCGTCGAACTACTGGCCCATGGTCCACGGCAAGACCGCCGACGACGTGGCGCAGGACGCCGAGGGCCTGCAGATCATGCGCGTTTTGGGCAGGAACATGGCCTGGCTGCTGAAGGCCACAGCCCAGGTGCCGGCCCCCGAAGTGGAGCCCAAGGTAATGACGAACTTCATCAGGTAAAGAGCGAAACGCCCGGCCTACACGAGCCGGGCGTGATTCTGCGCTGTATAGAAAATGCGGCCAACCTTCACCGTGTGATCCTCCACACGGTGAAGCGCCATATACCTCATGAACAGGTATTTGCGATATCCCATGCGTGCAAGCCGAGGTTCGGCCGATAGGGCGAAGAACTCCGGCTTATCACTAAGTAGATCGGTCATTTTATCAAGCTCATAGAGCACAAGACTTGAAGCTTGGAGTGAGGTCAGATCATAGAGCAGATACTCTACTATCCTATCTCTGCCCTGTTCAGCCGAGAGCGACCAAACTACGTCATAGGCCATAACGCTCGCGCGCCCTTCTTTGTGACTCGCTCGCCTCCGTCATCCGGCCGTGGGCGAAATCATCCTCGGCTTCGTCCACGTCCCGATACAACTGAGCGCGAGCAGCTTCCAGGCGAAGCGCATCCAACTCCTCTACCGTCATGACGGCAAAAGACTCCCGACCGTTCCTCGTAACGATAACCGGATCCGGCGAACTCTCGACAAGCTTGGAAAACGTCGCCGTATTCTTCAAATCCCTTTATGGGAACGCAAACCGTCATTGCCGTCTCCTCTCGGGCCATAATTGCGGCCTCTAGCTTATCAGCATAGGGCGTAACGTCAACGTTGGGGGAGACTCTGGCTGCAACCGCAATCTCGTGAGGCTCGCGAGGCTTCCGTCCGGAAAAGGCTCACTGCCCGCATCAGCCCGGGGTCCCCCGGCTGCACGTCGAATCGCTCGCAGATGCGCAAGATGGTGTCCATGGTTCCCGGTACGCCTTTTGAGAGCCGGGCAATGGTTGTCGAGACGCTCACTCACAAATGCTTCGATTGAAATACCCCGTTATAAGTGGTATTCTCTGCTCGTTCAGGCATTCAAAGGAGAATGGATGTATCGGCAAAAGCCCGTTATAACAACGCAGCTAGAGGCCCTCGACGAGCTGCGCAACGTGCAGATGACACTCGATGGGACCTCGGCGCTCGCAATGGCGCTCTCCAAAAGCGGAATGGCCGATACGGAAGCCGTCGCGCTCATCTCCTGCCTGCTCGAGTACTGCTCGCTTACCGTCGAGGCCAGTCGTCAGATTATCGATAACGAGCTGGCGATCAGCCACGAATAGCATGTGTGATCGGTATCATGGCCCCTGATCGATACCTGCAAAATTGCAATGCAATCGATTGATGCCTCCTCGGCATCGAGCAAGCATGCAAGTTCCTTTTCGAAGTCCGTCAACAGGTTTGGCTGCGATACCAAAGGGTGACGAAGGGTTCCTTTTCGATGCGCTTTACCTGGCCCAATGCAATCAATCGCGAGAAGAACGAGATGAGAGCATCGGGTTTTCTTCAATGAGCAGCTCTTCGGCTCGGTCCTGATCAGGGATTTTGGTTGTCAAAGAAGTGGTCACTCTACGATGTCCGCCTCCACCCAAGATCGGTGCAGCTCCATTCGGCATCTCCTGCAGCGCTCTCGGAGAGAGCGGGATCGAAGAACCCAGCCGCCAGCTTCACCGCCGCGTCGAACGTCGCGAAATCCCGAGAAACGCCGTTTCGTTTCGCGAAATCAGCGAAGCGCGGCCGCCAGATCGAAGGAGCCTCGAAGCGTTTGGGAACCGCCATGCCCCTCTTCCCGCATTCGCTCTCGATGGCGGTTGCAAGCTGACGTAGGGAGAAGCCCTCATGGGTCGCGTAGGTCACCACGTCGACGAGGTCTTTCATCCTCGACGACGGCCAGCCTCCAGGCTGCAGCTCCATGATGGCGCACAGCTTGTCGGCGAGCTGGTCGGGCAAAGGATAGGCGAGATAGTCGCACGTCTCGACGCCTTCGATCCTCACGCGATTGGCCGGGGAGACGAGCTCCGGCGGCAAGGTGGTCGAGCAGTCGAGCGAGAGGTCGATGAGGATGGGGTCTTTCTCCTCGTCGCCGATGAAGCTTGCGTACCGCAGCTTGAGCAGGCGCGAATAGCCGTTCTCGTCGAGGGACTCTTCGCTGTCCGTGAGCCTGAAGGAGCAGAAGTCGCCCAAATCCCTTGCGGCGAGGGCGTTCAGCGCCTGAAGGGCTGTCTCGGCGCTCTCCCGCGAGCTCGTCGCGAAGTCGATGTCCTTCGTCGCCCGGGCGTCGGGGATGCGCGCGAGCAGGCCGCTTCCACCCTTCAGAACAAACTTGCCGTCGGCGCCACCGAACACGCGGCAGAGGAAACGATCCCTCAGCATCTCCCGATACGCCGTCCCGGGGTCGCGCCCCGACTCCTTGACGGATTTCTTCGCGGCCCGGTCGAACTGCTCCGCACTTTCGAAAGCCATTCGCTACCCGCCTTCCGCCATCAGCTTGTAAAGACTCTCGCCTTTGGGGATCCCAGCCTTCTTGCCTCGCAAGTCGACCTCGTCTGCGAGCCTTCGCACATCGGCGACGAGGCCCTTTCCGAGGGCGTCTCGCAGCACGCTCGCCACGAGGCTCAGGTCCTCGCCGCAATCGATCAGGTCGAGCACGGTACGTGCAGGCGACGTGGCCGGGACGCCGCTCGCGTAGACCACGTCTTCGTCGTCGATGGCCCTTTTCCGCACCGTGAGGCCGTCGCGCTGCGTCTGCTTCCTCTCGGCCGTGCAGAACTCAAGCGGCTCGGGGCCGACCTCCCCGAGCTGCTGCAGCCACGCCGCGGTCGCGCCCATTGCGATGGGAACGCGGGCTGAGTCCGTCGGAGCCCCCGGCTCGCGCCCGGGATCGAGCGAGAGCCAGGCGGCGAGGACCTCTTCCTCGCGCAGGCTCGGCGCGCCGCCCATGCGGTACACGCCCCTGGCCACCCGCTCGACGGAGCCGCCCTTCTCGAGGCGCGAGAGGACGTAGCGCTCCACGCCCAGCCTTTTCGCCTGTCGGGAGGTGAACAAGCCCTTCTGGTAAGCCGAGATGCCGTTGAGCTTCTTTATTGCTTCCATGGTTTTCATGCTTGGATTGTAGCATAATAAGTGCAACAATCCAAGCATGAAGCAACCCGAGGGACAAGCGTGCGATCAGCTGTTCTTCTTCGGTGTCATGCTGTGTTCTGATCCGAATTCGCGAGCAGCGGTGCGAGACGCGCAGGCAAGAGAACGCCTGCTACCGGCTCGGTTCGTCTCTTTCAATAACTTGGGTGATTGTTTCGATTTCAGCCATTTACACTGCCTCCTCCACCTTTCTTTCGAGTTCTGGAAATCCCCCCGCCTCTAAACAATGTCGGGCGATGCGCCTCGCGCTATAGCGAGATGGTGCGCCCTCCCACCGCTGCCCCACAATGGGAGTTGTCGGTGCGTGACGCGAAGTTCGAGGGTCAAAGGCTCCAGGCGTCGGGAGCGCACGAGAGAAGTGCGAGGCTCTTGAGTAAAGCTGTGCTGCTGAGCCGGGAGAAACTGGTGGACATGCCTAGATGCGCCCAAGGGGCGCCGACAATCGAACCTGTGAAAAACCGATCCGTCCAGGGCGTTGAAAGTTGTGGCAAGATTCGGGCTTGACCAGGGGATTTGGTTGTCAAAGAAGTGGGCACTCTACAATGATTTGCCTTATGGCGAGTTGATTATCGTGGTTTTCTACCCATATTGCCGTTCAGAATCGTTCAAGATCACTGATCAACATTTAATGCTGAGCGCAGCGCATTGCTCGGCAGAACCAACCTGTCAGGCCCTTGGCTGATAGCGAACGACAATATCCTGCCCATCCAATGCATTCCCTGAATCTCCGCTCAGATTAGCGATTATCTCCGCGACATGCTCGGGTTGCATAATGGTTGCAGGATCCTCTTCCGGCGCAAGCTTCCTGCGCAGATCCGTCGCACATCGTCCCGGAGACACGCAGTACACCTTAATTCCGTATTCTGCAAGCTCGGCAGTCAGGGTTTGGGAGACGGAGATGACCGCCGCTTTCGACGACGAGTAGGAAATCCACCCCGGACGCGGAGTGCTGCCTGCGGTAGATGCGATGTTTACGATCTTGCCATGTCGATGGCCGCGCATGTTCTTGGCGACCTCCCGGCACATCAGGGTAAGGGCGAAGACGTTCACTCGGAAGGTTTTCTCCAGCGAGCGGGCATCCGTCTCGAAAAGGGGCTTCGGATCCGCATAGCCCGAGACGTTCACCAGAAGGTCAACGTCCCCATGATCCTCCACGACGGAGGAGACCATCGCAGGAATTCCCTCCAACTCCTCCAGATCAAACGGAACCGCGAACATATTGTCGGGGTTGCCCGCCAGGGCTCTGGTCTCCTCCAGCTTCTCTAGGTTTCTCGATACCAGAATGACCGACGAGTATTCCCGCTTGGCCGCCAGAGCTATCGCGGTTGCCCGGCCTATCCCCTGGCTCGCCCCAGTGACGATGCAGGCCCCTTTGCTAGTCATCGGCCCCTCCTATCACAAAGCTCCTATAGATGGACTCCGCGATCACCAAATCGGACGGGTAGGTGATTTTTATATTGGTTGCGCTGCCCTCCACTATGCGAACGGCAACTCCGAGCTGGTCGTGCAAAAGACTCGCGTCCTCGGTGTACTGCCTTCCCGCCTGCGCCGCCTTCTCATGCGCGGCGGCCAGCGTCGCGTACTCGAATATCTGGGGAAGCTGGACGTTGACCAAGGCGGAGCGGTCGAGGGCCCCGCTCAGATTGCCGGTCTTGTCGACCTCCGCCACGGTGAAGGGGATCGGCACGCCCAGGGTCGCATTGCGGTCCTCGATCTCCACAAGCCGCAGGAAGTCGGCCTTGGCCGCAAACGGGCGCGCCGCCTCGTGGATGATCACGTAGTCGCAGCCCGAAAGGCTGGACAGGCCCCCCGACACGGACTCGTGCCGGGTCGCCCCGCCCTCGACGATGCGGTACTTCGCCCCATCGTAGCCCCATGCGTCGAGCACGTACCTGGTCTTCTCGATCGCCTCGTCAGCACAGGGGATGACAACGCTCGCGATCTGGGGGATGTCCTCGATCTTCTCAAGCGAGTGGACCAGCATGGGCTTTCCGCCGACGAGCAGCAGCTGCTTCGGCACCTTGCGCTGCGTTCTCCTGCCCACTCCTCCCGCGAGCAATATGAGGCCGATCTTGTCCTTCATGTCCGTCCTTTCATCCGTTTTTGCGATCTAGTCTTCGATCCGAAAAGCGAGTCCGTGGCTGTGCGGCGGGCTTTTGGGAGGGGACATGTAGTCCCCGTACAGCCTGGAGAGGTATCTGTCCCATTCGGAGGGGATCGGGCAATCCATGTCCTCGAACCGGAACGTCGCCCCCTCGCCAAACCACTCCGCATCCATGACTTCACGCTCGTTCCATGCCCCCCAGATATTCATCGCCCGCGAAGTGGGCTCCGCGCTGGCAATGCTCGAAGCGACGGCCTCCGAAGCGGCGACGGGGTCGCGCATCGCGTACGCCTTGCTCATCGCCCTCCTCAAGATCCGCTTCGGAATCGCCTCGTTCCTGTATTTCTGGGCGTCGAGCCGAGTCGTGAACGCGTAGTTGTACAGGCGCTTCCTGACCATCGCCCTTTTGATGGCCGCCTGGGATTCGCATACGTAATCGATCGGGAATACGTCTATGAAGACGCCTTGGCTGATGCTTTTCGAAGTCGGCTCCTCGTATTTCGTGCGGGCGTCACACAACTTGGCGAAGGGGTTGAAGTAGCCTTCCGTTTTGCCCAAAAGCGACAGTTTGAACGTGTCGCCGTCTGCGTAGGACTGGCAGAACGACTCGTAATCCTCCCTGGGCATCCCCACATCGACGTCGTCATCCCACGGGATAAACCCACCATGGCGCACCGCCCCCAAAGCGGAGCCGCCGATGAGGAAATACTGAAGCCCATGCGCATTGCAAAAGGCACCCAACTCTTTGAGAAGCCCTAGGCAAGTTTTCTGGATTTCCCCTAATGTCATTTCCTGCATCGGTACACTTCCTCGCAAAAAGCTTTTTACTTCTGAGTTTTCCTGCCCATCAAGCGAAAAACATCTCGCAAACAACCTCTGTTGAAAAACAAGTAGAGTAGATAAGCGCACCAAACCAGTGGCAAGCCCATAGCTTCAATGTTCAATAGCTGGATGGTGATAAACACAATCGCCAAACACACTTCGCTTGCAAGATACCGTCCCACCCGCAGGCCGAGTCTCCTTCGAGCTAAAAACAACTCCGCCGAAACACTCCTGAAGACAATCGATGCAACCACTCCCATGGCTACGAAAATGATGCTTTTGAACACATGGACGGCAATCAAGCTAAGGGCGATACCTACGACCATTGCCGCAACATTCAGCAAAAGAAGATATCTCTCATCGCGAAGCACCTTAAGATAAGTACTGCACAGCAAGTTGAACTTTCCGTCAAACACGCAGATAGGCATTGCAATGCCCAGATAAAGCAGCGCATCTGAAAAATCAGGCAACCACCACGTCAAAAAGAACGCACCAAGGGGATAAACCACATAAACGAGAGGCAGGATTACGACCAACGCATTTCTTATCTGGAAGAAACGCTGCTTTTGCTCATCGCCCCCCATTCTTCTCAAGACAGGAAACATGACCATTGATATTTGACCTATAAAAGCTAATACGAAAGACACCGTTGACAAAGCGAAAGAGAGAAGGCCGAACTCCTCTATGCTCCAATTTAGTTCAACCATAATCCGCGCAAAACCAACTATGAGAGAGCTAGCATAAAAGGCCACCATGACCTTGATGCCGGATTCAATATCTTTTATTACAAGAGATACGGATGATCTTAAATCGCACGCACCAACCTTGAACAAATCCCTCAAGCAATAGAGCATGTACAAGCTTGCTACGACCTGACTTAACACATACACAGTGATTAAGACTGCATAGCTTTCATATCCGGTTCCAAACAAAACAACCAGAGCCGCAACAAACACGATCTTGTTGATTAGACTAGCGATGGAATATAAATGGGTGAGATTGACAGCTTGCAAGGTGTATCCGAACAAGGAGAACGAATTGGCGCTCAAGCAGTAAAAACAAACGCCTATCCCAATTATGAGTAAATCGCCTCTAATATCTTGAGTAAGTATGAATACGATAAAAATGCCGGCAATAAAGAACTGTGCGGCGAAAATCAATCCGTACTCCCCTTTGAGCAACTTTCGGTCAATAGAGCCATAGACTGATCCACCTAGTCTTAAATATAAGCCATCGTTTACACCGAAAAGAGTAAGTCCCACGAACCCGGCATAAAGCAAAAATGTTTGCCAATACGAGTAAGACTCCAACCCTAAAAGCTTCGGCACGACAAGAGACATGGCAATGCTTACAACCAAAGTAGATCCTTGAGCAAAGAAAGCGAGCGAGAGGTTCGTCATCACTGACGAACTCTCAGTCGGAGTCGTCAGTCTTTCGATAATTCCTCGACTGCTGCGACGAGCCGTCATGCGCTAAATAAGTTCTTTTTGACCTGCTTCGCAACAAAAAATACTATGCTTAGCATTTTGAGCAACAGGAAGCGGTTCTGCTTAAGCAGCTTGCATTCAACAAGCCGATCAACGCGAACAGCGATATCGCGAGGCCCTTCGATCACAGACCTATTAAAGCAATCGCTCTTTCTTACCAAATTGAACACTTCGGAGGCGTCTTCGCAGTTCAAAGCAGCACTCTCGATAATCCCCGAGAAGGTAGCGTACGCACCTACGCACGCCCCGCGATAAATATCCTTCGATCCAAACTTTGCAGCCCATTTCGAAGCGTTATTCAGGGCAATATTCCTTACAACAAGAGATTGCTCTGCCTTCTCAAGCGAAAACGAATGACTAAGACTGCCGGGTGTATTTCTGTAGTAATAAAGAGGACTTCTCAAATACGCGAACGTCGTACAAACATCGATGAAAACCATCATCATTAGATAATCTTCGGAACTAGAGTAATAAGCGAATTTACCCAACGAAGAAGCGGCATCGTCAACAATGCTCTTTTTAAAAACCTTGCACCAAGGCGAATTGAGTAGATGAGTTGAATAAAGCTTTGTAACAACTTGCTCTTTCGCGATAACGGATAGATCGCAATCAGTGTCGAATAATCGCGGACCGCTCTTACCAAAAGACTCATGCTGGCTCATATCAAACATAAGCATATCGGGCATCAGTCGGGCAATCGCATCCGCAACTTGCAACAACGATAAGTGATGCAGCATATCATCACTGTCAACAAAAGCGACATAACGACCCGATGCCTCGTCTAGCCCACGAAGTCTAGCCAAGAGGGGACCTTTGTTTTCTTGCCGATAATAAATTATTTTCCCAGAATGCGAAGACTCAAACGCCCTGCATATTTTTTGTGTGTTATCGATGGATCCGTCATCGATAATCACTACCTGATAATCCTCAAAATCCTGCATGAGAATGGAGTTGAGGCAGTCGTCCAAATAATTCTGAGCGTTATAAGCCGGAATAACAATCGATAGTAAAGGGCTCTGCATTTTACATGACCTTCGCTGCGAGATGGCATCTGAACCGGGTACGCACCCTTTCAGCGGCTTTCGGAATCACACCGTGACGCGACAAAGCTTCTGCGCCACCCAAACCAGCAGAATTAGTTGCATCCGAACGGCGCCCTCTATCTGCTTCCACGGAGCAGATAGCTGCCTCACGCAAAGTCGCAGTCGAATTCAGATAGCTTACGGAGAAAGCGAACAAGAAAAAGTAGGCGGGGCTCTCGAACCCGACGTTGAAACAGATTATTATCAGAGAAGAAATTACCGCGAAGCAAGCCGAAGAGGCAAAGTCCTCTCGATGTGAACGCTTCCGGCTTGCAAGACTTAAAATATAGGTCAGCAACAAAGAAACGCCAGCAACACCTAACCTGAAAGCCATCGAAATAAACGAGTTGTGGCAACCCACAACGTACATTTTCTCCAAAGTGGAATACTGCGCAGTGGCCGCAAATGGCCCGGATGTGGCCGAGCCTATAAAGCCATACGATGCATACGAAGTTCCATATCCTACGCCCATGCCGTATGTAGCCAGAAGTTGGTCGAGCTCATCTCTCCAGTACGAAATCCTCCAACTGGTATTCGCATCCAGGCCCAAATCCCCGAACGGTGCAAACGGAACAATGAAGCACGCGATCACAATGGCCAGGACTGCAAACATCCCGTAGTGGAAAACGTTTTCCTTGCTTTTCGCAAAATAGAACACTAGGCATACGAGGCGAATCGCAGCCTGCGTCATCTCGCCCCCCACAGCCATTGGGCTGAACAGAACAACACCTAGGAAGAGAAGGTCAATGACCTCTTGCTTCCTTTTTTTCAACAGAAGAAGCAAACTCAGGCAAAAACAACTCGACACATCAAGGGCAAATCCGCCCGTCCATAAAACGTGTGCTATGTAAATGCACAAGAAAAGCAGCCTGTATTTTCCGCAAAGGAATTTCCTGCAACTACCAGAAGATGGATGGCGCGTCGATGCGATGATGAGCGGAATAAAGAAGAGATAGTACGCTTGCCGTGGTATGAAGGAAGCATTGAACAAAACGTCCGAAGACAGCCCAAGGGATGAATAAAAACCCATATACGAGAATATGACCGAGATCAGCCCATACGCTAAAAAGGCCCAGAGCCACCTGTCGCATAATAGACCCGAATTGAAATTTCTTCTCGCTCTGCCAAACGAGAAAATTGCCAAATACGAAATGCATGTGGCCACAATTAGAAAATCAAGCACATTAAACGACCCTATTGAAAACTTAAAAAAATCATTTCCAAAAATTGAGGCACCGATCATCGATGTCAACAACAAAGGCATGATCCTATCAGCTCCCTATTACTTGCGAATGCTCAAGGTTTATCGTCTCTCCACATCCGCCTATGTCGTAGGTCAGCACCGGAGTACCGCAGGCCTGCGCTTCCAGGTTCACGGTTGGGAAATTGTCCTCCCTCGTCGGGTTGAAGAAAACGTCCGCAGCGCTGTATATCGCAGCCATCTGCCGCTTCGATTCCGTTCTCTCAAGGCAAATCACGAAGCACCCCCCCCCCGTTATTACTGCTGACTTCAGCGCATCGAAGCCGAGACCGGCCGTATGGCATTCGCCGTCTTGTGCAGCCTCCTCGCAAGCACTCCCCGAACGAACCAGAACAGGGGTGCCGCACGCCTGGGCTTCGGCGACAGTGAGGCCGAACGTCTCCTCCACGCCGGGATGCACGAACAAGTCGGCCGCCGTGTACACGCGGGCAAGAGCCTCCGGATCCTCCGTCCTCTCGAGAGACAAAATGCGTGAGGGCATCTTCTTGATCTGACGCCCGGTCAACCCGACAAGCACGATGGCGTACCTATCATCCAGCACGTTCGCCAGGCGCAAGAAGTCGTCCAGGCCCTTACGCTCCGTCCAGGGGGACGCGACGCCGAGGATCACGAACTTGCCCTCGAGGCCGTAGCGCTCGCGGAAGTCGCTGGTTGTGGGCTTGAACACAGTGCGGTCGACCTCGTTATGCTTCACCGTCACGGGGTACTTGGAGAGGAACGACTCGCCCACGAGGTCGGCGAGCCATTTCGAGGGGGCTATCAGCTCCATGCGATCCGCGGGAACGAGGTTGAAGACGCGCCTTTTGTCGTCGAAGTTCCGCGTGCAGGAGCGCTTGGAGATCGTCTTAGGGTAGGTGGACAGCTGGCAGCAGGGCTCTTCGTACGCGCAGCGGGTCTTCCACTGCGCGCACTTCGCATATGTGAAGTGCGCGCAGTGGCCCGTGAACGCCCAGCAGTCGTGGAGGGTCCATTTGACTTGGCAGCGGTGCGCCGCCAGCCACTCGAAGAGCATCTCGACGTTGACGTAGTAGCCGTGGACGTTGTGCAGGTGCACCACGTCGGGGTCGATCCGGTCGAGCTCCGCGAGCAGCCTCGCCGTGTCGCGCCTCGAGTAGAAGCCCGCGCGGCCGGTCAGGCGCGTCAGCGCCCCGTGCAAGCAGACCCCCGCTTTCGAGGCGCAGCGCCGCTCATGGTCGGACACCGTCTCGTGGCGGCGCCCCCAGAAGACGTACGAGTCGTGGCCCTGCTCGAGCAGCTCCTTGTGCAGGCCGCGCATAATGGTGCCGGTCGACCCGTTGTAGAAGGAGTTGATCTGGACGTATCTCACGTCAGCCCTTCCGCCACACCGTCTTGTCGACGACGCCGGCGTAGGACTGGACGATCCTCACGACCTTCGCCGACACGTTCTCGTCGGCGTAGTCGGGCACCTGGATGCCGCCGTCGCCGGCCTCCTCGAGGGCGACGGCCGTGCGCACGGCCTGCAGGAGGCCCCGCTCGTCGATGCCGGCCAGGACGAAGCAGGCCTTCTCGAGGGCCTCGGGGCGCTCGGTGGAGGTGCGCACGCACACCGCCGGGAAGGGCCTGCCGATCGAGGCGAAGAAGGACGACTCCTCGGGCAGCGTCCCCGAGTCGGAGACGACGCAGTACGCGCTCGACTGCAGCTTGTTGTAGTCGTGGAAGCCCAGCGGCTCGTGCATGCGCACGAGGGGGTGCAGCGCGAGGCCGGCCTCGGCGAGCCTCTTGCGGCTGCGCGGATGGCAGGAGTAGAGGATCGGCATGCCGTAGCGCTCCGCGAGCGCGTTCACGGCGCCGAAGAGCGAGCGCAGGCTCGCCGCGTCGTCGATGTTCTCCTCGCGGTGGGCGGAGAGGAGCATGTAGCGCTTGGGCTCGAGGCCGAGCCCGCCCAGGATGCCGCTCGCGTCGATCCTCGGGAGGTTCGCGCGCAGGACCTCGGCCATGGGGCTGCCGGTCACGAAGGTGCGCTCGGGGGCGCATCCGCATTCGGCGAGGTACCGTCTAGCGTGCTCGGAGTAGGCGAGGTTGACGTCCGATATGATGTCGACGATGCGCCTGTTCGTCTCCTCTGGGAGCCTCTCGTCCTTGCAGCGGTTGCCCGCCTCCATGTGGAAGATGGGGATGTGCAGGCGCTTGGCGGGGATGACCGACAGGCACGAGTTCGTGTCGCCGAGGACCAGGAGCGCGTCGGGGCGGACGGCGGCCATGAGCTTGTAGCTCGCGTCGACTATGGCACCGATCGTCTCGCCGAGGTCCTCCCCCGCCGCGTCCAGGTAGACGTCCGCGTCTCCGAGCTCGAGGTCGCGGAAGAACACGCCGTTGAGCGAGTAGTCGTAGTTCTGCCCCGTGTGCGCGAGCAGGCAGTCGAAGTGCTCGCGGCACTTCTTGACGACCTCGGACAGGCGGATGACCTCGGGGCGCGTGCCCACGATCACGAGCAGCCTGAGGCGGCCGTCGTTCTTGAAGGAGACGTCGGAGAAGTCCGTCCTCATCGATCCACCTCCTCGCAGAACGTGTCGGGGTCCTCGGGGTCGAAGGGCTCGTTGGCCCACATGAGGGTCACGAGGTCGCGCTCGGCCGAGAGGTTCTCGATGCAGTGGGTCATGCCCGGCGCCATCTCCACGACCTCGGGGCGCTCGCCGGAAACACGGTGCTCCACGGTCGGAAAAGGCCTCCCCTCCTCGTCGAGGCCCACGCGGCGCAGGCGGATCGACGCCTCGCCGGAGACGACGAGGAACTTCTCCCACTTCATGCAGTGCCAGTGGTTGCCCTTGGTCACGCCGGGCTTGGAGACGTTCACGGACACCTGGCCGCAGTCGAGGGTGCGCAGGACCTCGCAGAAGGAGCCGCGCTCGTCGGACTTGGGGTCGAGGGGGTACGAGAGGCGTTCGGGCTCGTAGTACGAAAGGAACGTCGAGTGGAGCTTCTTGGAGAAGGAGCCCTCCGACTGGTCGGGGACGACGAGGGTGGCGCGCGAGTCCCGGAACGACTCGAGCAGGGCCACGATCTCCCCGAGGGTGGCCCTGTCGGTCGGGCCGGCATGGCAGAGGCCGTCGTCGCCGCGGGACTCGTTCCCGAGCAGGGCCTCGAGCATCTCGGCGACGAGGTCGTCGACGTGCAGGAGCTCCAGCTCCGTCGAGGGGTCGTCGACCCTCACGGGAAGCCCGCGCGCGACGTTGTGGCAGAACGTGGCCACGGCGGAGTTGTAGTTCGGGCGGCACCACTTGCCGTAGAGGTTCGGGAAGCGGTAGACGAGCACCTTCGCGCCGGTGCGCTCGGAGTGGTCGCGGAACAGCTCCTCCCCCGCGAGCTTGGACCTACCGTACTCGCTTCCGGCGTAGCGGCCCTCCAGCGACGCCTGCGCGGAGGAGGCGAGCATGACCGGGCACGCGTTGCCGCAGCGCTCCAGCAGGCCCAGGAGCTCGGAGGCGAACCCGAGGTTGCCCTCCATGAACTCGGCGGGGTCCTCGGGCCGGTTCACGCCGGCGAGGTTGAAGACGAAGTCGGCCCCCGTGCACCACGCTTCTAGGTCCTCGGGGGAAGAGTCGCGGTCGCACTCCCAGACCTCCAGCGGCAGCAGCGGAGCGTAGCGCAGCCGGCGGTCCTTCCCGTCGCGGATCGCCTTCAGGCTCTCGCAGAGGTTGCGGCCCACGAAGCCCTTGGCGCCGGTCACGAGCACCCTCACAGCAGGTCCCCCTTCCGCCCGGCGAGCGCCTCGCGAACGTAGGAGGCGGTCGCGATCTTCCCCACGGTACCGGCCACGTCGAGCCGCTCGGTGTTGTGGGAGGTGTAGGACTCGTCGGCCTGGGTGCGCACGTTGCCCACGGTGAACCTGTCGTAGTTGAGGTCGCGCGTGTCGGCCCTCACGCGGAAGTACTCCCCCATGTCCTCGGCCCGGAGGCGCTCCTCGCGCGTCATGAGCGTCTCGAAGAGCTTCTCGCCGTGACGGGTGCCGATGACCTTGGTGCCCGTGCGCCCGAAGAGCTCCTGCACGGCCTCGGCGAGGTCGCCCACCGTGGCGGCGGGCGCCTTCTGGATGAAGAGGTCCCCCGGCTCGGCGTGCCCGAAGGCGAAGAGCACCAGGTCGACCGCCTCGTCGAGGTTCATGAGGAACCGCGTCATGGCCGGGTCGGTGACCGTGACGGGCCGCCCGGCGCGGATCTGGTCGATGAACAGCGGTATGACCGACCCGCGGCTGCACATGACGTTGCCGTAGCGGGTGCAGCAGATGGTGGTCCGGCCCGCGCCGTTGCGGGCGTTGGCGTAGATGATCTTCTCCATCATGGCCTTGGAGGTGCCCATGGCGTTGATGGGGTAGGCGGCCTTGTCGGTGGAGAGGCACACGACCTTCTGCACGCCCTCGTCGATGGCGGCGTGGAGCACGTTGTCGGTGCCGACCACGTTGGTCTTCACGGCCTCCATCGGGAAGAACTCGCAGGAGGGCACCTGCTTGAGCGCCGCGGCGTGGAACACGTAGTCGACCCCGCGCATCGCGTCGCGGACGCTGCGCTCGTCGCGCACGTCTCCAATGAGGAAGCGCACCTTCGCGGCGAGCCCGGGGTCGCGCTCCTGCAGGCGGTGGCGCATGTCGTCCTGCTTCTTCTCGTCGCGGCTGAACACGCGCACCTCGCCCACGTCCGAGCCGACGAAGTGGTCGAGCACGGTGGAGCCGAAGCTGCCCGTGCCGCCGGTTATCATGAGGGTCCTGCCTTCCATTGCCCGCATCTAAGAGATCCTTTTCTTCCCTGTCGCCGCGTAGTAGACGAACTTCGTGTTGGTGACGGCGTAGCGCTCGAACAGCCGACTGGGCTCCTGGACAAGGCGGTAGAGCCACTCGAGCCCCGCCCGCTGCATCCAGCCTGGAGCCTCCGGCACCACCCCGGCCAGGATGTTGAACGCGCCGCCGACGCCGGCCATGAGGCAGCGCGTTCTGCCCTCGAGGCGCGCGCAGAGCGCCTCCTGGCGCGGGGCCCCGATGCCGACCCAGAGGAAGTCCGCGCCGGAGGCGTCCACGCGCTCCGCGAGCTCCCCCACCTCCTCGTCGGAGATCTCCCGGAAAACCGAGGGCTCGGCGCCGACGACCCGAACCCGCGGATAGTCCCGCCCGAGGGCGGCCGCCAAGAGCCCGAGGTTCTCCGGCGTGCTACCGTAAAAGTAATGGGACCAACCGTGCGACGGCGATCGCTCGAGCAGGGCCCGCAGCAAGTCGGGGCCGGTCACGCGGCCCATCGAGGGCTCGCTCCTGCGCCCGATTACGGAGAGGGGCTTGCCGTCTGGCAGGGACATCAGCGATCCCGCCTGCACCTCGAAGTACGCCGGGTCGTCGTGGGCCATGACCGTGGTGTGGGCGTTGGAGAGGCAGAGGTAGCTCCCCCGGATCGCGTCGAGGTTCTCCTCGACGAAGCGAACGCACCCCTCGAGGTCGACCGCCGTGATGGGCACGCCGATGACCGGCACGCGCGGCGGGGCCTGGACGCAGGGCTCGGCAGCCACCTAGCACGCTCCCTTGCCGGTGAACACGACGGCCACCGTCTTGAAGATCACCTTGAAGTCGGTCAGCACGCCGCGCTCCTCGATGTACTTGAGGTCGAGGTCCACCATGTCGTCGAAGGTCGTGTCGCTGCGGCCGCTCACCTGCCAGTAGCCGGTGAGGCCGGGCTTCACGGAGAGACGGCGCATGGCGCGCTCGTCGTACTGGGCGACCTCGGAGGGCAAGGGCGGCCTCGGACCTACGCAGGAGAGCTGGCCCAGCAGGCAGTTCACGAACTGGGGGAGCTCGTCGATGGAGTGCTTGCGGATGAAGCGGCCGATGCGGGTCACGCGGGGGTCGTCCTTGATCTTGAAGAGCGGGCCGTCGGCCTCGTTCAGGTCCTTGAGGTCGGCCAGGCGCTCGTCGGCGTCCTTGTGCATGCTCCTGAACTTGTACATGTCGAACGTCTCCACCTCGCCGCTTTTGCCGATGCGGCCCACGCGCTTCTGGGAGTAGATGGGACACCCCGGACTCTCTAGGCGGATCGCCAGGCACAGCAGGAGCGAGGGCGCCAGCAGCACGGCTATCACGCAGAGAGAGAGCACTATGTCGAACGCCCTCTTCGCAAAGCGGTACGCGAGCCGTGCATCGTCGCACACATGCCCAACACGTGCTTCAGCATCTTTCGCCCCGGTCGCCGTCTCGCACAACGGAGCGTCTGCGTCGAGAGCCAACTCGCCTATCTGGTTCGGTTCTTGCACGAAGCTGCGACCGTAGCGGTCAGCACCCCCCCCCCCGTCGGAAGGTCCAGGTGCCTCACGCGGTCTTCCTCACAACTTCCAGGCCAACGCTTGCCGGGACGGTGCGGCCGAAGAGGGTGACGTCGAGGTAGGCGCGGCGCTTGTGGCGGTCGATCTTGCGGATGTCGCCCTCGAGGCCCATGAGGGGACCGCGCGTCACCGTGACCTTGTCGCCTGTGATGTAGCCCTCGCTCATGCGGACGATGTGCTCGCCGTCCATGAACGACAGGAACCAGTCCTGCTCCTTCTTCGTCAGCGGGAAGAACGAGTTCTCCTCGTTGCCCAGCAGGCGGATGGGCAGGGGCACGCGCAGAAGCTCCTTGTTGAGCTCCTCGGCATCGCCTGTGACGAAGAACAGGTAGCCGGGGAACAGCAGGCGCCTCACTAGCTTCCACTCGCCGCGGACGCGCCACATGGTCTCGTACTCGGGCATGAAGCACTCCTCGAGCACGTCCGGGGACACCAGGCGAAGGCAGAGGTCGCGCGTCGCGGACTCGCGTCCCGCCTGCACCTGCGCCACGTACCACATCGCCAGCCCCTTTCCCGCCGCGTCGATGCTCCGCCAAAAGAAAAGAGGATGAACAGCTGCATGCTTCTGCTTTCCCGACCCATGGCCGCGAGAGAGATCGCCTGCACCTATTCATCCTCTTGTCGATCGGCGGAACGCGCTTAGCGACGATTACGCCATCTCAAGATATGTAAGTTGCCTCGATGTTGCTTTTATACAACAACGAGGAGCCAAAGAAAGGCGCCTCGCGCCCTTCGAATGGTCAACGATTGGGCAATGTTGTATATAGTCCGTTGTTATACATACAACACGCCCGTAGTCTTCGTTCATGCGAAACTTACTGCAAACAAAAGTCGGGTTGCGGATCAAGGACCTGCGCGCCGCCGCCGGGCTAAGCCAGGAGCGGTTCGCCCTGAAGATCGGCATGGACCGCACCTATCTTGCCTCCATCGAAGTCGGCGGGCGCAACGTCACGCTGCAGAACCTCGCCAAAATCGCCAACGGCTTCGACATGACCTTGTCGGAGTTCTTCGAGGGCATCCCCCGCATCGATCCCCGCGAGTAGAGGCCCGCGATGCTTTCCGCACCCGGCATGTCGATTATAACCTATAGTTGTATAAAAACAACAATTGAGTAACAGGATGCCGGGAGAACGGCGCGAAACGCGCGGCTCCGCTGGGGCGAGGCGCTAATCCGCGGGCATCCCCAGGCCAGCCGATCCCATGCTATGCCGTCGGAGAGAGAACCGCGGCGGCCACCCGGATCGGAGCAGCCCGATTGGAAAGGAAGGACCCATGCCGAAGGACCACGACCGCAAGACGAACGCGCTGCGCGAGCTGGACGCGGCGTGCGTGCCGTACGAGGCGCGGTTCTTCACCTGTCCCGAGGCGCTCTCGGGCATGGAGGTGGCGAACCTTCTGGGCCTCGAGGCCGACCGCGTGTTCAAGACGCTCGTCACGCAGGCCAAGTCGGGCGGGCACTACGTGTTCATGATTCCCGTGGCATGCGAGCTGGACCTGAAGAAGGCCGCCCTGGCCGTGGGCGAGAAGGCCGTGGCCATGCTCCCTGCGCGCGAGCTGCTTCCGCTCACCGGCTACGTGCACGGCGGCTGCTCGCCCATCGGCATGAGGCGCCCCCTCCCCACCGTCATCGACGAGACGGCGGACCTCTTCGACCGCATCGCGTTCTCGGGCGGGCGCCTGGGCTGCCAGGTGGAGATGGCGCCCGACGACCTGGCGCGCGTCGTGCCGCTCGTGCGCGCCGACCTGACGGTGGCGTGAGGGCGGGCGCGCCATGGGCCGCCCCGATCACGGTCCCCGTGCGAAAGGATCCCGACAGCGGGCGGCCCTGCCGACCGAAAGGCCGGCAGGCGAGGCATCCTACCAGTGGCTCACCACGACGTCGCCCGCCTGGATGATGCCGTACAGCTCGGCAGCCTTGTACGGAGGCAGGTTCACGCAGCCGTGGCTGCCGGCGCCGTCGCGGTAGCGGGAACCGCCGAAAGAGGACTGCCAATCGGCATCGTGCAGGCCGATGACGTTGCCCACGAACGGCATCCAGTACTGCACGGTGGACTCGTACTTGCTGCCGTCGAGGTTCGTCCCTTTGAGCTTCGAAGGGCTGGCCTTCTGGTTGAGCCAGTACACGCCGGTCGGCGTGTCGTGCGACCCGTTCGGCGTGCCCGACACGATGGGCGACTCCCACACGAGCGCACCCGTCTCATCGTAGAACCGTGCGTACTGCTCGGCCAGGTCGATGTCGCAGTACCGCAGGCCCCAGTCCTGCGCGCCCGCGCCGTTGTAACCTGTGCCGACCGTGGTGCAGGGAACCTCCGCGGTCTGCACGGTGCCGGCCGCCACGGACTCTTTCACCAGGTTGAGCAGCGCGTCGCGGTCGACGCTCCAGCCGTAGACGCCTCCCGCCACCGTGACCACCTTGCCGTCGGGGCGCGTGTAGGTGCGCTGCGTGCCCACCGTGTTGCAGGCGGCCGCCAGCTCGTCGACCCAGGCCGTGAGCGCGGCCTCGTCGAGCGTGGCCGAGAGGTCGTCGCCCAGGCGCACCCACTGCGAGATGAGGTCGGCGTTCACCTCGCCGGCCGTGTCGCCGGCCATCGTGAGCACGAGGTCGGCCTTGATCATGGTGTTCGCCTGCTCGGCCGCAGCCGTGAGCTTCGGATCGGATGAGAGCACCTTGGGCTGCTGCAGGGCATCCGCTCCCAGCTTCACCGCGGGCTGCAGGGCCAGCACGGCGTCGTCCACGGCCTTGATGACGGTATCGTAGCTAAGCGCCGTGCCCGCAGCTTCCGGCTCCACCACGAATGCGCCCTTGGCCTCGCTATACGCGATCACGGCATCCGTGGGCGGGGTGGCGGTCTTGTTGAACTCGTCCACCGCGGCGCGCACCGTGTCGCCCAGGCCGCTCTCGTTGTACGTGGCTGCGAGCTTGTCGCTCTCGTCATGGGCCTTCAGTATCTCTATGGGCCACGCCCACACGTTCGCGGAGGCGTGCATGGCATCGGTGGCGGCCCGACCGTCCAGCCTCATGCCGGCCTCCGCCGCGGACAGCTTGAGCGAGAAGCCCTGGCCCTCCACCTTCAGCACGTAATCGTCGATAACGTCGGCAAGCAGGCCCTGAACCTCCGCGGACGACTTGAGCGACACGTCGAGGTCGCCCACGGTCGTGCGCGGCAGAAAGCGGTCCATGAACACGAGCGCCCCGGCCAAATACACCACGGCCAGGAGAGCAACGATCACGCCGAGGACGATGCCGAGCACCTTGAGCGGCTTGCGGCCGCCCTTGGCGTCCGCCTCGCTCACGTCCACCGGCAGCATGGGGCCGCCCGCGAATGCAGGCTGGCCCGGCTGGCCGCCGGGCTTCGCCTTGGCGTTCGGCATGACGGGGCGCACGGGCTGGGGCATGACGGCGGTCTGGTCCGGGGCAGGCTTGCCGGGAGCCGGCGCGCCCGAGGTTGCCTTCCCCGGGTCCTTGTCGGGAGCCGCCGAGCCGGGAGTCTCCGGCTTCGGCGGCACGGCTTGACCGGCAGGCATCGGGCCTCCCTGCGCATCGCCGCCGTCCGGCTGCGGGGCCGGGGCGGCGTGGCGCGCATGCCGGGCTTTGCTGTTCTTGTTATCGTTCATGTGCGACTCTCATACACTCGGTTGTCTCGTCTGAAACAGGCTTCTCGGGTATCCGTTGCATTGTACCAAGAGAAGCGTCGATCCCTCGTAAACAAAACGACTAACGCTGCCCGAAGGTTACACTCGTCACAAATTCGCCACGGGAAAAGTCTCATTTCCCCGGGTGCGTCAACGCTCGGATGAAGGTCGCAGGTTGCGAACGGCCGTACCGCCGTGCTTGACAAACGCGCGTGGCAGGATAGAATGAACGTTCCGCAGCGCCTCGGCGCGGCGGGCGCCCGGCATCGGGCGCGATCCTTGAAAAGGTGGGGCCATCCCCTCCCGACGGCTGCGCCGGCCCGGCACGGGCATCGCGGCAAGCATCCGGGGGCGACTGGTTTCGACATGGTACGTCTGAAATGAGGAGCAGGTCGTGGTCTCCTCGCCACGTTAAACAGGGGTAACGTCAATTTAATTGGCAAAGCTAAGACTCAGAGCGCTCCGGCGCTCGCCATGGCTGCTTAATAGCGCCTGGCTGTCGGCCTTGGGACTTCCCCGCCCCTCGGTCCGGCATCAACTTAGGGGAATGCGCTCGGGCACGTAGCCGGTATGGCTCGGGCAAAGACTGAACCGGCTAGGAAGCGCAACGCCCGTCGGCGGGCCGCGCGCAACCGAACGATGATCGCCGACTAAGCTTGTAGAGCCTCATGGACGAGGTAGTATGGACCGGAGTTCGATTCTCCGCGCCTCCACCAACCAAAGGCAGGAGCCCTGCCGGCAGCATGCCGGCAGGGCTCCTTTGCGTTGCGGCCACGCCGCCGGGAGCTGCGCACGGAACGCTCGCCGACCCTCGATAGGGCGGCCACACCCCGCACGCCCCGGCCGGCCCTATTTCTGCTTCAGGAACGAGAAGTCGAAGGCGCTCTTGATGTCGTCGAAAGCGTCCTTCAGCTCGGCCGCCACGGCTATGCCGTCCTTGTAGATGGCGTTCATGTCGTTGGTTGCCTCGGCCACGCCCTCCTTGGTGATGCCCAGGTCGTAGGGGTTGTCCTCGTCCTCCCCCGCACCGTCGGCATCCTCCTCGTCGTCCTCGACGTAGAGGTACTCGCACTCCTCGCCGTCCTCCATGAGCACGAAGCCTATGCGGTTGCCGTCTTCGTCCTCCAGGTAGCGCACGATGTCGTCCTCGTCCAGCTCCAGCTCAACCAGCTCGTAGCCGTCCTCGTTGTCGGCCGGCTCCACCACGGTGACGTCCTCCGTGTCGTCGGCCAGCTCCTCGCCGTCGTAGCCGTCCACGGTGCCTTCCTCGCCCAGCTCCGCCTCGAGGTCCTCCCCGTCGCCGTCCACCAAGTGGAAGCCCTCCTCGGAAAGGTCGATGCCCGTGGAGCGCTCGACGACCGCGGCCAAGCCGCCGTCGTCTCCGGAGGGCGACGTCTCGCCCTCGCCGTCCGGGCCCTCCTCGGCGAAGAAGCCCTCGTAGGCCTCCTCGAGGTCGGTCTCCCCGGCGTTGGGGTCGAACTCCTCGTCGTCCTGGAACTCCTCGAGGTCTTCCAGCTCGGTTTCCTCGTCGATCTGCTCGGCCTCCGTCTCGGCGCCGTTTTCTATGTTCTCAAGCTCATCGTCCAAGTCCATGGAAGGCCTCCTTCGCGTAAGGCGCCGTCGCTCGGGCGGCGCGGGTTTCGTCCTAGCGGCTGCGCTCCTTGAGCGCGCGCTCGATCTCGCGGCGGGAGTCGCGCTCGGCCATGGTCGCGCGCTTGTCGTGCAGCTTCTTGCCGCGCGCCACGCCCAGCTCCACCTTCACGAGCGAGTTCTCCTTGAAGTACATCTTCAGCGGCACGAGGGCCATGCCCTTCTCCTTCACCTGCTCGCGCAGAAGGCGGATCTGCCGCTTGTGCAGCAGGAGCTTGCGCTTGCGGTCGGGGTCGGGGTTGGCCAGGTTGCCGTTGGCATACGGCGGGATGTGCACGTTGTGCAGCCACACCTCGCCGTCGCGCACGAGCGCGAAGCAGTCCGTGAGCTGGCAGTGGTTCTCGCGCAGCGAGCGCACCTCGGTGCCCGTGAGCTCGATGCCGGCCTCGTAGGTCTCCAATATGTCGTACTCGTGGAAGGCCTTCTTGTTCTTGGCGATGGTGGAGGCTTCGCGTTTCATGGCGGCTACTCCACGCCCGTCTCGTCGAACTGCCGCTGCGCAGCCGTCTCGTGCGCAGGCGCGCCGGCGACAGCCTGGGCCGCGAGCTCGGCGTCGTCAGCGGCCTCCTCGCGCGCAAGCGGGCTCGCGCCGGCCATGCCGGGCACGAAGCACGCGTCCTCGCCCAGGTCGAGCGCGAACCTCACGACCAGCTTAACCGTGGCGTCCAGGTCGGCCAGGCACACCACCTCGGTGGGCGTGTGCATGTAGCGCAGCGGCACCGACACGAGGCCCGTGGGGATGCCGCCGCGAGCCATCTGGATGGCGCGCGCGTCGGTGCCCGTCACGCCCGGCTCGGCCTCCAGCTGGTACGGCAGGCCCTCGGCCTCGGCGGCGGCCACCAGGCGCTCGAACACCTCGGGGTTGATGTTGGGGCCGCGCGCGATGACGGGGCCCTGGCCGCAGACGATCTTGCCGTGCTTCGTCGGGTCGATGCCCGGATAGTCGGTGGCGTGCGTCACGTCGAAGGCGAGCCCCACGTCGGGGCGCACGGAGTACGCGCTCGTCTCGGCGCCGCGCGTGCCGATCTCCTCCTGCACGGTGGCGGCGAACGTGAAGTCGCCGGGCGCACGGCCGGCGCGCGCCAGCTGCTCCAGCACGCGCACGCCCACCCAGACGCCCGCCTTGTCGTCGAACGCGCGCGACACGGCCATGCCCGCGCCGAAGCGCTCGAAGCCCACGCCGAACGTGATGACGTCGCCCACGCGCACGAGCTTGCGCACCTTCTTCCCCGGAAGCCCCAAGTCGATGACCAGCTTGTCCAGCGGCGTGACCTTCTTGCGCTCGTCGGGCTCAATGAGGTGGATGGGCTTGCGGCCCACCACGCCGCGCAGCGGCTCCGCCGACTCCGAGGCGTGCACGTCCACGCGCATGCCTGGCAGCACGGCCGCGTCCACGCCGCCCACCGAGGCCACCGACAGGTAGCCCTCGTCGGAGATGTACGTGACCATGAGGCCGATCTCGTCCATGTGGGCGGACAGCATGAGGGACGGGCCCGCGCCGGCGCCCTTGAGCGTGGCGTGCACCGACCCCATGACGTCGGTCCTTACCTCGTCGGCCGTGTCGGCCAGGCGCTCGCGCACGAGGCGTGCGACGGCGATCTCCGTGCCGGTGGCGGAAGGCGTCTCGAGCAGTTCCTTGAGGAACCTCACCTGTTTCTTCTTCATGGCGCTCCCTGCTGGTTCGCGCGCGCCGGGCCGGCAGCGCAGCAAGCCGTGAGCCTGCCGCCTGCGCCGATGCGGCGCGCTTCCACTGATGTCGGGCCTCATTATAGCGCCTCGCGCACGAGGCGCGGGCGTCTTTCGCACGATGACGCAAGGCCGTCACCAGCCCATCACGAATGCGCCCGGGCGGGGCACGGCGGGAGCCTACCAGTACTCCTTCTTCTTCGCGCGCACGCGCTGCTTCTTCGGCGGGCGGAAGTCCAGCTCCAGCTGGCCGTCCTGGCTGGCCTCGGAAGCCTTCTTGCGCTCGACGCGGTCGATGGTCCACGACACGGCGGCCTTCCCATACAGCTCCAGCATGCGCAGGCGCGCATCGCGGGAGTTCGCCTTGGTGCCGGCGCGGGCGTCGCTTTGGAACTCGAAGAGCCCCGTGGCACGCGCATCGGAGGCGGCGGGCGAGCGGTAGTGGGCGATATAGGTCTGCATGTCCTTCCTTCACGGTCGAGCGGTTTTCCAAACGGCAGCGAAGATGATACCACGACGCGCCGCCGAATGGCCTGCCGTCCGACAGCGCAAGGGGCTGCGCGGCGGCGGTCACAAGAGAACCACGGCCCCGCAACGGCCCCGCAACCGCTTCGCGGGGCCGCAGGGCTCACCCGTACAATGGAACGGAAACCGGCAACAGGTAAGGTGAACCGCATGGACAACCCGCACAACCGCCTCATCATCGTATCGAACCGCCTGCCCTATCGCATCGAGCCCGACGAACGCGAGGGCTTTGCCTTCACGCGCACCGTGGGCGGCCTCGTGGCCGGGCTGGAGCCGCTGCACGCCCAGCCGGGCAACGTGTGGCTGGGCTGGGCCGACGAGCCCGCCGGGCTCGACGATGCGGGGCGGGCGCGGTTCGAGCGGGCGCTGGCCGAGCGCTCCTGCGCCCCGGTGCGCCTGGACGGGCGCGACGCGGAGCTGTACTACGAGGGCTTCTCGAACTCCACGCTATGGCCGCTCTTCCACGGGTTCCCCCAGCATACCCGCTTCGACGAGGAGGCATGGGAGGCCTACGTGCGCGTGAACGAGCGGTTCCGCGACGCGGTGCTCGCGCTGGCGCGCCCTGGCGACACCGTATGGGTGCACGACTACCACCTCATGCTGCTGCCGTCGCTTCTGCGCGAGGCGCTGCCGGACGCCTCCATCGGCTTCTTCCTGCACATCCCCTTCCCCGACTACGAGACGTTCCGCATGCTGCCGTGGCGCCGCGAGCTCATGCGCGGCGTGCTGGGCGCCGACCTCGTGGGCTTCCACGCCTACGACTACGTGCGCCACTTCCTTTCCAGCTGCCGGCGCATCGTGGGCGTGGAGAACGAGAGCGGCACGCTGTTCGCCGACGGCCGTCTCGCACAGGTGGACGCGTTCCCGCTGGGCATCGACTACGGTCGCTACCGCGACGCCGCGCGCCTCCCCGCGGTGCGCCGCCTGGTGACGGAACTGGGAGAGGAGAAGGGGCACGAGGGCTGCAAGCTCATGCTGTCGGTGGAGCGGCTGGACTATTCCAAGGGCATCCCCGAGCGCCTGCTGGCCTTCGACGCATTCCTGGACCGCTTCCCGGAGTGGCGCGGCCGCGTGGTGCTGGTGCTGGTAACGGTGCCGTCGCGCGAGAACGTGGCGTCGTACGCCGCCCTGAAGAAGCAGGTGGACGAGCTGGTGGGGCTCATCAACGGCAAGCACTCCACCATGGACTGGACGCCCGTGGACTACTACTACCGCTCGCTGCCCTTCGAGCGGCTGGTCAGCCTGTACGCCGCGAGCGACGTCATGCTGGTCACGCCTTTGCGCGACGGCATGAACCTCGTGTGCAAGGAATACCTTGCCTGCCACGACGGGGCCGGCGGGACGCTCGTGCTCTCCGAGATGGCCGGCGCATCTTATGAGCTGCACGAGGCCCTGACGGTGAACCCGTTCGACCAGGAGGGCGTCGTGGACGCCATGCGGCGGGCGCTGGAGATGCCGGAGGCCGAGCAGCGGCGGCGCAACGCCCCCATGCAGGAGCGCCTGGCCCGCTACACGTCCGAGAAGTGGGCGCGGGAGTTCCTGGACGCGGCGGCCGATGTGAAGCGCCGCCAGGCGGGGCTGAGCGCGCATCTGCTGGGGCCCACGTCGGCAGGTCGGCTGCTGGAGGCGTTCCGCGGGGCGCGGCGGCGGGCGCTTCTGCTCGATTACGACGGCACGCTCATGCCGTTCTCCGACGACCCGGCCCGCGTGGCCCCCGATGCGCGGCTGCGCGCGCTGCTGCAGCAGCTGGGCGCAGGCGCGCGCACCGACGTGGCCGTGGTGTCGGGCCGCGACCGCGCCACATTGGAATCGTGGCTGGGAGATTTGCCGGTGGACCTGGTGGCTGAGCACGGCATCTGGTTCCGCGGACGCGACGAGCGCACGTGGGTGCTCGAGGAGCCGTTGAGCGACGACTGGAAGGACGCCGTGCGCCCCGTGCTGGCCGACTTCGTGGACCGCACGCCGGGCTCGATGCTGGAGGAGAAGGACTTCTCGCTCGTCTGGCATTACCGCATGTGCAGCCAGGAGCTGGCCGAGCGGCGCGTCATCGAGATAAAGAACGCCCTGGGCGACGGGCTGGCCGACCGCGGCATCGCGCTCATGGACGGCAACAAGGTGGTGGAGGTGAAGCCGCGCGGCGTGGACAAGGGCCATGCGGCCCACCGGTGGTTCCGCGACCCCGCCTACGGCTTCGTGATGGCGGCCGGCGACGACCGCACCGACGAGGACGTGTTCGAGGCCGCGCCCGAGAGCGCCTGGACCGTGAAGATAGGCGACGGCCCCACGCGGGCGCGCTACGCGCTGAAGAACACGGGCGAGATGCGCGCGCTGCTGGAGCAGCTGGCGGCCGCATGCGCCGAAAAGGACGCCGGGGACGACGTGCCGCCCAGTGCCGGGCGCCGGGACGCGCTGCGCGCGCCGGCGACGGTAATGCCGCGCACGCGGGCGCTCGCGCGGGCGTAGGCTCAAGGTCGCGGGAAGGCTGCAGGGCGAAACGGCTTTCTTCGGCCTCCGCTGCCCCATCGCGCGACCCCTCTCGGCCCGCGCCCCGGATGGGCGCCTGCCCGCATCGCTCAGAATACCCGCGACACGAACCGCACGGCACCCGGACGGGCGCCCTCGCGCACGGGGTCTCCCAGCAGGAACGCCATAACGGCGTCCAGCAGCTCGGCCAGCCCCTCCGGCGGCAGCGTGCGCGAAAGGCCGCTCTCCGCCAGGCCCGCGAACCCGGCGTCCTGGGCGTGCCGCACGCCGTCGAGCACGAACGCGCGACGACGGTTCACCGCATCGCGCACCGCCACGACGGTGCGCGCGGGCAGCTGGGCGTAGAGCTGCGGGGGCACGCCGAGCTTGCGCTCGTACCACTCGGGCACGTTGCGCACGCCCTCCTCGGCGAAGAACTCACGGAACTCCCCGCTGCCGTCCAGCGGGTACGCCGGCAGGCTGTAGCCCGCGCGGCGGCCGTACTCGTAGACGTAGCGCGAGGCGTCGCCCACCAGGGCGCGCTCCCCCAGCAGCAGCGACAGCAGCTCCAGCATGCGGCGCGTGCCCAAGCGGTCGCGCTCCGCTTCCAGCAGGCGCGCGAGCTGCCCGACGAGCGCGTCCTCGCCGGCCGTCAAGCCCGCACCTTCACCACGATCTTGCGCACGCGCCCCGGCTCGTCGGCCGCGCATCCCGGCTTGTGGGCGTCCTCGGGCGCGAGCACGGCCATCTCCCCCGCCCGCAGCACGATGGAGCTCAGCGCCTCGGGCGTGGCGAACAGCCCGAAGTCGGCCTCCTCGTCGAACTCCCCGTTGGGCACGAGGCCTGCGAGCGGCGCATACTGCAGCACCTCCTCGCCTTCCACCACGTACTGCACGTCGTAGTAGCGCCGGTGGGCCTCCATCTGCTTCTGGTCGGCGGGCACCGTGTCGTACTCCTGCACGTTCGCGAACACCTCGTCGCCGTCGATGTCCGCGCGCCCCAACGGCAGGTGCGCCAGATCGGCCTCGCGCAGGAAGGAGAAGGCGGCGCGCATGCGCGCGGAGAGGTAGTCGTTCTTGTCGGCAGTGGGAAGCGGGGTCACGAGCACGGGAAGGTCCTTTCGACGGCGGGCTCCCCTGCAGCGTGCGGCGCTGCAGGGGAGATGTTGGATGCGTTTCGCCTGCCATTCTAGCAGCATCGGGCGCCGAACGCGCCAGCCGTCTCCCTACGCTTTACCGCCCGGGTGCCCGCCGTCATCGACGGCAGCGCCCGCATCGGCGCTCGCAGCCTCCTGCAGCTCGGCGAGGACGACGGCGAAGCCCTCCGTGCGGGCGCGGGCAAGCAGGCGGTCCTTCGCGCGGCGCGACAGGTGCTTGAAGCGGAACTCGGCGCTCATGGCCTCGTGCTTCGTGGCGAAGCGCGCCTGCGCCACCACTTCCACGGGCGTGCGGCTGCGCGTGTACTTTGCCCCCTTGCCGGCGTTGTGCGTGCGGGCGCGCTGCTCCACGTCGTTCGTGTAGCCCGTGTAGAGCGTGCCGTCGGCGCAGGCCAGCACGTACACGTAGAAGGCCGGCCGCTCCTGCGGCGCCGCGTCCGGCTCGGGGCTCGACCCACCCTCTACGCCCACTTGTAGGTCACGCCCCTGCCGTCGGCGGCGGCCTCGTCGCCCCAGCGCTGGAAGAGGTCGTGCAGCGTGGTATCGGGCTTGTAGCGCTTGACCTGCGCGTATCCGTCACGCACAAGGATGGCGTTCAGCATCTTGCCTGCGATCTCACCTTCGTCCGCTGGGTCATCCGGCCGCTCGATCCACACGTAGCGCAGAAGGCGCCCGTAGCGGTCGGCGTCCGAGACGTCGCGCGAGAGCCACACCGTCTGCCCCGGCGCCACGAGCGACTTCGCGTAGTCCGAGGCGATGCGCCCCTCCTCGCAGTTGCGCGCCTCGTCGGCCGCCACGCTCTCTGGGGTATCCATCCCGATGAGACGCACCGTGGCGTCCGCTTCGCCAGGCACGCTCACCTTGAGCGTGTCGCCGTCGACCACGCGCACGACCTGGGCTTGCTGGAGGCCGTCCCCTACGGGGGCGATAGTTGCTTGGCCGTCTCGGCCCGGCGCGGCATCCTCCGCGACCCCGCCGCCCGCAGCGCCGAACCATCCAAGCGCGGCACCGATCACGAGCACGGCCGCAATGGCGAGGGCGGCAAGCGGGTTCTTCCGCGCCAACCGCCTTAAGGCGCGCCCTGCCTGCTGCTTCTCCGACGCCATGGATCCCCTTCTCCCGTTTTTCTACGAACGAGAATTATAGACCAACTGCTTGGAGATCGCCGCAAGCTCCAACCTTCGTCGAGCCTCCTTGCAGGTAGCCGGGACCGCACCAGCCGGCTCGCCGCTCACCGCTACCGCCCGTCGAGGGGTGCGGCATAGCATGTGCGCGGAGTCGGGCGGGCGCGCCTCGACAGCCGCATCGTTTTAGGAGGGAAATAACCCGTCCAGTCCATCGACGCATGCGGCGCCGTTTTCACTTAGGAGCCCGCCATGATCAACCAGCTCTGCAAGAAATCGCTGCGGGAGTGCTCGTTTTAACGCGCGAGCCAATAAGGGGCGCGACTTCTCGTCCAGCTCCACGCAAATATAAGATGTCTCGTTTCAATCCATGCGCCCTGAGGACTCGACCATGGTGCCCTCAACGGCCTCACCGTCCGAATCGACGTTTCAACCCGCGAGCCCGCGAGGGCTCGACCATTTTCTCCTCCCAACCTTGATTAGATTGTTTCCAGTTTCAACCCGCGAGCCCGCGAGGGCTCGACGAGCCTGAACCAGGGCGTCACGCAGCTCATCACCCTGGTTTCAACCCGCGAGCCCGCGAGGGCTCGACTGATGCACTCCGCTATTTTCTGGGCCGATCCTTGTTTCAACCCGCGAGCCCGCGAGGGCTCGACAGGTCTTTAAGGCCCTCGCTTGCTGCTTCGTAGCGTTTCAACCCGCGAGCCCGCGAGGGCTCGACGTTCTCGTCGCTCGGGCGCTCCGCCGTCACGTTGTAGTTTCAACCCGCGAGCCCGCGAGGGCTCGACCTTTAATGCACGCTCGATCTGGCGCAGTTCAGCGGTTTCAACCCGCGAGCCCGCGAGGGCTCGACTTCACGCGACGGATCGTTCGCCTGCGACGTGGTGCGTTTCAACCCGCGAGCCCGCGAGGGCTCGACTGTCAGAATATGCATATATACGCATATTCTGATTATTATATTCATATTAGACAATCAGTCTGCCCCATGAACAGCTATCAGCGGGCTTGTGAAGCCTAAAACCTGCGCGAACCTCCCGAATGGCGCGCCATCGCTTGGGGTTCGCGCAGCACGCAATAGAGCTTCTACATTGTCAAGGTGCGCATTTCCTCTCACACGCACAGGAACCCTTCCGGGTCGTAAGCCTCCTTCGCCCCCACATGCTCGACTTTCCGCTTCCAGTTCTTCCCGAGATTGTAGAACCGTAGGCTGTCACGCGTCAGGTCGGCCGCCTTCATCAGCTCGCTCTTCATTGTCTCGAACTGCGCCGGATCGAGCGAGCACTCGAACACCGAGTTCTGCACGCGCTGGCCGTACTTCACGCAGATCTTCGCAACCCGACGCAACCGGCAGGTTCCCTGCGGGCTCGCCGTTTCCACATCGTATGTCACCAGCACGTACATCGCTACCTCCAAATGAACGCCGGATAATCGTCCAAATCTCCGCGCAGGTGCCGCGCCAGCAGCTGTACCTGCAAGAACGGCACGAGACCCACCGGCACCTTCTCCTTCAAGAACGGATGCATCACCTGCTCCTGTTTGCGCTGCTGCCATAGCCCAAGCGCATTCTTGCGGGCTGCGTCAGTCAAAACGACGCCCGATGCTTCGCTCGACGAGAAATCGGCCCCGCCCACCTGCCGACGATTGATAAGGGACACCACGAAACGATCGACGTACCACGCTCGCAACTCCTCCATGACATCCAACGCGAGGCTCGCCCGCCCCGGCCGATCTCGATGGAAGAACCCGACCTGGGGGTCGAGCCCGACGGTCTCGCACGCGCTCGCCACCTCGCGCGCCAACAGCGAGTAGAAGAACGAAAGCATGGCGTTCACCGGATCCCTCGGCGGCCTCCTCGTGCGTCCCGAGAAGGCGAAACCGTCCCCCGCCCGGAGCAAGCGGTCGAACACGCCGAAGTACCGGTGCGCCGCGTCGCCTTCGATTCCCCTCAGCTCGTCGGCGTCGACTGCCGAGAACGCACCAGCTTCACGAAGCTTGAGCCCTTCGATGGCCTCGTCCAAGGCGCTGTCCGCCTCATCGGGATAATCGCGCCTGTAACGCTGCAGAACGGTCCGTGCGTTGCGCACCTTGGCCGCGACGAATCGCTGCGCGAGATGGAGGGCAGCGTCAGGATCGTCCGACACCCGGTACTGAGCGCGTCGGAGCAGCACGTTCCCGGAAACCGGCCCCTCGACCCGCGCGAGAAACCGGCCGGCCTCATCCAAAAACGAGAGCGTTATCCCCCGTTCGGCGCACGCCCCCAAGACGGCAGGGGAACAGCCGAGGTACCCGAACATCACGATGCCCTCGAGCAAGTGGAACGGCACCTGCAGCGCCTTCTCGCCGTCCACCCGCACCACGAGAGCGTCGTCGCCCTTGCACACGTACGCCTCAGAGTTCGTCACATAGAGCGTGTTGAGAAGCTTTTTCAAATCCCGCCTCCTTCCAATACGCCACGGCATCGTGGTCGAACGCCTCGGGGAGACAGGAGTCGGCCAACGAGCACCGTCTGCACTTCGAGCCGCGCACGGCCCGAGGTGTCTCGCCGCGCTCGAACAGTTCATGCATGCGAAGCGCCAACCCCGCGACACGCTCGCGCAAGGCATCGTCGAGCACGACGCGCTCCCGACGACGGGTGGCGCCGTAGAACAGGTCGCCCTGCCCTACGGCGCATCCGAGCATCTCCTCCAGGCACAGCGCCTGCGCGCACACCTGGATGCGATCCCATTCCTCTATCTTCGGCTTCCCCACCTTGTACTCCACGGGGCGCACCACAGCCTTGGCAGCATCGCCGTCGGCAGCGAACTCAACGACATCGGCGATGCCCGCTATACCGAGGCTGCGGCTCACGAGCCGATACCCTCGTTCGGATCTGACGCCCTTCGCGGCGGAGTATCCCTCCAAGTGCACCCGTTCGTGGAACAGCGAGCCCCGCACCGTGTCGTAACTCTCGTCCCATATCTGCTCGAGATGGATGAGCGCCCATTGCCGCTCGCAGTACGCGATGTGCTGCAGCCCCGAAAGCGGCAAAAGCTCGTCATCGGCGTACATGGCCTACTCGACCGGAAGCTCCAGCAGCTCGACCCCCTCGGGAATCGCCGCGCGGTCGACGACGATCTCGTAGTCCGAGAACGCACGGGCCTCGGCGCCGTCCTCGATAAGCCGCTTCACCGACACCGTATCGAACAGCTTATGGGCCGGCGCGTTCCCCAGCTTGCTCTCATGCTTGAACGCGAACAGCTTGCGCGAGGCCATCAGCCCGCGCGCGGCGCTGCGGTCGTTCTCGAACATGTTCATGAGCGCCTCGAAGAACAGGTCGAGGTCGTCCTGGGAGAAACCCGTCTTCTCGGCCAGCGCCGCGGAGATGAACCCCTCGGCCCGGTACAGCCCGTAGGGCACGTACTGCTTGCGGCCCATGGTCTTCTCCTTCTCGGCGTCCTTCTCGTTGGTCACCGCCATGCGCGTGATGCTCATCTCGAGCGGCAGCACCGGGTCGACGGACTCGGCGAAGCACAACTGGATGGGGCCGCGCACCTGCCCGCAGTTCACGTCGGTGGTCATGACCGCGCCGAACGCGCGGATGTCGAAGAAGTTGTCGCACATGAACTTCGTGACTTTGAGCTGGTCCTCCTTGGCCTTCGGCAGCTTCTTCGACGCGGGCTTCATATCGTAGTGCACGTACGCCTTGCGGTTGCGGTCGTTGAGCACGGCCGCCTCCTGCACGTAGATCTTGTACCCGAGCTCGCCCTCGGCCACGTCGGGGTCATCGATCTCCTCGCCCTTCACCAGGTCGACGTAGTTGCGGATCTTGCGCTTCAGGCACACGTCGGACACGATGCCGCGGCTCGTGTCGGGGTCGATGCGGGGCATGTTGCCGGCATCCGGATCGCCGTTGGGATTGCCGTTCTTCACATCGAAGAAGAAGACGAAGTCGTAGCGGTTCTTGATGGGCTCTGCCATGATGTCCTCCTAGTTGGTTTCGGTCTCGTCGTCAGCGTCTTCGGCATCCGCTGCCGCATCGGCCTCGTCGTCGTGCTTCTTCCACAGGTCGACGCGCTGCTGGTGGTACCCCACGAAGAACTCGCCCTGGTCTTCCGCGTCGAGCGTCTTGGGGAACAGGGCCGGTCCGTCGAGCATCGCCATGATCTCGTCGTTCGCCTTCTCGAACTTCACGCAAAGCCCCGGGTTGAACTTGCGAAGCTTAGACAGATGGTTCTGCGTGTTGTGCAGCAGGTGCGGGAACACGCGTGCCGGCGTCGTGGAGGCGGCCCCGATGTAGCGGTCGCGGATGGTCGCGTTCACCTCGCCGAGCGCGCTTCGCTGCGCGTGCTCCATGACGGCGAACAGCCTTCCCAGCACGTAGCCGCGGTTCGCCCTTTTCTTGTCCAGATCCACGTCCAGACTCCTTTCCTCATCGGCGCGTGCGGCGCCGTCCTCTCCATTCGAGTTTTCAGCGCCGAGCCGCGCTCTGCGCACAAGGCACGCCTTGAGCAGCGCCGCGCGTTGGCCCATGTCCCACGAGTTGCGCCGCGCATGGTCGGAGCGCATCCGTGAAAGCACCGCGTAGTAGAGGGCCTGTGGAAACGCACGGCCAGTGAGCATGGCCTCTATGCAGCCGTTCACCAGCGTCGAAGGCAGCTGGTCGGCCGACCCCATGGGCGCGGTCTGCAGCAGCAGCGTGCGAAGCGAGCGGGCGCGCACGTCGGCCATGCTCACGTCGCGAAGGTACGCTCCGAAGTTCTCGGCCATGCGCCCGAGCGTGCTCGTCTCGAAGAACCTCACGGCCAAGCGCGCCGCATTCGGCGCGAGGCCGAGCACGAAGTAGCGCGTCTCGGTGTCGACGCCGGCCAGGGGAAGACCGCGCTCCATGCTCTCGAGCGCCGCGCGCACTTCCTGCACGGCGTTCTGGTCCTCGGCCCTGTCGAGCTCGTCGGGGTCGAGTATCCCCAGCATGACCAGGTCCTCCGCCGGAGCCGGACGATCGGCCCAGAACACCACCGTCGTCTCTCCGATGCGCACCCGATGCTCGCGATCGGCGCAGAGCTGCCGTAGCGCGGAGCCCGCGTTGAAAGCCGCCGCCTCCGAAACCGACGCGTTGTAAGCCTGCGACTTGCCATACGACTCGAACGACTGCAGGTTGAACGATACGAGCGACGCTCCGGCCGACTGCGCTCCGGGAACGCCGGTCACCTGAGGAAACAAGCGAGCGAGCGGGCCCTCTTCGCCCGTGACGGCGCATTGGCCAACCACCTCGCCTGCCGCTTGGCCATCGCAATAGGAAGCCCATGCGGCAGCCACCGCGGGCCGCTCGTGCAATCGCCCCCGGTCTCCGTCCAGCCGGAACACCGCGAAGCCGCCGCCTTCGGCCAGCTCCGAGCGCACACCCTCATCGAGGTCGGCGTCGCGATCCTCGCGCTCGAAGAAGCGCAGGACGGCTTGCGCACCCTCGTCGTCGCACTCGCCCAGCACGGCCTCGTGCAGCGCATGCGCGCTCGCCAGCTTATCGGGACCGCGCTTCTCGTCGTAGCCGAGCAGGTAGGCTGCATTGTCGCACAGGAAGAACGGCAGCATGCCGGTTCCGCTGCGCGTCGTATGCTCGGGCACGCGCAGCGAGACGAACCTCCGCAGCTCCTTGCCCGTGCCCGCCGTGAGTTGATACGCGCCCAGCAGCCTGCCATCGCGGGAGAGCTTGAGCTCCCACGCCGCCTTCTCCACGCTCCAATGACGGGCGGGAACGTCGCGCTCGGGATCGGCCAAAAGGCGCTCGTAATACCTGTTGAGCTCTTGCAGGATCATCTGACCACCGCCTCGCGCGCGCGGGCGACGTCGATCACGCCGTCGCGCATCGAGGCGCGGAAGAACTGCGGCTCCATGTCGTGGTCGAAGTCGATGTCGAAGAGCATGAACCCCAGATCCTGCCCGCCGGAACCGGCGTAGAACGACTTGGGCCTATCGCCAGGCTCCTCCATGATCGATACGTCCGCAGGAAACTCGCGGCAGCCGAAGTAGGGCTGGTTGAAGCACTGCCCCTTGCGCAGGCGGCGCAGGGCGATGTTGTAGTGCTTCTCCACCGTGTCGTCCTCCCCCGCCTGCTCCGTCAGCGTGAAATGCGCGTCGATCAGGTACGCGACGTCCTTCAAATACATGGTCGCGCGCTGCTGGCGGTCGTCGTTGGCCGCCGTCCATACCTCCTCGCCGCGCTCCATGGCGGCCTTGGCGTTGCGGTAGCTCAACTTGCCGCCCAGCTCGTTGCGCCTGAACGTGTCGAAGCGGATCTCGTTGAGCACCTCGATGCGATCGATGTGCCACCGGATGGCCGGCTTCCAGTACACGGCCTCGATGAGCCCGCGCGCCGCCGACGGCGTGATGACGTCGTAGCTGACGCGCTCGGCCTTCATCTCAGGTCTCGTGAAACACGCCCGAGGGCCTCGCGCGAGCACTTTGATGCCATACCCCATGTCGAACCTCCTTTCCCTCTCGTCGTAACCGCGCTCGCAAGCGCAGCCTCCGTATCAGCAGCTCAGCAGCTCGAGAACCTCCTCTCCCGCCGCAACCAACCCCACATCCTCCCGGTAGAAGGACCGGCAACCGTCCTCTTTCAATATGAGGAACGGCTCAAGCTCTTCGACGGCGTCCGCCTGCTTGTACCCCTCGATGCTCCAGATAGGCACCCCCACGCTGAACCGCTGCAAGCGCATGGCCATGCCCGCCGGGTTCTCGCTCGCGAGCAGCTCCTTGAGAAGCGCGCGGCCTTCGGCGCCCCAAGGCACGAACACGGGAACGGAGTCGTCTTGGATGATCCGGTAGTCCAAGGCGCACTGCTCGAACGGCATGGTTTCGAATCTGTCCGAAATCAGGTTTTTCGTGGCCGTTTTCTGGAAGATGCCCTTGGCATCGAGGCATTCGGAACCATAGCGCGTTTGGAAGAACGCGGGAATCAGCCCCTCGTCGACCCGTCCGCCGTTTTCACGGACCACGTCGCGGGCAATGCCCTTCATCTTCTCGAGCCACGTTTCCGTCTTCTGCCGCTCGCCGTCGACGGACAGCTCGAACACGCGCACCGTGCCCGCTCCCGGCAAGCGCCCCTCGCGGTTGCAACGGCCGGCGGCCTGCACGACGGAGTCGAGCCCTGCGAGCTCGCGGTACACCTCGGGGAAATCGACGTCCACGCCCGCCTCCACGAGCTGCGTCGACACCACGACGCAGCGCTCTTTGCGGTCAAGGCGCTCGCGAATGCGCTCGAGCATGGCGCTGCGATGGCCCGGAATCATGAAGGCGCTCAAATGGAAGTACCCCTCGTCGAACGCGCGCTTGACGTCCGATAGGTCGCCGCGCTCCACCGCTCGCGCCACCACATTGTCGTATATGGCACGGGCGAGGCCGCGCGTGCCCACCACGCAGAGCACCTCACGACCAGCCGCGATGCGCTCGACGAGATCCGCCTGCTCGATCGTGCCGAGCGACTCGTAGGCAACCCGCCCGCCGAACGCCTCGTCGAACAAGTCGCGATGCTGCACGATCTCGCGCGGCTCGGCGCCGAAGGGCCACAGCCCCTCCAGCGCCGGCTGCGTGGCCGTGCACAGCACCATGCTCGAGCCGTAGCCCGCCGCAAGCTCCTCGAGCATGGCGAGCGAAGGCTTCAGCAGTTCGTCGGGGAGCGTCTGCGCCTCGTCGAGGATGATGACGCTTCGCGCCATGTTGTGCACCTTGCGGCTCTTGCCCGGCTTGTTCGAGAAGAGCGATTCGAACAGCTGCACGTTCGTCGTCACCACAATGGGCGCGTCCCAATTTTGGATGGCGAGACGCTGCCTGGCCTTCTCCTCGTCATCGAGGTCGCGGAAGTCGTAGTTGGAGTGGTGCTCCAGCACGTTCTCGGCGCCGAATATGGCTTTGAGCGTGGCGGCTGTCTGCTCGACGATGCTGGTATAGGGGATAGCCACGATGACACGCTCCATCCCCTGCTCAACCGCATGCCGCAACCCGAAAGCCATCGAGCTGAGCGTCTTGCCGCCGCCGGTCGGCACCGTCATGGTGTAGAGCCCGGAAGGCTGCACGGCGGTCGCGAGGCAGTCTTCGTACACCGAGCGCCGCGCACGGTTGACTGACGTGTCGCCCGCCTTTTCCATAAGCTCGGCCATGTGGCTCTCGAGCTTCGCGAGCAGCTCTTCCATGTTGGCGAGCTCGCGCGCCTCGCGCGCTTCCGAGGCTTCAGGCGTCATGAAGCGTTCGGTATCGAGGTAATCGCCATCGACCAAGCTGGAATACAGGAAGTGCTCGAGCACGAACATCGAGAACGCTTTTCTCGCTGTGCTTTCGAACGTTCGACCGGGGTGCATAGGGGCTCCAAGCCGGGCAGCATCGGGAAGGTTGATTTGCCCTGCCTCGACCAGCTCGAAGAAAGCATTGTAGGATTCGATCTCGCCGCCAAGGCGATCTTTGAGCGGCGACCGCAGCAATTTGCTATTTGAACTGGGGGGATTTGACCAAATTTTACCGTTGGGCATTCCGCCGTGATGTCCGCAAAGGGCGTATGCCATGAATTGCCCGCAGACTCCATACCGACCGACAGCGACCTTCGCTCCCGCCGTCGAATGATCGACCGGCTTGCCGCCTTCCAAGCGCCTCCGGAAGCCGACACTCGCCTTGCCCGCATCGTGCAGCAATCCGAGCGTGCGCCCCCATACCCCCATGCCGAACTTCTCCGCAAACGCCTCGGCCAGCCGCGCCACCTCGTTCGCATGCTCCGAAAGGGTCTGCCACGTTGAAACATCGTCGAGGTCGGAACCAGTATGAGCGTAGTATTCTGGCATGAGGCTTCCGATCAATAATCTAAATCATAATAGATTATTTCATTGTACACGTTTATCGGATTTTGATTATCCTCATAATGGTACAGGTCAAATTATGGGATGAAATATAATTTGAGTTTTGACGTTAGTTCAAAAAACAAGAGCGATCGGCTCCGTTTATCCAACATCCTGTCTGATCTTCCCGGGATCAACCGTCGGGAGCTCAAGGAGGACCTCTGCCCGGCGTGCCACGTAGCCGTTCAGACACTTCAACCGCTCGTCGCTGAAATAGTTGCGGGTATCGCTTTCGTCGAACTCGTCCATGACTGGATGACGCTCAAAAACGAATCCGGCAAGCCGCTCCAATTGCGCTTTCTGCACCGGACCGATCACGAGAGCCGCCTGCTCGTCGAGCGAGGGGGCGAACGCGCCGCGGCCGATCGACGCCTTCCGCATCATGGCATCCACGTTCAGCTCGTCGGGCATCGCTCCCGCGAACAGCCCCACGTTATGGTCGAACAGCGGAGCCATCCCCTTTACGGCGCCTGTGGCGCTATCGCGCAGCACGCCGTAGTTCCCCATATGGCGATCCTCGTTGCCTATGAGCGCGTCAAACACGAGCATCGATTTGAACCTTTCGAGCGCCTCTTCGCCGAGGCTTGCAAAATACGCGAGAGCCTCGCGCAAGTTCATGTTCTTGAAACGCTCGGTGGGTACCGCAAAGCCGAAAGGTACGAACGCGACGTCCTTCGAGCAGAACAGCTCGCAGGTGGAGCAGAGCTTCCCCTTCCATAGGGCCAGGTCATACGGAACCGCGTCGATCCCCATGCGGTGCGCGATCTGGAAGGAAAGGTATTCCGAGTAGGGCTCCTTGCCAACGTTGGCGCCTTCGAACAGATGACCAGCCTTGTACAGGATGCGCTTAGATCCTTCCGCCCGCCATGCCTTGGGGAACATGCCGCTGTTGGTGAGCTCGCTTGGGATGCCGCCGTCGGCAAGCGCGTCTGAAGCGACGCCAGTGTACGCGACAAGCTGCAAAGCGGCGCTCATCTCATTCTCATAGAGGTTCCATTCAGCAAAAGAACCCTCGAAGCCTCGAGGAACAACCCAATAGGAATCGTTGAGCGAAAGGCCCTTACTCACATCGATGATCGATTTCGCATCGTCGGACTCGATGCCGCACGACTTGAGTATCTCGTCAACATAGGCGCGATTCTTCGGGATGCGCCGTCGGCGAATCCATTCGAAGAGACGCTCGTCGGTAGTCTCTCCATCGAACGACAGCGGGAGAAGGCGGCTTGCCGACGAGTCTGCCGAGACAACCTCAACTGAAAGATCGCCGTACTCGCCGCGCGACATGCGAAAGACGATCAGGATCCGATCGAACAGCCGCAGCTCGTATATGTCGCTCTCGCGCATCATGAGCGCATTGTAGCATGGGGGCGCAAATGTCTGTCGAAACCGGTGCTAAGAGCACGATACGGCGACGGTGCGCACCCAATTCACACCCCTTTCGCAACTGCAGCAGTGACAAATCAGGTAGCTTCGCAGAGGCCGAGGCCTATCACTCGTTTTATCGGAAGCTAGCGCGGCGGCATTTCAACCCACGCGCCCCTATGGGGCGCGACCCCTGCATGAGCGACCCGAGCTGCTGGACTAAGGGCAGTTTCAACCCACGCGCCCCGCGAGGGGCGCGACGTTAGAAGAGCTCGTGTGAGCCTTTTTGAGACCTTGTTTCAACCCACGCGCCCCGCGAGGGGCGCGACTATGGCTTCAATCGCTCGTTTGGGCGTGCTCGAGTTTCAACCCACGCGCCCCGCGAGGGGCGCGACCCGCTCCCCTCCCGTTGGAGGCCGCGCCTCTTGGAGTTTCAACCCACGCGCCCCGCGAGGGGCGCGACAGCGAACGCACGAGAGGGTCATCGCCGAGTACCCGTTTCAACCCACGCGCCCCGCGAGGGGCGCGACGCTGATGGAGCGCGTCGTGCCGTACACGGAAGTGTGGTTTCAACCCACGCGCCCCGCGAGGGGCGCGACGGTCTCTTCTGCAACCTGATTCCACACCCGCGAGAGTTTCAACCCACGCGCCCCGCGAGGGGCGCGACTGTCAATTCATGCATAATTCTGAATAAAATTGAATGAAATATGCAATTTTCAAGCTGCCTCAGAACCCTCCTAGCAACCATCGACCCGAAATGACTCGATTCATGCGCGAACCTCACGTGTGAATCCCCATAGCTTAGGGTTCGCGCACTAGCGGATCGAGGGCACCCAGACTCATCGTCAACCTCGAATTCACTCAAGCTCATTATAGAACAAGCAAGAACGTACGAGTTCGCATCACCCAAAAGGAAGCCTCTCCTGCCCACCGCTTACCCTATCAGCACGGAATTCCCAATCCTATCCCCCTGCGCCCTTTTGGACATGGCGCCACCGCGCCGCGCCGGCCATACTGCACTCAACATCACTTCCTAGTTGCACTTCCACGGCGTTTCCGAAGGTTTGCGCTCGCAGGCGGCGGCAGGCGGGCGGTCAACATGAAGGCGGGCCTCGTTTGCGGAAAGGAGCGGGATCGGGCTGCGACGGCCGGGCACGGCCGCCAATCGGAGAGACGAGAGGAAGAGGGCTCATGGCTGAGGACAAGGTTGAGGTACTGCGCGCCGGTTGCTTCTTCTGCCACGTGCGCTGCGGCGTGCTGGTGACGAAGGTGAACGGCAGGATCACGAACATCGAGGGCGACCCGGACTGCCCGCACAACAAGGGCTACACGTGCTCGCGCCTGGACAAGCAGCGCTACCTGGAGGGGTTCGTGTACAACCCGAACCGCCTGAAGAAGCCGCTCAAGCGCGTGGGCGAGCGCGGCGGCGGCCAGTGGGAGGAGATCTCCTGGGACCAGGCGTTCGACGAGATAGCCGAGAAGCTGGCCGAGCTGCGCGACGAGTACGGCCCCGAGACGCTTGCCTTCACCGAGGGCACGGCGCGCACGTGGAGCTGGCTGCACTACAAGTTCACGAACCTGTTCGGCAGCCCGAACACGGGCGGCAACGGCACCATCTGCTACTCCAGCGACATGTGGCTCGAGCCCTGCACCTACGGCGGGTTCTGCTCCGACAAGTCGGACTGGGTGAACGCCGGCCTCGTGGTGCTGTGGGGCCGTAACACCATCGCGTCGGAGCCGCTTTTGTGGGACTGGGTGAACACGAACCGCAAGGAGCGCGGCGCCAAGCTCATGGTCATCGACCCGCGCTTCAGCGAGGTGGCCCAGCAGGCCGACCTGTTCCTGCAGATCCGCCCCGGCACCGACGCAGCGCTCGCGCTCGGCTGGATCAACGTGATCATCGAGGAGGATCTCTACGACCACGAGTTCGTGGACGAGTGGTGCGTGGGCTTCGACGAGCTGCGCGAGCGCGCCAAGGACTACCCGCCCGAGAAGGTGGCCGAGATCACCTGGATACCCGCCGACAAGATTCGCGAGTCGGCCCGGATGTACGCCACCACGAAGCCGGCCTGCCTGCCGTGGGGCCAGAAGGGCGGCGACGCGAGCGGCATCAACGCCTCCAGCGCCATCCGCGGCAAGGCCATCCTGCGCGCCATCACGGGCAACATCGACAAGAAGGGCGGCGACCAGCTGGCGCCCCCGTCGCGCTTCCCCCCGGCGTTCTACGAGCACTACGCGCTCTCGCAGGAGCAGCGCGACAAGATGATCGGCAACGACCGCTTCCCCGGCCTCACGTTCAAGGGCTGGGACGTCATCTCGCAGGCCTACCCGTCGTTCTATCCGTACTCCAACGCGCCGCTGCTGTTCCGCGCCATGCGCGACGGCGACCCCTATCCGGTGAAGGCCCTCATCGTGCAGGCCGACAACCCGGTCATGGCGTTCTCGAACACGAAGCTCGTGGTAGAGGCCCTCATGAACCTAGACCTCTTGGTGGTGCACGACTACTTCATGACGCCCACCGCGGCGCTTGCCGACTACGCGCTTCCAGCCGCCACATGGCTCGAACGCCCGGACAACTGCTATGCCGTCATGAACCACCGCCCCATGTACTTCGGCGCGCAGGCGCGCGTGCTGGAGCGCTTCGAGGGCGGCGCCGACGTGGACTTCCGCGACGACTACGAGTTCTTCTACGGCCTGGCCATCCGCCTGGGCCAGGAGGACAAGTGGTGGGGCCCGAAGGCCGAGGACATGCTGGATTTCCAGCTGGCGCCCATGGGGCTCACGCACGAGAAGTTCTACCATGACGTGAAGTACATGGCCGGCCAGAAGAAGTTCGAGAAGTACAAGGAGCCCGGCTACAAGTTCCTCACGCCGTCGGGTAAGGTGGAGCTGTACTCCTCGGTCATCGAGGACCTGGCGCGCGAGACCGGGCTGCCCTTCGACCCGCTGCCGGCGTTCGAGTACCCGGCGTCGAGCGTGGAGAAGCATCCCGAATGGGAGGGCGTCTACCCGCTCGTCATGATCACGGGCGCTCGCTTCCTGCCGTTCTACCACTCCGAGCACCGGCAGCCCGGGCCGTACCGCAACCTGCATCCCGACCCGATTTTCGACATCCACCCCGACACGGCCATCGATCTGGACATCCGCGACGGCGACTGGTGCTGGATCGAGACGCACATGGGCCGCATCAAGCAGCGCGCCCGCAAGACGTCCATCGTGGACCCGCGCGTCATCAGCGTGCAGCACGACTGGTGGTTCCCGGAGAAGGACCAGGCCCTGCCGAGCCTGTTCGGTGCGTTCGAGTCGAACGCGAACGTGCTCTTGGACGACGACCCCGACTCGCTCGACCAGCTCATCGGCGCCTGGCAGCAAACCGGCGTGGCCGCAAAGGTGTACAAGTGCGAGGAGCAGGACCGGTAGGCCCGCTTCCCGCACGCCAAGCCCCGCGGCGCCCGGCGCACGAGCGCCGCGGAAACCGGAAGGCGCCGGGCTGCGACGCGCGCGACCCGGCGCACGAGACGCCCCCCTCGGCAGCACTGCCGAGGGGGCGCGCGAACCAACAGGAAGGCGGATGATCGCAATGGCTGCCGATCTCGACAAGCTTTTCGGAATCGACCCCGACGCCGTGGCAAAGCTCAAGGAGCTGGGCATAGCCACCATCGAGGAGTTCTACGACGTGGCCAAGTACGCGGACTCGCGTGCGGAGCTCTCGGAGAAGACCGGCGTCGACCCCTTCAAGCTGGAGGAATGGTCCTCGACCGCCGGCAACTTCATACTCATGTCGAACTGCGAATGGTAAAGGAGGCCCAGCCGTGTGCTTCAGACCACCCACGGCGGAGGCGGGCGAGGTGGTATGCCCCAGCTGCTACATCGTCGCCGAGCCGAACCCCGACGGAACCTGCCCCGAGTGCGGGGCGGTGATGAGGAAGCCGGAACCTGTAGCGCCGCCGAGCGCCCCTGGCGGCGCTACACCCGGGGCGCCGACATCCCCCGCGCCGCCGAAGGCACCGGGAACCCCGAGCCCGGGCGCCTAGCCGGGCGCCCTTCCCCGCAAGAGCGGAAGTTCCCGCAGCATGCCGCACCGCTGCGGGAACTTCCGCGCTATCATGGAGTCCGCAGCCGCCCACGCGATGCAGCCCGGCAACACCGCAGCCACGTCCCAACGAGGTAGCCATGAGCCCGAAGCGCCCTGATGCGAAGCTCCGCCTGGCCGAGGCGTTCGTGCGCCTCGTGGAAACCATGCCCGCCGAGCGCATAACCGTCAACATGATCGCCGAGCAGGCAGGCAAGCACCGCAAGACGTTCTACTACCATTTCGGCGACAAGGAGCAGCTTGTCGTGTGGCTCTTCCGCTATGACCTGGCGTGCGGCCTGCTGGACAAGTTCCCCGAGGACCTGCTGGTGTGGGAGACAGGCAGCCCTGAAAGCACGCTCGCTGCGTTCCCGTTCTACGCGCGCAAGATCGAGGACTCGGGACGCATCTACAACGCCCCCTTCTTCGCCGCGCTCTCCTACTCGCTGGAGCGTCGGCGGACGTACTACCGCCGCATGTTCTCCACGCGCGGCCCGGGTACGCTCGACTTCTACCTGCACCAGCTGTTCTTCCCCGTCATCAGGGAGGACATCCTGTTCCTGATCGACCGCAGGGTGGAGGAGCAGGCCCCGCTTGTCCGGCAGGCCGTGCGCGAGCGCCTGACCGGCAACGCGGGCGTCGACTTCCTGGCCGAGTTTTACACCGGCGCGTTCCTGTCGCGCTTCGTGGAGCGTTTGAACTACACGTCGGCGCGACGCACGGCGCGCGACATCCTCCCCTTCGAGAACGTGGTGCATGACTCCCTGGCCGCGCTCATACGGCAGGAGGTCGAGAAGGCCGCGAGCGAGATCGGTGGCATGCCGGGGGAGATAGCGAAACCGCAAGCGGAAGGAGGCTTCCCATGTGCATCCCCTGCGTGATGTGCGGCGCATGCATGGCCGACGGAAGCGGCGAGCGCATCGACGACGGCCGCTGCCCCGAATGCGGCGAGCCGGTGCCCGACAACGCCGTGAGCTGCCCGAAGTGCTTCACGTTCCTGTATCGCCCTTCTGACATGATGGCGAGCACGATAAAGAAGTATGGGGCGAACGAGACGCACGCAACAGCGGGATCGGACGAGCCGGGGAAGCCGGGCAAGACAGGCGAGCCTGCCGGGTAGTGCGGCAAGCTGGGACAATGCGGCCCAAGAACCGGCGAGCGAGGCGTCAACCCAGTTCGCACGAGGATGCCTCTCGGGTTGTTTAGCCGTCCATTTAGCGAGCACGATTCGAATGATTCAACCCGCGCGCCCCTGTGGGGCGCGACAACGACGAACCGCTTCCCGAGGCGACCTTCAGCGGTTTCAACCCACGCGCCCCTATGGGGCGCGACGGCGACCAGCTGCCCCGGGGCCTTGGGCGGCTCGCAGTTTCAACCCACGCGCCCCTATGGGGCGCGACGTGTCGGTTACGTACGGGCCGTGGTAGTCGTTGGTTTCAACCCACGCGCCCCTATGGGGCGCGACCGCAGAGGACCCACGCCGGCTCGCCAGCCAGCGCGTTTCAACTCACACGCCCCTATGGGGCGCGACACGCCTGTATGCGCGGCGCGTCCGATTCCCAGTCGTTTCAACTCACGCGCCCCTATGGGGCGCGACGCTCGCCAACGGGAGCGTCAATGCGTCCAAACTCGTTTCAACCCACGCGCCCCTATGGGGCGCGACCTCTACGGTCACGCCAAGGCTTCGCAGACTACGCCGTTTCAACCCACGCGCCCCTATGGGGCGCGACGAGCGCATGCACCTCACTCCCCCGCCCTGCTGCGAGTTTCAACCCACGCGCCCCTATGGGGCGCGACCACGGGGTTCCGCCGTGGCGAGGTGTCCGGCTTCCAGGTTTCAACCCACGCGCCCCTATGGGGCGCGACGACGGGGATGTGGGCCAATAGGTATTCGAGCAGGTTTCAACCCACGCGCCCCTATGGGGCGCGACTGCGTAGACATGGGGTACACGTGGGACGGCATGATGTTTCAACCCACGCGCCCCTATGGGGCGCGACCGGTTCCTCCGCTCCTGATGATTTCTGGAGGCATCTTGTTTCAACCCACGCGCCCCTATGGGGCGCGACACCGTCGTAGACGCCACCGGCAAGGTCGTGGCCGGTTTCAACCCACGCGCCCCTATGGGGCGCGACTCCAACGCTGCTCATAGCAGACGGAACAGCCGTGTTTCAACCCACGCGCCCCTATGGGGCGCGACCACGGCCTTCTTGGCGTCGGCCGTGCATTCGTCGATGTTTCAACCCACGCGCCCCTATGGGGCGCGACTGGCAGTTTATGCAGGATAGTGCATTTTTCACTTATAGTATTCATTTTTCAAGATGCGTAGCACCTTGCGCAACCAGCAAGCTACCCCTCTGGACGTGTCATTCTGCGCGAACCTCTTGAGTGGACTGCCAGAGCTTCGGGTTCGCGCAGAGCGGCGCGCTCTCGCGCGAGGCCTCCTCCCATGACACGCGCGTCAGATAGTACGTCTCCAGGTCCTGCATGGTGCCGTCGGGGGCGGGCTCGGCGGCGTGGATGATGCCCTCGCGTTCGAAGCCGCACTTCTCGATAACGCGTCGAGAGCGATCGTTGAACAGGTAATGCGTGCAGGAGATCAGGCCGAGGGCCAGCTCCTCGAAACCGTAGCGGATAACCTCGCGCGACGCCTCCGTCATGTAGCCCCGGCCCCAGGCGGGCTTCGCCAGGGAGTACCCCAACATGAGGGCATCGACGTTGCGCCGCTGCGGGTCAGGGATGAGCCCGACCGAGCCGATGCAGGGACCCGTGCACGGTTCCGATACGGCGCCGTCGGAACCGTCAGCCCCGTCGGCAGCGGAAAGCTTCTCGAACACGCCGAACACGTGCGGCTCGCAGGCCACGGCCTCGATGAACGCGCGCGAGTCATCGAGCGTGCGGTGCACGGGCCAGCCGGCGTCGGCGCCCACATCGGGATCGGAGCAGTAGGCGAACACGTCCTCGGCATCCTCCGGCCCGATGGCGCGCAGCACGAGCCGCTCAGTCTCGAGCACGGGGCAGGCGGCAGACGTCTCGGCGAACAGGGCTGGAAGGGCATCGGGATGCCGCGCGGCAGAGGAGGCGAGCACGGCCGCCAGCTGCTCCTCGTCGACCACGCGCACGCCCTCCGTCCGCAGCAGGCGCGCCGCGGCGCCGTAGCCGGGAACGAGCGCGCCGGAGAACGTGCCGTCGTACACCAGGCCGCATCCGCACGACGGGCTCTTCGCCTTCAGCACGGCCAGCTTGCAGCCGCCCTCCCCCACGGCCTCGAGCGCCGCCTGCGCGCCGGCCATGAAAGCGGCCGTGACGTCCGCGCCCTCCGCGCTCGTCACGCGCAGAACACGCTCGGCGGCATCGATCTCGCTCGGCGACCGCGGCACCGGCAGACCGCCCAAGACCTCCGGGCACACGGGCACGAGCTCGACGCCGTCCAAGCCCTGCAGGAGCCGGGCGGCCTCGGACGGGCACGACCTCCCGTCGTAGCGGCAGGGCTCTCCCAGCAGGCAGGAACTGATGGCAATCTTCAACGTCTGCGCCTTTCGTCGGCGGGATACGGCTGCGAACGCCATTCTAACACGTGGCAGTGCGGCGAACGGGGCTCCCGGAGCCGATGAGGGCGAGCGTCTTGCTACGACGACCCATCGAAAGCGCACGACGGACTGCATAGCCTCAGACCGGAACCCGACAGAAAGAGCATCTGATGCCGAAAAGCGCCCCTTCCGGCGAAGTCGCGACAGCGATGACGGCCGTTAAGATGACCTGCATGGCGGGGCTTCCGAGCCTGAAGGTCAGACACAACTTCGCCGGCGTGAAGGCGAGCCCGGCGGCTCAAGCCGAAGATTGACCGGTACGCGCACGAGATGGAGGAGGAATCACGTCGAATCGACGCGGACTCTTGGAAGATCAGCGCGGCAACCTAGCCCATGAGCCTGCCTACGAGGCGGCGGGATAGCCCCGATGCATGCCCGAAGCGCCGGAGGCAGGCGAGATGCTCTCCATCCCAACGCTTCCGAGCAGTTTCCGGCACCGAGCCGGAACGCAGTCAGAAATCGATGAGGTCGCGCACCTCCACGCCGAGCGCGTCCGCGATCCTTCCCAGCTGCTCGAGCCCGATCTTGATCTTGCCCTGCTCGACACGGGTGATGTAGGTGTGGGAGTTGGGCTGTCCGATCATGCCCGCGAGCTTGCGCTGCGAGAGGCCCTGCGCCAAGCGCTGCTCGCGGATCGACTTCCCAAGTCGCTCGTATTTGTTGTCCTGTGTCACTCCCATGTGCCAAGGGTATGCGCTAGACTATTCGTCATAGTCACATGTGAGTGACCTTGACGAAATCGTTTCCGCCCTGTCCGGCAGAGGGGGGCATGATCGAGCTGGAGGGGGCGGCAGATGCCGAGAGGGCCGTCGACGAGGCGAAGGCTGCGCTGGAGAACTCGCCGTGCACTTGAAGCTGTATGGCGAGGGGTTGGAGAACGAGGGGCTCGACACGTTCGACGCTATCGGCGTCAACACGATGGCAAGGGAGGTTCCGGGATCGGCCGCGGCGCGCCTCGGAGAGGCGGCGGACCTGCTCGCTAGACGCCCCTCAGAAGCTCTTCCAGGGAGACATCCAACCCGCGGGCGATCGAATCGAGCGTGGCCAGGCTCACGTTGCGCCTGCCGCATTCGACGTCGGCCAGATAGGTCCGCGACACCCCGAGCCAGGGGGCGCAGGCGTACTGCGACAGGCCCCGCTCCTCGCGTAGGTCCTTGATCCTGAGGCCGAGCCTCCTCTGCGTTTCGGATGATGTGCGCATTCGCCCATGTTTGCGCATCGCTACTGCTCCAATAGTCCACTTTAGGGGTCTATTTGACACTCGGACCGGTATCGTCGAGCACCCGTTGTCCCGAATCGGAAAGGAGGGACTCATGGCCGTCATCTCCAAACTCGGCCGCATGATGGAAGAGCGCGGCACAGGCACCATCGAGCTCGCGGCGAGGGTCGGGATCACCCCGGTCAACCTCTCCCGCATCAAGACGGGCAGGGTGAGGTCGATCCGGTTCTCGACGCTGAACGCGCTCTGCCGAGAACTCGAATGCGAGCCAGGGGACATCTTGGGATACTCTCCCGACGAGAAACCGGGTTGATCACGTTGGGAGCTGTATATGCCCAGCTCCGTTGCACCGCCCGCATCGCACGCGTACAATGCCCCCATGGCCCTCATCGACGACATACGCGCCTACGAGCCCTTCAACGAGCAGGAAGCCGTCGACCGGCTGGCCATCCTGCGCGCGCTCGCGGACGACCCGCACGTGTTCGACCGCTCGGCGCCGGCGCATATGGCCTGCTCGATTTGGACGGTCGACCCCGACAAGCAGCGCACGCTCATGGTGTACCACAACCTCTACGACTCGTGGAGCTGGATCGGCGGGCATGCGGACGGCGAGCGCGACCTGGCACGCGTGGCCCTCCGCGAGCTCGAGGAGGAGACAGGCGTGGCCGGCGCTCGGCTCGTGCCGTGCGGACCGGGCGGCATCTTCTCGCTCGAGGTGCTCACCGTGGACGGCCACGAGAAGCGCGGGCGCTACGTGGGTTCGCACCTCCATTTGAACGTCACGTACCTGGCCGTGGCCTCGCCGGAGGAGCCGCTGCGCGTCAAGCCCGACGAGAACAGCGGTGTGCGGTGGGTCGATCTGGACGACGTCTGCGCCGTGTCCACCGAACCGTGGATCGCGGACCGCATCTACCGCAAGCTCATCGAGAAGCTGGCAGGCGTCGCGCTTTAAGGGGATGGAGGGTTCCTCCAGATAAACGGAGGAAGGCGCCGCATGCGCAGCACCTCCCCCATGCAGGGATTCAGGTTTCAGCCAGCCCTCACTCCAGGTAGTCGCCGTAGCAGTAGCCTGTCTGGTCGCCGTACTTCACCTTGTACCAGTCGCCCTCCACCGAGATAGTGCTCACCGACTCGCCAGCCGCGAACGAGCCCAGGATGCGGGCGTCGGTGCCCGGCTCGGCGCGCACGTTCAGGGGTGCCGTCGTGGTGAGCTTGTTCATCTGGCTGTTCGAGATGTCCTCGGGCGCGGCGGCCTGGCACTTGTCGGCGCCCGTCTGGCCGAAGCCCAGGTACTCGCCGTAGCAGTACGCCTCCTGGCCGTTGAAGCTCACCTTGAACCAGCCGTCGTGCTTGCTGATCACGGGCACGTACTGGCCCTCGGCCAGCGAGCCGATGATCGAGGTGCCCGTGTTGGGCTGCGCGCGCACGTTGAGCGGCGCCGTGGCGTACATGTCGGTGACGTGCCCGTCGTGTACGGTGCCCTCGGCCGTACCCTCGAAGTCGAGGTACTGGTACCAGCAGTGCCCGCGCACACCGTTGTACTCAACGTCGTACCAGCCGTCCTGCGTCATGCCGAACACCTGCACCGACGTGCCCTGGGGCATGGTGTCCATGATGTTCGAGTTGATGTTGGCGCCCTCGCGCAGGTTGAGCGGAGCCGTAGTGGCCATGGTGGTGACGCCCTCCTCGGCGAACGCGCACGGCACGGCCACAGCCGTCGTCAGCATCACCGCCGCGGCCAGGCCGCCGAGCATGAGCTTCGCGGTTCTCATCATCTTCATCGTCTCGCTTCTCCTTCGTTCTTTGCGCAAGCAAACTGCCCGCGCTTCCCTCCTGGAGAAAAGTATGACGCTTTCGCACATCGGGCCGGCCCAGACCCAGGGCATTCAATGAAGGTTTGAGGGAAGCGCGCCCGAAACGCAGCCAAGGCAGCACAACTGCGTGGCGCAGCGGCGCAGCGGTGCGGCGGCGCAGTCGCGCGATCCAACCCGGCCGCGACGGGCCCGATGCCGTTTTCGCGTCGGGCTCCGGCCGCAGGCCCCGCGCAGGCGGTGCTGTAGTATGATGAACTAGTACACCCGTTCGGAGAGGAAGGTGGGGAAAGCACCGATGATCCCGGAGAACGCCCTCGCGGCTATCTGCTCCGCGCGCACCCTGGCACGCGCGGAGCAGATAGCCGCCTCCGACCGCAACATCCTCACAAAGCAGGTGCGCTACGATGGCGACGAGGTCACGCTCTCGGCATTCGTAGCATCGAGCAGCGGCTGGGACGACCGCTACCGCACGTCGGTGTGCTTCGAGGATGACAGCGGCATCGTGCTGGACTATTCCTGCACCTGCCCGGCCTACCGCGAGCATGACGGCATGTGCAAGCACTGCGCGGCGCTGATGCTCTCCTACCGTCGCGCACCCCAGCGGTTCCTCGGCTATCAGGCGCAGCGCACGCGCACGACCTCGGCCTGCATCGAGGACTACATGAAGCGCGCGGCGCGGGCGTCTGGCACGCAGAAGGCGACCGGAAACGTCGATATCGAGACCACGCTCGTTTTCGGCTACCGCTCGTGGTCGGCGCACTTCCGCCTTTCAGGGCCGCAGGGCTCCTATGCGATGAAGGGCGTCTCCGACTTCGTCGAGCGCATGCGCGCGGGCGAGTTCTTCTCCTACGGCAAGAAGCTCGCGTTCCTCCATGTGCCGGCCCAGCTCACCGAGCACGCCCGGCGCGTCGCGCTCTTCCTCGACCGCGCCGTGGCCCTGCGCGAGCAGACGAGCGCGGCGGCGTACTGGCGCTACCGCTCCTCGAGCGTGGTGGGACGCGACCTGGAGCTCTCGGATGCCGAGGCCGTCGAGCTGCTCGACCTCCTGGCCGGACGGGAGTTCGCCATGGAGGAAGACGAGGCCGGCGCACGGCGGACCGTGCGCACGCATGTCGTGGAAGAAGACCCGCGCATAGCCGTTGCCCTGCGCCCCGCCGATCGGGGCGGCTACCGTATCGAGCGCACCGACCTCCTGGCCCTGGCCGCGCAGGGAGAGCGCCTCTACGTGTGGAAGGACGGCCTCTTCCACAACTGCTCGCCCGAGTTCGCCCAATGCGCCGACTTCCTGCGCAATGTCTACGACAGCAGCGAGAGCGACCTTTACGTGGCGGAGGCCGACATGCCGCTCTTCTGCGCGGCGGCGCTGCCGACTATCGAGCAGCACCTGCACGTGGACATGCCCGCCCAGATCGCTGCCTACAAGCCGGTGCCCTGCCAGCTGGAATTCTTCTTCGACCGCGACGACGCACGCGTGACCTGCGAAGCCTGGGCGGCCTATGGCGAGGCACGCCATCTGTTGTTCGGCGGCGAGGTACAGGAAGAGGAAGGCGCGCCGGACGCAGCCTCGGAAACGGAAGCGGCGGCGAAGAAGGCGGAAACACCGCCGAAGCTCTCCGGCCCGCTGCGCGACGAGCGCCTGGAGGCGCGTGCGGGCGAGCTGGCGGCAAGGTACCTCGATGCGGCAGACGCCTCGCTCTCCCTCGCCGACGACGAGGCCGTGGGCGCGCTTTTGTTCGGCGGCCTCACGGAGTTCCGCGCGCTGGGCACGGTGTTCACCACGCCTGCGTTCGACCGCCTCATCCGCGACAAGAAGCCGCGCGTGTCGCTGGGCGTGTCGCTCGCCGGCAACCTCATCAACCTCACGTTGGATTCGGGCGACCTGCCCGCCCGCGAGCTCGCGTCGCTTCTGGCAAGCTACCGCAAGCGCAAGCGGTTCCACCGGCTGCGAGACGGCATGTTCCTCGATTTGCAGGACTTCGACCTCTCGCAGCTCGACCGCCTGGCAGCCGACTTGGGGCTCACGGCCAAGGAGCTGGCCGCAGGCTCGGCGGAGCTGCCCGCCTACCGCGCGTTCTACCTCGACGAGGAGGCCGACCTTGCGCGCGACCGCTCGTTCACGCGTTACGTGGAAGGCTTCCGCACAACCGACGAGCGCGCCTACGACGTGCCACCGGCGCTCGCAGACGTCCTGCGTCCCTACCAGGCCGAGGGTTTCCGCTGGCTCTCGGCGCGCTGCGACGCGGGTTTCGGCGGCGTGCTGGCCGACGAGATGGGCCTCGGCAAATCGGTGCAGATCATAACCCTGCTGCTCGCCCGGCGAGAGCAAGCGCGCACGGTCGGCCCCTCCCTTGTCGTATGCCCCGCCTCGCTCGTGTACAACTGGCTCGCGGAATTCGAGCGGTTCGCGCCCGAGCTCGACGTGCGCGCCGTGGCGGGCACGAAACGCGAACGCGTGCAGTTGCGGCGCGAGGCCTTCGAGGGCGACGGGTGCGACGTGCTCGTGACCTCGTACGACCTCCTGCGCATCGATGCGGCCGCATGGGCGGAACGCGGGCTGTTCTGCTGCGTGCTCGACGAGGCGCAGTACATCAAGAACCCGGCGACCCTCACCACGCGCGCCGTCAAGCGGGTGCAGGCGCAACACCGCTTCGCGCTCACCGGCACGCCCGTGGAGAACCGCCTTAGCGAGCTCTGGAGCATCTTCGACTTCCTCATGCCGGGCCTTCTGGGACCGTACAACCGCTTCCGCGAGCGCTTCGAGCTGCCCATCGTGGGCGGCGACGAGGAGACGGCACGGCGCCTGCAGGCCGTCGCGGGGCCGTTCATGCTGCGCCGCCTGAAGACCGACGTGCTGCGCGAGCTGCCCGACAAGCTTGAATCCATCGTGTACGCGCCGCTCGAAGGCGAGCAGCTGCGCCTGTACGCCGCGCACGAGCAGCGGCTGCGCGAGGAGCTGACCGCGCAGCGCAAGAACAGGAACGACCGCAGCTTCGACCAGCGCAAGGTTGAGGTGCTCGCCGAGCTCACGAAGCTGCGACAGCTGTGCTGCGACCCTCGCCTGCTCTACGAGAACTACGAGAGGGGCGCGGCCAAGCTCGATGCCATCATGGAGCTCGTGTCCTCCGCCCGGGACGCCGGCGAGAAAACGCTCGTGTTCTCCCAGTTCACCAGCTTCCTCGACCGCATTGCGGAACGGCTCGACGCCGCGGGGGTGGGCTACTTCACCATCACGGGGGCCACGCCGAAGAAGCGCCGCCTCGCGCTGGTGAACGCCTTCAACGCCGACGACACGCCCGTGTTCCTCGTATCGCTCAAGGCGGGCGGCACCGGGCTCAACCTCACGGGCGCCTCCGTGGTCGTGCACGCCGACCCCTGGTGGAACGCCGCCGCGCAGAACCAGGCCACCGACCGCGCGCATCGCATCGGGCAGGATAAGGTGGTGAGCGTGCAGAAGGTCATCGCCAAAGGCACCATCGAGGAGCGCATCATGCGCCTCCAAGAGGCGAAGAGCGATCTGGCCGAGCAGATAGTCGGCGCAGGCGGCGTCTCGCTGGCCAGCCTCACCCGCGAGGACCTGATCGACCTCCTGCAGGGATAGCGTGGATCCAGCCGCGTCCGGACGTGACAGGGGGACGGGGATAATGTCTCACGCTCTCGAACGTCTCGCGTAGCCCTGTCGCACCGGAGAGCGTGAGACATTATCCCCGTCCCCCTGTCACGTCCCCCGGCCGGGCGGCCGCTAGAACTTCGCGAAGCGCTCGTAGCGGGCTTGCAGCAAGGCATCCGTCGGCTGCTCGGCGAGCTCGGCCAGGGCGGTGCTCACGTAGGCGCGCACCTGCTCGGCGGCGGCCTCGGGATTCTCGTGGGCGGGGGCGGGACCCTCCGAGAGCACGGCGTCCACAATGCCCATCTGGCACGCCTCCGCCGCGCTCATCTTCATGACCGCGGCCGCCTCGGGGGCGCGGGTGCGGTCCTTCCAGAGGATGGACGCGAAGCCCTCCGGCGACAGCACCGAGTACACGGCGTGCTCCTGCATGGCCACGCGATCGGCCAGGGCGAGCGCGAGCGCACCGCCGCTTCCGCCCTCGCCCACCAGCACGCTCACCACGGGCACGCGCAGGCCTGCGAGCGCCAGCAGGTTGTCGGCGATGGCGTTGCCCTGCCCGCGCTCCTCGGCCTCCATGCCGCAGAACGCGCCCTGCGTGTCAACGAGGCACACGACGGGGCGGCCGAACTTCTCGGCCTGACGCATGAGACGCAGGGACTTGCGGTACCCTTCCGGCTGCGGGCAGCCGAAGTTGCGGCGGATGCGCTCCTTCAGGTCGGCCCCCTTCTCCTGCGCTATCACCGTCACGGCCCGCCCGCCGATCCAGCCGACGCCCGCCACCACGGCCGCATCGTCGCCGAAGGAGCGGTCGCCGTGCAGCTCGATGAAGCCGTCCACCAGCGCGTCGATGTACGTGCGCGCCGTGGGCCGGTGCACGTTGCGCGCCAGCTGCACGCTCTGCCAGGCGCGGTTGCCGGAGTCGGCGGCCGCAGCGGCGGAGATGTCGGCAGATATCCCGTTCACCTCGAGCGACGCGCCGCCCTCGGCGTCGAAGCCGCCGCGAGCGAGGACCTTCCCCAGGCGCTTCGGCGACACGGCGCCGGGGGCCTTCCGCTCCAGGCGCCCCGCCAGGCCGCCCAGCAGCTGCTGGGCGCGCCGCGGGCGCCAGGGAGACGACTCGCCGAACGGCAGGCCGCCCTCGGGTTCGAGCAGGCCGTACGTCACCGTGTTGTACGTGTCGGTGCCATGCTCCAGGTTGTCGCGCACCGTCTGGAAGTCCACGAGGATGGCGCGGTCGCCCGGCTCGTGCGCGCCGCGGTTCGACCTCGCGGTGGCCAGGTGGATGGCCAGCAGGTGCGCGAGGGTCGCGCGCATCTCGGAGCGCTCCACGATGGCGTCGATCAGGCCGTGCTCGAGCGCGAACTCGGCCGTCTGGAAGCCCTCGGGCAGCTCCTGCTTGATGGTGTCCCTGATGACGCGCTGGCCCGCGAAGCCGATGAGGGCACCCGGCTCGGCCAGGATCACATCGCCCTGCATGGCGAACGACGCGGTCACGCCGCCCGTGGTTGGGTCGGTGAGCACCGAGAGGTACGGCAACCCCGCCTCGGCATGGCGTGCGAGCGCGCACGAAACCTTCGCCATCTGCATGAGCGAAACAAGGCCCTCTTGCATGCGCGCGCCGCCCGAGGCCGTGAAGATAACGACGGGCAGGCGCTCATCGGTGGCGCGTTCCACCAGCCGGCACAGCTTCTCGCCCACCACCGAGCCCATGGAGCCCATGAAGAACTGCGACTCCATGATGCCCACGGCCACGCGCAAACCCGCGATGCGGCCCTCGCCCGTGCGCACGGCTTCCTCGAGCCCCGTCTTGGCGCGCTGCGCCGCCAGCTTGCCGCCGTAGCCCGGGAAGCCCAGCGGGTCGGTCTCGGGCACGGAGCGGTTCCACTCCGCGAAGCTGCCCGCGTCGAGCGTGTCGTCGATGCGCTCGGCAGACGACATGCGGAAGTAGCCGCCGCACGACGGGCACGTGCAGTGTCCCGACGCCAGGCTCGCCTCGTCGAACGAGAGGCCGCAGCGCGGGCAGGTGCGCCACGTGCCGTCATCGAGCGGCGGCTTGTCGGTGGAGCAGAGTATCCAGCCGAGGGCCGACGCGTCCGGGCTCATCGCGCGGAACACGCGCACGCCTCGCGCGGCGGCGCGGGCAAGGAAGCTGTCCACCTCGGCCAGCGGAAGCGCCTCGTCGGAGAGCAGCACCACCGCGGCGCCGCATTCGTCCGCCGCCTGCAACACGGCATGGCCGTTGCAGAAGAGCGCGTCGGAGTAGCGCTCGCCCAAGCACACCGCACGCTGCGCCGCCTTGAGGTACCCTTCCCCGCGACGGTCCTGCGTGTACACGGCGCAGGCGCAGAAGCCCGCATCGGCCACGGCCTGCAGCAGGCGCTTGGCCGCTTTGGAGCGCGCCATCACGAGCGCTACGGGCTTGGCGGCCGGGACAGACGTACCAACCTGCGCGTCGACCGCGGCACGCACCCGCGAGCTGGCCTGGGCCTCGCCCGGGGCGACCGCCGTGTACTCGGACGCGTCGGCCGCCTCGAGCGCGTTCGGGGCGAGCGGCAGAGCGGCCGCGGCCTCCTCCACCATGCGCGACAGGCGGTAGGCGACGTCGGCCGACTCCGGCGCAGGGGCTGTCGCACCGCGCTGCGGGACGACCTCGCCGTCGCAGGAGAGCGTGATGTAGTTCTGCTTGCGTTGCCTCATCGGATGCTCCTTGCCTCTTGCCTCGGGGCGCCTGCGCCTCATGCCTGTGCTTCCGCTTTCGCCAGCACGTACTTCTGCGTGGCCGACGCGCACAGCTGGCCGTCGACGCTCGCCTCCACCTCGGCCACGCACAAACGCGACGAGGACTTCACGATGCGCCCCTTGAGGGTGAGCGTCTCGCCCGGGCTCACCTGGCGGCGGAACTTCGCGCCGTCGATGCCGGTGAGGAAGCCGATGGACCTCTCGGCGCCGCGCTCCACGAGGATGCAGAACGAGGCGGCCTGCGCGAGCGCCTCCATGATGATGACGCCCGGCAGCACGGGGTGGCCCGGAAAGTGGCCCGCGAACAGCGGGAGCGCGGGGTCGACGTCCAACTCGGCCGTCACCTCGACGCCCGGCTCGCACGCGACGACGCGGCTCACCCAGCTAAACGGTTCGCGATGCGGCAGCACCGCCTCGACGACGTCCCTCCCACAAGGATATTCGATATCCATGTTGACTCCTTCTTCAATCGACGCACACTCGGCTTCTTCTGCAACCGAACGGATGCGCTTTCCCGCAATGTCGGCAATCCCGACGAGCGCGAGGAGGACGGTGCCGCCCACCAAGCGAGTTCCGCAGCGAAGCGAGGACTGTTCGAGCGACTGGGCGGCACCGTCCTCCTCGCGCGTCCCGCAGGTCGCTAGCCGCGATACGGCGATAGCGCCAAAGAGGCGTTATGCCCCCCGAAGCCGAGGCTGTTCGACAGCGCCACCTTCTGCGGGTAGTTCGTCTTCGCCTCCGTGACGACGTTGACCGGGCACTCCGGGTCGGCCTCGGCGAAGCCGGCCGTGGGCGGCACGCAGTCGTTCATCACGGACAGGGCGCAGACGATGGCCTCGATGGCGCCGGCGGCGCCCAGCGTGTGGCCCGTCGTGCCCTTCACGGACGTCACCGGCACGGCGCGCCCGGCCTCTTCGCCGACGAGGGCCAGCAGCGCCTTGGACTCGGTGGCGTCGTTGGCGGGCGTGCCGGTGCCGTGGGCGTTCAGGTGTCCCAGGTCCTCCGGCGAGAAGCCGCCCTCCTCGAGCGCCTGGCGCATGGCGCGCACCACGCCCTCGCCGCTGGGCTCGGGGGCCGTCATGTGGTAGGCGTCGCCGGTGGAGCCGAAGCCCGTGATCTCGGCGAGCACCTCGGCGCCCCGGCCGAGCGCATGCTCGAGCGACTCGACGACCACGGCGCCCGCGCCCTCGCCCGCCACGAAGCCGGCGCGGCGCGCGTCGAACGGCAGCGAGGCCTGGGAGGGGTCGTCGGCCTTCGACAGCGCGCCGAGGTTCGAGAACCCGGCCAGGCAGATGGGCGACACGGACTCCTCCGAGCCACCGGCCAGCGCCGCGTCGATGTAGCCGTGGCGGATGTCGCGCACGGCCGCGCCGATGGAGTGCGCTCCGGTGGCGCATGCGGTCACGACGTTCAGGCACTCGCCGCGCAAGCCGTAGCGGATGGAGAGGTTGCCGGCGGCGATGTTGCCGATCATCGTGGGGATGAACAGCGGGCTCACGCGCTTCGGCCCCTTCTCGGCCAACGCGCGGAAGCCGCTCTGCAGCTCGTCGATGCCGCCGATGCCCGTGCCGAACACGCAGGCGATGCGCGTGGTGTCCTCGGCCTCGAGGTCGAGGCCCGACTGCGCCAGCGCCTCGTCGGACGCGACGATGGCGTACTGCACGAAGCGCTCGAACCGGCGCGCCTCCTTCTTCGAGATGCCGTGCTCGCACGGGTCGAAATCGCGCACCTCGGCGGCGATGTGCACGTCGAAGTCGGCCGTATCGAAGCGCGTCACCGGACCGATGCAGCACGCGCGGCCCATGACCGCGTCCCATAGCGCCCCCACGCCCACGCCGGCCGGCGATACCGCGCCCATGCCGGTGATGACCACGCGATGCGTGCCGTCTGCGCGGCGCGTGGCGCCCGTGCTCATGCTGTTCTCGCTCATAGCGACATACCTCCGTCGATGCAGATAACCTGTCCGGTGATGTAGCCGGCCTCCTCGCTCGCCAAAAAGCGCACGAGCTTCGCCACGTCCTCCGGCTCCCCGAGGCGCTTCGAGGCGATGCGGCCGAGGATGGCCTCGCGCTGCTTCTCCGACAGCGCGTCGGTCATGTCCGTGGCGATGAAGCCGGGGGCCACCGCGTTCGCCGTGACGTTGCGCGCGGCCAATTCGCGGGCGATGGACTTCGTGAGGCCGATCACGCCGGCCTTCGAGGCGGCGTAGTTCGCCTGGCCCGCGTTGCCCGCCACGCCCACGACGCTTGACAGGTTGACGATGCGCCCGTAGCGCTGCTTCATCATGCGTTGCGCCGCGGCCTTGCAGCAGTTGAACGTGCCCTTGAGGTTCACGTCGATCACCGCGTCGAAATCCTCTTCCTTCATGCGGGCCAGAAGGCCGTCGCGCGTGATCCCCGCGTTGTTCACGAGCACGTCGACGCGGCCGAACGCTTCGTGGGCGGCATCGACGAGCGCGGCGGCTTCCGCGGCGTCGGCCACGTTGGCGGCCACCGCGATGGCGCGCACGCCGCAGTCGGCCTCGAGGGCGGCGGCGAAGGCGCGGGCCTCGTCGAGGCCGCGCTCGCTCGAGCAGTTCACGCACACGTCGAAGCCCGCGCGCGCGAGCTCCTCGGCCACGGCGCGGCCGATGCCGCGGTTCGAGCCGGTGACGACCGCGCTTCGGCGCGGGGTTTCGGTTTCGTTGGTCATGGGAGAAGGGGCTCCTATTCGGAATCGGGCGCGGCCTGGGCGGCGAGGAGCGCGTCGAAGCTCGCGCGGTCCTGGACGCAGGCGCGCGTCGCGGTTTTGTCGATGCGCTTCACGAGGTTGGCCAGCACGCCGCCGAAGCCCACTTCGACGAACGTGTCGGCGCCGGCTGCTGCGAGCGCGGCCACGCTCGCGTCGAAGCGCACGGGGCTCGTGAGATGGCGCACGAGGCTCTCGCGCGCGTCGGCGGCGGACAGCGGCGCGGCGGTGACGTTGCAGATGAGGGGCACGCGCGGCTCCGAGAACTCGACGTTCTCCAGATAGGCGGCCATCCCCTCGGCAGCCGAGGCCATGAGCGGGCTGTGGAACGCGCCCGACGTGGCCAGGCGCGACGAGCGCTTCCCCGCCGCAGCCCACGCCGCCTCGGCGCGCTCGACGGCCTCCGGCGTGCCCGCCACGACGATCTGCCCCGGGCAGTTGAAGTTCGCCGGCACGAGCACGTCGCCTTCGGCGCACTCGTCGCAGAGGGCCTGCACGGCATCCTCGTCGGCCTTCAGCAGCGCGCTCATCGCGCCGGGATGCGCCGCAGCGGCCTCGGCCATGAGCTCCGAGCGCGCCTTCACGAGCGCGAACGTGGCCTCGTCGGCGAGCATGCCCGACACGGCGAGCGCGCTCACCTGGCCGAGCGAGAAGCCCAGCACCGCCGCCGGCTCAACGCCGCGCGCCATGAGCGCGCGGGCGACGGCCACCGACAGCGCGCACAGCGCCGGCTGGGCGTTGCGCGTGTCGTTGAGCTTTTCGGGTTCGGCGTTGAGCACGAGGTCGGCCACGTCGAAGCCCAGCACGTCGGAGGCGCAGGCGAACGTCGCGCGCACCTCTTCCACAGCGAAGAGATCGGCCCCCATCCCCGGTTTCTGCGAGCCCTGACCCGAGAACATGAACACAGGAGCCCCGGAAGCGATAGCGGAAACCGGTTTCGCATTCGACGTGGAGCCGGGCCGATCGGCGGCGTCCACCAAGCGAGTTCCCCCTTCGGGGACTAGCTTCGCTTCGCTTCGCGTCGCCGCACCCGTGCGAAGCGAGGACTGTCCGAGCGACTGGGCGCCGCCGATCGGCCCTCCCGCAGGTTGAAGTTCGGTCACGTTGCCCCCCCTTAGCGAACGCGCCCACGGCGAGCATTCGATTCCGCCAGGGCCTCCAGGTCGAGTCTGCCGAGGGCCTCGGCCTCATCGATCATCCGAGCGACCGCTTCGGCCGCCGTCGCGCGCTCTCGCACGAGCGCCGCCGACTGGCCCGCCATCATCGTGCCGTTGTCCACGTCGCCCTCGACCGCGCGCTTGAGCGAGCCCACGTACATCGCCTCCAGCTCGTCGCCGTTGGCCGCCACGTCGCCCTCGAGCTTGCGAACGGTGCGGGCGAACTTGTTCTTGAGGCAGCGCACGGGATGCCCGCTGCCGCGACCCGTGACGATGGTGTCTGCGTCCTTCGCCGCGATCACGCGCTCCTTGTACGCGTCGGCGATGGTGCACTCGTCCACCGTGAGGAAGCGGGTGCCCACCTGCACGCCCTCGGCGCCCAGCGCGAAGGCTGCGGCCATGCCGCGCCCGTCGGCGATGCCGCCGGCGGCGATCACGGGGATGGACACGGCGTCGCGCACCGCGGGGATGAGCGCCATCGTGGTGAGCTCGCCGATATGGCCGCCGGCCTCGGTGCCCTCGGCCACCACGGCGTCGGCGCCGAGGCGCTCCATGCGCGCGGCCAGCGCGCTCGAGGCAACCACGGGCACCACCTTGATGCCGGCGTCCTTCCACAGCTGCAGGTAGTTCGCCGGGCTGCCCGCGCCCGTCGTGATGACGTCGACGCGCAGCTTCGCCAGAAGCTCGGCCGTCTCGCCCGCGTTCGGATCCATGAGCATGACGTTCGCGCCGATGGGCTTGTCGGTCATCGAGCGGGCGATGCGCACCTGCTCTTCCACCCACTCAAGCGGCGCGCCGCCGCACGCGATGATGCCGAGGCCGCCGGCCTCGCTCACCGCGCCAGCCAGGCTCGCGTCGGCGATGCGCGCCATCGCGCCCTGCACGACGGGCACCTCGATGCCCAGCAGTTCCGTAATCCTCGTTTTCATGCCCATGCTCCCTTTCCTCGAACCGCCCGAGCCCGCCGGGCGAACATTGCGAACGAGCCGCATTGCGCAGGGCCCGTCAAGCAAGCGGGCCCCGTGATGGGGCCCGGTCAACGCGCCTTTACAGCGAGTCGATGTGCGCGACCAGCTGGCCCACCGTCTCGATGCCCTCGGGCTCGCCGAACTCGACGTCGCACTTCTCCTCGAGGTCGCAGATGAGCTCGACCATGTCGAGCGAGTCAATGCCGAGCGACTCGAGCGTGGCCTCCTCGGTGATCTTGTCGGCCTCGAGATCGAGGTTCTCCACGAGCACTTCCTTGACGGTGTCGATGGTAGCCATGGGGTATCCTTTCGCGTTCAGATTAGTTTGATAATCAAAGTATTTCCGCAGAGGTAATGATACGGACCCGCTCGCCCCGCGGCAAGCCCCGCGGCAAGCCCTCCACGATTTCTGCGCGTCGCAGGCGTCGTGCGGCCGACGTCCCCGCTCGGGAAAAGGGAGGTTCGCGAAACGACGGGCTCGAGGTCACCGTTTTGGCCCCGGTGAAGCCCTACGACAGATTGTCGGAACGCGGCGCGATCATCGACCTGCGCAAACGCAGCTACCGAGACCGCCCGAACCGCGAAAGCACCTCCCGCGGCCGCGAAAACGCTTCACAGCGGCCAAGACGGTGACCTCGGGGGTTCTTTTCCGCGATGGATCTTTCATTGCTCCGCGCACCGCATGCGCCCGCATCGCGCGCGCCCTCGCCCGATGCCCACACGCCTCACCGCCCCTGCCCTACGCCTGGGAGTCGAAAAACGCCTTCACCTTGCAAAGCGCCTCGGCGAACACGCGTTCCTCCTCCTCGGAAAGATCGGCCAGCGCCTCGTCGATCATCTGGTGGTGGAACAGGTTGTGGGCGCGCAGCACCTGCCGGCCCTTCTTGGTGAGCGACACGAGCACCTTGCGCCGGTCGTCCTCGGCGCGCGTGCGCTCCACGAAGCCCTTGCTCGCCAGCTTGCCCACCGCCGTGGTCAGCGTGGCCAGCGTCACGTTCAGGCGAGCCGCGACCACGTTCATCGGATTGCGCTCGTGCAGGCCGATGGCCACGATGGTGTGCACCTCGGTGATGGTGAGCCCGTGCGTCAGGCGGTTGTCGAGCGACTGCTCCTCGATCCGCAGGATGGAGTTGAACGTGCCGGACAGCAGATCGTCGATCTCCTCGCGCCGCTTGGACACGGCATCGGCATCCCCGGAGGAACCGTCCATTGCCCCTCCTTCCTTCCCAATTGTCGTTTCCGTTCCCAGCATCATACCGCAATTGGTTAGATGATCAAAGTATTCGTGCCCGCCACCGGAAGCCGAGGCGCCTCCAGGCCTTGCCGCCCACACGCCTGCCTCATGCCGCACCCGCATCATCCGCCTCGTCGTCCAAAGCATCACCGCATCCTGCCACGTCGGCAGGACCGCCGGCGTCGTCGGTCCAGCCGCCCTTCCCCGGCGCGTCCAGCACCGGCACGAAGCGACGTGCGAACGTTCCGGCGCCCTTGCTCTTCAGGTAGCGGTACCCGATGACGGAGAACGACAACGCGCCGACGAAGTTCACCAGCAGGTCCTCCATCGTGTCGACCAGCCCCACGTCCAGGTACCCGCCCAAGCCCAGGTCCTGCCCGTTCACCACCACGGTCTGGATACCGTCGATGCTAAACGGCCGCTGCAGCCCCTCGGGGTCCAGCAGCACGCTCGCGATCCCGTCCAGCACGGTGTCCTTCTGCATGTCCAGCCCGAACACCCAGTCCATGCCGAACTCGAAAAACTCCCACAGCACGCCGATGGTCATGGAGAAGCAGAACGCCACCACGGCGCAGAAGAACGGCGACAACGAGAACGCGATGCGGTCGGAGCGGTTCAAGATGGACACGAGCGCCAGCCCGATGGCCGCCGCCAGAAATCCGTTGAACGTGTGCAGCAGCGTGTCCCAAAAGGGGAAGAGGGTGTAGAAGTGGAACAGCTCGCCCAGTATCTCGGCCGCGAAGATGAACAGCGCGATGACCACCTCGAGCGTCTCGGGGATGGTGATGCTGAAGCTCGCCTCGATGAACGGGGGCACCAGGAACAACACGAGCGTGAGCAGGCACAGGAAGAACGCCTCGTAGTTGCCGAACACGAGCGCGCCCACTGCGCAGGCCAGCACGATGAGGCGCAGCACGACGAAGAGCGCGAGCGCCTTCTTGCTGCGGCGCATGACGCGCCCCATGGCCTGCGCCTTCTCGCGTACCCGCCCCATCTTCCTCCTTTGCCCCCCTGGCGCCGCGCTCAGCGCCCGCCTTCGCGCGCCGGGCGGAAGTCGAGCCGGCCGGCGCGCGGGTCGGCCGCCGCAAGGATGACGGGCAGGCGCTGCCCCAGCCGGTAGACCGTGCCCGTGTCCTCCCCCGTCAGGCGGTGCAGCACCGGGTCGAACGCGAAGTACTCGCGGCCCAGGCTCTTCATCGGCACAAGGCCCTCCGCCGTGTTCTCCAGCCGCACGTACACGCCGTAGCTCGTCACGCCCGACACGACGGCCGGGAACGCCTGGCCCACCGAACGTTCCATATACTCCACGATCTTGAGCTCCTGCGACTCGCGCGCCGCCTTCTCGGCCACGCGCTCCATGTTCGAGGAGTGCTCGGCTATCCACGGCAGCGCCGCCACCTCCTGGTCGAAGCGCTCGGGGCGGCGCGTCAGCTGCGCCTTGAGCATGCGATGCACCACGAGGTCGGGATAGCGCCTGATGGGGCTCGTGAAGTGCGTGTACGCCCCGCTGGCCAGCCCGTAGTGCGGCTCGCAGGCGGGGCGGTACACGGCGCGCTTCATGGAGCGCAGCACGAGCGTTGACACGAGCTCGCCCTCGGGGCGCCCCGCGCTCGCCTCGAGCACCTGGCCGAGCACATGCGGGTCGCCGGCCACGAGCCGGTTCTGGTCGATGCCGCCGAACCAGGCGAACTCCTGGAACACCGGCACAAGCGCGGCCAGGCTGTCGGGAGAGGGCTTGTCGTGCACGCGGAAGATGCCGGGGAACCGGGCATCGCGCAGGTGGCGCGCCACCGTCTCGTTCGCCAGGATCATGGCCTCCTCCACAAGCGACGTCGCATCCGTCTTGCGGCGCAGGTCGATGCCCACAGGATGCCCTTCCGCATCCAAGCGCACCTTCGCCTCCACCGTGGCGAAGTCCAACCCGCCGGCCGCCTCGCGAGCCGCCGCGCGCCTCCTCGCCAAGCACGAGAGCCTCGCGAGCCGGCTTGTGAGGGCATCGTCCCCCGACGCGTCGACGTCGCGGCCCGCCGCCTCCTCCAGCAAGGCCTGCGCCTCGTCGTAGGTCAACCGTGCATCCGAGCGGATGAGCGCCGGATACAGCTCGTAGCCCACGAGTCGCGCGTCGTTGTCCAGGTACAGGTCGGCCGTCATCGTGCGGCGCACCTCGCCGGGCTTGAGCGAGCACAGATCGCCCGACAGCTCTTCGGGCAGCATGGGTATCACGCGGTCGGCCAAGTACACGCTCGTCGCCCGCCGTCGCGCATCCAAGTCGATCGACGAGTTCCACGGCACGTAATGCGACACGTCCGCGATATGAACCCCCAGCCGCCAGCGCGCCGCCGCTAGCGCGCGCCCATCCACTGCCCGCACGCTGCGGGGCATCCCGTCGTTCGCCAGAACGACGGGATGCAACGACAAGGCGTCATCGAAGTCGCGGGCGTCGGCGGGGTCGATGGTGAGCGTGAAGCGCTCCCGCAGGTCGCGGTAGCCCTCGGCGAGCGCGCCCGCCTCGTCCAGCACGGCGGCACGCGCCTCGGCGAGCGCGCCGTCCGAGAACGCCGTCTCCAGCTTGTGGCGCGCCACGATGAGGTCCACGCCCACCCCCTCGTCGCCCGTCCGCCCGATGACCTCCTCCACCACGCCGGTTGCTGCGGTGTGGCGCGTGGGGAACGCGGTGATGCGAACGCGCACGAGCGAGCCGTCCGGCACGTCCGGATGGTCGGAGCGCATGGTGAAGATGTCGTAGGGTATGCGCGCATCCTCGGGCACCACCACGCCGAAGGGCTCGGCCACCTCGTAGCGGCCCACAAGCGTGTCGTGCGCGCGGTCGACGACGCGCAGCACCCGCGCGGCCGGCTGGTCGCCAGGGCGGGCAGCACCCTGATGCGGCTGGCGCGCGACGCCCTTGCCGCCCGTGGGCGGCAGCGGCGCCACCTCCACCAGGTCGCCGTCGAAGGCGCCGGCCATCTTCGACGCGGGAATGAAGTAGGCGCCCTCGGCCGTCTGCACGAAGCCGAAGCCGCCGCCGTGGACGGTCAGCACGCCGCGCGGGTTGCTGCGGGGGCTGCGTCGCGTATGCGACCGCTTGCGCGCCATGGCGCTACTCCCGCGCGAGCGACTGGGCGGTTTCCAGGGCCAGGCTTCTCTGGTTGTCGCTGCCGGCCTCGCCGCCGAGGCCCACCGACACGTCGGGCGTCACGCCCACGTCGTTGATGGTCCGCCCCTGGGGGGTGAGGTAGTAGGCCGCCGTGTAGCGCAGCGCGCCGCCGAAGCTCAGGTCGCGCACCACCTGCACGGAGCCTTTGCCCAGCGTGGAAGCGCCCACGAGCGTGGCGCGCTGGTTCTCCTGCAGCGCCGCCGCCAGCACCTCGGCCGCGGCAGCCGTGTTCTCGTTCACCAGCACCACGAGCGGCTTGTCCGTCGCCACGTTGCCCGTGGCGGACTTCACGCTCTTGCCGTCCTTCGTCTCGATTTGCACGATGGAGCCGCTCTTCACGAACAGGCTGGCCAGGTCCACGGCCTGCGTGAGGTAGCCGCCCGGGTTGTCGCGGATGTCGAGCACGAACGAGAGCGCCCCTTGGGAGCCCAGGTCCGCGAGCGCCTGCTTCACGAGGTCGGCCGACGTCTGCGTCAGCTGCCGCACCTTGAGGTAGCCCACGGTGCCCTCGAGGCTCGTCGTGACGTTCTTCACATCGTACTTCGAGCAGGCCAGCGTCGTGGTGAACTCCTCCCCGCCCTCGGCCTCGAGCGTGGCCGGACGCCGCCACGTGACCACGACGGTGTCGCCCTCGGCACGGTCGAGCGAGGCCGTGACCTCGTTCATCGACCACTCTTGGCCGCGGTCGCCGTCGATGGCCACCACGAAGTCGCCCTGGCGCACGCCTGCCGCCTGGGCCACGGAGCCGTCGAACACGTCCACGACGTACGCCAGCCCGTTGTACTCCGAGAACAGCACGCCCACGCCCGCATAGCTGCCCGAGCTGTCGTGCATGAGCGAGGAGTAGCGCGCCGGATCGTAGTAGCGCAGGTAGGCGTCCTCGGTCGTGTCGGCGAACGCATCGAGCACGCTCATGGTGGCCGCGTCCAAGTCGTAGGAGTCCAACGAGTCGTTGGCGAGCGCGTCCTCCACCTCGGCAACGCGCGCCGACAGCGCATTGTAGGTGTTCTTGTCCTTCGAGGCCGCCGTGCCGGCCGTGGAGTCGCCGCTCTCGAGCAGCGCCGTGAAGCCGAGCGACTCGAGCAGCGCGTCGTTGCTGCGCACGGCGAAGCCGGCCACGAAGGCCGTGCACAGTATCACGACGAACGCGAACGCCCGCATGAGGCGCAGGTTGCGGAGCCGCGCCTTGCGCGCGGACGCCGCAACCTGCTTGTTGTCGCCATGCTTGGCCATAAGGGGCCGCCCCGAGCGCCCGCTACACCTTCAGGTAGCGGCGCATGGCCAGAGCCGAGCCCAGCAGGCCTATGAGCAGGCCCGCGACGACGAGCGCGGCATAGATGAGCAGGAACATGTTAAGGCTCACGTCGAACGACAGGAACGGCAGCGCGCCCTGCAGCTTCGGCAGCGCCGTGTTGCGCAAGAGCTCCAGCACGCCCACTGCCAGAAGCGAGCCGATGAGCGCATGCAGCGCGCCCTCCATGAGGAAGGGCCCGCGGATGAACCCGTTCGACGCGCCCACGAGCCGCATGATGGCGATCTCCTTGCGTCGCGCCAGGATGGCCAGGCGGATGGTGTTGTTGATGAACACCATGGCGATGAAGATGAGCAGGGCGATGAGCGCGATGCCGATGTAGCGCACGTAGTTGGTGAGCGTGAACAGCTTCTCCACCGTCTGCTGGCCGTACTTGAGCGACTCGGACTTCGTCTCGCCGTCCCGGATCTGCTGGTAGGTGGGGTTGTCCCAGATCGAGCCGGCCACCTGCTCGACCAGCTGCGGGTCGGACAGCTCCACGTCGATGGACGCGGGCAGCGGGTTCTGGCCGTCGAGCGCGTCGATGATGTCGGTGGTGTTCGAGGAGCGGAAGTTCTCGAGCGCCTGTTCCTTGTCCGTGAAGGTCACCGACGCCACGCCCTCGAGGCCGCGGACGTAGTCCTCCACCTTGTCGATATCGGCCTGCGAGGCGTCGTCGGCAACGTACGCCGCGATGGACACCTCGTTCTCCACGCCCGACACCACGTTCTCTATGACGAGGCCGCCCACGAGGAACACGCCGATGATCATAAGCGACAGGAAGATGGTGACGATAGAGCCGAGCGTCGTCGAGAGGTTGCGCGTGAAGCCCTTGAGCGACTCGCGTATGAAGTAAGCGAAACTAGACATCGAAGCCGTACACCCCCCGGTCCTGGTCGCGGGTGAGGTGCCCGCGGTCGAGCGCGATGACGCGCCGGCGCATGTTGTCCACCATCTCGCGGTCGTGCGTGGCCACGAGCACCGTGGTGCCCGTGCGGTTGATGCGCTCGAGCAGGTCCATGATGCCGCGCGACGTCTGCGGGTCGAGGTTGCCGGTGGGCTCGTCGCACACGAGCAGCGGCGGGCGGTTCACGATGGCGCGCGCGATGGACACGCGCTGCTGCTCGCCGCCGGAGAGCTGGTCGGGGCGCTTGTTGAGCTTGTCCTGCAAACCCACCAGGCGCAGCACCTCGGGCACCTGCGTCTTGATGACGTGGCGGCTCTTGCCGATGACCTCGAGCGCGAACGCCACGTTCTCGAACACGGTCTTGTTCGGCAGGAGCTTGAAGTCCTGGAACACGCACCCGATGTTGCGGCGCAAATACGGCACGCGCCAGTTGCGCATGGTGGTCAGGTCCTCGTCGGCCACGTAGATATGGCCCTGCGTCGGCTTCACCTCGCGGATGAGCATGCGGATGAACGTGGACTTGCCGGAGCCGGAATGGCCCACGAGGAAGATGAACTCGCCCGCGTAGATCTGCAGGGATATGTCGTTGAGCGCCGGCTTGTTGGGCTGCGCGGGGTAGACTTTCGTCACGTGGTCGAAGGTGATGACCGGCGTGCCCGTCTGCTGGGGAATGTCGTCGACCTCCAAGACGGGCAGCGACGCCGAGAGCTGCGATGCCGTCTGGCGCGCAGGCGCCGGCGCCGCATGGGCGCCGCCGCGCCGGGCTTGGCGCGCAGGAACCCCTTGGCTGGTATCGTTCGTCACAGAATGCTCCGTTCGAATAGTGATGTACTGAGACGGCTCGATTCTATCAGACTTGCTTTCGGGCCATAACCTTCTTCACAGCTTCGACAATCGCCCTCGCGTCCAGGTTGAAGTACGCCATCAGCTCGTCGAACTCGCCCGATTTGCCGAAGGCGTCGCGCATGCCCACGAACTCCGCCGGTGCCGGACGGGTGCGCGCCAGCGTCTCGGCCACGGCCGAGCCGAGGCCCCCCATCACGCTGTGCTCCTCGGCAACCACGGCGCAGCCCGTCTTGCCCACGGAGGCGAGGATCGTCTCCTCGTCGAGCGGCTTCACGGAGAACGCGTCGATGACTTCGGCTTCGATACCCTCCGCGGCCAGCAGCTCGGCCGCCTTGAGCGCCTGCTCCACCTCCACGCCGCAGGCGACGATCGTGGCGTCGGCGCCCTCGCGCAGCACGTAGGCGCGGCCGAGCTCCAGCTCCACGTCGTCGGCGTAGACGCACGGCACGCTCGCGCGGCCCATGCGCACGTACACCGGGCCGGGCGTGGCGGCGGCCAGGCGCAGCGCGGCGCGGGCGGCGGCGTAGTCGGCCGGCACGAGCACGCGCATGTTCGGCAGGCCCCGCATGAGCGACACGTCCTCGAGCATCTGGTGGCTGCCGCCGTCGGGGCCCACCGAGATGCCGGCGTGCGTGGGGGCGATCTTCACGTCCAGGTTGCTGTAGCACACCGTGTTGCGGATCTGGTCGTAGGCGCGCCCCGTGCCGAACACGGCGAAGGAGCCGGTGAAGGCCACGTGCCCCGTGATGGCCAGGCCCGCCGCCACGTCCACCATGTTCTGCTCGGCGATGCCGCAGTTGAACAGGCGGTCGGCGAAACCGGCGTCGGCCAGCTTCTTCGTGGTCGTGGACCCCGTGAGGTCGGCATCCACCGCCACGACGGGCACGCCCTCGGACGCGAGCTCGGCGAGCGTCGCCCCGTAGGCCGCGCGCGTGGCCTTCTTCTGCTGGGCCTGGGCCCCGTCTGCAAGCTTAACCACGGATCGACTCCTTCCCCACGCCGCCCTCGAGCGCGGCGAGCGCCTCGGCGGCCTGTTCGGCATTCGGGGCCTTCCCGTGCCAACCCGCCTCGTTTTCCATGAACGGCACGCCCTTGCCCTTGACGGTGCGGGCGATGACCGCATGCGGCCTGCCGTCGCGACCGGCCTTCGCAGCCCCGAGCACCGCTACGAGGGCGTCCAGGTCGTGGCCGTCGACCTCCGCCACGTCCCAGCCGAACGCCGCGAACTTCGCGCCCAGGTCGCCGGGGTCGCACACGTCGCAGGTGCGCCCGTCGATCTGCAGGCCGTTGCGGTCGACGACGGCCACGAGGTTGTCCAGCTGCCGGTGCGCCGCGAACATGGCGGCCTCCCACACCTGGCCCTCCTGGCACTCGCCGTCGCCCAGCAGCGCGAACACCGTCTGGGGGGCGCCGTCCAGCTTCAGGCCGGCCGCGGCCCCCGCCGCGACGGACAGCCCCTGTCCGAGCGAGCCCGTGGACACCTCCACGCCGGGCACCTGGTTCGAGTCCGGATGTCCTTGCAGCCGGCTGCCCAGCTTGCGCAGCGTGGCCAGCTCCTCGCGCGGGAAGTAGCCCGCCTGGGCGAGCACGGCGTAAAGCGCCGGTGCCGCGTGCCCCTTGGCCAGGATGAAGCGGTCGCGCCCCTCCCACTGCGGGTTGAGCGGGTCGTGCTCCAGCACGCCGCCGAAGTACAGCGCCGCGAGTATGTCGGCGCATGATAACGACCCGCCGGGATGCCCGCTCCCCGCCTCCGCGATCATGCGCACGATGTCGGCGCGCATGTCGTTAGCACGCCGTTCAAGCTCGGTCATACCGGTTCCTTCCATTATTGGGACACCCTCCATTTATGGTAGCCTATCACGAACTCCTCCAGGTCGCCGTCGAGGACGGCATCCACGTTGCCGGTCTCCACGCCGCTGCGCACGTCCTTCACCATCTGGTAGGGATAGAGCACGTAGTTGCGGATCTGGCTGCCGAACGTGTTGTCCATGCGGTCGCCGCGCAGCTCGGCCAGCTCCTCCTGGCGCTTCTGCTCCTCGCGCTCGTAGAGCTTCGCCTTGAGCACGCGGAACGCCGCCTCCTTGTTCTGGAGCTGGGACTTCTCGTTCTGGCACGTCACCACGATGTTCGTGGGGAGGTGCGTGAGGCGCACGGCCGAGTCGGTGGTGTTCACGCACTGGCCGCCGGGGCCGCTCGAGCGGTACACGTCCACGCGCACGTCGGCGGGGTTGAGGTCCACCTCGATGTCGTCGGGCAGCACCGGCAGCACCTCCACTCCCGCGAACGTGGTGTGGCGGCGCTTCTTGTCGTCGGTGGGGCTGATGCGCACGAGGCGGTGCACGCCGTTCTCGCTCTTCAGCATGCCGAACGCGTTGCGGCCCTCGATCTGGATGGTGGCCTTGTCGAGGCCTATGCCCTCGCCGGGCACCACGTCGAGGATAGTGACCTTCCAGTCCTTCTTCTCGGCATAGCGCACGTACATGCGGTAGAGCATGTCGGTCCAGTCCTGCGCCTCGAGGCCGCCGGATCCGGGGTTCACCGTGAGGATGGCGTCGCCGCCGTCGAAGCGCTCCGAGAACCACGAGGTGATCTCCAGCGCGTCGAGCAGGCCGGACAGGCGCGCGAGGGCGTCGTCGGCCTCCGCGGCGAAGGCCTCGTCCTCCCCCGCCAGCTCGAGCGCCGCGCGGGCGTCGTCCAGCAGCGCCGCGGCCTCGTCGTACTCGCGGATGGTCTCGCGCAGGTTCGAGGCCTGCTTCGAGACGCCCTGCGCATGCGCCGCATCGTCCCAGAACCCGGGCGCGGCTATCTCCTCGTCGAGCCTTGCCAGCTCGGCCGTCTTGTCGTCGATGTGCAGGAAGCCGCGCGCGTCGGCCACGCGCGCCGCCATCTGCTCGATATCGTGTTCGCTGTCTGCCATGTTCGTCCTACTGGTTCGCGCCGTGGCACTTCTTGAACTTCTTGCCCGAGCCGCAGGGGCACGGGTCGTTGCGGCCCACGTTCGCGAAGGGGTCGTCCTTGTCCTTCTCGAACGTCTGCGGCTTCGCGGCCGCCGGCTTCGGTGGCGGCGCGGACTGGCCGCCAGGCGCGGCGGCGGGCGCCTGGCGGCGTGCGGCGGCCACGCCCGTCTGCTCGAGCGCCTGCTCGGGCGACGAGTAGCTCACCTTGCCGTCGAGCGGGCTCTTCTCCTCGGCGAGCTGCGGGGCCTGCTGCACGGCAACCTGCAGGCGCAGCAGCGTGCGCAGGTAGTCCTCGTACATGGACGACGTGAGGTTCTGGAAGGCGTTGTAGGCCTCGTTCTTGTACTCGACGAGCGGGTCGCGCTGGCCGAACGCGCGCAGCCCGATGCCGGACTTGAGGTAGTCCATCTCCTGGAGGTGGGCCATCCAGCGCGTGTCGATGATGCGGAGCATGACCTGGCTCTCAAGCATCTTCATGACCGGCTCGCCCAGCTGCTCGGCCTTCTCGGCGTACACGCCGTCCAGGTACTCCACGAGCGCGTCGGCCAGAAGGCCGGGATCGTCCTCGTGGTCGACGTCGGCCACCTTGAAGTCGTCGCGGCCCGTCATGTTGGCGGCCCACGTCTCCACGGGCCTCACATCCCAGTCGTCGGAAGGCGCCTTGTCGGGGCAGTTCTCCGCGACCACGGCCTCGGCCGCGTCGCGCACGATCTCGGGGATGCGCTCGGAGAGGTCCTTGCCGTCCAAGATGGCGTTGCGCTCGCCGTAGATGGCGGCGCGCTGCAGGTTCATGACGTCGTCGTACTCGAGCACGTTCTTGCGGGCTGAGAAGTGCATGCTCTCCACCTGGCGCTGCGCGCTCTCGATGGCCTTCGACACCATGCCGGCCTGGATGGGCATGTCGTCGGGCATGTCGGTCTTCTCCATCATGCGCCCGATGGAGTCCATGCGGTTGCCGCCGAACAGGCGCATGAGGTCGTCCTCGAGCGACAGGTAGAACTGCGTGGTGCCCGGGTCTCCCTGGCGTCCGGCGCGGCCGCGCAGCTGGTTGTCGATACGGCGCGACTCGTGGCGCTCGGTGCCGATGACGGTGAGGCCGCCGGCGGCTATGACCTGGTCGTGCTCGGCGGCGCACACGCGCTTCGCCTCGGCGAGCGCCGCGGCGCGCTGCTCCTCGGTGGGCGCGGGGGCCGCAGCCTCGTCGCCCTCGGCCGCCACGTCCTCCGGGCTGCGGTCGGGGTCGAGCCCCTGCGCGCGCAGGGCGTCCTCGGCCATGACGTCGGGGTTGCCGCCGAGCAGGATGTCGGTGCCGCGGCCGGCCATGTTCGTGGCGATGGTCACGGCGCCCACGCGGCCGGCCTGCGCGATGATGTGCGCCTCGCGCTCGTGGTTCTTCGCGTTGAGCGTCTCGTGCTTGATGCCGCGCTTGTCCAAGAGGCGCGAGAGCTTCTCGGAGCTCTCGATGGACACCGTGCCGATGAGGCAGGGCTGGCCCTTGGCGTTGCGCGCGGCCACGTCGTCGGCCACGGCGTTGAACTTCGCCTCCACCGTGCGGTAGATGAGGTCGTCCTCGTCCTTTCGCGCGACGGGGCGGTTCGGCGGGATGGCCACGACCGGCAGCTTGTAGATCTCGCGGAACTCGGCGTCCTCGGTCATGGCCGTGCCGGTCATGCCGGAGAGCTTCTCGTAGAGGCGGAAGTAGTTCTGCAGCGTGATGGTGGCCAGCGTCTGGTTCTCCTCGCGCACGAGCACGCGCTCCTTGGCCTCCACGGCCTGGTGCAGGCCCTCCGACCAGCGGCGGCCCTCCATGATGCGGCCGGTGAACTCGTCGACGATCTTCACCTCGCCGTCCACCACCACGTAGTCCACGTCGCGGTGGAACAGGAACTGCGCCTTGAGCGCCTGCTGCAGGTGGTTCGCCAGCTGGCCCGACGGGTCGGCGTAGATGTCGTCGATGCCGAGCATGGCCTCGATCTTCTCCAGGCCGCCCTCGGTGGCGTTGATGGTCTTCTTCGCCTCGTCCATGTCGAAGTCCACCTCGGGGACGAGGCCGGGCATGACGCGCGCGAACTTGTTGTACGTCTCGGCCGCCTGCGTGCCGGCGCCCGAGATGATGAGCGGGGTGCGGGCCTCGTCGATGAGGATGGAGTCCACCTCGTCGACGATGGCGAAGTGGTGGCCGCGCTGCACGCGGGCCTCCGCGCGCGTGACCATGTTGTCGCGCAGGTAGTCGAAGCCGAACTCGGAGTTGGTGCCGTAGGTGACCTCGGCCCGGTAGGCGGGGATCTTCTTGTCGGGGCGCATGCCGTTCTGGATGAGGCCCACGTCCATGCCCAGGAAGCGGTAGATCTGGCCCATCCACTCGCTGTCGCGGCGGGCCAGGTAGTCGTTCACGGTGACGATGTGCACGTTGGTGCCGTTGAGCGCGTTCAGGTAGCCGGCCAGCGTGGACACGAGCGTCTTGCCCTCGCCGGTCTTCATCTCGGCGATCTGCCCGTCGTTGAGCGCCATGCCGCCGATGAGCTGCACGTCGAAGTGGCGCAGGCCGAGCGTGCGCACGGACGCCTCGCGCACGGCGGCGAACGCCTCGGGCAGCAGGCTCTTCAGGTCCTCGCCGTTGTCGGCGCGCTCGCGGAAGGCGGCGGTGAGGGCGGCAAGCTCGGCGTCGGACTTCGCCTGCATCCCGCCTTCGAGGGCGTTGACCTTCTGCGCGAGCGCCTCGTAGTTCTTCAACTGCTTGCCCTCGCCGAGCGTCAGCAGCCTGGATAGGAATCCTGCCATGTGATGCGCCGTCCTTTTCTTGGCTTTGAACAGTACCTGCTACTCTAGCATAACGCGCCTGGCCTCAAAGGAAATCCACAGTGGCCGCAAGGCGCTGCCGGCGGTCGACCGCCTAAGCGGCGGCCGCACGGGCGACGCCCCCCGTGCGGCCTGCCGCCTCGAAGAGAAGCGGCACGGACCCCGCAAGCTCAGCGGTGATCGGCGCTCCCTAGCCCTCGGTCCCCTGCCCGGCATCGGGCATGGCGCCTTCCGCCTGGCCGCCGCCGTTTCCGCCCTTGTCCTTCCGCAGGGACCTCGGGAGCGGGATGGCGGCGCCCAGGGCGGCGGCCAGGAACATGACCACGACGCCCTTGACGGGGAAGCACAGGAACAGCAGCAGCACGGCCATGAGGGGCTGGCGCATGACGGCGCCCACGAGGGCGGCCGTGCAGGCGCAGAGGCAGAACACCGGGTCGGTGCCGGTGAGGGCGGCCATGCCGTAGCCTATCGACACGCCCGCGAAGATGACGGGGAAGAAATGCCCGCCGCGCCAGCCGAAGCGGATGCACAGCGGCGTTACCATGACCTTCGCGAAGCCGGTGGCCAGAAGCGCGAGCGCGCCCATGGAGGCCCATACCTCGCCCAGCTGCTCGGCCTGCACCTCGCCGGCGAACATGGTGAACGGCAGCAGGATGCCGAGCACGGCCAGCACGAGCCCGGCGATGAGCGCCTTCGCCACGGGACGGTCGCCCATCTTTCCCGCCGCGCGCTCGAACAGGCCGTCGAACACGCAGAAGAGCCATCCCGCCGCCGCGCCCACGAACGCGAGCGGCAAAAGCCAGGCGAGCTCCGCCGTGCCGACGTGGATGTCGGTGAAGCGCGGCAGCGACATGCCGCCGCCGAACAGCGCTCCCAGCCCCATGAACGCGGCGAGCGCGCCCGCGATGGCGCAGAAGTACACGACGATCTTCGAGTTCTTCGGCAGCGTGATGGTGGCCGCCCCCTTGGGACCGTCCCCGTTCTCGCCGCCGTCCTTCCCGTCGCCGTAGAGCGGCGCCGCGAACCCGAACAGGGGGGCGGTGAAGATGGCCGAGAGCGCCGCCATGGTGCCCACGGACGTGAGCTGCTGGAAGTCGGCGCCGAAGCGCTTCATGCGGTCGCCCACCCAGGTGCAGATGCCCGCTACGGCGCCGGTGAGACCCGCCTCGGGGCCGATGGAGCCGCCGAAGAACAACGGCAGCAGCGCGGCGATGGACATGACCCCCAGCTTGTCGTAGTCGTAGCGTCCGTCGCGCTTCACCTTCGCCATGACAGTGTCCAGGTCCTCGGGGTAGGGCCCGAAGCGCTTGGCGAAGAGGCCGACGACAAGGCCGCCTACGAGGCAGGCGGCCAAGGGGAAGTAGATGCCGAAGCGGGCCCCCACGCTGTCCCAGACAAACGAGATGCCCAGGTTCATGACGAACAGGAGCGCCCAGACGAACGCGCCGGCCACGGATCCGGTCACCACGACCGAGAGGACGAACAACGTGCGGTTCGCGAGCTTGGCGAGCCTCATGCGCGCCCCCTACCGGCCGGCGATCAGGTCGCGGGCCGCCGGCAGGCCGCATGCGCCCTCGGCTTGGCGCACGGCGTTCACGATGGCGCCCTGCATGGCCTCGCAGGCCAGCACCGATACCGCGTCGGGCAGCGCCTCCACCTCGCCGGACGCGAACGCGAACACGGTATCGCCGTCGTTCAGGGTGTGCACGGGCTTGATGGCGCGGGCGTAGGCGTCGTGCACGGTCGAGGCGGTCTTGCTCGCCTGGGCCTTCGTGAGCCGCGCGTTCGTGAGCACGACGCCGATGGTGGTGTTGGCGCAGGGCCCGCCGGCGGCGGGAGCCGTCCCGTCGCCGGCCGCCGCCATCGCCCCGAACGCGGCGAGCGGGTCCATGACGCGTCCCTCGTCGTCGCGGCAGCCGGCGATCCACGCGCCGTCCCCGTCGCGCACGTTGCCGAGCGCGTTCACGGCCACGATGGCCACCACCGCCAGCTCGCCGAGGGCGAGCCCGCAGGTCCCCAGGCCCGACTTCATGGCGCGCTCGCCACCCAGGAGCTTCCCCACCGTGGCGCCGCAGCCGGCGCCCACGTTTCCCTCGGCCAGCGGCTCTTCCGCCGTGCGCGCGAACGCCGCGGCGCAGGCCTCGGCGCCCATGGCGGCATCCGGGTGGGCGCTCTCCCCCACTAGCAGGTCGAAGAGGCAGGCCCCCACCACGATGGGCACGCGCGCGCCCTCGACGGGAAAGCCGATGCCGCGCGCCGCGAGCTCGTCCATGACGCCGGTGGAGGCGGCCAGCCCGAAGGCGCTGCCGCCGGCGAGCACCACGGCGTGCACGGCCTCGATCATGTTCTCGGGGCGCAACAGGTCGGTCTCGCGGGTGGCAGGGCCGCCGCCGCGCACGTCCACGCCGCATACCGCCCCCTCGGGCGCCACGACCACCGTGCATCCGGTGGCGGCTTCGGGGTTTTGGGCGTGCCCGCAGAGGAAGGCGGGCAGGTCGGCGAGGGAGGCGGTTCGGAACATGGTTCTCTCCTTGCTCGGATCGGGCGGCAGGGGCAGGCTGTAGCCATTGTACACCGCCCGCCGCGCCCGGCGGACGGTCGGTCGGGCGTTGTTCGCATCCCGAAAGGCCGTTTGCGTAACGCGGCGAACGAATGTCCGGTCTTGCTAAATGCTGACCTCGCCGCTATGATGATCGAATCCAACCGGGCCGATGCGCTGCCTCCGCGAGAGGAGCGTTTCCCTATGACCGGATTCCTGAAGCAATCGTCCTGCAAGGGCCATCGGCCCAACCATCTGGCATCGCGCCGCCATTACCCGCGCCCCGACCTCATCGCTCGCCTGCTGCGCGAGCGCCATGTGGCGCGCTTCCTGGTGGCGCCCGAGGGCTTCGGCAAGACGGGGCTCGCCATGGAGTACGCCGACGTGGTGTTCTCGTTCGACCACGTGTTCTGGATCAACGGGAAGAGCCCCTGCTTCCTACGCGACCTCGACCGGGGCATTATCTCGTCCTCGCTGACGGCGGCGGACGCCTCATCGTTCCTCGCGGTGGTGGAGGACGTGCCGCCCCTCGATGCGACCCGGGCCGCCGCGCTCTCCGGCGTGTTCGACGAGCTGCTGGGGCGCGGATGCGAGGTGCTGGCCACGTGCGCGCCCTCATGCGACGCCTACGGGCCGTTGCAGCACGACCGCTTGAAGCTCTCCGCCGCCGACCTGCTGCTCTCCGACGCCGAGCTGGACGCCGCCCGCCCCGCCGACGATCGGGCTTCCCGCCCGGCGGCAGCCGTCCCGCCGGCCGAGCGCGTGCCCGGTTTGGTGTGGGGGCCTCTCGGCGGGGAGGGCTCCTTCCTGGAGGGCGCCTTGCGCGAGGAGCTGCCGGCCGACATGCTGCTGGCCATGGCCACCATGCTCGTGCTGGGCCGGGGCTCCCTGTCCGACGTCGAGGCGTTCGGCCCGTGCGGCGAGGACCTGGCGGCGCTTATGGCGACGGGCTACCCCTACCTGGGCATCGATCGGCGATGCGACCGTTTCGAGACGCCTTGCTTCCCCGTGGAGGCCGTGGCGGGGGCGGTCGGGAGCAGGTTGGACGTCCTGGCCGCGCGCTCGCACCTTGCCAACCGCGATGCGCTCGCCGGGCGCTGGGCCGACGTGCTGCTGTCCCGCGCCCAGGGAGAGCGTGCCTGCGGCCTTGTGGGGGCGCTGTGCTCGCGCGGTGCGCGGGCGGCGTGGCTCGCGGAACGATCGCGCGCGCTCGCGCGGCAGGTGTGCATGCTGCCGGCCCATCGGCTGTACGCTTCGCTCGGCCCGTCGACCCCCTCCGGGAACTCCCTGCTCGAGCTGGGGGAGGTCCTGCGGCTCGTCGTGCTCGGAGACCGTGCCGCAGCCCTTGCCCCTGCGCGGCGCATCGCCTTCGACCTGGGGGCGCCCGCCGGCGTCCGCGCCCTTGCGGCGCTCGTGGTCGTGCGGGAGGGAAAGGGACCCGTGAGCAAGCGGGCCCGAGAGGAGCTCGCGCGGCTCGCCGGTCCCGGCGATGCGCCCGACGTCGTGGCGGCGGGCGGAGGCGGCGCGGCGCGGCCCGACCCCGCTTTCTGGCGCCCGCTCGCGCAGGCGCAACTTGCCCTGCTCGACGACCCCGCCTGGCTCGTGCACGGTGCCGCCGCGGTCGACGGGAGCGGGGCTCTCGAGGCTGACGGGGACGCCCTCGCCATCGCGGCGGCCTGGGCGCTTGCGGAGGTGGCCGAGGGCCGCGAGGGCGTGGGCGCCGAGGGGGCCGAGCAGGGTGCCGCGGCCTTGGGCCGCATCGACCGGTACGTCCGCATGCGCCTCGCCGAACTGGAAGAGCCCGGGGGCGACCTCTTCGCCGCTGCGGCCGGCCTCGCTCTCGAACGCGTCCGCGAGAGGGGCCTTCTCCCCTCCTCCCCTCCGCTGCGCGCCGCCGAGGCCCTCGCGCTGCACCGCGCCGAGATGGAGCTGTTCTCCCAGCGCCGCGCCTTCGAGCGCTCTGCCCGCGAGAGCGCCGAGCGCCGGGCGGAGCGTGCGGCCACGCATCCCGATGCGTACCTCGACGGGCGCTACCTGCCCGAGGAGGGCCGCGCGCCCACCTTGGTGCCCCTGCTCACCGTCAACCTGTTCGGCGGGTTGGACGTGCGCATCGGCGACACCCCGGTCGATCCGGGCCGCTTTCGCCGCCAGAAGGTGAAGACGCTGCTGGCGCTGCTCGTGCTGAACCGGGGCCGCGAGTTCCCGCGCGACCGCCTCGTGGGCATCATGTGGCCCGAGAGCGAGGTGGACTCGGCTCGCAAGAACTTCTACTCGGTATGGTCGCATCTGCGCCGCGCGCTCTCGGGACCGTCGGGCGCTTGCCCCTACCTCGTGCGCCAGCAGAACGGCTGCCGGTTGGACGAGCGCCTGATCGTCACGGATGTCGCGCGGTTCGACGCCGTATGCCGCATGCTGCTGTTCGGCCAGCCCGGAGCCGACGGATGGGCCCAGCTCTATGCGGAGATCGACGAGGCGTTCGCCGACGACCTCATGCCGAGCGAGCAGGACAACGAGTTCGTCATGCAGGCGCGCAAGGACCGCCGCATGCAGCTCGTGGACGCGCTGGTGGCAGCCGCCGAGCGCCTCGTCGCGGCGGACGACGCGCAGGAGGGGCTGTGGTTCGCCCGCGCCGCGCTGCGCCGCGACCGTACTCGCGAGGACGCGTACACGGCCCTCATGCGCGCCCAGATCGCGGCCGGGCAGCGCACGGCCGCCCTCGAGACGTACTTCGAGTGCCGCCGCTTCCTGACCACCGAGTTGGGTATCGACCCGTCGCTGGCCACCATGGAGCTCTACCGCAGCATCATCGAGACGGAGGAGCCGCTGGACTGATGCGCGCGCGGCACCGCCCTTGTACAACAGGATGGTTACAAGGATTGAAAGGTGCTTTCATGGTATAGAAATTATATCGATAAGGGGTTATAATGGAATTCGAATATGACCCGCAGAAAAGCGCGCGGAATCTCGCGAAGCACGGAATAGGCTTCGGCGAGGCGCAGAGGTTGTGGGATGACGAACGCTGCATCGAGCTGGCCTCGCCGTTCAGCTCGGAAGACCGCTACTTGGTGATCGGAATGATCGGCGACAAACATTGGACCGCGATCGTGACGTACCGGTCGGCTGCGGTGCGCATCATCTCGGTCCGCCGCTCAAGGAAGAAGGAGGCTGCGTGCTATGACGAAGCGAATCGACGCTGAAGAGCTCGACCGTCTGTTCGACGAGGGGAAGGAGGACATCCTCCAGTATTTCGATACCGAGCATCCCCGGATAGCTGGAACCGAGACCCGGCGCGTGAACGTGGACTTCCCCGCCTGGGTGGTGGAGGCGCTCGACCGCGAGGCGCGGCGCATCGGCATCGGCCGCCAGGCCGTCATAAAGACATGGATCGCCGAGCGCCTCGACGAGGAAGCATCCCGCCGCAGCGCCTAAGAGGCTGCGGGGCCTTCCTTCCAAGAGGGGGAAGGCCCCGCCCCTCGGCGAGGCTCGGTCCGGGGCTTAAGGTACCAGCCCCGCTACTCCCTGCCCAGGAGCTTGGCGATGCGGTCGGAGTATTCGAGCTCGGTGAGCCCCGCCTCCTCGGCCAGGTCGATGACCGGGGCGTCGTTCCACAGGGCCTCCAGACGGTAGTACTCGCGGGTCTCCGGCTGGAACACGTGCACCACGATGTCGCCGTAGTCCAGAAGCGACCACGTGCCGTCCTGCGTGCCCTCGCGGTGCAGCGGCTTGCAGCCGCCCTGCACGCGCTCGGCCTCCTCGATCTCGTCGACGATGGCCTCCACCTGGCGGTTGTTCGCCGCCGTGGCGATGACGAAGTAGTCCGTCACGCCGATGAGGTCGCGCACCTCCTGCACCATGATGTCGGTGGCCTTCTTCTCGTCGGCCGCGCGCGCCGCGATGAGGGCGCGCTCCCGCGAGGTCTTCTCTTCCATCTTCTTCGGTTCGCTCACGCTGTTCCTTTCCTCCCTTTTCGTTCGTCCGCCGCGTCGTGCGAGCGGGCGAGGTAGTAGTTCCATATCTCGATGCTCTGCGGATGGATCCGCTTGCGCCGCTCCACCAGGCTCAGGAACACGTGCCTGAACGTTGCCAGGTACAACTCCTCGAGCGGCACCCGACCTACAAGCGCGCGGATATCGTCGAGCCCCGCGTAGTCGCGCCCCGGCTCGAGGGCATCGGCCACGTAGACCACCATGTCGAGGCCGGTCATCCCCACCGCGCCGGCCGTGTGCCGCGCGATGGCCTGCACCACATCGCGCGGAAGGCATGGGAATGCGCGGGCGAGCGCCGCCGCGGCCGTGGGGCCGTGCAGCAGCCAGGGCATCTCCTCGAACACGTAGGGATCCACCGCCAGGCCCAGCTCCTCCACGCGGACGCGGATGCCGGCATCGTCGTAAGCCTTGTCCCAGTCGTGCAAAAGCCCCGCCAGCCGCGCCTTGCGCTCGTCCACGCCGTAGGTGCGTGCCAGGCGCGCGGCCGTGCCCGCCACGCCGAGCGTGTGCTCGAACCGGCGGCGCCCCAAGCGCTCGCGCAGGTCGCGCTCGCGCGCCTCGAGGAACGCGTCCGACAGCGCATCGGCGCAGCAGGCTGCCTCGTCCTCCCCGCTCATCGGCACACCCCCTCCCCGGCCTCCGGGGCGTACAGGCCGTGCGCGGCGATGTAGTCCAATACGCGCTGCATCACGAGGTAGCGGATCGAGCGACCTGCACGTACCCGCGCGCGCAGGTCGCTCGACGACACGGCCAGCGCCGTTACCTCGAGGTACGTCACGTCGAAGCGGCCGTGCTCCTCGATCTCGCGCTTCCGCTCGGCCGTGAGCGCGTAGCCCGGCCGCGTGACGGCGATGAGGCGCGCCAAGTCGGCGATGGCGGCGCTCTCCCGCCACTGCACGATGTGCGCCACGGCATCGGCCCCCGTGATGAAGAACAGCTCCACGTTTCCCGGGTAGTGGCCGCGCAGCTCGCGCAGCGTGTCCACCGTGTACGTGTCGCCGCCGCGCTCGATCTCCATCGCGCTCACGCAGAACGCCGGGTTGCTCGCCACGGCGAGGCGGCACATGGCCAGGCGGTCGGCCGCCGGCGTGACGGCGCGGTCCTTCTTGAACACGGGGTTGCCGGCCGGCACGAACACGACGGCGTCCAGCCCGAAGGCCTCGCGCGCCTGCTCGGCCGTGGCCAAATGCCCGATATGGATGGGGTCGAACGTGCCACCCATGATGCCGAGGCGGGCCGGAGCGCCGTCCTCCCCCAGGTCGTCGAACCGCTCGCAGACAACTGCCACTACGCGCGCACCTGCCCGTCGCCGCGCAGCACGTACTTGTACGACGTGAGCGCCTCGAGCGCAAACGGCCCGCGGGCGTGGAGCTTCTGCGTGGAGATGCCGATCTCGGCACCCAGGCCGAACTGGCCGCCGTCGGTGAACGCCGTGGAGGCGTTCGCGTACACGGCGGCCGCATCGACACGCGCGAGGAACGCCTCGATGGCCGCGGCGCCCGCCGGGTCGGCCGGGTCGGCCACGATGGCCTCGGAATGCTTCGTGCCGTAGCGGTTCACATGGTCCACGGCCTCGTCCACGCCGGAAACGCACCTCACGGCCAGCTCGGGCGCCAGGTACTCGGTCTCCCAGTCGTCCTCGGTCGCCGGCTCGGCCTCGATGCCGTGCGCCGCCGCCACGGCGCGGGCGCGCTCGTCGGCGTGCAGGACCACGCCCTGCTCGCGCAGGTCGGCCAGCACGGCGGGCAGGAGCGCCTCGGCCGCCGCCTCGTCCACGAGCAGCGTCTCGGCCGCGTTGCACACCCCGTAGCGGCGGCACTTCGCGTTCACCACGATGGCGCGGGCCCGCTCGAGGTCGGCGCTCCCGTGCAGGTACACGTGGCAGTTGCCCGTGCCCGTTTCGATGACCGGCACCTTCGACGTCTCCACGCAGTGGCGGATGAGCCCCGCGCCGCCGCGCGGGATGAGCACGTCCACCGTCCCATGCAGCCCCATGAGCTCGTCGGCCGCCGCGCGGTCGGTGGAGGCAACGAGGCCGATGCACCCCTGCGGCATGCCGGCTCCCTCGGCGGCGTCGGCGAGCACGCGGGCCACCGCCTCGTTCGAGCGGGCCGCCATGCTCCCGCCGCGCAGCACCGCCGCATTGCCGGACTTCAGGCAGATGCCCGCCGCGTCGGCCGTCACGTTGGGGCGCGCCTCGTACACCACGGCCACCACGCCGAGCGGCACGCTCACGCGCTCGAGCCCGATGCCGCTCTCGAGCGTGCGCGCGTCCTGCACCCGGCCGAGCGGGTCGGGCAGCACGGCCAGGTCCTCGAGCGCGGCCGCCATGCCCTCGATGCGTCCCTCGTCGAGCATAAGGCGGTCCACCAGGCTCTCCTTCGTGCCCGCCGCGCGCGCGGCCGCCACATCCTCCGCGTTCGCCGCGACGATCTCCGCCGCATGCGCGCGCAAGGCCGCCGCCATGGCCGCCAGCGCCGCGTTGCGCTCCCCGGCGCTCGTCTGCGCCAGCGCCCCGCTCGCGGCCCTCGCCGACTCGGCGATGCGCCGCACCTCCTCGCGCATGGTTTCGTCACCCATGCGATCTCCTTTCCCTTGCGCTCCCGCGCTTCACGCGCAGCGCGAAAAACACCTTGCCGGTCCGCCAACGTCAGCGAGGGACGTTCCGGTACCCGAGATTCACGGGAAGGCGGAGGCGAAGCGTACTTCAGTACGCGAGCCTTCGCATTCACGCCAAGATCGGGTGCCGGAACGTTCCGCAGCGTCGGCACGTTCCGCCGGCCATCAGGCTGGCGGAACCATCACTCGAACACGATCAGCTCGTCGCGGTGGACGAGCGGCTTGTCGGCCAGGCTTGAGAGCAGCCGGTTGCCCTGCAGCTCGGCGCGCGTGCGGCCGATGGCGAGCGCGGCCTCGTCGCACGAGAACGCCGCCTTGCCGCGGGCGAACAGGTGCCCCGAGGCGTCCTTGATGTCCACGACATCGCCCGCCCCGAAACGTCCTTCCACCGCGCTCACGCCCACCGACAGAAGCGAGCTCCCCCGGCCGACGAGCGCCGCCTTCGCGCCGTCATCGACCACGAGCGCGCCACGTGCCGCGTCGCCGAGGGCGATCCAGAGCTTCTTCGGCGTGATCTCGTGGGGCTTCTTCGCGGCGACGAAGCGGGTGCCCACGTCCTCGCCGCGCGCGGCGGCCACGATAGCACCTGCGCGGCGCCCATTGCACACGACCATGGGGATGCCCGCCACCATGAGCACGCGCGCGGCCTTGATCTTCGTTATCATGCCGCCCGAGCCCACGGTGGTGCCCGCCCCGCCCGCCACGGCCATGATCTCCGGGCCGATGGCCTCCACGCGACCGATCAGCTTCGCCTCGGGATCGAAGTGCGGGTTCGCGTCGAAAAGCCCTTCGATGTCCGAGAGGATGACCATGAGGTCGGCCTCCACCAGGCACGCGACGAGCGCCGCGAGCGTGTCGTTGTCGCCGAAGCGGATCTGCTCCACCGACACGGTGTCGTTCTCGTTCACAATGGGCACGACGCCCAAATCGAGCAGCCGGTCGAACGTGTCGCGCGCATGCAGGTACGCCTGGCGATCGGCCGTGTCGCGGCGCGTGAGCAGCACCGTGGAGGTCACGATGCCGTGGGCGGCGAACGCCTCGGCGTAGGCCGTCGAGAGCGCGCTCTGCCCCACCGACGCGGCCGCCTGCAGGCTCGGCATGTCATGCGGCCGCTTCTCTATGCCGAGGCGCTCGAGGCCGCAGGCGATGGCCGCCGACGTGACCACGACCGGATGCCATCCCGCCTCCTTGGCCTCGGCTATCTGCGCGGCCACCGCGGCCAGGTAGCCGTAGTCGATCTTGCTCTCCGACGTGGTGAGCGTCGACGAGCCTATCTTGATGACCAGGCGCTTTCCGCGCCCGCCCTCTTCAGCCCTCATCACAGGTCGAGCTCCTTGAACATATCCTCCGCCGTGCGCGCCGACTCGAAGCCGAACGCGCGCCCGACGATGCGAATCTCGTCGCCGTCCACCGCGCCGGCGCGCTCGAGCGCCGTCTCCACGCCGAGGCGCTTCAAGCGGTGCTGCAGGAAGGCGATGGCCTCCTCGTTCTCCCAGTCGGTCTGCACCACCATGCGCTCAACCTGCGGGCCTGTGACGCGGAACACGCCGCCGCCCAGGTTCAACACCTCGAAGCGCTTGTCGCGCATCTCGCGCTTGTGCTCCCACACGTGGTCGTACTGCACGTCGGCGCCCAGGTCGGCCCGCGCGGCCTCGCGCAGCTCGTGCACCTTCGTGGCGATGGCGGCCTTGAGGCCGTCGACCCCCTCGCCAGTGAGCGCGCTGATGCGGTAGAGCTTCGGGTCGACGGGGCTCGGGGCGAACTCGTCGCCGCCCGCGGCCGCGATGGAGTCCTCGCGCACGCGCGCCGCCAGCCGCTCGGCCGCCTCCTCGGTGCCGGGCACGTCTATCTTGTTCGCCACCACGATGCGCGGGCGCGCTGCCAGCTCGTCGGCGTAGAGCGCGAGCTCGCGGTTGATGATGTCGTAGTCTTCCAGCGGGTCGCGTCCCTCGTAGTCGCCCGTCAGGTCCACCACATGCACGATGAGCGCCGTGCGCTCGATGTGGCGCAGGAACTCATGTCCCAGGCCGCGCCCCTCGTGCGCGCCCTCGATGAGGCCGGGGATGTCGGCCACGACGAAGCTGTAGTCGCCCGAGCGAGCCACGCCCAGGTTCGGCACGAGCGTGGTGAACGGGTAGTCGGCGATCTTCGGGCGCGCCGCGCTCATCTTCGCGATGAGCGACGACTTGCCGGCGCTCGGCATGCCCACGAGGGCCGCGTCGGCCATGAGCTTCATCTCCAGCTCGATCCAGCCCTCCTGGGACGGCTCGCCCAGCTCGGCGAACGCGGGCGCGCGCCGGGTCGGCGTCACGAAGTGGATGTTGCCGCGGCCGCCCATGCCGCCCTCGGCCACGGTGACGCGCTCGCCGTCGTGCGTGAGGTCGGCTATGAGCTCGCCCGTCTCCTTGGACTCCTCGAAGTACTCGCGCACCACCGTGCCCACGGGCACCTTGAGCACGAGGTCCTCGCCGGTGGCGCCGTGCATGCGGCTGCCCTTGCCGTGCGTGCCGCGCTCGGCCTTGAAGTGGTGCTTGAAGCGGTACTCGATGAGCGAGGACAGGCCGGCATCGGCCTCCACCACCACGTTGCCGCCGTGGCCGCCGTCGCCGCCGTCGGGCCCGCCCTTCGGGACGTGGGCCTCGCGGCGGAACGACATGCAGCCCGCGCCGCCGTCGCCGCCCTTCACGTGTACGCGCACTTTGTCTATGAACACCTGGGCACCTCTATCTCCGTTCCGGTTCCGCATCGAGGGGAACAGGGGGACGAATTCCCTGATCTCGCAACTCGGATTGTATATGAAAAGTGCCCCCTGACGAGCAGGGGGCACGCGAAAACAGATAACGTTACGCAGTCGTGGAGCAGGTGGCTCGCCCTACGCCTCGGGGCGGACGTGCACCTTGTGCTTCGCACCCTTCGTGAACTCGATCTTGCCGTCGCACAGGGCGAACAGCGTGTCGTCCTTGCCGCGGCCGACGTTCTCGCCCGGATGGATGTGCGTGCCGCGCTGGCGAACGATGACGTTGCCCGTGTGCACCTCCTGGCCGCCGAACAACTTCACGCCGAGACGCTGCGCGTGGGAATCGCGGCCGTTGCGGCTGGAACCGAGACCCTTCTTGTGTGCCATGGTATTCCCTCCCTTGCTTTATTCGGCGTCGACGGACGCGGGCTCTTCGGCCTTCTCGGCCTTCTTCGGGGCGGCCTTCTTGGCAGCCTTCTTCTCGGCCTTGGCCGAGCCGACGGATTCGATCTCGACGCGCGTCAGCTGCTGACGATGGCCGCGCAGCTTCTTGTAGTTCTTGCGCTTCTTGAACTTGAACACGAGCTGCTTCTCGCCCTTGAACTGCTCGAGCACGATGGCCGTGACCTTCGTGGCAGCGGCCTTGGCCGGATCGGCCTCGACCTTCTCGCCGTCGACGATGCAGATGGCCTCGAGTTCGACCTTCGCGCCGACCTCGGCATCGAGCTTCTCGATGTTCAGCTTGTCTCCGGGGGCAACCTTATACTGCTTGCCGCCCGTCTTTACGATTGCGTACATGAGTGTCTCCTTGTATGAAATAAAACGCAAGGCGATAGCTTACCAGCGGGATCGTAGCAAGTCAAGGTGATCTTATGCACAATCTCCGCGTATCATCGCACTCTTTCCGATGCTGTGCCTCCACAAAGCACAACATTCATATGATAGCAGAAAATCATAGCCACACGCGGTGGCGTGGCATGTTTTTTCAGAATCTCACAGGTCCGACAAAGTCAGCGAGAAGCGCCGGGGTGTGACGGGGGGGGCCTCAGTGCGACTCCGCCCAGCTTGCCCCCCAGGACACGTCGGCCACGAGAGGCACGCAGAGCTCCGCGACGCCCTCCATCACTTCCCTCACCATCGAGGACAGCGCCTCGATCTCGCCCTCGGGCACGCTGAAGTCCAGCTCGTCGTGCACCTGCAGGAGCAACCGGGCCTTGAAGCCCTCGGCCATGAGGCGGCGCTGCACCTCGGTCATGGCCAGCTTGATGATGTCGGCGGCGCTGCCCTGCATGGGGTGGTTCATGGCCGTGCGCTCGCCGAAGCCGCGCGTGGCGGCGTTCGACGCCTTGAGCTCGGGGATATGGCGCTTGCGGCCGAACATCGTCTCCGCATAGCCCTTCGCCTTCGCCTCCTCGATCGTGGCGTCCAGGTAGGAGCGCACGCCGGGATACGCCGCGAAGTAGCGCTCGATCATCTCCTTCGCCTCGCCGAACAGGATGCCCAGGCTCTGCGACAGGCCGAACGCCTGCTGGCCGTACACGATGCCGAAGTTCACGGCCTTCGCGCGGCTGCGCAGCTCCGGCGTCACCTCCTCCACCGGCACGTCGAACACGCGCGCGGCCGTGGCGGCGTGGAAGTCCGCGCCCGAGCAGAACGCGGCCACGAGGTGCTCGTCGCCCGAGAGGTGCGCGAGCAGGCGCAGCTCGATCTGCGAGTAGTCGGCCGACAGGAACCGCTCGTCGGGCGCGAGCGGCACGAAGCTCTCGCGTATCTGGCGGCCGAACTCGGTGCGCACGGGAATGTTCTGCAGGTTCGGGTCGGACGAGGACAGGCGGCCCGTGGTGGTGACCGTCTCGTTGAAGCAGGTGTGCACGCGCCCGTCGCCTGCGCGCATGCGTGGCAGCGCGTCGATGTAGGTGGACTTGATCTTCGCCAGCTCCCGGTAGCGCAGCACGAGGGCGGGCAGCTCGTGCACGGCGCACAGCTCCTTGAGCACCGCGGCGTCGGTGGAATAGCCGCGCTGGTTCTTCTTGAGGGGCGTGAGGCCCAGCACCTCGAACAGGATGCGCGAGAGCTGCTTGGGGCTGTCGAGGTTGAACGTCTCCCCCGCCATGTCGAAGATGCGCGCCGAGAGCTCGTCGAGCTCGGCCTGCGTGCTGGCGCCGAGCTCCGCCAGGCGGTCGCAGTCGACGGCCGCGCCGGTGCGCTCCATGATGGCGAGCACGCCCACGAGCGGCAGGTCGATGTCGAAGTAGGCGCGGGTGCTGCCGTCGCGCCCGAGCGCCTCGGTGAGCGGGCCAACGAGCGTGCGGGCCGCGGCGGCCTGCACGCAGGCCAGGTCGGCCTCGGCCTTCGTCTCGGGCAGCACGCCGCCGCAGTAGGCGTCGAGCAGCGCGTCGTAGGAGTACTCCGTCACCGACGAGTTCAGCACGTAGCCGGCCAGCCCCAGGTCGAACGCGCGCATGCCCATGAGGTCGTCGTCGGATGCGAGCGCGGGCTCGGACGTGTCGGCCGGGTAGACGCGGTGCACGGCATGCTTCACGTCGAGCGCCGCGAACGAGCCCGCCGCCACGATGCGCGCGAACGCCGCGGGGCCGCCCTCGTCCTCGTAGAGCGCCGTGCCCTCCGTGGTGGAGACAGCGCACGTCAGGTCCACGTTGAAGAGCGACGCCTGCTCGGGCTCCACGAACGCCACGCCCACCGTCTCGCCGCGCGCGATGGCCGCGTCCACGAGGGCGTCGGCCTGCGCACCGGTCACGACGGGCTCCCACGACAGCGGGGCCGCCTTCTTCTCCAGCTCGCGTCCCACCAGCTTGAGCACGCGGCTCAGGTGGGCGTTGAACTGCACCTTCTTGAACGCCTCCGTCACGCGCTCCGGGTCGAACGACGGGAAGCAGCACTCCTCGAGATCGAGCGGGAAGTCCAGGTCGCACACGATGGTGGCCACCTCGCGGGAGAGGAACGCCATGTCCTTGTTGTCGACCATCCTCTCCTTCTGCTTGCCCTTGAGGTCGTCCACGTGCTCGTAGATGCCCTCCAGGTTCCCGTAGGCTTGCAGAAGCTTCGCGGCCGTCTTGTCGCCGATGCCGGGCACGCCGGGGATGTTGTCGGACGAGTCGCCCTTGAGGCCCAGGAAGTCGATGAACTGGTCGGGGCGCACGCCGTAGCGCTCCTCCACCTCGGCCGGGCCGTAGATGGCCACGTCGGTGATTCCCTTCTTCGTGGTGACGATGCGCGTCTTGTCGCTGGCCAGCTGGTAGGCGTCCTTGTCGCCCGTCACGAGCAGTGTCTCGTATCCCAGCTCCTCGTCGCGTGCGGCCACCGTGCCCAGGATGTCGTCGCCCTCCCAGCCCTTGATGCGCACGACGGGCACGTCCATGGCCTCGAGCAGCTCCTCGATGATGGGGAACTGCACCTTCAGGTCGTCGTCCATGGGCGGACGCTGCGCCTTGTACTGCTCGAGCGCTTTCATGCGGAAGGCGGGGCGGCCCGCGTCGAACGCGCAGATGATGGCGTCGGGGCTGGCCATGTCGATGAACTTGAGCAGCATGGCAAGAAAGCCGAACACGGCGTTCGTGGGCGTGCCGTCGGGGGCGTTCATCGTCTGCGGCACGGCATGGTAGGCGCGGTGCATGAGCGAGTTGCCGTCGATGACGGCGATCTTCTTCGGCATGGGCTTCCTCCGTCGCTTGAGTTTCAGATGGATTAGTATAGCGCATGCGGGCTGTCCGCTCCGGGGATGGGGCCGTGCCCAGTCGCTCGGGCAGTCCTGCTCGCGCAAAACGCCCACAGGGCGTTTTGGCTCGTGCGGAACTCGCTTGGTGGGCACGGCCCCATCCCCGGAGCTGCTTGCATCTCCTTGAAAGCATCATATGAAGCTGTATGCGAAAGGGAGGTTGCCGCTGACAGAAATCAACCAGGGAGGGGCAACTCGCTCGGTACCTTGGTGAGAGGCTCAACCTGCGAGGATCGAGTAGCTGCGGGGTTCGTTGCCCTACGACACGCCGCCTCAACCAGCAGCCCCTAGGCACTCCATAGATAGCCCACACCGCGGACGGTTTCCAGGTGCTGCGCGAGGTCGGGGCCGAGTTTTGCGCGGACGCGGCGGACGTGGACATCCACGGTGCGGCTTCCGCCGTAGTAGTCGAAGCCCCAGACGCGGCGCAAAAGCGCGTCGCGGGAGTACGTGCGGCCGGGGTGGGTCACGAGGAAGGCGAGCAGGGCGTACTCCAGGTACGTGAGGTCCAGGGGCTCGCCGGCCACGTTCACCTGATAGGTGGCCAGGTTGATGGTCAGGGCGTCCACGGCGACGAAGTCCGACGCGGAGCTCTCGTTGCCGGGCCACAGCAGCTGGCGGATGCGCGCCGCGCACTCGTCCGGGGACGCGCCGTGCACCACGAAGTCGCTCTTCACCTGCACGGGCAGGCGAAGCTCGCCCAGCTGGTCCTCGCCCACGATCACGAGGAGCGCCGCGGAGCCGTCCTCCAGAAGCAGCGACTCGGCTTGGGCCACCCTGCCCAGCGCCTCGCCGCGCGCCTCGTAGACGACCAGGTCGTAGCCGGGATGCTGCACCAGCAGGTTCTTCAGCTGCGCCGACGATCCGGCAGCCACCTCCACGTCGAGGCCCGAGAGCACCTGCTGGAACTTGTGGGCGTTGTCCAGGCTGTCCGCTACGAATATGACTGATTTCCTCATATCAAGGCCTCCGACCGTCCGTCATGGCCACGGCTACAGCACCGCCAGGTAGCGGTCGCGCTCCCACGCGCTCACGTTGCCCTGGTACTCGTTCCACTCGGCGCGCTTGGCGGCCACGAGGTAGGAGTGGATGTGGTCGCCCAGCGTCTCGCGCATGAGCGCGGACCCGGCGAACAGCTCCACGGCCTCGCCCAAGCTCTCGGGAAGCGTCTGGATGCCCTGGCGGCGCAGATCCTGGCGCGAGAGCGCGAACAGGTCCTGGTCCTCGGTGGGGGGCTGCAGCTCCAGCCCCTCCTCGATGCCCGCGAGCCCCGCCGCCAGCATGGCGGCGAAGGCCAGGTAGGGGTTCGCGGCGGGGTCGGGGCTGCGCAGCTCGATGCGGCAGGCGTCCTCGCGGTCGGGCCGGTAGCCGGGTATGCGCACGAGCGTGGAGCGGTTGCGGCTCGCCCACGACAGGTACGTGGGGGCCTCGCCCCCGCAGACGAGGCGCTTGTAAGAGTTCACGAACTGGTTCGTGACCAAGCAGAACTCGGGCGCGTACTTCAAGATGCCCGCGATATAGCGCTTCGCCACGTCCGACAGGCGGTAGCCCTGGGGGTCGTGCGCATCGAAGAACGCGTTGTTGCCGTCGAGGTCGAACAGGCTCTGGTGCACGTGCATGCCGCTTCCCGGCTCGCCCGCCATGGGCTTGGGCATGAACGAGGCGTACACGCCGTGCTTCAGCGCTATCTCCTTCACCACCAGCTTGTACGTCATCACCGCGTCGGCCATGGACAGCGCATCGGCGAAGCGCAGATCTATCTCGTGCTGCGAGGGCCCGTTCTCGTGGTGGCTGTACTCCACGGGGATGCCCATCTTCTCCAGCGTGAGCACCGTGTCGCGGCGCAGGTCGGAGGCGTAGTCGAGGCTCGTGAGGTCGAAGTAGCCACCGCGGTCGAGCACCTCGGTGCCCTCGGGCCCCTTGAAGTAGTAGAACTCCAGCTCGGGACCCACGTTGAACACATACCCCATCTCCCGGGCCTTCCCCACCGTGCGCGCCAGCACCTGGCGCGGATCGCCTTCGAACGGCAGGCCGTCGGGCGTGCGCACGTCGCAGAACATGCGGGCGACCGCGTTGGACTCGGGACGCCAGGGCAGCACCTGGAACGTGGAGGCATCGGGATAGGCGAGCATGTCGGATTCCTGCGTGCGGCAGAACCCCTCGATGCAGCTGCCGTCGAAGCCCATGCCGTCGGCGAGCGCGTCCTCGAGCTCGCCCGGCACGACGGCGAACGACTTCATGGCGCCCAGCACGTCGGTGAACCAGAAGCGCACGAAGTGCACATCGCGGCTCTTGATGGTCTTGAGGACGAAGTCCTGGTCGGGGTTCGCGGTCATGGGCGCATCCTTTCTCTCAAGGAACCATTATAACCCGCGATGTTTCGGTCTCGTTACGCAACGCCCCGGCCACGCGGCGAGGCGGCGGGAGTCCTTCGTCCCCTTGCCTGCCTTTCGCGAACCGATCGGTAACGCGCGCGTGACGAATGGAAGGCGCGCCCCCTTCGCCATGCTGGAAGGTTATACTTTAGAATCTGCCTGCGGCCATCCGCCCCGGGCGGAGCAGGCACGCGAAACGAGAGGCAAAACAACCATGATGGCAGAATACGCGGAAGCGTTGAAAAGAAACGGCATCGACTACGACGAGGCGATGGAGCGCTTCGGCGGCAACGCGGCGCTTTACGAGCGCCTTGCCCTGAAGTTCCTCGACGACGCGCACTTCGCCGCACTCGAGCAGGCATTGGCCGACGGCGACGTGGACACGGCGGTCCGCGAGGCCCATACGCTCAAGGGCGTTGCAGGAAATCTTTCGTTCACCGCGTTGTACGAGGCGGCGAGCAAGGTGAACGCAGCCTTGCGCGAGGGCGACCTCGCAGAGGCGACGGCGCTCATGGATCCCATCCGCAATGCGCACGCGGCCGTCGTCTCCGCTTTGGGCTCGCTGCGCGACGAACGCTGACCTGCGAGTCCACGAAAGGTGGCACCGATGAAGTTCTCCAACATCCTCGTACCGTTCGACAAGTCCGCACACGCCGTCCATGCGCTCGAGATCGCCAAGGGCCTCGCCGAGGAGGACCCGGCCATCCAGCTGCACGTCGTCGGCATCATCTTCCTCTCGGAGATGCCGCCCTCCCTCGGCCTGGAGGCGAACCCCTACCAGAGCGTCCCGCCGCTCACGGTCGACCCCGACCTGTACAAGCAGCTCGTCGAGGCGGCGCTTGCCCGCGAGAAGGAGGACATGGGCGCGGCTATCGGCAACCTGCTCGACGGGCTGCCGAGCCCCGTGCAGGTGCTTGCCGTGAACGCCCCTTCCGTCGTGGACGGCATCAACGACTACGCCCACGACCATGGCTGCGACCTCATCGTCATGGGCTCCCGCGGCCTGGGCGTGCTGCGCGGCATGCTGGGCAGCGTGAGCTACGGCGTCCTGCGCTCGGCGGACGTGCCGGTGCTGATAGCGAAGGAAGCGGAGAAGGAGTAGCGCGGGCTGCCCGGGCCTTCTGTTCTTGTGGAGCAGCCGGCCGCCTTGCGGGTTCTCGGCCGGCCTTTCGCCCTCCCTTGGTATAATGGCCCGGTTATGGATACCTTGACCCAGCAGAAGAAACCGGCGGAGAGCGCCGCGCGCGCACCCAAGCGCATCGCCGTCGTGACGATGGGCGTGAAGCTGGGCGACGAGACGCGCGGCTACACGCGCTTCCGCTTCCTCTCGGAGCTGCTTGCGCGCGAGGGCTTCGCCGTCGACCTCGTCACGTCCACGTTCCAGCATTGGGAGAAGGCGCAGCGCGATTGCTCGAAGCCCTGCTACCAGGGCCTTCCCTACCGCATCGTGTTCATCGAGGAGCCGGGCTACACGAAGAACCTCGACCTCGGGCGCATCCGCAGCCACCGCGTTGCCGCCAAGAACCTGCGCGAGCACTTCGCAAAGAACGCCGGCGCCTACGATCTTGTGTACGCGGAGATCCCGCCCAACGACGTCGCGCGCGTCTGCGCCGAGGCGGCCGAGGCGCAGGGCATCCCCTTCGTGGCCGACATCAACGACCTGTGGCCCGAGGCCATGCGCATGGTGGTGGACATCCCCGTGGTGAGCGATGTGGCGTTCTACCCGTTCGCGCGCGACGCGAAGCGCGTCTACCAGCTGCTCTCCGGCGCCGTGGGCACCTCCGACGAGTACGCTGCCCGCCCGGCCAAGGACCGGCAGCGCCCCTACCCCCACGCGACCGTCTACGTGGGCAACGACCTGGCCGCTTTCGACGCGGGCGCGAGCCGCTTCGCCGACGCGATAGAGAAGCCCGCCGACGAGGTCTGGGTCACGTACGCGGGGACGCTCGGCGCGAGCTACGACGTGGCCACGCTCGTGAGGGCCGCCGCACTGCTCGAGCAGGAACGGCTCGCGCGCACGGGCGCGCCGGCCGGCCCGACGGGGCAGGCGATCCCGCCCGTGCGCGTGAAGGTGCTCGGCGACGGGCCCGACCGCGAGAAGCTCCAGGCGCTGGCCGCCGAGCTGGACGCCCCCGCCGACTTCCTCGGCTACCAGGACTACGAGCACATGGCAGCCTACCTGTGCGCGTCCGACATCGTGGTGAACTCGCTGGTGAAGTCCGCCGCGCAGAGCATCGTCACGAAGATCGGCGACTACCTGGCCAGCGGCAAGCCCATGGTCAACACGGGCTCGAGCCCCGAGTTCCGCTCGAAGGTCTCCGCCGACGGCTTCGGCGTGAACGTGGAGGCGGAGGATCCGCGCGCGCTCGCCGACGAGATAGCGAAGCTCGCCGGGCACGCGTCGCTGCGCAAGATCATGGGGGCGAAAGGACGCGCCGTGGCCGAGCGCGAGTTCGACCAGCCGCGCTCGTACCGCGCGATCGTGGATTTGCTGCGCACACTGCTGTGATTTTGGTTGAGCGCCTCGCCAAAACGGCGGCGGCGCGCGAGAATATGAGTTTCGGCGCGCCGCAGGCAAGGGCGCGCTTGCCGTGCCATGAAGCAAGGAGCGATATCTTGACCGAGCAGAGACGCGTTTCGTTCTCCCCGCCTGACATCACGCAGGCCGAGATCGACGAGGTTGTGGACACGCTGACAAGCGGCTGGATAACCACCGGACCCAAGACGAAGGAGTTCGAGCGCGAGCTGGCGGCCTTCACGGGCGCCGATCGCGTGGCCTCGTTCTCCTCGGCCACGGCCGCCCTCGAGTGCGCGCTGCGCGCCCTGGGCGTAGGACCGGGCGACGAGGTCATCACGAGTGCCTACACCTACACGGCCTCGTGCTCGGTCATCTGCCACGTGGGTGCGACGCCGGTTTTGTGCGACGTGGCCCCGGACTCCTACGAGATGGACTACGACACGCTGGCGTCGCTCGTGACCGAGCGCACGCGAGCGGTCATCCCCGTGGACATTGCCGGCCGCATGGTCGACTACGGCCGGCTCTTCACCGCCCTCGAGAGCGGTGGCAGCCGCTGGACGCCCGCCACCGACCTGCAGCGGGCGATCGGGCGCGTGGCGGTGCTGGCCGACGGGGCGCACTCGCTCGGCGCCGTGCAGGACGGGCGCCCCTCGGGCTCCGTCGCCGACTTCACCGCGTTCTCGTTCCATGCCGTGAAGAACCTCACCACCGCCGAGGGCGGCGCGCTGGCATGGCGCGCGGGCGCCTTCGACTCCGACGAGCTTTACAACCAGTTCATGCTCATGTCGCTTCACGGCCAGACGAAGGACGCGCTGTCGAAGACGCGCGCCGGCGCCTGGGAGTACGACGTCGCCTATCCCGGCTGGAAATGCAACATGACCGACATCCAAGCGGCCTTGGGGCTGGCGCAGATGCGCCGCTACCCCACCCTGCTCGCGCGCCGGCGCGAGCTCGTGGGGCGCTACGAGAACGGTTTGGCCGACCTGGGCGTCGACGTGCTGCAGCATTACGGCGAGGACTTCGCCTCGAGCGGGCACCTGATGCTCGTGCGCCTGCCTGGCAAAAGCGCAGCGTTCCGGAGCGCGCTCATCGAGCGGCTTGCCGACGCCGGCGTATCGGCGAACGTACACTACAAGCCGCTGCCCATGCTCACCGCCTACCGCGACCTCGGCTTCGACATCGACGACTTCCCGAACGCCCGCGCGCAGTTCGAAAACGAGGTCACGCTGCCTCTTCACACGCTGCTCTCGGATGACGACGTGGACTACGTCGTGGGGGCCTTCCACCGCGCCTGGGACGCGCTTGAGGCGGAGGGTGTCCGCTGATGTACGCGAAGTTCGGAAAGCGCGTGTGCGACCTGGTGATCGGCGTGGTGGCGCTGCCGTTCGTGCTGCTGATCATAGCGGTGCTGGCACCGTTCATCCACTTCGAGGACAAGGGCCCGGTCTTCTACAACGCCCCGCGCGTGGGGCTTGGCGGCCGCGACTTCAAGATGTACAAGCTGCGCTCCATGCGCGTGAACGCCCCCGACCTGGTCATGGAGGACGGCTCCACCTACAACGGCGCCGACGACCCCCGCATGACCCGCGTGGGCGCCTTCATGCGCAAGACGAGCCTGGATGAGATGCCCCAGTTCCTGAACGTGCTGAAGGGCGACATGAGCGTGGTGGGCCCCCGCCCCGACCTACGCCGCGAGACCGAGCTCTACGAGGGCGACGAAGGGCTGAAGCTCACCGTGAAGCCCGGCATCACCGGCTACGCCGCCGTCTACGGCCGCAACTCGCTCCCCTGGCACGACCGGCTGAAGATGGACGTGGAATACGTGCGCACCATGAGCTTCCCGCTCGACGTGAAGATTTTCTTCAAGACATTCTCCACGGTGTTCAAGCAGGAGGGCGTGTTCGTGGAGGATGGAGAATGATAGGCTTCTCGCCTTCCGCCATAAACTAGCAGCGGAGCGAGGTTCATCGCCCGAAAGAATACACGCAAATGCCAGCAAGAATAAGTCCGAGCGCCACGAGCTTTTTTCTAGTCATCTTCTCCTTGAATATGGTGACTCCGAAAACGGTAACGTAAACGTAGCTTGTTGCCTCGAGTATGGGTCCCATAGACAAAGGAATACCTCGGTACGCCAGTATCGAGAGGAACGTCGTGCCTATGAAGAGCACGTAGGCGAATACGACCAAAGGGTTCAGGTACTCTTTAATTGGGCTGTCGTATTCTTTTAAAGCAGCCTTTTTCAGCATAACTTGCGATATCGAGCTGATGAAAACACCTAGAAGCAGAACGCAAGAATACAGCAGGACCGTGCTATCCATCGACAAGCTCGCCTTTCCCTCCAGCGTCCTCGCCGTCGGCTTTAGCGAACAAGGCCACTCCGCAAATGACAAGGGCGGCTCCCGCTATCTTGCTAACCGTAACGGTCTCTCCAAAAAACACCACGCCCCAGATGATGCCCCAGACAACCGCAACCGCCCGATTGGCGAACGCTGTGGTCAAAGGGAGCCTCTTGATGATTTGTTGCCACCCAATGGCATACAAGCCGAGCAAACCCAAGATGGCCGCATAGCATGCCACGAACTGCCAGCTGAAAACATTTTGCTGCGAAGCGAGCTTGCTGAAGATGCCGCTCACCGAGTACACCATGAGCAGGACGTGCAGCACGAGGAGCGTCTTGAGTTTCGAATGTTTCACAAGCATCACATCGCGCGAGGCAGGTAAGGCCGCAATCGCTCGATCGTCGCAGCTCTCATGATGTAGTAGCCGAACCGGGTCGAACTGTCACGCACTTTACATGACGGCTCCTCGATTGGGCTGACATACTCGATCAGCTCAGGGGCTTTAACCTGAAGACGATGGAGCACATCGATATCCTCCTGACCGACAACGAAACGAACCAAGGCGCATCCGGAAGGATCTTTTGGCTCCAGGTCGGGCTTGTTGCCCAAAGCGATATCGACGACGGCGCCGGTGTAATCGATACCCGTCGACAAGCGGACAAGATCGCTTCCGATGCAGTCGCCACCCATGCGGCTACCGATCTCGATGAGCCACACGTCGCCATCGGCGTCCACCATGACCTCGGCGTGCGAGGCCCCACAACGCACACCGAGATGATCGAGCGCACGCTTCACAACTTGAACGACACGAACGAGAAGCGCCTCGTCGATGGAAGCGGGCTCCAAATGGCCAGTCTCGATAAAATGGGGGGCGCCCGTTGTAAATTTCTTGGTCAACGCCAAGAAGCTATGCTCGCCCTCCCATGACACGAACTCGACACTGAACTCCTCCCCTGCAACGAACTCCTCGACAACAGCGCGTTTCGAGAATCCCTCGGAAAACGCCGCCTCTAAAGCGGCTTCGAGACCTTCCGCAGACTCAAGCTTGGTAATGCCCCGGCTTCCCGAGCGATCAACAGGCTTGACAATAAGGGGATACGCAAGCTCGGACAGTCCGTCGCGCGAGTCACCCTCAACCAACACGCTCTTCGGCGAAGGGTCTCCGCAGGAAGCGAACGTTTTCCGCATGAGGTGCTTGTCGGTCGATCGCGCGACGACAGCGGTCGGGTTGCCCGTAAGACCTAGAGCCTCAGCGACATAACCCACCGTGATATTCGCCAAATCTGAGCCAATACTGCAAATGCCATCGATGCCAATCTGTCGACACTGTTCCAAAATGGCATCTCTTTCCGTAATGCTCACTGGATAGAAGTGGTCCGCCGTACGTTCACCGACATCGCCTGCCCGCCATGCGAATACGTGAGTCTCGCAGCCCATTTCCTTCGCCTTCTCGATCAAAGGATTCTGAAAATGGGACGCTCCTATGATGGCAAGCTGCTTGCCCATGGTATCCACACCTAACCCTTCGCTTTGCCGGATTCCTCGAGCAGCTCCCAGCGCCCGCTCTCCAATTCAGCTTTGTAATCCCTCATCATCTCGACATAGTTCGTGAAGCGGGGCTCGAAGCCGAAATCGCGCTTCGCCTTCGACATGTCGTAGAGAAACGAGGGTGTGTTGTTGGGTTTGTCGGGCCGGTATACTATTCGCGACCCCTTGCCTTTGCCGAACACCTCTATCACGGCTTTAGCTTGATCCTCAAGATCGAGACTGGTTCCACTCGTCATGTTGTACAACCCTCGGGCAGCATCGCTTTCGAGTGCCAACCGAAAAGCCCGGGCCACGTCTTTCACGTAAACGATATCGCGCGTTATGTGGGGATCGCCCCAGAGCTCGATGTCGAGCCCCGCCTCCGCATTGTCGATGAACGTGGCGATGCCCGATTTGTACGGCTTACCGTTGACAAGGATAGTCCCATGGGGCCCGACGCCGTACACGGGCGGCAAACGGAACACCGACCCCTGCAGACCGTGCTGCTGGTTGTAGTATTCGATCACGTCGTTGGCAGCATTCTTGCTGATGACGTACACAGAATGGTCGCCAGTGAACTTGAAATCACGTGGCTCGTCTTCGGTGATAGCATAGCCCTTGCCCCAAGCGCCGGATACGTCAGAATAACTGCACGTCGATATGATCTTCTTGATGCCATTTTTACGACAGTATTCAAGAACATTGATCGTGCCGATAACATTGACCTCAAAATAATCGGCAGCGTTCTCCTCGTCCTCCAAGTCAGCCGTCGCATTGGCTGGCAGCAATCCCGCCGGCAGCAGAACTCCCTCGACACCTTCGGTCGGAAGCAGGTCGAAATCTTCAGGCTTGGTCATATCCAAGCGAACGAACCGAGCTCCCATATCTTCCAGCTTCGCGCCCAGTCGCTCGTTCCGTCCCGTCGCAACGACATCTTTTCCTGCCTTAATCAACTCGTCGACGGTGTACATGCCGATGAAGCCCGTTGCTCCGATTACCACGATCATGGTCGCTCCTTTCCATTCAATATTTCCGCTACGACGTACAGGGGCCGATTCTTCACTTCGGTGAAGATATTGCCTATGTAAATGCCGACTACGCCAATAGCGGAGAGCGTGAGTCCGCCCATAAGGTATATGGAGGCGATAGTGCTCGTCCAGCCGACAGGAGCCGATCCATCTATAAAATACCTGATTACATTGTAGAGCAGATAGGCGAATGAAAGCAGGGCTATGGCGAAGCCAACGTTAACCGCAAACCGAAGGGGCTTGTTCGATTGAGCGGTAATCAACTCGAAAGCCATACGCATTTTCTTTGAGAAATTATAGGAAGACTTACCTTCGAAGCGCTCATCCCCTTCAATCTCAATAGCGGCCTGCCTGAAACCTAGCCACTTGATGAACATGGTGTATCCGCGGTTGTGCTCCCGCATACGAAGATAGTTGTCGATGACGATACGGCGCGATACGCTGAAATTGCACAATGAGCTATCGTATGCGCCGTCGGTGAAATACTCGTACGCCTTGTAGAACGCCTTGGATAACAACTTCGTCAGTCCTGTGTCTTTACGTTCCACGCGGCGCGCAAAGACCACATCGTATCCTTCTTGAGCTTTTTCAAAAAGCTGAGGTATCGCCTCCGGTCTGTCCTGCAAATCGCAGTCCATCACAACGACCCAGTCGCCCTTGCACAGATCGAGTCCAGCCGTGATAGCTCTGATTTGACCGAAGTTGCGAGAAAGCCTTACGCCTACCACATGCTCATCTTCGGCGCACAGCCCCTCGATCTCCTCCCATGAGTTCTGCGGGCAACGATCGTCGACCAAGATGATCTCGTAACGAGCGCCCATGCCTACGAATGTGACGGCAAGACGCCGGCAGAGCTCAGGCAAAGCGGCTCGACATCCGTATACCGGCACTACAACAGAAATGAGCACGATCTCCCCTATTCCTTTCTTTTGCTAGTCAAAGAAGAAGCGAAGAATGCTCGAACCGCCTCTATCACCCGGTCCTGATCTTCTTCCGCCAGCCCGTAATACATCGGCAATCTGACAATTCGTTCGCTCTCGGCCGTCGTATAGACATCGTCTCCCGCAAAACGTCCGAACTTTCGCCCAGCCGGTGCCGAATGCAGCGGGATGTAGTGGAACGTAGACTGGACATCCCTATCTCTCAGATAGGCGATAAGCGCAGTACGTTCGCTCAATCCCCTACATTTCATGTAAAACATATGGGCATTGTGAACACATTCCTTAGGTACGACGGGTAGAGAAATTATTTCTTGGTCGGCCAAGTCGACAAACGCATGATAATAACGATTCCATATTGCGAGCCTATTCTCATTGATATCATCGGCGCGTTCCAGCTGAGCCCATAGGTATGCCGCATTTAAATCGCTCGGCAGATAACTGCTGCCGTAGCCAACCCAAGTATACTTGTCTACCTGCCCACGGAAAAAACGGGAACGGTTGGTGCCTTTTTCGCGCAGCACCTCTGCGGGCTCATTGTGCTTCTCGTCAGCAATCAGCAGAGCTCCGCCTTCGCCCATCGAGTAGTTTTTCGTCTCGTGGAAAGAGTAACATCCGAAATCACCAATGCTGCCGAGAGGTCTTCCTTTGTATAAACTCATGATACCCTGCGCAGCATCTTCGACAATCCGAAGGTTATACTCAGATGCCAAATCCATGATCGCATCCATTTCGCAAGAAACGCCGGCGTAATGCACCACGACGATTGCCTTTGTCTTGTCGGAGACAGCCGCCTCGATCATGCGTTCATCAATATTCATCGTGTCGGGACGTATGTCAACGAATACGAGGCGTGCGCCAGCCAAAACGAACGCTGTCGCCGTAGACGAGAACGTGTAGCTGGGAAGAATAACCTCGTCTCCCGGCTCGATATCGCACAATAGAGCAGCCATTTCAAGCGCAGCCGTCCCGCTGGTGGTCAAAAGGGCCTTTTGGGCTCCGGTGCAGTCTTCCAGCCACGCGTTGCATCGCTTCGTAAAAACTCCGTCACCGCATATCTTCTTGTTCCTGATCGCCTGCTCGAGATAGACAAACTCAGTCCCCACGAACGGGGGCTCGTTGAAGTTGATCACTGTTGCGCTCCCTTATCGGTCGCGGATAAGTCCATATGCCTTTTGGTATGACTTGAAAACAGCCTTCTCCGAGCAAGCATAGCGACAGCACAAACCACTATACCCAATGCAGTGAGTACGACACCTGCCTTCAAACCAGGCGTTTCATAGTGCAAAACAACCTCATGGACTCCTTCGCCAAGTTCGATACCCATGAAAGCTACGTTAGCTTGTAACAATTCAGCGGGCCGTCCATCAACCTGTGCGGTCCACCCTTTTGAGAAGGGGACCATAAAATATACCAGCCGTGGATCGTTCTCAATCGATACCCTGCACGAGAGCGTCGAGCCGTCGAACCGCACATCGGCCACCTTGTCTGCGCCAGCGTCTTTAAGCTGCTGGATCTGGGATTCGTAGCAATCAACTGGCTGGGCAAGTACTTGAAGATCGTCGAATGAGTAAACACCGGGATCTTGGAAAATAAGCTCGATCCGCTGGCGCGGCTCATTGGAATAGCCCATGTTGACGAGCCACTCGTCTTTACCTCCGTATAAATGGCTCGCGTTCGTAGGATTCCAGATTGTTTTTTCGACGCCAGCCAAACTCAACCTCACTTTTGCATCCACCGTACCCACGCCATAGACTATATCTTGGAAGGCGAGCTGCTGCTTGCGATATAGGGGAGTCTCAGCACGCTCGCTCCCTGTCAATCGTTCGGACGGAAGCAAGTCGCGATACGAAAGGCCCGCTATAGCGACATACGCATCAACGTCAGGTGGCACCTGCACATCAAGCACTATACGCGTATCCGCACGGTAAACGGTGAATCTTTCCCCATCATAAGAGAAGCCGGTTTCATCTTCTTTCCCCCCACCCGCGACAATTGGAGTTCCGTCAAGGCTCTCCAGTTTGAAACCCAACCGTTCTTCAGTGAAAACCAAGTTCGCATCTTCGAGCGGCGAAGAAGAAGATTCCACCACCGCCCCCTGGAGCAAAGCTTGCTGTTTTCGGGACGGATCCAATTCGTCATAGACCGTCCGATCGATAACTTTATCGTACGTAAATACCAGAGGCAGATAGGAGTCCGTCTGGGAAACTCGAAATATCGATCCCTCGGCTTCCCCTTCAAATACCGTAGTGTCGAACAACGGAGGAATAAGATCATCAGATTCATCGGGAGTCACAAAGTATTTTACGCCGGCGAGAGCCTCAAGCGGCGTACGCGAATCAAGTCCGGCGTACATAAAGTTAATGGAACTTGCTGCTAGACCCAAACCTGTATGGTATTCATCGACAAGATCGTTGTAATAGCTGTCGTAAAACAGGGGCGATTTCAGTCGCTGAACCATGTTGCTGTTGAGGTACTGCACGACTTCGGCAGAGTCATACCGCCAGAAAGAATCGTCCCCTGTACGAGAAACAAGTGTCGTAGGATTATTCTCGACAAGAACATCGTGAGAACGACCAAGTCCAACCTGACCTGCAACCCGATTGCCGCCGGAAGCGACAAACTGCGACCCATAGCCGTTGTAGAAGAAACAGACGCAAGCCAGCAGCGACAGAAGCACTGCCGCCTTTTTGCCAGTCAGGGTGCAGAAAGTTCCCGCAAGAGCAACGAGCAATACGAGCAACATCGCAACGCCGAACAAAGCCTCTTTCGTCGTGAAGGGAAAGAGCACGAAGGCTACCACGAAGGCATAAGCAACGGAGCCCTTTACGGCGGCCGCACTTCTCCCCTTTTCCATGTTCAAACAATCAGGAAGCATCGCAGCAACGATGTAGGCAACGCACAGAACGTATGCCCACACCCACCGGTTGTTTGGATAGGCAAAGCCGTTGAAGACCTTGCCAATCAGCGGCAAGCAGAGAAACACGGTGAGCACGATGAAGATCACCCGCAAAAACCTGCGCTCAGCGACAGAACTCCCACGGGTCTTTGCCGCGCCCTTTCCGAACAAAAGAAACACCGCCAAAAGCGCAACTGCGGCGAATCCGTACGAGCAATCGGCACCGACATCTGACAGACTCCCGAACCCGAGCACCAGCTTGACATAGTAGCCAATGGGGTATAGCAGGGCCTCCGGACGATCTAGCCCAAGGCGACCCTCCCCCAGGATCGTCAAAACACCGGGTACAAATAGGACGGCACCAATCATCGCTGCAACGAGAATCAATCCGCAAATTTTCATGAGCCATTTCAAAAACCCTCCCACATGCTTCCTTTCGGGCAAGAAAGCGTAGCGGACAAGGCAGTACACTACAAGCAGAAGGCAAACGGCATAGGCTGTAGTAACTGATTTCAAGAAGCAGAGGGCCATTGCCCCTATAAATAGCAGAGGACTCTCCCGAGCAAGCACCTTCTCGATGCCCCACACCACCAAAGGGCCCAAGAGAAGTGGATAGAGCATGAATATCTGCGAAAACGCCAGCAGCGTATACCCGCTAAAAACATACACCATCGAAGATACGAGTACCGAAAAGCGATCCTTGGCACGGTAAAAGCAGAAACCCGAAAAGGCAAGACCAGCAAGATACAAGTGCAGCGGAACGGAGGCATTCAAGGCAAGATCTGCGTATTCCATGGGAACGAGCACCGACAGCAGGTTCAATGGGTCGCCCAGGCTTGGAAGAAGCGTCATGATGACATCTGCGCCGTAGCCTATCTCCAAAGACCAAACAGGAACGACACCGGTCCTTGCCACGAAGATATTGTATAAAAGCTCACGCAACCACTCACCTTCGTAGGCGAAGAAGACATACTGCTGCTCAAGCCCGTCAACATTCCAGATGAAACCCTTGCCTGCAAAAAGGAAGCTGAAAGACATAGCGAAGAACAAAATCAAAAATACGATGGTATATGCAGCGAAGTACGATCGCTTGCTGGTCGTTCCTTCAAATGCCTCCAGCCAAGCCTTGAAGTGCGCTCTCATACGAAACTGCGCCCGCTAAAGTACGCACCGAACCACATCGCCTTAGCGATAGAAAGGATAACCACCCCATGCCTCCTTGCCAGCTCTCCAACTCTGGTATTCTATTCTATAATGCTAATCTTGTCCCGCCCAAAGCAGGAGAATGCGCTGAAAGCCCGGATGACCGGGAGAGACCATCATCGGCTTTCATCCTCAAGGCCGAGGTAAGAATGCCAGAATTCTTCGGAAGTAAGATAAGGCAAGGCGTTGCGATACTCCAATGCCACCTCTTTTTTGCGCACTGCATACTCGCGTTTTAAAGAGCGATAGCGTTTCCTCAAGCCAAGATACCGTTCACGATCCATGGTACGAATATGCCCCTTTTTCCCTTCAGCGTCAAAGGCGACGAGTGTGTTTCGACGCATGGTTTTCCAGCCGGGATAAGCACCGCGGCTGTAATAAACCGAGGCCGGCTTGCTGGACAGAAGTACATCGGGCAGCATATGCCGGTCATGGGGGATCGCTTCAAGCAACTTCAAGAACATGTTGCGTCTATCAGGGGTTCCCAGATAGGCATGATCGATATCGACTTGGCTCATTATGTTCTTATCAAGCTCCGTAATCGACACAAGGCATTCGTTTTTGGCACCGTTTCGCTTCATAAGCGCTTCACCATTGATCTTTGCCAAGTAGTCGGGACCTTTAAGATAGTCTTCCAATCCGTCAAGCAAGAGCTCGGCGCTTTCATAATTCATGGATCGCAAGTAGATGTTGAAAGTACGCGAAAGCCTCAGCATAAACATATGTTCCGAGCTCTTGTCATCTACGGCAATCATGATCAAGAAGTTCCGTACGTACTGATAGCAATCGACCGAAGCGCGAAAACGCCCTTCAAAGCTATCGTGCCAAACACTAATCCCGCTCATGCACATCATGGTCGGTTGGCAACGCATTCCATACTCAACATCATCGCAGCGAATAAACAGGGGCAGCGGTAAACCGTGTCTGCGAATAGCTGTCACAGGAATGCAGCAAAACCACCAAGCTCCATAGGCATTTGCAACCTCTACGTTGATAGTTTCGTTTTTAACCAAATCATGAATTCGATCAACATGGAGATCGGGTTTGATCTTGTCGTAGATACCGTCCTTTCGAACAAGAGCGACATCTTCGTATTGCAAGGCGGGCTGATCGATCGAAAGCATGGCGCCATTCAGAAAAGCGTCTCTGTACTTATCATTAACGAGCGAAAGCAGGTTAAAAGCGCGTTTAAAGCTTTCAGGAGAAACACAGACATCATCGTCCATGAGCAACACATGCGTAGCATTGCTTCCAAGAGCGGCCAGCATACCACGGGCAAAACCGCCCGCGCCGCCGGTGTTGGCGTTGGGGATAACCGTCACCCCCTCATCGCTCAGATCTTCCGCATCAAGAGTGCGCCCGTTGTCGACAACATACATGTGAAAAGATTTCGAAATCGGCTCATCGCTCCCGAGCACTTCCCGCTTAATAGCCTTAATGTTGGGAATGACGAATTCCTCTTTTCGAAAAGTCGTGGTGCAGAGCGCCAGCCGCACCGCGCGAACGGCAGATTCTTCAACCTCAGTGAAGAACCTCGCACTGCGAACGAATGAGGTTCCACCTGATTTGATGACGAACGAGACAAGCGGAGCGTCGCTTTCTGGCAGCTCCATCACATAGGAACAAAAATCCTCACTCTGCCCGCACGCTAAAAGCGGCATCGAATCTATCGAAGCAACATCGGCATCCTCGCGAAGCTCTGCAAAAAAAAATATCACATGCATCTCCCGCAACTTCGAGCTCAAGTTTAATAACTCCGACGCTGGTATAGCGTTTCCACTTTTCTAGGGAAAGCGCATTGAAATACGTGGAGAAATCCACCGTTCCCGAAAAAGAAAGAGCACCTGTATCCTTATCGTAAGCAGCGCTTTCGGCGCGGTAATACAACTCGGGATATCCGCTCGCAAAATCATCGGTCCGAACCAACACATTAGCCAAAGGAGCCTTCTGCATAGCAATCTCACTCTCACACGATCTCAACGCTTTTCCCAGCTCTTGTTTTGCCCCGAGCCCTAAAAAGACGCAACTTGGAAGTAGCCTGACCCCTGGTCGAGGTTCTTGTTGAAATACGGGTCGCCCTTGCTGCGAAGACCCGGCCATTTCTCGTCGAAGTAAGCAATATCTGCCTCTGAAAAATCGAGAGCGTTCAGGCTGTTGTCATAACGCTCTCGTGGGCTCTTCTCCTCGCATTCCACCTTGACAGTGGGCGTTTGGACGATACGGTAGCCCAAATTACGAAGGCGCAAGCAGTAGTCGGCCGTCCCGACATCTCCTTCGAACCGCTCGTCGAATCCTCCTGCCTCGAAGAATGCCTTGGCAGGGGTGACCAAGCCTTGGTAACCGACTGCGCTGCAATTCTGGAAAGCGCGCATGTTACACTGGTATCCGGGGAAGTCATCAGGATAGCCACGATAAAGCGGCATTATCCGCTTTGAAGTGATCGCAATACCAAAACACTTAGTCATACCGTCCGCATAGAGGGTTTTCGGCGCAACTGCGCCAATGCCCCGCAGCGAGCACATGCCGATAAGCTGCTCGAGTGGCTCAGGAGTTAAAAAAGAGCAACTATCGTCCATGAACAAGAGGTAATCGCCTGTCGCCGAACGCGCTCCTCTGTTAAAGCACTCAAACAATCTTTGATCTTCGCTTGCGATAACATAGCTCCCTTGAGCAACGAACTCCTCTGGCAAAACGCCTCTATTCGGAACAACCATAATCAGCTCGCATCGGTCGAAGCTGTTCGTCTGCTCAAACCACTCGACGAAGCGAGCGACAGCAAGTCTTTCGCAGCCGCACCTTACCACGACCGATATCTTTTGATCGCCTGAAACGCCAAACCAGAGATTGTAAAGGCTCGCAACCCCAGATGCAATGATGTCCGCATCGAGCGAACCTCTCTTCAGCTGGTTTTGTATGGCCAGTCGAGCCGACCTTCTGCTGTAAGGTTTCGAATCGGGGTTCGTTGCCGTTGAGGCGTCGCTGATGCGCCAATGGTAGAGCACTTTCTGCACACCGTAAACCTTGCGCGCCTGACTGGTTGCATATAACAGCATATTGTAGTCTTGCGATCCGTCATAACGAGCATCAGGAGCGGGCATGCCGTTTACAATGCTCCTGCGAATGGTCATGAGATGCATAATATAGTTTTTCGAAAGCAGCAATTCCGGAGAAAACGATGGTTTGAACAAAGGGCTCAGATGGCGAAAACCCCCTCTGTCTTCCATAACCATGTCTTCGTCGCAGTACAAAACGTCTATGCTACTATCACGATTTAGCGCGGAAGCATACTCGAACAGGGTGTCGGACTCGATAAAGTCGTCATGATCCAAAAAACAAACGAAGTCGCCTTCTGCGGCCGCTAACCCACAGTTGGTATTCTCGGTAATGCCGCGGTTGCCCTCAAGCTCAACGAGCTTCACTCGATCATCGAGCTTAGCATATGCCTGCAAAGCCGCTTTCAATTCGGGATCCTCCGGTGAGGCGTTAATCAGCACCAGCTCGAGATTGCCGTAAGTCTGCCCCAACACCGAATCTGCCATATCACGAAGATATGGCAGAGGAGTTTTGTACAAGGGAACTATGAAGCTAAACGTAGGCTCCCAAGAAAAGCGTGAGCCTCTCTGGTTCGCAAGATCCACGCCTTTTGCTCGATGGCGCTCAAACCAGTCGGCATAGCGAGCATCGGTCCATGCGTCAATAGGAAAGAACTCCGGATGCACATCCGCATGGACAAAGGCGTAACATCGCTCTTTCAATTTTGACAGCATCCCCATTTTGTCTCCCAGATAGCGCTTCATGCACTCTCGTTAGCGCTTCAACGATGCGAAGCCCTCGTTGACCTTATCTTTATCGCTTAGCACAACCTTGGTGGGATCAAAAACGGAATCTCCTTGCAAGGCGGGCCATGTGATACCAATATCCGGATCGTTCCAAATTAGACCGCCTTCGTCATTAGGATGATAGACATCGTCGCATTTATAGCAGAACTCGGCTATGTCGGACAGCACGAGAAAACCATGCGCGAATCCACGCGGGATAAAGAACTGCCGCCGGTTCTCAGCCGAGATCAAGACCCCTTCCCATCTACCGTAAGTGGGACTATTAGGCCTAAGATCGACAGCGACGTCGAAGACCTCGCCCGATACGACACGCACCAACTTGGACTGAGGATGCTCTTTCTGGAAATGAAGGCCTCGCAGCACGCCCTTGACTGATGACGATTGGTTGTCTTGCACAAACACAGCATCGATACCGCCGGCAACGAAATCTGCATGCTTGTAGGTTTCCATAAAGTAACCGCGCGAGTCGCCAAAAGACTCGACATCAACAACAATGACACCTTCGATAGAGGTCTCGGTAAACGTGAAATTGCCGGATCGAACCGTATCGCCCGCTGCCATTCTATCCTCCCTATTGTCCTCGCTCGGCATACTTGGCCTCGACAGCATCCTTCGCGTCACGCCACCATGCCTCGTTATCGCGATACCACCCAATCGTAGCCTTCAGGCCTTCGGCAAAATCAGTATGTATAGGCGTCCAGCCCAATTCCTCGCGCAACTTCGTCGAGTCGATGGCATAGCGACGATCATGGCCGGGCCGGTCTTTAACCCAATCGAAATCATCCGCATCTTTTCCCATGTTTTCAAGAATAGCACGAAGAACATCAATGTTGCTTTTTTCCCCATCGGCACCGATAAGGTACGTCTCGCCCAAACGACCTTGCTCCAAGATGGCCCATACGGCGCTTGAATGATCCTCCGTATGAATCCAATCGCGGACATTCAAGCCGTCACCGTAAAGTTTAGGACGCACTCCCGTGAGGACATTCGTTATCTGGCGAGGAATGAACTTTTCAACATGCTGACGCGGCCCATAGTTATTCGAGCAATTCGATATGGTTGCCCGTACCCCATAGGTGCGATGCCACGCTCGCACGAGCATATCAGAAGCCGCCTTCGTCGAGCTATAAGGAGACGAAGGGCGATACGGCGTATCCTCGGTAAAGCGCAGCGGATCGTCGAGCGCAAGATCCCCGTACACCTCATCGGTTGAAATATGGTGAAACCTCACGTCATGCCTGCGAGCGGCCTCCAAGAGGGTAAACGTGCCTTGGACGTTGGTACGGACGAACGGAGCAGGATCAGCTATGGAATTATCATTATGGGATTCCGCGGCAAAATGCACTATCGCATCGGCTTCACCAACAAGGCGATCCACTAATGTCTCATCGCAAATATCCCCATGGACGAACGCCATGCGATCTTCGGAAATTCCGGACAGATTCGCCAAGTTACCGGCATAGGTTAATGCATCTAGCACAACCACATGAACCTCGGGCTTGTTGTCTATCACCCAATGTACGAAATTGCTGCCAATGAAACCGGCTCCGCCGGTGACAAGGTATGTTTTCATATCTGTCCTTAGCACATAGTAGTTTTACGCTTGCCTGATTTTAACTCAATATGCAAAACCCATGGCACTTTCCACGCAAAGTGCTCCAACGGGCATATGAGTGAGCGGACCTCCTGCTAGCCCGACTACCGGGGTCAGCCCGACCGCCGCCCCAACCCCAACCCGACCCCTTCTCGTTGCGATACGCGAAAGTAATGTAAACGCCTGCAAAGCGAATATTGCATGCTATCATACTGCAATTGCGGCTTTTATAAGAAAAGGAGAAGAGGGAGGGCTTCGAGCTACATGAGCTTTTCGAAAACGTCGTTGAAGCGCAATTGGTTCATTCTCACGTCCCTTGTCTCAAAGGACTTCAAGCTCAAGTATCGTCGCAGCGTCTTGGGCGTTGCCTGGTCGGTTTTAAACCCACTGCTCATGATGATTGTGCTTGCCGCAGTCTTCTCGGTCGTTTTCCGAGGAACCATCGAACCGTTTCCCGTCTATCTGATTCTCGGACAAACGCTGTTTACCTTCATGTCAGATGCCACGTCAGGCGCCATGGGTTCCATCATCGAGTCCGCTCCGCTCATAAAAAAGATACGAATCAACAAGATGCTCTTCCCGCTGGAGAAGGTGATGTTTGCCCTTCTTAACTTCGCCATCTCTCTTATTGCGGTAGCCATAGTCATGGTTTTCTTTCAAGTTGTCCCAACTTTCAATATCTTGCTATTGCCCGTGCTTTTGGCATACCTTTTTATGTTTAGCTTGGGGCTCGGTTTACTACTCGCAGCACTGTCGGTTTTTTTTTCGCGACATCATGCATTTGTGGGGTGTCATTCTCACGGCATGGACCTATGCGACACCTCTTTTCTACTCTATCGAGATCCTTCCCGATTGGATGGTCTCCGTGATGCAGTTCAACCCTATGTATTATTACGTCACTTACTTCCGCGAGATTGCCATGTGGGGAACAACACCGGGTCTTACAGAAAACCTCATCTGCTTCGGATGTGGAGCCGTTGCGCTCGCTTTAGGGCTACTTGTATTTCGCAAGCAGCAAAAGAAATTCATATTGTACGTTTAGAGACGAGAGATCATTATGCCTGAAAACGTTAACACATCGGCTCTTTCGCTCGACAGCTCTGAGACCTCCAAACCCGTTGATAACCGCCCAGACATGGTCAGGGTAGACCATGTTTCCATGGTTTTCAACATGGCGTCCGAGCAATTGAACAGCTTGAAGGAATACCTCATCAAAATTGCGCGACGGGAATTGTTCTTTGAGGGGTTCACAGCGCTCGATGACATATCGTTCGTTGTGAAAAAGGGGGATGTTTTCGGCATAATTGGCACCAATGGATCTGGTAAGTCCACAATGCTAAAAATAATCGCGGGTGTTTTGGAGCCTACGAAAGGGCATTGCGAGATCAACGGCAACATTGCGCCCCTTATCGAGCTTGGCGCCGGATTCGATACGGAATTATCCGCGAGAGAGAATATCTATCTTAACGGTGCGTTACTCGGCTATTCAAAAGATTTCATCGATGAGCACTTCGAAGAAATCGTCTCTTTTGCAGAAGTGGAAAAGTTTCTTGACATGCCACTTAAAAACTATTCGTCGGGAATGGTGGCGCGCATTGCATTCGCCATTGCCACCGTGATCGTTCCCGAAATCCTTGTGGTAGACGAAGTGCTCTCTGTAGGCGATTTCATGTTCCAGAAAAAATGCGAGGACCGCATCAGCGAGCTTATCGAAAAGCACGGCGTTACAGTTCTCATCGTCTCGCACAGCAACGAGCAAATAGCCCGATTATGCAACAAAGCAATCTGGATCGAAAAGGGCCATACACGCATGCTGGGAGATTCAGAATCAATCTGTCGCGTCTACGGCGGCCTTGGAGGTAGGTCCGGCAGCTCAAAAGCCGAAAAGATGGTATTTGACGCTCTTAGAGAGTCTGATCATTTCGAAATACCCGACAATACGCTTATCAAAATACATGGGGAAAGTGCCGACGGAACAAATGTAAAGATGGCGCTTCGCGGAAGAAAAGATACCGATACCCATACGGTCATCATCGCTTGCGGAACCACGCATGTTAACGCAGTTATGGCGAACCCTCTGGGAGGAGCTCTTGGAGCTCCAATCATCACAACAAAGCCCGATGAACTCTCAGAAGCAGCTGAACGCCTACTGTACGACTACAAGCCAGAACAGATTATCACAATCGACTGCGGGCGCTGCGCTTCGAAAGCCTTCGAGGTGTTACATCGCTTGCCATGGCATCCAGCCATCACTGCGATCGAAAACAACGACGGCAACACTTGGGATATGTCAATGAAGCTGTATGAGTATGGCCTGAAGCGAGGGCTTTGGTCCAATGAGGCCTCTTTGATTCGACTCGACAACAATCCCGAATCGCTTGTCGCCTCACCGTTTCTCTATGATTCTAAATGTCCGCTTTTTGTCGCATCGAACAACATGGATATCGATGTCAAGGACTTTAAAGAAACGCTCGCTCGAGGATCGATAACGCACCTTGTGGCATTCGGTGCAGAGCCATTTGATACGTTGGACAGCAAGATAGTCTCGCAGGGAATAGCTATCGAACGTATCGCTGCCGGCAATCAAGCAGCATCATGCTTCGCCATTACTGCTTGGGTCTATGACCGCATGAAAAGGGCACGCGGCAGGGTTGATGAACTTTGCGTCGCCACTCTGTCCCTTGCCCAATGGCCAGAGCTGCTTGCTTGCGGATGCTACACCTCACAACGACCGAGCGTATTACTACTTGAAGACAATACGAATTTGGACAGCATAGCCCAATGCCTACAATTCGTACGGGATCGCAAAGACGATCTGCAGGCCATAGTCTCGATAGGCAACCAGCTGGCACTTGGAGAAACCGAACTCCAGATGCTCTGTTACGAACTTGAATACTAACCCTCTTCTTCTTTCAAATTCTCAAGATACGAACGCAAGGCATCTTGCCACGTACGCATCTCATCGCCAATCGTCTTCGCCAAATGATCGTTAGATAAAGACGAGTACGCAGGCCTCTCGGCACTTAAAGGAAAACGCTCTTTGTATTCAACGCTGGTCAGCGGTATCTTTTCACAGGGGATCGCCGCGCCGTCGACCACCGCGCAGGCGAAATCGAACCACGAGCATGTACCTTTGTTGGTGCAGTGGTAAACACCATAATCGTCGGTAGCTGCAATCTTGAGGATCTCATACGCCAGATCATTGGCAGACGTGGGGTTGCCGAACTGATCGGAAACGACGCTTATCCTCCCCTTCTCATGAGCGAGGCGCATCATAGTCTTTACAAAATTCTTGCCAACGTAACCATAAAGCCAAGCGGTGCGCACAACGAAAGCCCGTTCGCAAGCAGCACGTGCCAAAATCTCTCCCGCCCACTTCGTTCGCCCGTAAGCGGAAAGAGGACGAACAGGATCGCTTTCGCTACGCGGTTCCGGGTCAGTTCCCGGAAATACATAATCAGTGGAAACGTGCACGAACTTACCTCCGCACGTTTCGCACGCAATCGCCAAATTCTCAGCTCCATATGCATTGACTCGGAATGCTGCTGCCTCGTCGCGTTCACAGCCGTCAACGTTCGTCACGGCCGCGCAGTTGATCACAAGGTCATAAGGACCCTTTTCGGAGAACCAAGCTGCCACAGCTGCTCTATCGGAGATGTCCAGATTGTCGTAATCTGCATAATCTACCCGCGCATCGGCATACAACCGATCTATGGGACCGATTTCTGCAGCCATGGATTCCAAACAACTTCGAAGCTCGTTACCTAACTGCCCTTTCCCGCCCGTAACGAGAATATTCAAGCCTAATCACGCTCCTTATGGGAAATGATCTTGCCTTCGGCAACCTTCCTCAAGTGTTGACCGTAAACCGACTTTCCATATTTTGCAGCCGCATCAAGAAGGCGATCCTTGTCAATCCAGCCATTCTGGAACGCTATCTCTTCCACTACAGACACCGAAAGTCCTTGGCTGCGCTCAACTGCTCTCACAAATTCGGAAGCCTCGTAGAGCGACTCCATGGTTCCCGTATCAAGCCAAGCATATCCGCGGCCCAACGTAACGACATTGAGAGACCCGCCCTCTAAATACATTTGGTTGAGGGTAGTTATCTCGAGCTCCCCTCTCGCAGAGGGCTTGACCCGCTTCGCCAGTTCGCAAACACGGTTATCATAAAAATACAAGCCCGTGACTGCATAATTAGACTTTGGATGCTCCGGCTTCTCCTCGATAGACACCGCATTGAAGTCCTCGTCGAATTCCACTACCCCAAAACGCTCAGGGTCATCTACATGGTAGCCAAACACCGTAGCCCCGCCCTCTCGTTCAGCGCTTGCAACCGCATCCCGTAAATGACGTCCCAAACCGTTGCCGTAGAAGATGTTGTCGCCCAGTACGAGCGCGCAACTATCACCGGCAATAAAATCTTCGCCAATAATGAAAGCCTGAGCAAGGCCATCTGGACTAGGCTGCTCCGCATAGGAAAGACTCACGCCGTAATCCGAGCCATCCCTGAGCAACCGTTCGAAATTCGAGAGATCTTGGGGTGTCGAAATAATAAGGATCTCGCGAATCCCAGCCATCATGAGTATCGACAAGGGGTAATAAATCATGGGTTTATCGTACACTGGAAGCAACTGCTTGCTAGTGACCGAAGTCAATGGGTAAAGCCGAGTGCCAGAGCCTCCAGCCAAAATAATGCCCTTCATTTCGCTCCTCAGATAGACTCACAACCATTACAATTTCGATTTAAATGTTAGCGTACACCAGAAGTTATGTGGAACAGCTTGATCAAAAGCCACCAAGAAAACCAATCGGCGCTTTTTCTTTTATACTAGGAAAGCATGAGCACAATCGACATTTGAGGAAATCGCATGAAAATCAGCACCCTTTGCGCATGCCGCGGCGACGGCAGAGGATACATTAGCTTCAAAGTTACGCAATTAAACCAAAACAGCAGAATGAATCTTTCGGGTGTGGCTCCGGCAGGCAAACAGGTGCCTATGCAACTCTACGTAACAGCCGAGTCGGCGCGAGAAAAGACCGTAGTGATCGCGTTTCCCCTCGTTCCATGCAAGATTGACTACACACTCTCAGAAATCGACAGGGAGGGCAACACGCTATCTTCCTGCAAAAAGAGCATTCGACCTTTTATCTTGAAGTGGGCATCGCGCTACAACTATCGATTCAAGAAGCAGCAATGTCACTCCATTCGAGATATTGAAGAAGTGGACTACTTCAAACATGCAACCATAGATTTCAAAGAGTGTATACCGACCGCCACCGACACGATCCTGCGGATCACCTTGACGCTTCCCACCCGAAACGATATTCCATACAAGCTCAGGCTCCTCGACGAAAAGTTTAATCAACTTCCCCTCAACTCAACCATAATGAACGACTCGCTTGTGTCGCTCGAATACGACGAAGTATCCGAGCTGAGATTCATAGATATCTCGTTGCGCATCCCCCATGATATAAAGACGTACATTATTGAGTTCACCGATACGTCGGATACCATCCGGCAAAACTTCGCATGCTTGGAGACAAGTCTTTATGCTTACCTCCTCAGGCGGTTTCACGACCTCACCCTCGATGCAGCCCATGATCCCAAGTATCAAGCCTGGGCCTCAAAGAGAAAGCCCACGGACGCCTTTACTAAACAGCAGAAGCGAACGAGATTCGAACATGCACCGTTAATAAGCATCATCGTTCCGCTCTTTCATACCCCCCCTGCCTTTTTTCGCGATATGGTGGAAAGCGTGCTAGCCCAAACATACAGCAAATTTGAGCTCATCTTGGTCAATGCCGACAGGAGCAATAGCGAGCTATCCGCAGAAGTCAACGAGGCCCTCTCTCGCGATCGGAGAATCCGGGAAGTAGAGTGCCCTGAGAACAGGGGAATCTCTCTGAATACTGCGGAGGGTATCAAAGTCGCGCAGGGGGACTATCTTGCCTTCCTTGATCACGATGACCTGCTGGAGCCAGATACGCTTTTCCTATATGTTTCCGCGATAAACAAAGATCCCAGCATCGATCTTCTCTACTGCGACGAGGATAAACTTTTCCCTGACGGATCATACGGCGACGCTTACTTTAAGCCGGACTTCAGTCTCTTCCTTTTGCGAGAAATCAACTACATCTGCCACTTTCTAATGATCCGCAAAACGGTCGTGTCGAAAATGGAGCCCCCGGATCCGAAATACGATGGCGCCCAAGATCATCACATGGTCTTGCAGGCGGTTGATCAGGAAGCGCACATCCATCACGTTCCCACGGTTCTTTATCACTGGAGAATATGTGAAGGCTCGACGGCGGCTGGGACAGCGAGCAAGCCGTACGCAGACGTTGCCGGAAAACTCGCAATCGAGCATCATCTTGAGAAGCAGAGGATCAAAGCCCGCGTTGGGAACACGGAAGCCCCGTGCCGCTATCGCGTAACATACGAGCCAGCGCAACAACCCCTCGTCTCAATCGTGATACCCAATAAAGACAACGCCGAAGTTCTCGCCGTCTGCATTGACTCTATCCTCGAGAAAAGCACTTATGAAAATTTTGAGATTATAATTGTCGAGAACAACAGTACCCAGCCCAAAACGTTTGACTATTACACCAGTATTGCCGAACAAGACTCCCGAGTATCGATAATAACATGGGAGCACGAATTCAATTTCTCCAAAATCATAAACTTCGGCGCATCGAAGGCAATGGGTGAGTACCTTATCCTCCTGAACAACGACACCGAGGTTATTAGCCCCCGCTGGATTGATGACATGCTCGGAATTTGCCAACAATCGCAGGTTGGTATCGTGGGTGCAAAGCTTTACTTCCGAGATGGAACCATTCAGCATGCCGGGGTTGGCATTGGCGGCGAAGGCGCGGGTCACTTGAACGTTAATCTGGATAAAAGCGCGTCGGGATATTTCAATACAACCATCACAACTCACGAGCTCAGCGCCGTCACCGCTGCGTGCATGATGACCAAGCGTTCGGTGTTCTTCGAGGTAGGAGGGTTTGAAGAAGATCTTGTCGTTGCTTTCAACGATGTAGATTATTGCCTCAAAGTAAGACGTAGTGGCAAACTCGTGGTATTTTGCGCAGAAGTTGAGCTGTACCATTACGAATCGCTATCGAGAGGGTATGAGACGACGGAGAGCAAGCAGATCAGGTTTCATCGAGAGGCATCCCTGCTCAATCTCCGTTGGCCTGAATTTTATGTTAAAGGAGATCCGTATTTGAACCCGAATCTTTATCCTGGCAATATGTACTATCGGCTCAACGACCGAAACCTTTGATATGATTGATTGGTTCGAACGCGCAAAGCAGCAGAAACGTTCGAGCTACCGACATAAGAGGAGACAACCTTGCCATCGATAGCGACAGGTAAGCAGGGTGCAGGAAAAGACATGGTTCAGCGCTGCAGCCCGTACGTTTTCATTGTATTCGCTTCAGCTTTTGTCGCGCTTTACGGTGAGTCGTTCTATGAAATATGCAGAGGATATTACTCGGGAGAGTATCTTGGGCTTATTACCTCTACCATGACATATGGAGTAGCCGCACGAACCTGCTTGCTTTTTCTCATTTCGATTGCCGTTTCTTTTGCCTTTTTCAAGCTGTGGAAGCATCTATCAGGATACATCTACCGATTTCGCTACCTCATTGCGGGTGTCATTCTCGCAATTTGTACGATATTTGAAATTAGTGGCTCTTCTGTTGGCTGTTGGAGCCCCTATTTGAATGAACCCGCAAGCTCGACTACACTTTTTGGAATCCCACGTGCAATAAGATCTGATGAATGGCTCGTCAACCTTCCCACCTTCCTTTCGCAATCGTTTAACGACTACGGCACTTCGTCTTCGATCCTGCGCGGAACAATCACCGACACAACAATGCCCATCAGCGCGCCTTCGTGGTCATTGGCAACGCTGTTCCACCCTTTTCAATGGGGGTATCTTGTTTTCGGGTCAGCGAAAGGGGTGGCGTTCGAGTGGACGTCAGCGAAGTTGGCACTAATTATGGTATCTTTCGAATGCGCAATGCTCTATACCCGGAAGAATAAGGCCCTCAGTGCTGCCGCCGCAATAATGCTGTCCTTTTCTCCTTTGATACTCTGGTGGAACACAGGAGCGGCCCTTGTCTTCGGGCAAGGACTTGTCATTGCGTTGTACCACCTCGTCAACCGAGACAGCTTCAAAGTCAAACTTATTGCTTCGATCGCCCTTGCATGGCTTGCAGGGTGTTACCTCATGATGATGTATCCAGCTTGGCAGGTTCCGTTCTTCTTTATTTTTGCAGTCTTCGGCATCTGGGTGATTTTGAGTTACCGAAAGAATACAAAAGGAGGCTCCCCAGAACTACGCACGTTCGCACCTCGAAAAAGCATCCTCCTCTTGCTTCTTTGCTGTATTGCAGTTGTCGTCATGATTGTCCTTGTGTTTGTCGGGGCACGTGATGCACTCCTTGCTACCACCTCTACAGCCTATCCTTCAGGGCGCGTATCGACTGGCGGTGGCTTAATTCCCTATTTATTCGGCTACGGCTCAAGCATTTTCTTGCCTCTATCCTCAGGGCAGATCAACGCAAGCGAGTTGTCAGTGATGTTCACGCTCTTTCCCTTGGGGCTCATTGCCGGATGCGTCAATTCCTACAAGCGTAAGGATGTGCTTTCTCGACTTCTCGTGACCCTAGAGATCATCTTCCTCATTTACGGTATTTTCGGCTTTCCAGAATGGCTTTCGCGAATAACTCTTTTTAGTTACATTCCCACTCAACGACTCCTATTTCCGCTGGGCTGCATCGACATCTTTCTTCTCATTCGCGCCCTTTCGCAATGTGACCGCCCCTTAGTGAAACCTCGTCCGGCGACCCTCATCGCAACAGGACTCGTCTCACTTTCAATATTCATTGCATGCCTTTCAAACGCATTGTTCGATATGTTGTTTGCTGAGAAGATCACGATGTTGATTGCGATTATGCTCATCTGCACACCATGCATACTCGCCCTTGTCACAAGATTCTCTGTGAATATGTTTGCCGCCTCTATCGCCTGCGTCCTCCTCTCAACCGGTCTTTGTGTTAATCCAATTCAAAAAGGACTCGATCCTCTCACAGATTCCGCCTTGTATTCCGAAGTCAAGCAGATTGCAGAGTCCAACCCGACGGGATTATGGATAGCCGAAGACACAATCGCTATGGCGAATTTTTGCGTCGCAGCAGGTGCGCCAACCATAAACTCAACGAACGCTTACCCAGATTTGGAAAGATGGGAAGCGCTTGACCAAGAGGGAACCTGCACTGAGATATACAATAGATATGCGCATATAGTAATATCCTTTCAAAGCACCGTCGATACCACTTTTAATCTTCTGCAGGACGATGCGTTTCAAATCAGCCTTAATTGGAGTGATCTCGAAAAACTGAACGTAAGTTATATCCTGACCCAAAATACATACCCCGATACACCAGTAGAAGGAATCAAGCTTTCGCTCATTGCTCAGAATAACGGATACAACATATATTTGATTAATTATACTTCACAGAATACTAGCAAGCTTGCTACCTGATAAATGAAGATAGAGAGAAACATCGAGCGCTTTGGGTATTAATCGAATAGAAATCCTACGTATAGGTCTTGCTGAATCGAGCTGTAACACTACCTATGCAGATCATATAATCTCAATTGATCTAGCCAAACAAGGCGGGTAATGATGTCGAAAACAATCGAACCTCTGTCCGTAAAGCATAATTTATTGTGGAACACGATAGGGTGTTTATTTTATCTTGGCTGCCAGTGGCTTACGACGATTCTTGTAGTCACACTCACTGGAGATTACGCAAATTCCGGCCTTCTCGCGTACGCCATGGCTGTAGGCAACATTTTCGCCCCAATAGCTCTTTACAAGATTCGTGCCTTTCAAGTATCAGATTTAAGTGGGGAATACACATCCGGTCACTACTTAGGTTTTCGATTATGCACCATAGTTGGAGCAGGCTTGATAACGACCACATATTTAGTTACCTCTACAGATGCGTTCTCATTTTTTCTCACATCCTTAATTTACCTTCTTTTCAAAGCTGACGAATGTTTAGCGGATGTACTGTACGGAATTGAGCAAAAAAATAGGCGAATGGACTATATAGGAAAATCTCAATTATTACGGGGGCTTTTATCATTATCCACCTTTTGCATTTTCTTGCTTTTGTCGAATGACCTTAATTATGCAATTCTTGCCATGTTTGCAGCTTGTTTCTGCGTTACACTCTTTTACGATTATCCTAATGTAAGACTTTTCGGAGACGTGAAGCCAGTTATAAAAAAAACTCCCTATGCTCTCGCTTGCGAAGAACTGCTTCTCGATTATGATAGCAAGTTTTTTCACTGCCTCAATGGTTTCAATCGTTCGTCAGTATTTTGGGTCTACGTTCGGGGACGAAGCCCTGGGGATATACGCAGCCATCGCCACTCCAGCAGTGCTGATTCAAGCTTCCGCATCGTATCTTTATAGTCCAACATTGGTTCCCATCACTGAAATTTGGAAAAAGGGAGACCACGCAAAATTCGTGAAAACCTTTTCGAGGATAGCCTTAGCGCTCTTACTTGTTATCATCGCACTGATTCTTGTTCTTTCTATTGGCGGAATCTACCTCCTGCCTTTCGTTTTTGGAAACAGTATTCAACCCTATCTCTATCTTTTGCCTTTCGTTTTGATCGGTACAGGAGCCATCGGATTACTATGGTTTATTAATGACGTACTAATTATTATGCGCTCGAAAAAATGGCTTGTTTTTGATAGTTTTCTAGCCTTTTTCATATGCCTTACAGCAATGATTCCGCTTATTAATTCCTTTTATATGAACGGGATTAATTATGCAATCATTTTCGCATGTTTAATTGGCATTATTTTGGGTTTAGCCGGCATAACCACAAGTCATCGACCAAGGAAAGCATAGACTTGGCATAAATGCTGTTGGAGACTGACACTGAATCATAAATTCTTCCCTCGTACTTTTACTCTATGATAAAAGGACGAGGTTGAACTATTGAGCGACTATATTTGATACATCTTCTCTGCATGCATAAGTACAGTAACACCATCATACTTGTTACTACTTTGCTGATTTTCCTCTCTCACCTACAAGGAACATCACTTCGAAAAGAACGGACAGCCATTCCTTGCTAAGACGAGCAAGCGATCTCATGTAAGACAATTGACGACTTTTCGTGTTTCACCTCATATAGAGCGCCTTTTCTTATTGAAGACACGTCGTCAAAAAGCGCATGATATGTTTCGATGAAATATGTATCTACATTATGTAGATACATATAGTCATACCCTGCGATACGACCCGAGAAGCCTTCGATATCGGTATCGACATTCCAATACCATTCGTCAGAAGGACCGAAACAAAAGTTATAATTAATTCCATCTGCATTAGTTAAATGAGGATTGATGTAATAGGCAATTTCCCATACTGCATCCCCCGTATTGTTCTGCGAAACAACAAAAACCGAATCACCCGAGTCGAGGGATCCTGCGATTTTATTTGCCTCTAGTTGCGTTGCCCTGACATCTTGTGCAAATAGCGCAGGTTTAGCTCTCAACAAACTATCCGGCGGAAGAACAACTACCGCTGCAAGCAATGCGCACATGAAAACATAAGCAAGTTTTGCTTGGCTGCAAGAACGCTTAAAAAGCCAAGTTAAAACAGAATAATATATCAACACATACGTAGTAATTACATACGTTCCCATATATCGAGAATACGACGCCAAACTGGGCCCCTCATAGGACCCAAAGGAAAATGTATACAAAAACATCATAACGAATGCATATAGTATTGATCCAGAAGCAATTAAGATTACCAAGAAGAGCAACCGACGTCGATCAGCTTTTTTACTCATCAGTAAGAGAAGCAGCCCAAGAGTGATAAGGGTCATAAGTTGAAAATAACTCAACTGGATCGGATGAGACACAATGGGCGTCGACAAAACAGCAGAAATAAAGTTGGACATTGCAAGATGCTGCCAAGTTTCCCCGCCGCTTCCTGCTGCAATACCAGGCATCTGAAAAAGCTGTGACAAGCTTACGTGAAACTGAGATTCTACCGCAAGCGCCTGTATATAGCTATTCCATGATACGTAGGCAAATACTGGAAACACTCCTACCCCAATTGAGATAAAGATGAATCCTTGCACGGCTTTTCTCCGCGTACTATAAACTCCTTTTTTAACATGCATAGACCATCTAGCTATCAAGACCAAGACCACTAATCCCCAAAAGAAAATCCCCATTTGCTTCGATAGAACTATAAATGCAATCGAAATTCCGATGAATGTAGCACCAACCCCATGCCGGTAGTCTTCCTTTAATGCCAAAAATATGCACCAAGCTCCGAGCACGCCGAAAGCAGGGTCAATATACACCGTTGTAAAGTATTGGCTTCCCGTTGGCTCCGATAAGCACAGGATAAAGAAAAGTACCACGGCCATAAAACCTACTATTATTCGCCATTGAAGTTTGCTTCGATGGCGAATAATAGTATCAACCACAGGAAAGGCAAATGACAAAATAAAGATGTGCAGTGCTCTATAAAGGTAAGCCTCTTCATAGCAACCGCCGGACAAGCGGCACCATAACCATTCTATAATCTGAATAGCCGGAGGATAATCCTTATGCACCGCCAGAACAGAACTGTCAACCGAATAAAACGTATTGAGGCGAAGCATCTCCTTTATCATAACACCCCAATGGGAAAATTCGTCCCAGTTAGTGAATGATCGGTTTAAATCATAGAGGTATACGCCTACATAGGTCGTAACAAAAATCAGCAAACCAGGCGTGCAAAACCGTTGATTGAGCCAAAAGCTACTTTGATGATCGTTGCGAAAATGCACAAGTTTAACAGTATAAATAACAGGAAAGGAGGCAGCCCAAAGCAAGAGGAAACAGAACCCGGGCTCAAAGTTTCCAAAAACTAGAGCACTGCTGTAGAGTACAAGTCCTCCACCCATTAATGTAATAGGCAAGCAATGTCCGAAATCTCTTCTTGAAAGAGCTACCGATGTCCCGTTAGCCAGCACGAGAAAAACAAGCGGTCCGATTAACCCCATAATTAACCCTTCTTAATACAGGCCCCAGTGAAAGAAACTGTATCGAACAAATCCTTTCACGCAATCCCAGTTTCCAATATTACACGATCGTACACATTAAGATCTTGACGTTCTTCTCCCACGTGTGCATATACCGCAAAATTTCGACTCAAAGAATAGACCGAACCTGTGTCCCGAGAATCAGAACTCTAAGGATAATTTTCCCGTATCCCATAATCTAGAGAGATCAAGTAAAGTCTGAGAAGGCATTGTGACGCAAACGCAGATTGCGCTCTAAACCTATCTGACGTCTCGGCAAGAAACATCGCGTGCCCCAATGATAGAGAGAGCTCCTTCTCTCTGCCACCATGAGAGGCTCTTGGCGTACACAGCAACTCGAGCATTTATGCATCCATAAATCAAAAAGACCGAGAAATAAAGACCATCGTTGCCGTCCGAGCAAGAAAAATTAGTCGCAAGTTTTGAAAACCCGCTGACATCATCAGGGTTGAACTAATAACGGGGTGGAAATCGAACCACCCGCGTAAATGATCCTAATCTTACGATCAAGATGCGCTCTGCGTTGACTCCGGCATAAAGAGAGTCGCATTAGAAGAAATCCGCCACACTCATCAAACCATACCGTTAGCGCCCCGCGACGGCTGGCGCGCGGGAGGTCTTTCGGGTAGGATAGGTGCATTCGAGAATCGAGGAGCGAAACGTGCAAGAGACGAAGGACGCGCAGGCCGGGGCGCCGCGCACCCAGAACGTGCCCGAGCAGGGCAGCGTGGCCGTGCTCATCCCCTGCTACAACGAGGCCGTGACCATCGGCAAGGTGGTGGACGACTTCCGCCGGGTGCTGCCGGAGGCCACGGTGTACGTCTACGACAACAACTCCTCGGACGGCACGGGGGCCATCGCGCGCGAGCACGGGGCCGTGGTGCGCTGCGAGCGGCGCCAGGGCAAGGGCAACGTCGTGCGCCAGATGATGCGCGACATCGACGCGGACTACTACCTCATGGTGGACGGCGACGACACCTACCCGGCCGAGGCCGCGCCGGAGCTCCTCGCCCCCCTCGTGGCCGACGAGGCCGACATGGTGGTGGGCGACCGCCTCTCCAACGGCACCTACGGCGAGGAGAACGACCGCGCGTTCCACGGCTTCGGCAACGACCTCGTGCGCGTGCTCATCAAGTGGATCTACGGCTTCGAGTTCTCCGACGTCATGACCGGCTACCGCGCCTACAACGCCGTGTTCGCCAAGACCATGCCGGTGCTCAGCCCCGGCTTCGAGATAGAGACGGAGCTGTCCATCCACGCGGTGGACAAGCGCTGGCGCATCGCCGAGGTTCCCATCGACTACCGCGACAGGCCCGAGGGCTCGGAGAGCAAGCTGGACACGTTCTCCGACGGGTGCAAGGTGCTGCTCATGATCCTGTCGCTGTTCAAGGACTACCGGCCGCTGGCCCTCTTCAGCTGGGTGGCGCTGCTGTTCTGCGTGCTGGGGCTCGTCGCGGGCGTGCCCGTGGTCTGGGAGTTCGCCGCCACGGGGCTCGTGCCGAAGCTGCCCTCCGCGCTTTTGGCCGTGGCGCTCGTGTTCATCGGCATCTTGAGCTTCACCTGCGGGCTCATCCTGGACACCGTGGTGAAGGGCACCCGCAAGCAGTACGAGCTGCAGGTGACGAGAGCTTACATAAGTCACAAAAAATAATTCTGGAAAGGCGTAGATAAACAACGACGTAGCTGGTTTTAAAAATGCAAACTCGATTTTTCCCAGCAACACCCTTACAGGCTCACGATATGTAACAGTTTACTGAGAACGATCAGAGTTGTTATGCTGGGGCGGTTTTCATCATCTCACCGATAAGTGCAACCAATTCAACACCGTAATACTGAGATGTAGCCCATTTCCCGCCCAATGATTCAACGGTTGGCGCACACCCTCGTTTGACATATCCGAAGCGAGGATCTACACAAACCTGCACCAACTCCTCCGTGGAGGCATATGCTTTCAAGTGCTGCACTTGGGCGCGGAGCCCAGTGCGCACATCTGCAAACGAGTTTCCAGGAACCCCATTTCCGGTTGCTCCAATCCCAGCAAAATTACACTGCTCCGCCTTAACGTCACCCCCGAACTGCAGGTAACCTGTTTCCTTCATCGCCTGTGCGAACACCACCTCTGCCCTCACGCCCTCAACAGCAGCCTCTTCGCAGAGGATAGTGCAAAACTGCTCGATCGTTCCAGCGCCCTTTCCAGAATACGCATCAGCTGGATACTTCTTGCTTTTGCTACTGAAGAAGGCGGACATCTGGGATGCGTCCACGTTCGAAACACCCATGATGCCATAACCAGATGATCCTTTATACTGCATGCCCACCGACGTTGCTCCGACTAGAGCTGTCACTTCGTTGCCCGCCGTCAGATAAACATGGGCGGAATATGTTCGCTGCGTTGATATACTGTACTTGTGATCCCGGATATTTACGAGGGCCCTCCAGCTTCCGTCAGATTGCCTTGTTGCGTCATACCACCTTATATCGCTTTGATCGGCTGCAGACCAAAGCGGCACTTGAACTTTCGACACGCCGGATGCAGATGACACGTCTCTCACAGCAACAGCAAACGTTCCGAGTTCTTCATTTTGGCTCTCAATCGAAACCGAGGCCGACGGCTCATCTATGGTAAAAGTCGTTGAGGACCATACGGGTTCCCCGAACACTGTTCCGTACATATGCACATTGTACGATCCTGGAGATTTGTGAGACGAGATAGGGATGGTAGCTCTCCAGATGCCATCAACCAAGCTATACGAAGCCGAGTACCATATCATGTCGTCCTGCCCACCGACATCGCTCCACACCGGGAATCTGACAGCCGAAGAAGCACCCAATCGTCCTCCCGATGCCTCGACAGTCGCCGTTTTCTGGTCGGCAGAAACCGTTGCCTTCAAAGTGAGCCGCCGCTCGTCATCACCGAGCTCTTTAGAAATGCTGAACGTCGCCGAGGCCCTCGGGAGGCACTCGCCGGCGTAGGTGGCGTAGGCCTGGGCCGAGTACTCGCCGTAGGCGCCGAACTCGGCGCCCAGGTCCACCGACCCCGTCCAGCTGCCGTCGGCCTGGCGGTAGCCCTGGTACCACTTGGTGGGGCCGCCGCCGGGGGCGGTGACCGGGAAGCAGACGTTGGAGGGGGTCAGGGTGAAGCCGGACGCCTTGAGCCGCAGCGTGCCGTCGGACACGGCGGCCTCGAAGGCCACGGTCGGCTCCGCGACGCTGAACGTCGCCGAGGCCCTCGGGAGGCACTCGCCGGCGTAGGTGGCGTAGGCCTGGGCCGAGTACTCGCCGTAGGCGCCGAACTCGGCGCCCAGGTCCACCGACCCCGTCCAGCTGCCGTCGGCCTGGCGGTAGCCCTGGTACCACTTGGTGGGGCCGCCGCCGGGGGCGGTGACCGGGAAGCAGACGTTGGAGGGGGTCAGGGTGAAGCCGGACGCCTTGAGCCGCAGCGTGCCGTCGGACACGGCGGCCTCGAAGGCCACGGTCGGCTCCGCGACGCTGAACGTCGCCGAGGCCCTCGGGAGGCACTCGCCGGCGTAGGTGGCGTAGGCCTGGGCCGAGTACTCGCCGTAGGCGCCGAACTCGGCGCCCAGGTCCACCGACCCCGTCCAGCTGCCGTCGGCCTGGCGGTAGCCCTGGTACCACTTGGTGGGGCCGCCGCCGGGGGCGGTGACCGGGAAGCAGACGTTGGAGGGGGTCAGGGTGAAGCCGGACGCCTTGAGCCGCAGCGTGCCGTCGGACACGGCGGCCTCGAAGGCCACGGTCGGCTCCGCGACGCTGAACGTCGCCGAGGCCCTCGGGAGGCACTCGCCGGCGTAGGTGGCGTAGGCCTGGGCCGAGTACTCGCCGTAGGCGCCGAACTCGGCGCCCAGGTCCACCGACCCCGTCCAGCTGCCGTCGGCCTGGCGGTAGCCCTGGTACCACTTGGTGGGGCCGCCGCCGGGGGCGGTGACCGGGAAGCAGACGTTGGAGGGGGTCAGGGTGAAGCCGGACGCCTTGAGCCGCAGCGTGCCGTCGGACACGGCGGCCTCGAAGGCCACGGTCGGCTCCGCGACGCTGAACGTCGCCGAGGCCCTCGGGAGGCACTCGCCGGCGTAGGTGGCGTAGGCCTGGGCCGAGTACTCGCCGTAGGCGCCGAACTCGGCGCCCAGGTCCACCGACCCCGTCCAGCTGCCGTCGGCCTGGCGGTAGCCCTGGTACCACTTGGTGGGGCCGCCGCCGGGGGCGGTGACCGGGAAGCAGACGTTGGAGGGGGTCAGGGTGAAGCCGGACGCCTTGAGCCGCAGCGTGCCGTCGGACACGGCGGCCTCGAAGGCCACGGTCGGCTCCGCGACGCTGAACGTCGCCGAGGCCCTCGGGAGGCACTCGCCGGCGTAGGTGGCGTAGGCCTGGGCCGAGTACTCGCCGTAGGCGCCGAACTCGGCGCCCAGGTCCACCGACCCCGTCCAGCTGCCGTCGGCCTGGCGGTAGCCCTGGTACCACTTGGTGGGGCCGCCGCCGGGGGCGGTGACCGGGAAGCAGACGTTGGAGGGGGTCAGGGTGAAGCCGGACGCCTTGAGCCGCAGCGTGCCGTCGGACACGGCGGCCTCGAAGGCCACGGTCGGCTCCGCGACGCTGACAGAAGCTGAAGAAACCGCAAACCCGGTCACACCCTTATCGAGGCTGCACCATGCCTTTACCTCATAGCTTCCATAGCTTCCCCCGGCTATATTCTTCTCACAACTCCACGACCCGTCCGCCTGCCGCACTCCTTGGCAGTAATCGATAGCTCCTGTCGGATCGACAACAGAAAAGCTCACGTTATCGGGAGGTGCCCCCCAGTTTGAGGTGTTCATTGACAGAATATCGCCATTTAGCTCAACCGTCATATCGGTTTTATTATATCCGACATCAATATGACGGTATTCCTTGATAGAGCCGTCTATGGTAGCGTAGGCGCAGACATCGTAGACACCATAAGTTGCTCCCAAATCGAAAGACCCTGTCCATGACCCGTCACTTTGCTCATAACCTTGCACCCATGTCGTTTCGCCAGTAGGAGCCAAAACGGAGAAGCATACATTGTCAGGATCGACCCCCCAGTTTCGCGTATCGAGCTCAAGGATACTTCCATTGATCTCAGAATGCACTTCTACCCTGCTCTTCGAAAGCCCGTACTGTTGAGCGATCCCGGTTGCGTCGGCAACACCCAAGGCTCTCAAATTGCCTTCATTGCTCAAAAAGGCAGCGTCAGAGGCGTTGTCGACAAATGCATGCTCAACAATAATACCGGGAATACCATATACGCGGCTTTCGTTAATCACCGTATAGAAATCCGCTAGATGACCGTCTTCGTAATAATAAGGTCCAGAGCCTTGATAATACTCTGAATCACGGACTTTCACACCGCGATTAGCTAGCCCTAGTGAAGTAATTTGCTGCAGGATCTTCGTTGCAAGAGCCTCACCGGTCACATGAGTTTGGTGCTGATAAGAACTTCCGTTCGGAATATATACTTCCGCCCCGGAGCCGCCGCTCGCATTGCAGTGGATACTCACGAAAACGCTGGCGCCTTGCTGTACGGCCCTTGCCACCCTATCCAACAGACCAACGTACTCATCACCAGTTCGCGTCATTACCACACGCACACCGTAATACGATTCCAATTCCTGCTGGCAATACTGCGCGATTTTGAGATTAAGATTCTTTTCAACCAAACCAAATCCAGACGCACCACCATCGCTACCGCCATGGCCGGGGTCGAGCGCCACCACAACATCAGAATCCCTGCTTGTGGCACTTCGCGATTGGCGGGAAGATGCTGCAAGCCCGTATTCACCTTGTTTGTTAGCCTGGGCCACCTCTATCGCGCTTTCTAAGCTGCTCTCTTGAGATAGAGTTCCAGCCTCATCTATCGAATAGACGGTAACCTCTCCAGGATCGGCTTCTTCAGCAAACAGCGACACCGACGAGAGCACCTTGAAAGAATAATGGACATCTGTGTACTGGAAAAGATCTTCCGTCTCTTTTTGACCACCAGCATTCGAGTAGGAGAAACTTATAAGCTCAATTCTCCCCGCCTCCATCTCCGTCGTGTCGATCGGAAAAAGAACAGCTCCTTCTACGGTATTGGAGGCAGCGACAACCCACTCTCCACCAGTCTCGGAACGTACCGTTAATCGAGCATCAGATACCGACGGGACATCATCGGCAAGTCCAATTACCACGTTTTGAATTCCACCAAAGTCGATCTCTGGCGACTCGACATATACATATGCAGCAGCCGAAGTTTCAGCGTTTTGGTCGGATTCCTTCAAAACGGTGTCTTCAGAAGTTTCGCTCTCAACAGAAGATTCTTCGCTCTCCCCAGAAGCCTTATTCTGCTCGCTTTCGTCAACATCGTCTGTTTGGTCGGAAGCTGCCAATTGGTTGCTTTCAGCTTCGGCAGAGCCAGACTGGAAATCGGGAGCTTCTGCAGTCTCAGAAGCATTCCGAGTCCCCACAGACTCAAACCCGCCTCCATTGTCCATATCGTTTTTCCCTTGAGCAAAAGCGACCGAGGGAACCATCGATGCGACGAGGATCAATGATAAGAAGCTCGCTAAAAGTTTAGATACCATTCGATTCACGCCCACTCCGATCTACACCGCCGCCTATTGTTCAATTATTATCGAATTAGCAGAACGCTATCGATCATGATACCGCACACTGCCCCTTCTCAAAACCAAAAAGCTTATTCCGCAGCCGTGAGTGCGCACAAAAAACGCCGCAAGCGTAGGCGTTCGCTGATCTAGGTTTTCTGAAAAACCCGCACTATGAACACGAAGTATGAATTAGTATTGTAAGGTAGATCAAGCGAAAGCAAGCAAAACGTCGAGCTCGAAAAGGTCCAAATGAAAATTCTGCTGGTGATCCCTGCTTATAACGAGGAAAAAAGCATAGTTTCAGTAGTGGAGGACGCAAAGAAGCACGGATATGACTACATTGTTATCAACGATGGGTCGACCGATCATACGATCGACATATGCAAAGAACACGGAATCAACGTGCTCGACCTTCCAAGAAACCTCGGTATCGGAGGTGCTGTGCAGGCGGGACACAAATACGCATACCGGCATGGATACGATATCGACATCCAAATTGACGGAGATGGGCAGCATGATATTTCTTCCATTCCCGTCTTAATTAAAGAAATCGAAAACGGCGCCGATCTTGCCATCGGATCTCGTTTCTTAAAAAAAACCGACGGGTTTCAATCCACCGCTATGAGGCGCTTAGGGATAAAGTGGTTGTCGGGACTCATATACCTCCTTTACAGGAAGAAAATCACCGACCCCACATCCGGACTTAGAGCATCCGGTCGTAAAGCCCAGCGCCTATTCTGCACATCGTATCCAATGGATTATCCCGAACCGGAGTCTATTGCCGAAGCACTAAATAGCGGCCTCCTAATCGCAGAAGCCCCGGTGAACATGAGGGAGCGATCGGAGGGAAAATCATCAATAGGCACTGTTTCGAGCGTGTACTATATGATTAAAGTTTCATTGGCAATCTTGATTTCGCGCTTCAAAAAGCGCATCACCCTCTAGGAGCTGCTTACGATGACCGGTCCTGCAAGAATCCTTATGATTGCAATCTGCGTTTTATTTATCGTTTATATTATAACCTTGGTAACCAAGGGCAAGCTATTGCTGAAGTACTCCCTTCTTTGGCTCGCACTCTCGTTTTTCGTTTGCGTATTCTCCATGTTTCCCGAACCCATCTATGCCCTATCGAAGCTGCTCGGATTCGAATTGGCTTCAAATTTCATTTTCATTGCAGCCGTGTTCTTTCTCTTGGTCATAGCCTTGTCCTTGAGCGTCATTGCAAGCAAACAAGCCGCTTATACAAAAACGCTTATTCAAGAAGTGGCTTTGCTCAAAAAAGAACAATCGGAATTTGAATCCAGCTGCGACAATTCACCAACTCATGAAGAAAGGTAATATTTCACCTTTCTTCAAATAGCAGCGTCTCCAAATCGGAAATGACCTTTTTTCGGGAAAACCTTGCGTCGAAATACCTACGTGCATTTGCTCCAAACATAGCGAGCTCATTGCCGCTCGCATCCCTGAATCTCATCAGGTTGTTGGCAAGGGAATCGATATCTCCTGCTGGGCTTACATATCCACACTCTGCTTGCCGGACTGCAGTCGCACCCTCCCCGTCAAGACAAGCAATAATTGGTCTACCGGCCGCCATGCAGCTTGCCACTTTTGCGGGAATAGTAAGTTCTAAGTCCTTATTCTCGGCCAACGAAACAACCATGGCATCGGCCAGTTCGGAAAACTGTGGAATATCATGAGCCTCAACCCTCCCGTAAAAAGTGACGTGGCCGGTGAGACCCTCTTCTTTCACCAATTGCTCAAGAGACGCCCGGCTCATCCCATCGCCGACCATAAGCAAATGTAGGTCATCGAACCCATTCCTATGGGCTTTTCCTATTGCTTTTATCAGGCAGTCCAAACCCTGAGCTGGACTAAAATTACCCGCAAAAACAAGATTCGTTTTTCCGTCGAATCTCTCATGCAGTTCGCTATCCCTCTTCAGCAAAGTATAGAAATCTTCAGCATGCTGAGGAACTACATGAACAGAACGGCACTTGGAGCCAACCCTGTCGAACAATCTCTGCTGCAAAGACACGCTCATAGCGATTAAGCGATCAGCTTTTGAGTAGAGCATGTCACTGATCCTCGAAGCGATATTCTTAAGCCACTTCGACGAAATGGGCAAAACTGTATAGAGATTTTCCGGCCATATATCCAAAACGTATACAACGAGCGGCGCCTTGAACTTTTTTGATGCCCTTATAGCCGGGATAATCATAAGCACCGGGCTCGTGTTATAACAAAAAACTGAATCATACCTACCGGGTAAAGAGCTTACGCGAAAGAAGGCTCGAATAGGCCAGCTTACATAATTCAGAAAAATTCTAATTGAAGTGTTACCCTTTCGAGGTATCTCTTTCGCTCGAAACACATTTGCCTTTTCGAAAGTTTCCTCGAAGGGACCTTTTTCGGTATACCCCGGAAACCACTCCCCTTCAGGGTAATTCGGGAGACCGCAAAGAACGTCCACTTCATAGCCGTCTTCCACAAAACCGCTAACAATATCATTAATCCTAAAGTTCTCCGGATAAAAATGCTGCGTTACAACAAGGATTCTCTTTCCGGTCACGTAGCCTAGCCTTTCCGCCAAACCATCTTATCAACGATCCCTGTGTAAGACTGGATAATTTTCACAACTTTCGTGCTCACGTTGATATCTGTGTATACTGCCACATCAGAACCATAATCTCCCGACTCAGTCATACGGACCGCAACGTCTACAGCCTGAAGCACTCGATCCGTCGTTATCGACCCAAGGACAAAGTTTCCAGCGTCCAATGCCTCGGGTCGCTCTGTGGAAGTACGAATGCACACCGCCGGAAAGGGTTTGTCGCAGCTGTTAAAAAAGCTCGACTCTTCAGGGAGGGTTCCAGAATCGGACACGACGCAATACGCATTCATCTGCAAGTGATTGTAGTCGGTGAACGAGAGGGGCTTGTGCGTCCTCACGAGCGGATGAAATCGGAACGAGCGCTTGTCGATAAGCTTTTTTGATCGCGGATGCATGCTGTACAAAATGGGAATACCATAAGTCTCAGCCATGGCATTCACAGCATTCATCAACGCATTGAAATTGCACTCATTGTCAATATTCTCCTCCCTGTGAGCAGACAGAAGAATATATCCTTTGGACTTGAGTCCAAGGTGTTCAAGAACACGAGACCCTTCTATTCGATCCATGTGAGCCGATAGAACTTCAGCCATTGGAGAGCCCACGACATAAGTACGCTCTTTTACCGTTCCTTCCGCATTCAAGTATCTCCGAGCGTGCTCTGAGTAGCAAAGATTGACATCTGCAATATGATCGACTATCCGTCTGTTTGTTTCTTCAGGGAGGCATTCGTCAAAGCACCTGTTGCCAGCTTCCATGTGAAATACTGGAATATGGAGTCTTTTCGCGGCAATAGCGGAAAGACAACTATTGGTGTCGCCCAAAATCAAAAGCGCATCAGGACTCATTCGTACGAGGCACTCATAAGACTTGGCAATAACGTTTCCGATCGTCTGCCCGAGATCATCGCCAACAACATCAAGGTATTCGTCTGGCTGGCGTAGCTTCAGATCGTCAAAGAATATTTGATTGAGCTCGTAATCGTAATTTTGGCCAGTGTGTACGAAATATTGATCGAAATAGGTGTCGCATTTTTTTATTACCTCAGATAGACGAATAATTTCAGGGCGCGTTCCGACAATAGTCATAAGCTTCATGCGCGACATCGCTATACCTCCAGCGCGAACGTATCGGGGTAATCGGGATCAAAGCATTCATTGCACCACATTACCGTCACAAGATTCTGCTCATTAGACAAATTTACAATATTGTGCGTATACCCTGGAATCATGTCGACAACTTGCAGCTCATCGCCTGTAACCTCGAATTCAAGCACAGGGTATTCAGAGCCATTTTCATCTTTCCCTACTTTTCTAAGCTGCATCAGTCCATGACCCGAGACAACACAAAACTTCTCCCATTTTGTATGGTGCCAATGTTGCCCTTTAATAACTCCCGGCTTTGACACGTTAACCGAAACTTGCCCAGCATTATGAGTATGAAGCACTTCGGTAAAGCTTCCTCGCTCGTCCTCATTCATTCTAAGAGGAAGGGCAAATTTCTCTGGAGGCATATACGACATAAATGTCGTAAGCAGTTTTTTTCGAAAAAGAGCCTCGAGGGATATTCGGGATGCATAAGGATGCTCGAGAATCATTGAATTCTTTAATTAATGAAACTATTTCCCCGATGCTAACCCTATCAACCGGAGCAACCGAACAATAACCTCCCCCGATTCGATTTTCTTTACCAATTAATGCGGAAAGTAACTCCGACACCAAATCATCAATATAAAGCAGATCCAGCTCAACAGAAGGATCATTCACGGTAACCGGAAGGTCATTGGCGATGTTGTAGCAGAATGTCGCGACTGCAGAATTGTAATTGGGACGACACCATTTTCCGTACAGATTTGGTAAACGATAGATCAGAATAGGTATCTTAGTTCTCTCAGAGTATTTCAGGAACAATTCCTCACCTGCAAGTTTACTTTTTCCGTATTCGGAATTCGCATATCGCCCCTTCAGTTCAGCTTGAACCGAAGAGCTGAGCATAATGGGTGCCTTGTTTTCATATTTCTCTAATGTTTCTAAAAGCTGTTGAGCGAAGCCGAAATTTCCAGCCATATATTCTTCAGAGTTTTGCGGTCTGTTGACCCCCGCGAGATTGAATACGAAATCTGCCTCTCGGCAATAGGCGTCAAGATCCTCAAAACTGGAATCCCGATCATATTCGAATATTTCCAAAGGAAGCATGGCTTGATATAAGGAGCGCCTGTCCTTCCCATCACGAATGCACTTTAGAGACTCGACGAGATTCTTTCCAACAAAACCCCTTGAACCAGTAACCAGTACCTTCATTACCTCACCCACTCATCGAGCGCTTCCTTAACATAGGACGCAGTCTTGATTTTCTCCATAGTGCCACCAACATCCAAACGTTCGGTATTATGACTTGTATATGAATCATCGGCTTGCGTCTCAACGTCACCATTCACCACAAATTTATCATAGTTCAAATCGCGAGAATCGGCTCGGACGCGGTAGTAGCAACCCATGTCCTCGGAACGGAGCTTCTCCTCTCGCGTCATAAGCGTCTCAAAAAGTTTTTCACCATGACGAGTTCCAATGACTTTGATACCTGTGTTTCCGAACAGATTTTGAACCGCCTTCGCAAGATCCCCAATGGTAGAAGCCGGCGATTTTTGCACAAATAAATCTCCTGGTTCAGCATGAGAGAAGGCGAATTCCACAAGGTCAACCGCTTCATCAAGATTCATGAGAAAACGCGTCATATGAGGGTCGGTTACGGTAATAGCTTTACCGGATCTTATTTGATCTACAAATAAAGGAATTACACTTCCCCGCGAGCACATTACGTTTCCATATCGAGTACAGCAAATTGTAGTACGGCCGGCAGCAATGCGCGCATTAGCATATACTACCTTCTCCATCATCGCCTTCGATGTTCCCATGGCATTGATCGGGTAAGCTGCTTTATCAGTCGATAGACATACAACTTTACTGACGCCCTCACTTATGGCAGCATGTAGAACATTGTCGGTACCCAATACATTGGTTTTTACGGCCTCAATAGGAAAAAACTCGCAAGAAGGAACTTGCTTTAAAGCCGCTGCATGGAATACATAATCAACAGAATGCATGGCATCTGCAACAGAGCGCTCGTCGCGAACATCGCCAATATAAAATTGGACCTTATTAGCACTATCGGGATATTTAGACTGCAGCATATGCCGCATATCATCTTGTTTTTTTTCATCTCGACTGAAAATGCGAATTTCGCCAATATCTTCTAATAAGAAATGATTGAGAACCGTATGCCCAAATGAACCCGTTCCACCGGTGATGAGAAGCGTCTTGTCTTTAAAAGCCGAGTCCATTCTTTATCTCCTTATCGCATGACCACCTATCAGCATGCTTCCATTATCTCCCAAATAGCTCAAAAGAAGATCCCGAAGACACAATCAGCAGGGAAAACCAATCTGAAAAACTGGGTGGCAAAATTCCAGAGTCATCTGAAGCGCCCGGCTCAATTTACTAATTGGGCAATCTGAAGAAATGCTATTTTAGGGATGCTGATCACCTTCTGAATCCCCAGAAAGTCTTCTTCGGGCGTACAATGGATGTGAAAGTTGCTTCAAAAGGTTACAAACACCAGAACAAACGCAGGATAACAAAACACTCAAGAACATATTCGGACCGCTATTACGTTATGGAGCTGCTGCTATTTATGGATGTAAGCATCCTCATACCGATATACAACGTTGAAGACTACTTGGCGAAATGCTTGAGAAGCATTCCTCACAATGATTTGAAGATGGAGCTCATTTGCATCAATGATGGATCCACAGACGAATCGATCAGCGTTCTTAAAAAAGCTGCCCAAGACGATAAACGTATAATTGTCATCAATAAGCAAAACGAAGGATACGGAGCCGCTCTCAACCAGGGGATACAACAAGCCAAAGGACGCTATATAGGGATTATAGAACCAGATGATTATCTTGACGGCGACATGTTCTCTGCTCTTTTTAGCTATGCACAGGCACTCGATTTCCCTGATATTGTCAAATCTGCATACTGGAGCGTTGACGAAACCGATGACTCCAATAGAAAGCTCTGTGGATTCTACGGGCGCATTCAAGTTTCGCAACACGTCTTTCGTATCGAAGACGAACCTCTTCTTTTGCGGTATCACCCGTCTATCTGGTCTGCAATTTACAAAAAGGAATTTCTTGATGCTCAAGATATTCACTTTAAGCAGGTTCCTGGCGCTGGATGGGTCGATAATCCGTTCCTGATAGAAACCCTATGTCAAGCGGAGACTATCGCCTATACCGACAAGGCATTCTATTGTTACCGCGAAAACCGAACGGGATCCTCCACTGATATTATCGCTGATTTTCATATTCCTCTTGATCGATGGATCGAGTCGACTAAGGCTCTCAAGCGCATAGGAGTCGACAACAAGCGAATCTGGGATATTCACGCTTATCGCTGTATCTATAATCTTAATGTCGCGCGTCATGCTCGCAACTACTCCGAGAACAAAGCAGAATGGCTTATCTACGCCAAGCAGATGGTAAAGCAACTTCACCCATCAAACTTTATTCGCGCTATTCGATACCTCAAGTGAGCACAAAAATGAGTAGCAACTAGCACGAGCGCGGTAAAGGTGTTTCGCCTCGGCACACGGCAAGCGATTTTCATGGCACTACACTTTGCTCTGGCGGACACTGTAGCGTCCGCCTGTTAGCTGCCCCATTACTGTATAAATAAGCCTGATTAAGTCATATTCAAGGGGCTTGGCGGCCTCGGTTAGTCATATCGCATAGCCAGCCTTTGCCTATCATTGACATGGCCGCTGGCCGGATGTGCCGGATGACCCTTAGCCCCTGCCTCTCGCGAAGGCCCGGGGGGGGGGGGTGTTGCCACCGGGGATCGGCCGCCGCAATTCCGGCTGATAGGAACCTGCCGGGCGCCGGATGCGCCACGGCCCAGTAATGTGGTTGCCGAGATGCGGCGAACGGCGCGGCCAGCCGTACGGGAAGGGTATCACCATGGCCGAGAAGAACGCAACCCTCGCGGACAGGCACGAAGCCTATCTAGAGCTCGACGTCGGCAAGCAGTCCCATTGGGCCTACGCCGTCGACTCCGCAGGAACGGTTCTGCTGAGCAGGCGCGTCGCCAACACCGAGGCCGGCCTCGACGAGGTCATCGCCGAATGCCCGGACGACACGCTCGTGGTCGTCGACCAGCGCCGCAACATCGGCGCGCTCGCGATCAGGCGCGCCCGCGCGGCGGGGAGGCCCGTCGCCTACCTGCCCGGATCGGCCGAGAGCGAGCTTGCGAAGGGCTTTCCCGGCATAGCCAAAACCGATGCCAAGGATGCGCAGGTCATCGCCCGCGTGGCGCTCGGCATGCCGCAGACGCTGCGCCCGGTGCCGGAGGGCGATCCCGCGCTCGACGGCGCTCGGATAATGTCGGCCCAGGTCGCCCAAGTGCAGAAAGACCGGACGGCTTGCGCGAACGCGCTGCGCTCGAGGCTGCTGGAGTCCTGCCCCGCCTTCGAGCGGGCCTGCGAGATGACCGCGCCGTGGTGCGCCGGGATGCTCTCCGAGCTCGGAGGTCCGTGGAACATGCTCGACGCCGGGCGGGAGAGGTTCTGCGCCGCCTCGCACAAGCACGGGGCGAGCCGCGGGCAGCGGGACCGCCTCTGGGACGCGATCTCCGGCGAGAGGCCGCACGAGCAGGCCGTAGCCGCCGAGATGCGCTACGTCAAGCACTTCGCCGGGCGCATAGCCGCCGACAACCAAGAGGAGGCGATGCTCGAGGAGGCCATCGCCGAGTCGCTCTCGGGCAACGCCGACTTCGCCAACCTGCAGACCATACCGGGGATAGGGCCGAGGACGGCCGCGCAGCTCGTGGTGTCCGTAGACATATCCCAGTTCGACAGCCACGACAAGCTCGCCAGCTACTGCGGGCTCGCCCCGTCCACCCAGCGGTCCGGAACGTCCGTCAACTACGACAAGGGGCACCGCGGCGGCAACAAGCCGCTGAAGAACCTGCTCGTCTTCTCATGCAACTCGCTGGGCAGGTCGAAGAGCTACTACGGCGAGTACTTGAGAAGATGCCTGGGCAGGGGCATGAAGCGCAGATGCGCGCTCAAGGCCACCGCGCGAAAGAGGATGAAGGTGATATACGCCGTCATGCGAGACGGCACGCCGTACTCCGCGTAAGCGGTCCGAAGGATCCGCACGCCTTGGGGGCCGAGGCGTCGTTTCGTCATGCCCGAAACCGATCGCTCCATGGTGGAAAAACTTCCGAGCCGCCACTTGACAGAATCATAGGACCCCCCCCCAACACGCGCGCAGGCCCCCGGGCCGACATGGTCCGGGGGCCTGCAAACAAAGAAAGCATCCTCCGCGAGCGCGACGCCCTATCCTCCCACAGCCTGGCGCTGCAGTACTTTCGGCGATGGCGGGCTTAACTTCCGAGTTCGGAATGGGATCGGGTGATCCCCGCCTCCATGGTCGCGCTCGCGGGGGATGCTCCCGCGGGCAGAATCTGCCCCGCCCGGCGGCTCCGCGCCACCCTGGCGGTCGCATAGCGCAGCATCGAGTCCGATCGCGGAACGTGGACGTCCTGCCTGTTGTGAAGAAGAGCTCGGGCTATTAGTAGCGCTCGCCTGAACACGTTGCCGTGCTTGCAGCTGCGCCCTATCGACCAGGTAGTCTACCTGGGCCCTTACCAAAGAGAAGACTCATCTTGGAGACGGCTTCCCACTTAGATGCTTTCAGCGGTTATCCGTGCCGGACGTAGCTAGGCGGCGGTGCCGTTGGTCGACAACCGCTCCACCAGAGGTCCGTCCACCCCGGTCCTCTCGTACTAGGGGCAGATCTCCTCAATCTTCTTGCGCCTGCGGAGGATAGGGACCGAACTGTCTCACGACGTTCTGAACCCAGCTCGCGTACCGCTTTAAACGGCGAACAGCCGTACCCTTGGGACCGACTTCAGCCCCAGGATGCGATGAGCCGACATCGAGGTGCCAAACCTTGCCGTCGATGTGGACTCTTGGGCAAGATCAGCCTGTTATCCCCGGAGTACCTTTTATCCGTTGAGCGACGGCCATTCCACTCTGGGCCGCCGGATCACTAGAACCTGCTTTCGCACCTGCTCGGGTTGTGGCCCTCGCAGTCAAGCCCGCTTGCACTCTTGCGCTCTCGGGACGGTTGCCGACCGTCCTGAGCGGACCTTTGCGCGCCTCCGTTACATTTTGGGAGGCGACCGCCCCAGTCAAACTACCCGCCTGACACGGTCCCCGTGCCGGATCACGGCCACGGGTTAGGTCGCCGACACGACGAGGGCAGTATTCCAAGGCCGGCTCCACGGGAACTGGCGTCCCCGCTTCGAAGCCTCCTGCCTATCCTCTACGCGCCGAGCCAACGACCAATGTCAAGCTGCAGTAAAGGTTCACGGGGTCTTTCCGTCCTTCCGCAGGTAATTCGCATCTTCACGAATAATACAATTTCACCGGGTCCATGGTTGAGACAGCGCCCAAATCGTTACGCCATTCGTGCAGGTCGGAACTTACCCGACAAGGAATTTCGCTACCTTAGGACCGTTATAGTTACGGCCGCCGTTTACCGGGGCTTGGCTTCAGAGCTTCGCCTTCAAGGCTAACCCATCCGCGTAACCTTCCGGCACCGGGCAGGCGTCAGACCCTATACGTCGCCTTGCGGCTTGGCAGAGTCCTGTGTTTTTGATAAACAGTCGCTTGGGCCGTTTCGCTGCGGCCCCTCCCCGCTCCGGCCGCGAGGGCCTTCACCGGGAAGGGCGCTCCTTCTCCCGAAGTTACGGAGCCAGTATGCCGAGTTCCTTAACCATGGTTCTCCCGATCGCCTCGGTATGTTCTACCCGCCTACCTGTGTCGGTTTTGGTACGGGCGCCGACAAAGCTCCCTAGAGGTTTTTCTCGGAAGCATGGGCTCGCCGACTTCGCCTGATGGCTTCGTCTCGCGTCTCGGGGCATGTGGCTCGCTGATTTCCATGCGAGCCCCCCTACGCGCTTTCACGGGGACGTCCAGAACCCCGCCCGGCTACCCTTCTCCGTCACCCCGTCGGTCAAACGCTCGTCAGCGGTACGGGAATGTCGACCCGTTGTGCATCGGCTACGCCTTCCGGCCTCGCCTTAGCTCCCGACTGACCCTGGGAGGATTAGCCTTGCCCAGGAACCCTTAGGCTTACGGCGGAGGGGTTTCTCGCCCCTCTCTCGTTACTCATGCCAGCATTCTCACTCCCATGCGGTCCACCGAGGGTCGCCCCTCGGCTTCGCCCCCCATGGGAAGCTCCCCTACCACTGATAGATCAGTCCGCCGCTTCGGTGTCATGCTTAGCCCCGTGAATTGTCGGCGCATGTCCACTTGACCAGTGAGCTGTTACGCACTCTTTAAATGCATGGCTGCTTCTAAGCCAACATCCTGGTTGTCTAGGCAAACGCACATCCTTTGCCACTCAGCATGAACTTGGGGACCTTAGCGGGCGGTCTGGGCTGTTTCCCTCTCGAGCACACAGCTTAGCCCACATGCTCTGACTCCCGGTCTCTTAAGTCGCGGTATTCGGAGTTTGGTTCTTTTCGGTAGGCGGTGAAGCCCCCTAGAAGATCCAGTGCTCTACCTCCGCGACTGAACGACCGAGGCTAGCCCTAAAGCTATTTCGGGGAGAACGAGATATCTCCGGGTTTGATTGGCCTTTCACCCCTATCCACGGGTCATCCCCTCCGTTTTCAACCGAAGTGGGTTCGGCCCTCCACGGGGTCTTACCCCCGCTTCAGCCTGCCCATGGATAGCTCACCCGGCTTCGCGTCTGCGGCAAGCGACTCTGTCGCCATCTTAAAGGCTCGCTTTCACTGCGGCTCGGTTCCAACCTTAACCTCGCCGCTTACCGCAACTCGCTGGCTCATTCTACAAAAGGCACGCCGTCACACTGCAGGAGTGCTCCGACTGCTTGTAGGCGCACGGTTTCAGGTACTGTTTCACTCCCCTCTCGGGGTGCTTTTCACCTTTCCCTCACGGTACTGGTTCGCTATCGGTCACAGGAGAGTATTCAGCCTTGGAGGGTGGTCCCCCCGGATTCATACCGGGTTTCACGTGCCCGGCACTACTCGGGTGCCTTCCTCGGAGGCGTCGGGGTTTCGCGTACGGGGCTCTTACCCGCTGCGGCCGGCCTTTCCATGCCGTTCCGCTACCGCGACGCTTTGTAACTCCGTCCCAGGTCTGAGGCCCTGGGAGGGGAAGGTCCCACAACACCGCATGCAGCAACGCCCTCAAGCTTGCACGTGCATGGGTTTGGGCTGGTGCGCTTTCGCTCGCCGCTACTCGCGCAATCTCGGTTGATTTCTGTTCCTCCGGGTACTTAGATGTTTCAGTTCCCCGGGTTGCCTTCTCCCGCCCTATTTGATTCAGGCGGGGATGACCGGGCATGACCCCGGCCGGGTTCCCCCATTCGGAAACCTGCGGATCGAAGGGTGTTTGCCCCTCCCCGCAGACTATCGCGGCTTGCCGCGTCCTTCTTCGGCTTCCTGTGCCAAGGCATCCGCCGTGCGCCCTTGACATCTTCTTCTTACAAGGTAATTCAGGTATCCATATCGTTCTTGTTCGCGATCGTTCAGATGCGAATCATATGACTATCGCTAATCATTGATTCTCATTTATATCGATGCTTTCGCTATGCAACTGTCAAGGTGCGCGGGCGCCCTCGGGCGCCTCGAGGGCGGGAGCCCTCGAAACCGGGTATTGCGAGCGACGACCGAAAGGGCCCTTGAATCAATAGGTGATGATATCTTCTTCCAGGCCATGGGAGCGGTGCTCGACCATGTCCGGACACTTGCGTGTCTCCCTAGAAAGGAGGTGATCCAGCCGCACCTTCCGGTACGGCTACCTTGTTACGACTTCACCCCCCTTACCCTCCACACCTTCGACGCCTCCGCCCCTTGCGGGTTCGGCCGGCGGCTTCGGGTGCAGACGACTCGGGTGGTGTGACGGGCGGTGTGTACAAGGCCCGGGAACGTATTCACCGCGGCATGCTGATCCGCGATTACTAGCAACTCCGACTTCACGGAGGCGGGTTGCAGCCTCCGATCCGAACTGGGGCCGGCTTTGAGGGATTCGCTTCCTGTCGCCAGGTCGCGGCCCGTTGTACCGGCCATTGTAGCACGTGTGCAGCCCAGGGCATAAAGGGCATGATGACTTGACGTCGTCCCCACCTTCCTCCGGCTTGACGCCGGCAGTCCCATATGAGTCCCCAACTGAATGCTGGCAACATATGGCAGGGGTTGCGCTCGTTGCGGGACTTAACCCAACATCTCACGACACGAGCTGACGACAGCCATGCACCACCTGCGCTGGCTCCTCTCGGCCACCGGGTTTCCCCGGCTTCACCAGCATGTCAAGCCCTGGTAAGGTTCTTCGCGTTGCTTCGAATTAAGCCACATGCTCCGCTGCTTGTGCGGGCCCCCGTCAATTCCTTTGAGTTTTAGCCTTGCGGCCGTACTCCCCAGGCGGGGCGCTTAATGCGTTGGCTGCGGCACGGAGGGATGATCCCCCCACACCTAGCGCCCATCGTTTACGGCTGGGACTACCAGGGTATCTAATCCTGTTCGCTCCCCCAGCTTTCGCGCCTCAGCGTCAGTCGCGGCCCAGAAGACTGCCTTCGCCATCGGTGTTCTTCCCGATATCTGCGCATTCCACCGCTACACCGGGAATTCCATCTTCCTCTACCAGACTCGAGGCTTCCAGTTCGGAACCCGGCCGGGGGTTGAGCCCTCGGGTTAGAGGTTCCGCTTAGAAGCCCGCCTACGCGCGCTTTACGCCCAATGAATCCGGATAACGCTCGCCCCCTACGTATTACCGCGGCTGCTGGCACGTAGTTAGCCGGGGCTTCTTCTGCAGGTACCGTCAACTTCTTCCCTGCTGAAAGCGGTTTACAACCCGAAGGCCTTCGTCCCGCACGCGGCGTTGCTGCGTCAGGGTTCCCCCCATTGCGCAAAATTCCCCACTGCTGCCTCCCGTAGGAGTCTGGGCCGTATCTCAGTCCCAATGTGGCCGGTCGGTCTCTCAACCCGGCTACCCATCGCAGGCACGGTGGGCCGTTGCCCCGCCGTCTACCTAATGGGCCGCGACCCCATCCCCCTCCGTCGGGGCTTTCCCGCCCCTCCCATGCGGGAGGGGCGGAGTATCCGGTATTAGCGCGGGTTTCCTCGCGTTATCCCGGGGAGGGGGGCAGGTTGGTCACGTGTTACTCACCCGTTCGCCACTCTATTCGCGCCCGAAGGCGCCTTAATCGTTCGACTTGCATGTGTTAGGCACGCCGCCAGCGTTCATCCTGAGCCAGGATCAAACTCTCCGTTTGAAGAGAGCGGCATCGCTGCCGCATCTGTTCGATCTTGGTTTTCGCCGGCTCCCCCGGCCCTTCGGTGGGCTGGGCTCGCCTGGCGGGCATCTCTCGATTCGATTCATCTCGCAATATCCGGTTTTCAAGGTTCCCGCCTCCCCTTCCGGGGGGCCTCGCCGCCTCCCTTCCGGGCGAGCGGCGCAAGGAGATACTTTACCTTCCCGTTGCCATCCTGTCAAGGACTTTTTTCAAGAACTTTCGTTCCGAGCCCGTCCGGGAGGCCCCGGGGCCGCGCCCTCCTCGAAAACGCAGCCCGAATATAATACGCTCCCCGCCGCGGCCTGGCAAGGGGGTATTTCGGAAAATCTTCGGGACGGGGCGCCGGGAGGGCGTTTGCGCAGGCGGGAGGCGGGGGAAATTATTCTCGCCACCTCTTTTCGCTAGGACGCGGGCTCGGGCAGGCGGAAGCTCGGGCGGGGGCGGAGCGGGTTTCAGGGGAGGACGAGGCCGCATGAGGCTATGCGGCGGGGCCGGCCTCGGCGCGCTGCCGCGATGTGCCGCGGGGGGGGGGCGGGGGTGCTCCCGGACGGAAGTGGAAAGGGTGTCCGGGAAGAACGAAAGCGACGGGGAGGGCTTCGCCTTCGATAATGCAACGGCGGGACTACTTCAAAAGGGTGCGGGAGATAAGGCCCAACGGATTCACCTATACTAGTAAGGGCAACAAAGAGCGCTGACAGGGAAAAGCAGGGCGGGCAAGGGCGCTCCCCGCAGGGAGCACAGGCGGGATAGGAGACGACATGGAGGCACCCGGACAACTTGGCGACGAGCTGGCAGAGCGGGGGCAGGCTCGCAACGCTGCCTTTGAAGGCCCTCGCCCCGTCACGATTTCCCTGCCCCCACAGGCCGCCTTCGCCCTCGCCGCGCTCGAGGAAGCCGGCTTCGAGGCATGGTGCGTGGGCGGTTTCGTGCGCGATGCGCTGCTCGGGCGGGCGTGCGCCGACGTCGACGTGGCCACCGACGCGCCCTGGCAGGAGGTGCAGCGCGTGTTCGAGGCGGCCGGCTGCCGCACGCACGAGACGGGCACGGCGCACGGCACGCTCACCGTGGTAGTGGATCAAGAGGCGCTGGAGATCACGACCTACCGGGACGACGGCGCCTACGCGGACGCGCGGCACCCCGAGGCCGTCTCCTTCGTCCGCACCATCGAGGAGGACCTGGCCCGCCGCGACTTCACCATGAATACGCTGGCCTACCATCCAAAACGCGGTATCCTCGATCCGTACGGCGGCGTGGCGGACCTGGAGGCCCGCACGATACGCGCCGTGGGCGACCCCGCCCGCCGCTTCTCCGAGGACGCGCTGCGCATCCTGCGGGCATGCCGGTTCGCCTCGCAGCTGGGGTTCTCCATCGAGCCTGCCACCTACGCCGGCATGATGGCGAACAAGGGCCAGCTTCTGCGCATATCGGCCGAGCGGGTGACGCACGAGCTGGAATGCCTGCTCTTGGGCGCGCACGTGCACGACGCCCTCATGGGCACGATGGACGTGCTGGCCGCGGTGCTGCCCGAGCTGGTAGCATGCAAGGGTTTCGAGCAGCGCACACCCTACCACGTATACGACGTGCTCGAGCACACGGCATTCGTCGTGCAAAGAACCCCGCCCTCCCCCCTCGTGCGCTGGGCCGCGCTCTTCCACGATACAGGGAAGCCGGCGGCGTTCTTCCAAGATACGGACGGCACGGGGCACTTCTACGGCCATGCGAAGATCAGCGTGGAGCTGGCGCGGGCGGCCATGGGCCGGCTCGCCCTCTCGCCGGCCTTCGTGGGGCGCGTGCTGACGCTGGTGAAGTACCACGACGACGTGATAGAGCCCACGCCGAAGGCCGTGAAGCGGGCCCTCGCCCGCCTGGGCGGCGACGTGGAACTGTTCCGCGCGCTCTGCGACCTGAAGCGAGGCGACGCGCTCGCCCAGGCACCGCGATGCGCGGGGCGCGTGGAGCTGGCCGACGAGCTCGAAGAGGTGCTGGACGGGATACTGGAGGCGAACGAGGCCTTCACGTTGAGGAAGCTCGCCGTGGACGGCCGCGACGTGATGGCGGCCGGCGTGCGGCAGGGGCCGGCCGTGGGCGCCGTGCTCGCGGCAGCGCTCGACGCCGTGATCGACGAGCGCGTGCCGAACGAGCGCGCGGCGTTGCTGGCCTTCGCGGCTACCTGGCTGGACGGGCAGCAGGGCGCGCAAGACGGACGGGATGCGGCGGGCGCGAAGGGGGGCAGATGCGCCGCAGGTGCAGAACGGGCCGCCGCCGAAGAGGCGCCGCCCGAGCCGAAGGCGCGGTAAGCAGCAGGACGCGGAAGGCGCCAAGGTTGCCGGGGCCGTCGGCGGCGCGGCCGACGTGGCGAACGCCTAACGGTTGGCCCACCCGCCCGCAACGGCGCCGTCGGATGGCATCGAGAACACAGTGAGCGCTCTTATACTGGCGGGATACCGAGACCCCGACAGGAAGCGAGGCGCCATGGCAACGATGACACAGGAGCGCACCGAACGCGAGACGAGCCGGCAGGCGCAGCCGGAGGACGCGCCCCAGACCCAGGGCGATGCGCCCACCCCCATGAGCATCACCATCGTGGAGAACGGCCCGTACGTGGTCAACGGCTCAGCGCCGCTGCTGGAGGAGGCCATCACGCCGGTGGGCGGCCATCGCGAGTACCGCGTGCGCCGCACGTTCCCCGCCACGCAAACCTACGCGCTCTGCCGCTGCGGGCGCACGAAGACGCCGCCGTTCTGCGACGGCTCGCACGTCACGGCCGGCTTCGACGGCACCGAGACGGCCAGCCGCGAATCCTTCGAGGAACGCGCCGACGTCTATCCCGGCCCGGGCGCATACCTGCTCGACGACAACCGCTGCGCCTTCGCGCGCTTCTGCCACCGCGAGGACGGCGACGTGTGGACGCTCACCGAGCTCTCGGGCGACGAGCGCCTGAAGGAAGAGGCGATAAAGGCCTCGTCGGACTGCCCAGCCGGACGGCTCGTGCACTACGACACGGCCGACGGCACCCCCTACGAGCCCGTGCTGGATCCTGCGATCTCGCTTCTGGAGGACCCCGAGGAGGGCGTGAGCGGCCCGTTGTACGTACGCGGGGGAATCCCCCTGATCAGCGCTGACGGCAGCACCTACGAGCTGCGCAACCGCTATGCGCTCTGCCGCTGCGGGGCGTCGCGCAACAAGCCGTTCTGCGACGCCATGCACGTGAGCATTGGGTTCTCGGACGGCTTGGACTGACGGAGCGCCGTGCGGATGCGCAGAGCATCCGCACGCGCTTACGGCAGCCCGGGACGAGTGCGCCTACAGGCCCGCTGGCGGGCAAGTTCGAAATTTTCAAAAAAAAGTGGGCTTGGGGCCTTGACGAAGTCCATGGCTCCCCGTAATATATGCACTCGCGCTTGCGACTGTTGCAACAAGCAACGGAAGCACATCGGTTAGCCGATGGGGTGTCGTCTAATGGCAGGACAGCGGTTTCTGGTACCGTATGTGAGGGTTCGACTCCTTCCACCCCAGCCATTTTTGCGGTATACTGCACAGCGCACTATGTGGCTCCGTCGTCTAGCGGTTTAGGACGCCGCCCTCTCAAGGCGGAGGTCGCCGGTTCGAATCCGGTCGGAGCTACCAAGCAACTTGCAGGCCGGGGCATCAGCCCCGGCCTTTTTGCTATTTCGCCCCGAGGAATGGAGGCCGCATGGATCGAGCGAACACGGAAACGACAGCCGCTTCGAACCCCGCCGCGCCGGGCGCAGCCGACGCCTGCCTGGCGGCGCCCTTCGGCATGCCGGTGGAGTTGCTGCCGAGCCTGTACCTGGTGCGCGTGCTGCTGCCGCATAACCCCCTGCGCGCGCTCAACTCCTACCTGATCCTGTCGAAAGACCGCACGACCATCGTCGACGTGGGCTTCAACCACCCCGCCTGCGAGGAGGCGCTCGACCAGGCGCTCGCCGCCCTGGGGCGCACCTGGGACAGCGTGGAGATCGTGCTGACGCATTCGCATCCCGACCACACGGGAAACCTCGACCGCATCTACCGCGACGGCATGCCCGTTTTCGCGAACCTCCACTCGTTCCAGGAGGTGGAGAACCTTCAGGACATGGAGGCGCGCGTGTTCGGCCCCCTGCTGCTGAAGGCGGCCACGCCGCATCAGAGCGGCCTGGGGTTCGAGAGAGGGAAGCCTGCGCTCCACGTGTCAGCGGAGCTGCTGCCCCTGAAAAGCCAGCCGGCCGTGACGTTCCTGCAGGAGGGCGACGTGCTCCGTGCGGGGCCCTATGCGTTCGAGGTGCTGGAGACGCCCGGGCACGACCCGTGGCACCTCTGCCTTTACGAGCCGTCGCGCAGGATACTGTTGGCAGGCGACCACGTGCTCGAGCGCATCACGCCCTCGATAGCCTCGTGGTTCCCGGCCTACAACGCCCTTGAGGAGTTCCTGGCGAGCCTGGGAAAGGTGAGCAACCTGGACGTCGAGCAGGTGCTGCCGGGCCATGGCGCGATGTTCGGCGACCTGCGCGGGCGGGCCCTGTACCTCATAGGGCACCACGAGGAGCGCCTTCAGGAGATATACGACCTGGTAGCCGAGGGGCACGAGGACGTCGTGTCCATCTCGTCGCACGCGAGGTGGCGCTACGACAACTGGCGCTCCTGGCCGCTCGACCAGAAGTTCTTCTCGATGGGAGAGACGATGGCGCACTTGGTGTACCTGGTTTGCGAAGGCAAGCTGAAGCAGACGATCTGCGGCGACGAGTACCGCTTCGAGCTGCCGTAGCCGACGGGGCACGAGACGGCATACGGCACTGCGAGACAAGGAGCATCCCATGCACATCGACCTGATCATCGAAAGCGAGAACGTGTTCACCGGGACAGACGCCGCGACGAAGCCCGCCGCCGTCGCCACCTCAGGCGACCGCATTGTGGCCGTGGGCCCGCGCGCGGACGTGCACGCCTTCGCCCGCACGCGCAACGAGGGCCCCGCGCCCGAGGTGCGCGACTTCGGCGACGCGCTCGTGGTTCCCGGCTTCCACGACTCCCACCTGCACTTCTTTCACTCGGCCGTATACGCCTCCCCGCTGGCAACCATGTTCCTCGGCGAGAACGAGGCAGACTGCGTCGAGCGCATGCGGGCATTCGCCGAACAGCGCCCGAGCGGCTGGCTGCTGGCGCAGGGGTGGCGCGAGTACCGCTGGGACCCGCCCGTGCTGCCCTCGAAGCGCTCGCTCGACGAGGCCTTCCCCACCCGTCCCGTGGCGCTGTACTCGGGCGACGCCCACACGCTGTGGCTCAACTCCACGGCGCTGTCCGAGCTGGGGCTCACGCGCGACAGCGTCCCTCCCGCGGGTGGAACGTACGACCGCGACGAGGCGGGCGAGCTGACCGGCATCGTGCGCGAGGCGGCCGCCATGGAGCTGATGCCGCAGATCATGGGATCGTTCACCGACGACGAGGTGGCAAGCGCGTACCGCGGGTTCTTCGCGCGCCTGGCCGAGAACGGGGTGACGAGCGTGTGCGACATGTCGCTCATGGCGCATCCGGGACTCGACTTCATCCGCGACGACGTGCACGCCGCTCTGCTCGAGCGCGGCGAGCTGACCGCGCGCGTGCACCTCTTCCCCACGCTCACGGGCGACATGGGCCGCTTCGAGACGATGCGCGCGCGGTACACGGGGCCGTGCCTGCAAGCGCCCGGCTTCAAGCAGTTCTTCGACGGCGTGTCGAGCCAGCACACGGCCTGGGTGACCGAGCCCTACGCGAACGCGCTCGTCGAAGGCGACTGCGGCCGCCCCACGGTGGACGCCGCCGTCATGCGCTCCTACGTGCTCGCCGCCGCCGAGCAAGGCTATCCCGTGCGCATCCACACGATCGGCGACGCGGCCATCCACGCCGCGCTCGACATCTTCGAGGAGGCGCGCGCGAAGTTCGGCCCGCTGCCCGAGGGACGTCGCAACTGCCTCGAGCACCTCGAGAACTTCCTGCCCGAAGACCTCGACCGTTTGGCGGAATTGCAGGTGGTGGCCGCCGTGCAGCCGCCGCACATGACGCTCGACCCGGGCGGCCCCGAGCGCGACCTCGGCCCCGAGCGCGCCCGCTACATGTGGCCGCTGCGCACGCTGCTCGACCGCTCCACGGTGCTCGCGTTCGGAACGGACTCGCCCGTGGTGGACGTGAACTCGATAGACGTGCTGTACAGCGCGGTGAGCCGCCAAGATCCCGGCACGCACGAGCCCGCAGGCGGATGGCTGCCCGGCGAACGCATCGGCATGGCGGAGGCCCTGCGCGCCTACACGCAGGGCAGCGCCGCGGCGGCGGGCCGCCGACGCGAGCTGGGAACGCTCGAGGTGGGCAAGCTGGCCGACATCGCCGTGCTCGACCGCAACCTGCTGACCTGCGAGATCGAGGACATCCAGAAAACGAAGGTGCTGGCCACCTTCATGGGCGGCCGCTGCGTGTTCGGGAATGAGACACGGGGACGGGGATAACGTCTCATTCCACCGAACGTTGAAGGGAAACACCTGCCGATCTGTGGAATGAGACGTTATCCCCGTCCCCGTGTCTCATTCCACATGTGATCGAGCGGGCCGCTGCCCCGTCCCAGGTCGAGGCCCGCGGCGAGGGCGCCGTGGACGTAGTCCTTCGCGGCGCGCACTGCTTCCTCCATCGGAAGGCCCTTCGCGAGGCCGCAGGCGATGGCCGATGAGAGCGTGCAGCCTGTGCCGTGGGTGTTCTTCGTGTCGATGCGCGCGGCGCGCAGCCAGCAGGCCGGCGCATCCGCGCTCGCCACCAGCACGTCGTCGGCGCGCTCGACGCCATGCCCGCCCTTCACGAGCGCGGCGCCCCGCACCCGTCCGGCCAGCTCGCGAGCCGCACGCTCCATGGACGCGTCGTCGTTCACGGAAAACCCGCACAGCACCTCCGCCTCCGGCATGTTCGGCGTGACCACGTCCGCGAGGGGCAGCAGGCGCGCCTTCAGCGCCTCGACGGCGTCCTCGCTGATGAGCCGCGCGCCGCTCGTGGCCACCATGACGGGATCGACCACGATGTTGGTCGCCCCGTGGCGCTCGAGCGCGTCGGCGACGGCCTCGATGATGGCGGCCGACGACACCATGCCCACCTTCACGGCGGCGGGGCGGATGTCCTCGAACACGGCGTCGATCTGCTGGGTCACGAAGGCCGGGTCGACGTCGAGCACGCCGGTCACGCCGAGGGTGTTCTGCGCCGTGAGGGCCGTGAGGGCCGTTTCGGCGAACAGGCGATGCGCGGCGATGGTCTTGATGTCGGCCTGGATCCCTGCGCCCCCGCTGGAATCCGACCCCGCGATGCTGAGCACTGCTTCCATACGCACGTCCTTTCCTCGAGCGACGGCGCGGCTACGCGCCGAGCGCCGCCTGCACCGCCGCACGCAGGCGGCGCGTGGTCGCTTCGATATCGTCGGCCGCGAAGATGGCCGACACCACGGCCGCCCCGTCGGCGCCCGTGCCCGCGAGCGCGGGGATGGTCTGCTCGTTCAGGCCGCCGATGGCCACCACGGGAACGTCGACCGCCGCGCAGATGGCGGCGAGGCCGTCCGTTCCCACGTCGGCGGCGTCCGGCTTCGTCGGCGTGCCGAACACGGCGCCCACGCCCAAGTAGTCGGCCCCGGCGGCCTGGGCGGCCAGCGCCTGCTCCACGGTCTGCACCGACACGCCCACGATGGCGTCCGGCCCGAGCTTCGCGCGCGTGTCGGCGCACGCGGCGTCCTCCTGGCCCACGTGCACGCCGTCGGCGCCGGCGATCCGCGCCGCCTCCACGTCGTCGTTCACGACGAACGGAGCGCCCGCCGCGCGGCAGAGCGGCGCGAGCGCGCGGGCCCGCAGCACCACCTCGGCCCGGGGCGCGTCCTTCTCGCGCAGCTGCACGAAGGTGGCACCGCCCCCCAGCGCCTCCTCGACGCACGCGGCGAGCGTGCGATCCCCCAGCCACGCGCGGTCGGTTACCGCATACAGCGCCAATGCGCGGCGCAGATCCTCACGTGGGAACATCGGCCCTCCTCTCGCTTCCGCCGGCTACGCCAGCTCTTCGACCTTCGCGCCCGCCTCGAGCGCGTTGCCATCGAGGTGGTACAGCGCGTCCAAGAGGTAGGTGCGGAACGACCCGTTGCCGTCCAGGCCCCCCATGCGGGTTTGCGCCTGCTGGCCCGCGAGGCCCATGCCGGCGACTGCGGCCACCTGCGACTCCAGAAGCGCGCCCGGGTTCGCCACCGCGTACGCCGTGCACAGGCACGACAGCATGCAGCCGGCGCCCGTGATGCGGCCCATAAGGGGGCTGCCGTTGCGAACGGCGTAGGCGCGATCGGCGTCGGCCACGATGTCGATGGCGCCCGTGATGGCCACGACCGCGCCCGTCTTCGCCGCGAAATCGCGCGCGAACGCCGCGCCGGCCGCCAGGTTGTCCTCGGTCACGGCATCGTCGGGGCACACGTCCACCCCGCGCGTGGCCGCCGCGCCGCCGGCGAGCGCCTTCATCTCCGACATGTTGCCGCGGATGACGGACACGGCCAGCTTGTCGAGCAAATCGCCCGCCACGCGCGTGCGCAAGGCCGACGCGCCCGCGCCCACCGGGTCGAGCACGATCGCATGCCCCAGCTCGCTCGCGCGCTCGCCCGCCGCGAACATGCCCTCGATGGAGCGCTCGTTGAGCGTGCCGATGTTGAGCGTGAGCCCGCCGCAGATGGACGTGATGTCCTCCACGTCGGCAGGCTCGTCGCTCATGATGGGGCTCGCGCCGATGGCCAGAAGCGCGTTCGCGCAGTCGTTCACCGTCACGTAGTTCGTGATGTTGTGCACGAGCGGCGAGCCTGCCCGCACGTTGTCCAAAGCCCTCTTCAAAGCGAATGCCTCCATAGGTTACTCCTTCCCGAGATCGACCGTCAGGCCGTCCATGATCTGATTTACGGTGCGCATCGCGCACATCTCGCCGCACATGGTGCAGGTGCCCTCCGTCGAGGGCGGCGCGCTCTCGAAATACTCCCGCGCACGCGCAGGATCGAGCGCCTCGGCGAACATGCCCTCCCAGTCCACGCGGCGGCGCGCGTCGCTCATGCGGTTGTCGGCATCGCGCGCACCGGGCACGCCCTTCGCGATGTCGGCCGCGTGTGCGGCGATCTTCGTTGCCACAAGGCCCTCGCGCACGTCGGCGGCGTCGGGCAGGCGCAGGTGCTCGGCCGGCGTGACGTAGCACAGGAAGTCCGCGCCCGAGGCCGCGGCCACAGCCCCGCCGATGGCGGCCGTGATGTGGTCGTAGCCCGGCGCGATGTCGGTGACGAGCGGCCCGAGCACGTAGAAGGGCGCGTCGTGGCACAGGCGCTTCTCCAGCTTCATGTTGGCGGCGATCTCGTCGAGCGCCATGTGGCCCGGGCCCTCCACCATCACCTGCACGCCCGCATCCCATGCGCGGCGCGTGAGCTTGCCGATCTCGATGAGCTCGGCGATCTGCCCCGCGTCGGTGGCGTCGTAGGTGGACCCGGGGCGCATAGCGTCGCCCAGGCTGATGGTCACGTCGTGCTCGTGCAGGATGGCCAGCACCTCGTCGTAGAACTCGTAGAAGGGGTTCTCGTTGCCGGTGGCCTCCATCCAGGCGAAGATAAGCGACCCGCCACGGCTCACGATGTTCGTGAGGCGGCCCGTCTCGCGGAAGCTCTCGATGGTGCGGCGGTTCATGCCAGCGTGGACGGTGACGAAGTCCACGCCGTCCTGGGCATGCGCGCGCACCACGTCGAGGAAATCCTTGGCCGTGATGGTGACGAGCGGCTTCTCCAAATAGCCGATGGCGTCGTACATCGGCACGGTGCCGATCATCGCCGGCGACTTCTCCACGAGGGCGCGCCGGAACGCGGCCGTCTTGCCGCTGTTCGACAGGTCCATGATGGCCTCGGCGCCCAGTTCAAGAGCCACGTCGACCTTCTTCCATTCCTCGGCCTCGCAGGCGACGTCGCCCGAGATGCCCATGTTCACGTTCACCTTCGTGCGCAGGCCGCCGCCCACGCCCTCGGGCGAGAGGCTCGCATGGTGGATGTTCGCGGGGATGGCGATGCGTCCGGCCGCCACGCCCTCCCGGATGAACTCGGGATCGCGCCCCTCCTTCTCGGCCACGGTGCGCATGGCCGGCGTGACGGTGCCCGCACGGGCGTGGTCGATTTGCGTGACCGGTGCAGGATTGCCGCGCGCTGCGGCGCTGATCTGCGTCATAGAGCTCCCTTCGTTGGCATTACCCATGTCAGGTTCCTCGGGTCGAAGCGTGCTTCGGCGCTTCCTCTCAGCCTGCCCGGCCGCGCATGCGGCTTGCAAGCTCCCCGGTATGTCGAGGCCGCCTCGCGGCGGCGCGGCGCCAGGCGGTGCCGCTCGGGCGATTATACCGCCCCGCCCTGCGTTTCGCGCGCCGAATCCGCCGGCGAGCTCTACGAACCGTCGATTGCACACAGGCCGAAGATGCCCCACAATGGAGGGAAAACGCGAGGCGGCGAGGAAAACCCATGGACAGCGAACGGAAAAAGCAGCTCAAGCAGGCCTACGGCGAGCGCAGGCCTGCCATGGGCGTTCTGGAGATGCGCTGCCTCGCCACGGGCGAGCGGTTCCTCATCGCCTCGCGCGATCCGCGGGCAACCGAGAACGGCCTGGTCGCCCGCTTCGACGGCGGAAATCACCCCAACAAGTGCCTGCAGGCGCTGTGGAACAAGCACGGCCGCGGGGGATTCGCGTTCGCTCTCGTTGAGGAGCTGGAATACGACGACGCCCATGAAGACCACGCCGAAGAGCTCCAGGCCCTGCTGGAGCTGTACCTGGAGGAGCATCCGGAAGCGAAGCGCGTTTGGAAGTGAGCTGCGCGCCAGAAGCAGAAAACGTGGAGCCGGGTTCGCGCGGACGCGAGAGGAAGCCCGGGCAAGGCTCTTGTGCACAGTTTTTACCGATTCCCCACAACGATGAGCCCCTCAAAACTCTACAGCATCGCTTATCTCCGCGATGAGATTTTCTGATCAGGAGAAACTCTGCAAGAAGAAAACTCTCCAGCGCCATGGGAGAGCCTGCGCGATCATGCTTGGCAAGAATCGGTGATTACTGTGCAACGACGCCCCAAACCCCTCCGGGTCATCCCGAGCGGAGGCGCGCATCGACCCGCGAAACGCCAACGGTGGTTTGAAGCGAGCAGCGCGACCGCGATCGCTCCGCAGTCCGCACTCCACCCTCCGCTCGGCTGTGTCCCCCGCCCCGTCAGGGCAGCGGGTAGAACACGTACAACGTCCCTTCCTCCACGGCGATGCGCGCGGGCTTGCCCACGAGCTCGTTGGACACGCCGCGCGACGTGCGGTTCGACAGGTCCTCGTCGTCGAGGGAGTACAGCATGCCCGTCTCGATGACGCCGCGGGCGCAATCGTTCGCAGAGAACACGGATACCGTGCCGGACTCCAGCAGGGGCAGGTCCATCACGTCGGGGCCGGTGAGCGCGCGCAGGGCGCTGCCCTCGCCCACGGCGGTCACGTAGAACTCCCGCTCGGAGAACTTCGCGAACAGCTGCAGGTTGGCGATGGTGTGGTCGAGCCGCCCGCCCAGGGCCGCATACACCACGAGGTCGTCGTAGTCCCAGGCCACGGCCTTCTCAAGCGCCAGCTCCATATCGCTTTTGTCCTTCTTCACCGGGAATCGCGACACGCGGCGGCACTTGGGAAGGTAGCCGAGCGAGTCGAAGTCGCCCACCGCCATGTCGGGCTTCACGCCCAGCTCTTCCAGGTAGGCGAAGCCGGCGTCCACGGCGATCACGAACTCGAACATGCCCGCCTCGTAGCGGGCCTTGAAGTCCTCGGCATTGAACTCGGGGGACGCTCCCACGATCGCGCACGTCGCCATCTACCTCGCCCCTTCCGCACATCCGCCTGTCGGAGCCTGGGCCGCGAGCACGGCAAGCCGCTCGCCCTCCAACCGGTGCAGCACGAGCGCGTCGACCCGTTCGGCATCCAAGCGCTCGTAGAATGCAAGCCCCGCCTCGTTCGCGTCGCGGCAGTGCCATGAGAGGCGCCGATAGCCCCGCTCCTCGCAGAGCGCTGCCAGGCGCGCCATGAGCGCCCGGCCCGCACCGGCACCCCGGTACGCCTCGTCCACGAACAGGTCCTCCAGGTACACGCCGCAACCCCCCGTCCACACGGAGAACGCGCGGCAGAAGACCGCGCACCCCACCACGCCGTCGTCCGGATGCTCGGCGACCAGCGCCTCGCCCCCGCCTTCGTCGAACATGCCCCTCACGATATCCGCGGGCGTGGCGGCCACCGCACCTTCGCGCCCCATCGAGGCGGCAAGCCCCTGGGTCAGCCTGAGCAGTGCCGGTGCGTCCCCGCGCGTGGCGAAACGTATGGTGAGTTCCTCGTTCATGGTGCTCCTTACCTCTGCCGGCACGCGGCCCGCCCGCCGGCTGCACGCGGCCGGATCGGTTTTTCGCGCTGCTTCGCTTTTCGCGGGCGCGCGCTGCTTTCGGTTTGCTAGAATACCATATGCGAGCGGGCCAGACGATCGCGCACCTCGGTGTGAGGAAAGTCCGGGCTCCATAGGGCAGGATGCCAGCTAACGGCTGGGCGGGGCGACCCGACGGATCAGTGCCACAGAAAAGAAGACTCCCCCGCGAACACGCGCTTCGGCGCGCGGCAACGGGAGAAAAGCTGAAACGGTGCGGTAAGAGCGCACCAGCGCGCCGGCAACGGCGCGGCTTGGAAAACCCCATCCGGAGCAAGCGCAAATAGGAACGCGACACGGTGGCCCGCCGTACGTTCGGGTTGCGTGCTTGAGGCGTGCGGCGACGCACGTTCGAGATAAATGGTCGTCCAACGACAGAACCCGGCTTATCGGCCCGCTCGCATCTTCCCTTCATACAGCGACCTTTTCCGAGAATTCCCAACTGCCGATAGCGGCGATCAGCAGCGGCTACGCCGGGAACAGCGTGTACGCGGTCCCCTCGGGAGCGGCGCAGGTGCGGATGCTCACGCCGAAGGCGCGCTCGATGGCGCCGGTGGCGAGGACCTCTTCCACCGTGCCGGACGCGGTGGCGCGCCCGCGCTCCATGACGAGCAGGCAATCGGAGTACCGCAACGCCAGGTCGAGGTCGTGGATGACCATGACGACGGTCTTGCCCGCCTCGACGTTCAGGCGTCGCACGAGCTCCATCGTCTCGTGGCAGGCGCGGATGTCGAGGTAGGTGGTGGGCTCGTCGAGCACGATGAGGTCGGTGTCCTGCGCCAGCGTCATGGCGATGAACGCGCGCTGACGCTCGCCGCCCGACAGCCGACGCAGCTCGTGCGCGCGGAACCGCGCGACGTTCGCCAGCTCGAGCGCGCGCTCCACCTGCTCGCGGTCCTCGCGCGAGAGCCTCCCCTGATGCGCCTGGTACGGGTAGCGCCCGCACGCCACGAGCGCCTCCACCGTCATCGCCGGCGGGCGGCTGGCCTGCGCCAGCACGGCCACGCGACGCGCACGCTCCTTCGCCTTGAGCGACAGGGTGGCCACGCCGTCGATGCGCACCTCCCCCATCTGCGGGCGCAACAGCCCGTCGATGAGCTTGATCATCGTTGACTTTCCGCAGCCGTTCGGGCCCACGACGCTCGTCACCGCGCCGCGGGGAAACGCGGCGCTCAGCCCCTCGATGAACGGCTCCTTGCCGTAGGAGAACGACACGTCGCGCACCTCGATGGCCGCGGCGTGTCCTGCGTCGGCGCTAATCAAGGGAACCCCTCCTGTTCTTCAAGATGAGGTAGATGAAGAACGGCCCGCCGAGAAACGCCATGAGGATGCCCACGGGCACCTCGTAGGGCGCGAACAGCACGCGCGACAACAGGTCGCACACGACGACGAACGCCGCGCCGCATACGGCGGACAGCGGCAGCACGATGCGGTTGTCGTGCCCGACGAAGAACCGCACGAGGTGCGGGATGATGAGCCCCACGAACCCGAGCAGGCCCGCGAAGCTCACGGCCGCGCCCGCCAGCACGGCGGCGAGGCCGAGCATGGCGAGCCTCGTCGCCCCCACGTTCATGCCAAGCGCATGCGCCGTGTCGTCGCCGAGGGCCATGATGTTGAGCTTGCCCGCCGAGAGCAGCGCCACGACCAGGCCTCCCAGAATGTAGGCCGCCGGCCACGCGAGGTCGTCCATGAGCACGCCGGCCAGGCCTCCCACGAGGAACGCCGACGAGCCGACGTAGGCGTCGGGGTTCACGATGAGGATGGTGTTCATGCCCGCGCCGAACACCGACGTGATGGCGATGCCGGCCAGCACCACGGTGAGCCTCGACGTGCTCGCGCCCAGCGAGATGCCGAAGATGATGAGCGCCGTGGCGAGCGCCCCGAGGAAGGCCGCGAGCGGCGGCAGCCACAGCACGCTGGGGAACACGCTGGCCGCGATCAGCACGAACAGTCCAGCGCCGGAGTTGATGCCGATGATGTTGGGGCTGGCCAGCGGGTTGTCCAGCACGGCCTGGATGATGGCGCCGGCCACGGCCAGCGCCCCTCCCGCCAGAAGCGCCGCCAGCACGCGCGGCAGGCGCACGTTCACGAGGATGCTCTTCGCCGACGCGCTCACGTCGCCGCCGGTCGCCCAGGCCACAAGGTCGCCCAAGCTCACCGACGTCGATCCCACGAGGAACGCCGCCGCCGTCACCGCCGCAAGGACGGCGACGGAAACGACGATGGCGAGCGGCGCCGCCTTCTCACGGTTGAACGGGGTCACCGGGCAGCCTTCCGCCTACGCGTACAGCGCGTCGAACAGCACCTGGTAGCTCTCGTCCCAGCGCTCGTTCGGCTTGTACTGGAACAGGTGCGGGTCGAGCGCGACGTAGCGGCCGTTCTGAACCGCGTCGAGGGTCGACCAGGCGGGGTTCGCCGCCGTCTGGTCCTCGAGCGCCTTCATGGCCGCGGCGTCGTCGTTGCCCATGGGCACGACGAAAATGAAGTCGGGGTTCATGCCAATAATCGACTCCAGGCTGAAGTCCTTGAGCAGGCTCGGGTTCTCGTCGGCCAGGTTCTTCACGCCGAGGTCGGCCAGCATCGATCCGGTCATCGTAGAGGACGCCTGCACTCGCGTGCCGCCCGAGAACGTGGTGAGCACCAGCGCCGAAGGCGCTTCCCCGGCGGGCACCTTCGCCGTGATGGCCGCGATGCGATCGGCCGTGGCCTGGACGTTCTGCTCATAGAGATCGTCGCGACACGTGATGTCGCACAGCGTGCGCAGCATGCGCTCGTAGTCGGCGAACGTCGTCACCTGGAAGCACGCAACCGGGATGTTCGACGCGGCGAGGGCCGCCTTGAGGTCGGCCTGGTTCGAGTCGCCGCCGCGGCCGCCCGAGCCGCTCGTCATGATGACGAAATCGGGCTCGAGCGCGATGATGGCCTCGAGGTTCGGGTTCGCGAAGTCGCCCACCTTCTGCACGTTCTCGGATTTCAGGTCGTAGTCCGACAGCGTGAACGCGTCGTCGGAGGCGCCCACGAGCGTGCCGCCCGCAAGCTCCCACATGCTGGCGAAGCTGCCCATGCACGCCACCACGCGCTGCGGGTTCTCCACGGTCACTTCGGCGCCCGTGTCGTCGGTGAACGTGACCGCGCCGACCTGCGAGGCCTGCCCGGCCTCCGCCTGAGGGGCGCCCGCCTCGGCTTCGGCTTTCGGCTGCGCGGTCGAGCAGCCGGCGAGGATCATCGTCGCGGCCAAGGACGCGGCGACGGCAGTGGGAACGATGCGTTGGGAGATGATGGTCATGAGGGGTCCTTTCGATGCCGATGGTCTAGACGGCAGCCGCTACCAAAGCGTTGCCGTGGGCGCAGTAGTCGTCCTGAGCGAGGATATCGCCTTCGTGGTAGTAAGCGGCCCGGGCGCGGCAGCCGCCGCAGCCTTGCGCGTAGTCGCATGTGCCGCACGAGCCGGAATAGGCCTGGGTGCGCAGCTTCTCGAACACGGGGCTCGTCTTCCATATCTCGTCGAAGGGCTGCGCGCGCACGTCGCCCGCCTCCTCGGTCATGTAGGCGCAGGGGCGCACGATGCCCTCGCTGCCGATGACGCAGTACGTGAGGCCCGCCAAACAGCCGCGCTCGAAGCGCGTGTCCACGCCGAGCTGCTTCGCCACGCGCGTGAACTGGGGCGCGCACGTGGGCTTCACGTCGATCGGCACCTCGGCCGCCTTGCGCATGATGTCGTTCAGCAGACGCTCGTTCTCCAACACCTCGAGCGACGTCTCCTGGATGAACTTGCCGCGACCCACCGGGATGAGGAAGAACACGTAGTGCGCGATGGCCCCGATCTCGACAGCGAAGTCGGTGATGGCGCACACCTCGTCGCGGTTCCAATCCACCACGGTGGTGTGCAGCTGGAACGGCAGGCCGGCCTGCTTGCAGGCCTCGATGCCCGCCATGGTGAGGTCGTAGGCGTGCTCCAGCCCGCGGAACTTGTCGTGCTTGGCGGCATCGAGGCTGTCCACCGAGATGCCCATGGCGCAAGCTCCGGCCTCCTTCAGCCGGCGTGCCACCTCGGGCGTGATGAGCGTGCCGTTCGAGCCGAACACGGGTCGCAGCCCGTTGCCGGCCGCGTGCGCCACGAGCTCGTAGATGTCGGGGCGCATGAGCGGCTCGCCGCCCGAGAAGATCATCACCTTGAAGCCCGCGCGGGCGATCTCGTCGATCATCTTCCTTCCCTCGTCGGTCGAGAGCTCCAAGGCGCTGGCCTCCTCGGCATCCTGGTAGCAATGGACGCACTTGAGGTTGCACTTGTTCGTCGTCATCCACGACACGAGCATGGGCGTATCCTTTCGTTCGGGCGCACCGACAGAGGGTGCGCGGGGCACCGGGTGAATGAGCAGGCAAGATGAAGGGTTTGCGCCGGACGGACAGAACACTGGGGAGAGAGCGAAGGAAGAGGTGCCGCGCCCGTCCGGCGCCGGATGAGGCTAGCCGGACGGGTCGGGCTGGCCGCGGTAAGCGGCTACCACGGCCTCCAGATGGTCGAACACCGCCTGGCGCAGCTCGTCGAACGAGCCGTCGTCGCCTCCATGGGGAGCGATGTTCTCCATGAGGATGAAGTTCCTCTCGGCCGCGGCGGCATCCTGCGACGCGTCGAGGGCCAGGTAGCGTCGTGCCAGGTCGCGGTTGGACGGGCTGTCGACGGCCTCGCCTGCCGGCATGAGGCGGATAGTGTCGGCGATGAGCTCGTGCCATTGCGATACGGACTCGCCGCGGGCGATGCGATCCTCGGCGGCCGTCTCGGCGGCGGGGGCGTCGTCGCGGATGCAGGTGAGGCGCCAGAAGAACTGGCTCTCGCCCTGGCAGCGCTCCACGGTGGAGGCGAGCGCCTCCCAGTCCGGCATTCCCTCGCCGGCCTCGTCGTGCAGGGCGCGCAGGGTGGACATGCGCCTGAACAGCGCTTGGAACTGCTCCTCGATGGCGTCCATTTGCTCGCCGGCGAGCTCCTGCAGCGCCGCCGCCTCGTCGAACAGATCTGCATCGGATTTGACCTGGGCAAGCGACAGCCCCAGGTACTTCAAGGTCAGAATGCGATACAGGTCTTTCACGTTGTCGTCGGTGTACAGGCGCTGGTTCTGCGGACCCTTCGCCGACGGCGAGAGCAGGCCCTGCTGGTCGTAGTACTGGATCGTGCGCACCGTCACCCCGACGCGCCGGGCCAGCTCTCCCACGGTCAGGTATCGTTGATCGGTCATGCGGCTGCTCCTCATGAGGCTCCGCATCCGCTCGATGCGGCCGCCTCCTCGTCCTCGGCCGAACGCCCCCGTCCGACCGAAACCGAGCATATGCGATGACGCTACGTCGCCGTCAACGGCAAATCCCCGTCTTTCAGAAACTCGCAACAAAAACGAGGGGAAATCCCTCGCCGCCGAGCGCACTGCCCGGCTAGCAGCGCGGAAGAGATGCCAGCCACGCGTCCACCTGGGCCTGGTCGGCCTCCACGGACAGGCGCTTGCGGCGCGCCGTATGACCCGAGGCCACGCCCACGCGCGACTTCGGCACGCCGAGCGCCTCGGCCACCAGCTTGCACACCGCCTTGTTCGCCTTGCCCCCGTCGGGCGGTGCCGTCACGCGCACGCACACCTCGTCGGCGCCCGCCGCATCCGCGCGCACGCCCGAAACCTCGTCACGCCCCGAGCGGGGCGTGACGTGAACGGCTATGATGGCAGGCTTCATGACCCTTGCGCTCGGCCGACAGGCCAGCGGAGCTCGCTAGTCGATTTCCTCGAACTCGAAGGCATCGTCGGCATCGCCGAAGCCGGAGAGGTCCTTCTCCACGCGGGAGGGCGTGGGGGTGGCGGGCGCCACGGACACGGCGCCGGTCTGCGGCATGGCGTAGGCGGCGGTGCCGTCGACGTTGATGGGGGCCTGGGCGGGCGAGGTCATCACGCGGCCCGTGGCCTCCACGGTCGTCTCCGCCACGCGGGCGTGCGCGCTCGTGGGCAGGGACGGAGTCGGGATCTCGCCGCCGATCTCGGCCAGCTTGCGCGTGGCGTCGGCGATGAAGTCGGTGAGCAGCTCCTGGTAGTCCTCGCGGGCGTCCTCGCGATCGTCCTCGAGCTTCTTGATGGCGTCGAGCACCTTCTGCTTCTCGGCCTCGGCCTTGTCCACGATGCGCTTGGCCTCGTCCTCGGCATCGTTGATGGTGCCGGCAGCCGTGGCATTCGCGTTCGAGATGATCTCGTCGGCGGAGCGCTGCGCGATGATGAGCGCCTGGGCGATGGCGTTGTCGTCGGCCTTCTTGGCCTCGAGCTGGCGCTCGAGGTCGGCGATGCGCGCATCCTTCGCGGCCAGCTCCTCGTCGCTCGCGGCGGCGACGGGCGCGGGCACGTCCTCGATGCGCGCCGGCGTGTCGAAACCGGCGAACGAGGAGTCGTCCAACTGGCGCTCCAGCTGGTCTATCTGCGCGGTCATCGCGTCGATCTCGTCGGCAACGTGCTCCAGGAACACGTCCACTTCGTCGACATCGTAGCCCTTGCGGTCGATCGAGAAGCTCTGGTTGTGGATATCAGCCGAGGTGATTGCCATAGTCGGTCCCTTCGTCCTGTCCGCGCGGACGCGGTTCAAGCGCAGCTAAAACAAGTTTACTATCAAACGTACCCCGAATTGTAGTACAAGCAGGGCGATGATGGGAGTAACGTCCACCATACCTCCAAGCGGGGGAATCAGTTTCTTGAACAGGTTGAGGTACGGATCGCACACGCGGCCGAGCACCCGGTAGATGTCGGCGAGCAGGCCGCGGTCCGTGGGGAGCCACGACATGAGCACGTACACGAACAGCACCATGCTGTACACGTCGGCTAGCGATACGATGAGGTATTTCAAGCTCAGCACGAGCCCAGCTCCTTCTCTTGGTAGACGGTCGGCGCCCGGGAAGGCGCGCTACAGCACGCCCTGGTTGCGCAGCGCCAGGCGCTCGGCCTCGGTGAGCGCGGCGCCCCGCGTGATGGCGAACACCTTGTCGGCCACGGCCTCCACGCGGGCGTCGAGCGCGCTCGACACGCCGAACGAGAAGTCCAGGATGCGCTTGGCCAGCTGGTCGGGCGTGTTGCGCAGCGCAAGCACCACCACGTCGCCCGCTTTCAGTATCTTGGCCACGCGTTCCACCTCGCCGTAGCTCGCGGGCTTGAGCACCGAGATGGCGCGCGACGGGTTGTGCGCGGGCGTGCCCGAGCCGGCGTACGCCTCGTAGGGGTCGAACGAGCCGGTGGCCTGCGAGGAAGCGGGCGCCGTGGCCGTCGCGGTGGCCACGGCCACGGTGGCGGAGGCCGCAGCCGCCCCCACGGTCGCCGCAGCCGGAGAAGCCGCCTTGCCCGTTGCGGGCTCCGCCTCGGCCGCGCTGGGCTCGAACAGCGCGTTCAGGCTCTCGGAGCGCTCGCGGCGCGCGGCCGTGTGGGCCGGCGACGAGGGCGCGGGCATCGTGGCGTCCACCACCGTGCGCTCGCCCCGGTAGCTGGACGACGTGGACGACACGCGGCGCGGCGGCAGCGGGTCGCGGCGCAGGCTGTCGGGCACCTGGGTATGGGCGCGCACGTCGTCGATGGACACGAGCTTGGGGAAGTCGGAATCCGACGAGGAGCGCGCGCTGCGGCTCCCCCCGCGCGCCGGGCGCGTGGTCACGGGCGCGTACGGATCGTAGCGCGAGGCGGGCGCCCCGTCGTCGTAGCCCGGGCCGTACTCGCCGAACTCGTCGTCGTAGTCGCCGAAGTCGTCCCCGTAGTCGTCGAGGTACGCGTCGTCGTATCCGCCGCCGTTGCCGGCCGCGTCAGCGAAGCCCAGCTTCGACTTGATGCCGTCGAGCATCCCGCCGCCGTGCTCGGATCGCTTGATTTTGGGCAGCTCCATGTTCACCACCTGCTTCGTTTGGTTCCGGCGGTCGAGCCGCCGCTGCGTTCACCCTGCTGCGTTTTTCCGTCTGTCCTTGCTTCGCGCCGCTCGAGGCGTGCCGGCGCCCATCGGCCCTGTGCGCAGTGCCTCGGCACCCGGGCCTCAAGCCTCGAAGGCATCGTCGAACACGGCCCTTCCGATGCGCACTATGGTAGCGCCCGCGCGCACGGCCTCGCGCCAATCTTCGCTCATGCCCATAGAAAGCCCATCGAACAGGGCCGCTTGCGCGGGATCGAGCCCGGCGCGCAGCTGGGCATGCAGGTTCGCGAGGCCCTCGAACACGGCGCGCGCCGCGGCCGGGTCGCCCTGCGGCGCCATGGTCATGAGGCCGCGCACCCGCACGTGCGGAAGGCGCGCGCATACGTCGAGCAGCGCGCGCACGTCGCCGGGAGCCAGGCCGCCCTTGCTCTCCTCCCCCGACACGTTCACCTCCAAGAGCACGTCCTGCACCTTGCCCGCCACCGCGGCGGCCTCGTCGATCTTGCGGGCGTGGCGCTCCTCGAAAAGCGAGTGGACGAGCGCGGCCGACCGCACGATGTCGGGGATGCGGCGCGACTGGATGTTGCCGATGAAGTGCCAGGTTGCCTGCGGGAACGCCGCCGCCTTCTCGGCCAGCCCGTCGGGGCGGTTCTCGCCGAAGTCGCGCGCGCCGGCTGCCAGGGCGCGCGCGACGGCGTCCGGGCCCACGGTCTTCGACACGGCCACGACCGTGACCTCAGCCGGGTCGCGCCCGGCCTCGCGGCAGACGGCGGCCACCTCGGCCGCCACGTTCGCATATCGTTGCTCGATGCCCATGGCCCTATCCTTTCTGCAGCACGGCGATGGCGCCATGGCGGCCGCAGGTGCCGCCCGACGCGCGGTAGGAGAAGTAGTCGTCCAGCCGGCAGGCCGTGCACGCGCCGGCATCCGCGATGCGCTCGGCGGCGAGGCCGGCCCCGCCCAGATCGCACGCGAGGGCGCGCGCGAGGTCGACATGCCGCCCGTCAGGGGCGACGTCCGCGCCATAGCGGTCCACGAACCGGGCGCGCACCTCGGCGCCCGTCTCGAAGCATTCCGCGTGGATGTGCGGACCCAGGTAGGCGTTGAGCGCTGCGGCCGCAGAGGACGGCGCTATGCCCAGCTCGGCGGCGTCGCGCGCGGCCAGGAGCCGCACGGCCTTCCCGGCGATGCCGGCTACCGCCCCGCGCCAGCCGGCGTGGACGACGGCGAAGCGCCCCGTGGGAGAGGCGAGCACCACCGGCACGCAGTCGGCGAAGCACAGCAGCGCCGCAACCTGCGGCACGTCCACGAGCAGGCCGTCGGCCCCCTCGAGCGCGCGGGCGCGCGCGGCCTCGACGGCGCCCGGCTCGGCCGAGGCCACCTCCACGATCTCGTCGCCGTGCACCTGGCTCGGCACCACGAGGGCCGCCTCCCCCGCGCCGAGCGCCTCCAGCAAGAGCTCCCGGTTGCGCGCCACGGCCGCAGGGTCGTCGCCCACGTGCCCGCCCAGGTTGAGCGCGGCGTACGGCCCCTCGCTCACGCCGCCCGCGCGGCCGGTGAACGCGATGCGCACGCCGGTGCGCTCGAACAGGGCCTCGTCGGTGAGCGCCGATAAGCGACGCGCGCCGAAGAGGCGCGCGTCGAGATGCGGTACGGGAAGGGTTGCGGCCGATGCCATGCAGGCGGCCCCTAGCGCTGGCGCTTCAGGAAGTCGGGAATGTAGTCCTCGTCCGCGAAGCGGCCGTTGTTCGACGACGTGGAGAACGACACCGGCGGCATGGACTGCTGCGGGATGGACGGCGCGGCAGGCTCGGGCGTCGTGGACGCGAACAGGTCCTTGCGCGAGAAGTCCATGGAGGACTGCTGCTGCGCGCTCGCCTTGAAGCCGGTGGCGATGACGGTGATGCGCACCTGGTCGCCCATGCCCTCGTCCACGATCTGGCCGTAGATGATGTTGGCGTTGTCGTCGGCGCAGGCCTCGACGGTGCGGGCCGCCGCGTCGACCTCGGTGAGCGTGAGGTCCGGGCCGCCGGCGATGGAGAACAGCACGCGCGAGGCGCCCGCGATGGACGTCTCGAGCAGGTTCGAGTTCGTGGCCTGCTGTGCGGCGTCGAGCGCGCGGTTCTCGCCGGAAGCCAGGCCGATGCCCATCATGGCCGTGCCCGCATCCTTCATGACGGTGCGGATGTCGGCGAAGTCGAGGTTGATGAGGCCGGGGATGGTGATGAGGTCCGTGACGCCCTGGATGCCCTGGCGCAGCGTGTCGTCGGCGATGCGGAACGCGTCGAGCATGCTCGTCTTCTTGTCCACGATCTCGAGCAGGCGGTCGTTCGGGATGACGATGAGCGTGTCGACTTTCTGGGACAGCAGGTCGACGCCCTGCTCCGCCTGGTTGCGGCGGGTGCGCCCCTCGAACGAGAACGGCTTCGTGACCACGCCGACCGTCAGCGCGCCGATCTCCTCGCGCGCGATCTCGGCGATGATGGGCGCGGCGCCCGTGCCCGTGCCGCCGCCTTCGCCGGCGGTGACGAACACCATGTCCGCCTCGGCCAGCGCCTCGCGGATCTCCGCGCGGCTCTCCTCGGCCGCCTGGCAGCCCACCTCGGGATTCGCGCCGGCGCCAAGGCCGCGCGTCAGCTCCTCGCCGATGTGGATCGTCTTGTCGGCATCCGACATGAGCAGCGCCTGGCGATCGGTGTTGACGGCGATGAACTCGACGCCCTTCACCCCCGCCTCGACCATACGGTTCACGGCATTCGTGCCGCCGCCGCCGACGCCGACGACCTTGATGACCGCCAAATGCTCGGAACCCATTTTGTTTGGCATTGTATCCTCCACACCTGCTGCGTTTCTTTATGCTGCGTTTTCCCAACGTGGGTACAGTTCACGTGGGGTTATTGTACACGATGCTCAACCATTTGCAAATTACGCCGCGGTAATGAAAACCGCACGTCCACAATATGAAACCGGTGGGAGGAAAGGGAGGGACCGCAGCGCCTACGGCAGCATCTTCGTGAGGTCGCGAGCACCGTAGAGGAAGCGCCGGATTTCCATCACATCGTCGAATACGACGTAGAAAAACCATGTAGTTACCGACTTCGAACCAGTAATAAGGTAGAGGACGCTCTCGGTTCGTTTTATACTGCAGCGATCGGAACCGTATCCGTTCTTCGTGAGGAACACGGGACCGCTTTCCAAAACATCGAGTTCGACTTCCGAGTAGTGGTTCCTCAGATCCGATATCGGCCTGATGTTCATAGCTCCTCCCTTCATCGTGATAATATTTTAGCGAAATTACACCACACTAGGTCTTGAGCTAGCAGGACGACAATAAACCGCTCACTCACCATTCATTAACGAAGCAGTCGTGCGTATCGGTCATCGTATGCAAGTCAATGCCGACAGCTAGGGCCACCACCATGGCTGGGAATATGTCGTCTTGGGTGGACAGGCTCATGGACGAGGCCGCGTAGTTCTCCATCTCCGCGCGCTCCGGCTCGCCGGCTGCCATGCGCACCAGGTCGTCGCGCACGGCGGCGATGTTGTTGCGCACGTAGCAGTGGATCTCGTCGTAGGGGCCCGACTCGGTCCAGCAGCTGCGCAGGCTGTCGTCGATGAGCGCCAGCACCACCGACCGCGGGTTGAAGCGGCGCTCGCCGTCCTCGGTGAGGTAGCCGTCGTACCAGTGCTCGAGCCCCTCGTAGCCTACCCGCGCGTCCGGTGTGCATGCGAGGTGCCGAGCGCAGAGCTCGCACACCTCGTCCTGGGTGAACCCGAAGAAGCGGTCGTAACGCAGATCCTCCACGGCGCCGTACTCGACGAACATGTTCAGCTCGGAGCCCGTGGAGTGCTTGGCGATGGAGAGGATGCCCGCCATGTGGGAGAGCTCGACGTAGGGCTTGGTTTTGAGCAGCTGCTTCAGGAGCATGAGGAACGAGCGCTGGCCGTCCTCGGTGAACAGGGGGTTGAAGAACAGGGAGTCCCATTCGTCCATGATGAAGCAGAATTGCGCTTTCGTGACATCGTAGACGCATTCGTGCGCTGCGAACAGGCCGATCCGCGGCTCGACGCCCGCCTCGGGAGCAAACGCGCGGAGGTCGTCGACGATGCCCGCGCGGATGGCGTCGATGTAATCTCGGTAGCTCTCGCATTCGTCAGGCAGCACGCTGAAGTCGATGTAGATGACGTCGTGGGCTCCGAGGTGCGCCATGGCCGCAGGGTCGCAGGACACTTCGAGCCCCTCGAACAGCGGGGCCGCGTCCAAGCCGCGCGTGAGGAAGCTCGCCAGCATTTGCGCGTTGACCGTCTTGCCTAACCGACGCGGACGCGTGATGCAGATATATCCCCCGTCTTGTCGACGAAGTAAGGCGAGCCCGTAATTCTTAAGGAGGTTCCCGTGGCATATATCAACAGTAACGCGCCGCCGGTCGGATATGGTTCGCAAGCCCAAGTATACCAACAACGACCCAGCGATCAGGATCCTTTCACAAAGCGTAAAAGAGCAATAACCCCTTGCGGCGCTTTTTTCGCAGCGGGGAGGTGCGTCGAGCTTTTCATGTCGACCTTAATGCCGATCGATGGCGGCGACCACTTTCGCGGACTTTTTTAGCGCGTCTCCGAATCTTGCGCTTATGGTTTTTCACGTCGACCAAAATGGGGTCATTCGGAAAAGCATTCTGAGCCCTTTCGGCGTAAGTTAGAAAATTCCCTCGACCTCCGCTCTTCCCAACTCGCTCGCGCACTTTGGCATTTCTCTTAGGCTTGCGGCCCCAATCACTGTACTCCAGATAAAGTGAATCGACTCGTTTTTTTGCTGGCCTGAACTTCCATTTGTACAACCGGCCTACTCTCCTGTACATGCGCTTGTAGAAACGACCGATAGTTCTTTGCCGCAGTCTCACCGACGTACCGTCAAAGGAGAACCCCAGATAGTCGATAGCGCATTTCGGCTCGTCTTCCGAGTCGAGTAGGTAAACCCCTCCGTCAACCATCCTAAACGAATGCGTCTTACGTGGATGAATCTTCAACGACGGCATCGTTCCGGCCAAACGTGAAAACTCATCCCGCCCCTCTTCAAACCCTTCCTCGGTAGGCACAACGAAGATGAAATCATCCGAATAGCGCATATATAAACCGTCGTGCCTTTCGGCTACAGCTTTGACTGCCGCATCAAATTCCAGCATGTATATGTTCGCTAGCGTGCCACTAATGGGAAGCCCCTGGGGTACACCCTTTTCTCCGTTTTCCCTCCATGGACGCTCAACCGAAGCGCCCACCATGTTTTTGAACTCATCAGAGCTCAGCACTCTGCCCCTGTTGTTGAGTCGTTTGACGCCGCTCTTCGTATAAGGAAGCCCGTAGTGGTCGAGAAGCTTTTCTATATCCCAAACCGAATGCCTGGTTGCATTCTTCAGCACATGGTAATAATCGTCCGGGATCGCACCGCCAGGGAACAATCGCCTAACCTGCTTTTTCAGATAAGCATGATCAAGCGTTTCGAAAAAGTCCTCGAAATCCCCCGCATAAGCGAAACAAGCTTCAAGATCTCTCATCTTCGAAAAAGCGCGCAACGCGAAGTCGCAGTTTGACTGCCCCTTGAGATGGGCGCGATACGCGATAGCGCAATCGCCAATGCCGATTTCGGTCGCAACATCGTTGTATCGTTCATTAAGCAAGCCCGAATAGTACTGATAAATGCATCTATCGAGGTGTGCGGCGTATTTTATAGGACGTGGATCGTTAAAAAACTTGCCATGTCCATCGGGCTTCATGCGGCGCAAGTCCCTCTGAATGAGGGGATAAAATGCATAGCTTTTTACAAAACCAGGATCCATGACAAGGTTGGCCTTGGCGGCGAACGAAGTCCTGAAATCAAAATGAACGTACGACTTTATCGTATGCGGCTTCTTAATGTAAGGAGGAATGCTATCCGTCATATCTCGTCTGCCCGGCAAGCCGGCCCTATCAAGGGGCGGCGTCCATTTCAGGGTCGGCTCGCTTACATAAATGCTGCGGCCATCCCGCAGCCCTTACCGCTTCATCGCGAAACGGTAGCCGCCTTTCGGGTCAAGCCCGTAAAGCAATCTTCATCTGCGGCACAATCGCCTTAGACGAAAGGAACGCATCCATGAGCCTCGCCGCGCTGTTTGTCAGCACCATTAGCCTAGCTGATGGAGATTTCGTGAGCATCCATCGATGGATGTTTACGACAGTGTTCCCCCACCGTGGCTAATTCCACGGTGCAAGATCATGTTAACTCTAACTCTATCGTTCTTGAAGTCCCAAGTTTTTCAATCAGCCAATAGGCGTCAAAACCACAATCAAGTTGATTAGCAACTTGATCCGAACACTTTGCCTTTCCTCTTGAAGTTAGCCGAACGCGTACGGTTGAGTCCGAGAATCCTTGTCCGAGGGCGGGCCCGAAGGGGGCGGCCGCGTAGGGGCAAGGATCATGGCAGAGAGGAAGCAGAAGCGCTACTTCAGGCTCACGAGGTCGGAGCGGGCCTCCATCGAACGAGAGTTCGGGAAGAGGAGGCCCTCGGCCCGCGACGTCGCGCGCGACCTCGGGCGCTCGCCCGCCTCGATCTCCGACGAGGTCAAGCGCAACCGCACGGTGGCCCGGGGCCCGGGCAAGGGCGAGCGGGCCGGAGATGCGCCGGAAGACGCTTGCGCGCGGCTGCAGGCGTGGCCTTGGACCTGCAACGGCTGCCAGCACCGCCGCTACGGATGCGGCAAGGCCCTCCGGTGCGAGTACTCGGCGGCGCGCGCCCAGACGCTCGCCGACGGGCTCTTGTCAGGGGCGCGCAGGGGCGTGAACGCCAAGGAGTACGACTTCGAGCGGGCCATGGCGACGATCAGGTCGGACGTGGCCCGGGGCCTCTCGCCCGCCCAGATAGCCTGCGGCCGCGCCGATCGGTTCAAGGTTCACCCCACGACGATATACCGCTGGATAGCGGCGGGCTACGCCGGCATGTCCGACGCCGAGCTGCGCCGCAAGGTCGGCTACAAGCCCAGGAGGGAGCCCTCCGCGGCCAAGCCGACCTCCCACGGCCCGGAGAGGTCGTACAAGGCGTTCTCGGCGCTCCCCGAGGAAGGGCGGGCGCGGGCTGCCGAGATGGACACGGTCATCGGGCTGTCCAAGGACTCGCAGTGCATCCTCACCCTCTACTCGAAGCCCTGCAAGGGTCCAGGTCTGCCTGCTTCTGCCCGAGAAGACGTCGAGCGCCGTTGCCGCGGCGCTCGACATGCTGGAAAGAGCGATCGGGAAGCCCCTCTTCCAGCGCCTGTTCGGGCTCGTCCTCACGGACAACGGGTGCGAGTTCTCGGACACGGAGGCCCTCGAGCGCTCGGCCTTCCACGGGACGGCCCGGACTAAAGTCTACTACTGCGACGTGCGAGCGTCCCAGCAGAAGGGAGGATGCGAGCGAAACCACGTGGAGCTCCGCAAGCTCCTGCCCAAGGGCCGGGGGATCTCCTTCGACGAACTGGACGGCCGCGATCTGGCCGTCGTCATGAGCCAGCTCAACTCGGAGCCGAGGCCCTCCCTCATGGGCCTGTCGCCCACGGCGATGCTCGAGGCCGCCGACCCGGAGGCCGCGGCCGCCCTCATGGACGCGCTCGGCATCGAGGAGGTGCCCTACGGCAGGCTCGACCTGACGATCGGCGCCGTCGACCGGGATCGGGAGGAGAGGGGCCTGCCGCCGCTGGCCTAGCGCCTTCCAAAATATAACCTTCCCGGTCATAGGTATATCGAGCCGTCCGGATGAGCCTGCGAGCGGGCACGGAGGGCGTGGCGTAGCCTGCCCGCGAACTCATCCGTGCACACCGACAAGCCGGCATACCCCCTGGCCGTGAATCAAAACAGGGGGTATGCCGCATTGCAAAACGTCCGGCTAACTGCGCAAACGCCTATCTAGGAGAGAACGTTCGGATAGCTTCGCAATTCAACCGAAACCACAATCATGAACCACCCCTCTAAGGTATGATTTGCACAGGGCATATAGGCCAATATCTACCGGCAGCGTGCGCTGCCTTTCGCTTCGTTCAAAAGCAGCAGAACACTTGCCTTAGAATCACAACGGTAGAACTACATTCCACCTTTCTCCCTGGTTTTCTTCAACGAGAAGCATTCGAAAAAGTAATAAACGACCAATGCGATCGAACCAAAAACGTAGCTCCAGCCGCCGTCGATCATGACAACGAAAATAAAGCAAATAGCCAATAAGAGCTCTCTAATGGAATGGGGGAATAAGTTTAGTCCAAACGATCGCGCCAGATTAAATTCTGAGATAAGGTTTCTTGTAACTATTCCTGACAGCATCGAAACGGCCAGCAGCACAAGGTTGTGGAACAAGAAGACCGAAAAAAAGGACAACACAACGCTGACACACATTGCAACAACATTTGCAATGAGTAGTTTGTTTTCCTTTCGAAGAGCCTTAAAATACGGAACGCACAGCATGCTCATTCTGCAATCAAAAATGCAGATGGGAAACAAGAGTCCTAAATATATTAGCGATTGGCTATACTGAGGAAGCCAAAACTCACAGAATATGCAACACGGAAAATAAAGCACGTATGCAATGGGTAAAAAAAGCGCAAGGATGCTTCGGATTTTGGCAAAGTTTTCTTTTTGGGCTTCTTTCGAAGCTCTTTTTATATGCGGGAACAGCACCATAGAAACCTGACCGGCAAATGAAATGACAAAAGAAACAAGGGACACGGCAAAAGAGTAATAGCCAAACGTCGCTAAATCCCAGTTTGGCTCGATAAGCATCCTACCAAAACCGATAATAAAAGTACCTGCATAGTAGGAAATCATGATTTTCATGCCAGCGCCTATATCGATCTTGGTTGCATGAAGCACATCACGATTTTTTCCGGAAAACGAAAAACGAGCCTGCAGTATTTGACGACCGCTATACAACAGATACACCGTCGAAAAACACTGGCTCACAATGTAGAAAGCTACTATGACACGATAATCACCTGCACCGAGAACTAGGGCCGCCACAATCATTATGAAAAAGGAGGCCTTGGTAATAATTGCCGCTTTCGAGAAAATTTGCGTTAGATTGACCGCCTGAAAAACATAGGAAAGGTAGTTGGCCAGATTCACGACAATTGTGTATATGGACAAAGCGGCGGCAATCAGACAAAACTGGGCACTCAACCTAGCAAGCAAGGCAAAGGCAATCAAAAGCGCCGAAAAGAAGAATTCCAGGATTAGCACCAGAACCATTTGCGCTTTTATCCCGGCGTGATCAAGGTCCCCGTAACGTTGACCACCAATACGCAAATACAAGCCGTCGTTAATCCCGACAAGAAGGCACCCAGAATACCCTGCGTACAGCAAAAAAGACTGCCAATATGCATATTCCTCCACCGCAAGGATTTTGGGGACAATCAGAGACATCAAGATACTCGACAGGAGAGCAACACCTTGCGCGCTAAACGCATAGGCAAGATTTTTCTTTATTCCTTGGTTTTCCTGAGGCAGCGCCGTCATTGTGGGTTTTCTCTTTCCGCGTTGAACGAGGCAAGAATCACAGCGATGCACAGGAACAAGACGAACGTCTGAAGACCTATGTAGGACAACGACCGCTCCGCTAAGCAATAGAGCATAAAGTACGCAAGAAATGCACTGATCAATTGGTTTTGCATTTGATTTTTAGCATACCGCGATTTGTCAAACACTACAGCAAGCATCAAAAGATATGACAATACGCCTGTCAGCCCGAACATCAGCAGTAATTCGACAATCGCATTATGCGACCCCGTATGCACAGCCCCCAAACCATTCGCAGCATAGACAGATTTTATTAAGAAATAGACCGGACTCTCTTCAGACCAAAAATCACCATATCCAAAGCCGAACAACGGTGATGTTTCAAGAACGAGCTGCGAAATAGATTTCCATATTGTTGTTCTCCCTGTGAGATCTGAGGTTTTGCCCCAAATCGCTAGCACGTCAGAAAATAGCGGAAGTATCGCCGTGGCAAACAAAAGAAAACCCACGCTGAGAAGAACCCAGAAAGTCCCTTTTCGTTTTAGAGAAAGGACTCCCCTCCTATCCAAAACGACGAAAGCCGCTGGCACAACTGTGCAAATTAATCCACCAAGCGCATCTGCCGACAAGAGCATTCCCCCAAAGCCTAGAAGCATCAATACAAGAATCCACCGCGGAATAGATAGCGTTAGACTCTTGTCCTGTGGCAAATAGACCAGCAGTCCGAGTAAAAACAGAATACAGAATGCGATAAAACCCGCGCAGACATTTTTCGTTGTCCATATTCCCGTAAAGGCTCTCGTTGTTTCATAATCGACAAACCCATAGCCTGGCAGAAAAAAAGCAAGAGAGCAGCAGAGGAAGACTATCGCAACTGCAATAAACACAGATTTGAGCAGGTTTTCAAGGTTGAACGAATCGGCCACAGAAAAGGCGAATAGAGCCAACAGCGCAAGCCGAGCAACATTCCACAAACCAGAGCTAGGAACATATTGGCTGATAAAAGACGATATCCCAATGCAGAGAAAAAACAACACGACGCTAAAAAAGGGGAAGGTAATTTTCGTTTTCAAAATGGCGCCATTAACCAAAAAATGCCAAGTAACATATGCTGCCATCATCGCATAAACAAGAGCGGTAAGTGGACTTGTCACCATACCGCCAATGAGCCTATCCAACGTTCCAGGAACCCCGAAAAGGCGGACGAGCACGACGGTCAGCAATAAACATCTGAACCCCGCCCCTTTCCCTTTTTTCGTTCTAAGCTCTATGATATGTAGATCTGCGGCACTCATCGGAATAGCACCTTTTTGTATGAATCGATTAGTATATCGCTAGACTTATCCCAGTTATATTTTTCAAGCCTCAGCTCTTCAACCGCCTTTACGCGGTTCTCGTATTCGTCGTCACAAGCATTGATCGATTTTCGAATTACCTCAGCCAGTGACTCAACATCCCCAGAACGAAACAAGTAGCCAGTTCTTCCAGAATCCGTTTCCTCCACAAATGCCGGAATATCACTGGCAATCACTGGCTTTTTATAGGAATATGCCATTAGCAAGGCTCCGCTGCCGTAAATATTCAAGTAGGGAAAAACGCAGTAATCGGCTTCCTGATGCAGATTTTCTAAATCATTTTCTTCAACGAAACCCGGCCTCACCAAAACGAACGATTCCACGGAGAGCTGTCTCGATAGCTCTAAGTAGTCTGTGGAATTGTTTTTATCTTTCGCGCCGGCGATCACGATTCGACAGCGTTTTCTGTAAGAAGGCTCCAACAAGGCCGCGGCTTGGAGCAGGATATCGATACCTTTGTTTTTTCTCATCACTCCCAGAGAAAGAAAACAAACTGGATCTCGCTTCTCGGCCTTTTTGGCTGGCCTTTTCGAGTAACAGCCGTGAGGCATAATCGTAGCCGCAGGGGCCTTGCTTGAAAGCGATTGCTCTAACTCTGCCTTACTTAGACCATTATGAACTACAAGCACATCACATTTTTCATAGAAGCGGCCATACGCCTCGGCCTCGCCGGCTTGTGCCTCATGCTGCACAACGTTATGCACCGTAAAGGCCATCGTTCCAATCAAGCCGATTTTTTTCAATGCCGCGTAAAGGGGCATCTCGATCGCATATTTCTTAAACGTCTGAATGTGCACGACATCATAACTGTTTAAGGCGATATTGACTGTAAGGCGAACGAGCCCTATCAAGTATTCGATGTAAGAGAGCACGCTTCGATTTCCATGAGAAGTGTTGAACAAAATCGGATACAGCCTCTCGCACTTAACTTCTAAATCAGAGCTCTTCATATCATGCGAAGTTGCAAGGAAAACTCTGGCCTTGGAGCCGAGCGCCATGCAAAGTTCAGCTGAATAAGAATTTCCCGGAAGCATGTGATCGATCATTAAAATCTTCATTGAAGACCCGTTTCCAAACCCTAATCAGACCACTCGATTGAAAACTCGTCCGATATTTCCGACAGAGGAATTTTTCGCCGGAAAGCTTGCTCCACAAGCCGTACTTTTGAATATCCTCGACCCATCAGAGAGTGATTGTCCCCCGTGTCGCGAACATATATGCTCGCTTTAAAAGGAAGAGGTTCGAGCGGGCGTCCGAGTTCTTTGCAAATGCGAGGGATATCGCCGTGCCTCTTACGAATAATGTGCGGATTAAGGTTATTAGACGAGGTCAACGGTTCGTAATGCTTTTCAGGCAAATCTTCAGCGGAGTATTTCACTATCGTTGAACTTCCATTTGGAAAATGAGAGCCAGACTTCACGAAGCCATTGCCAACGTGGTAGAAATAGCCATTTTTTGCATAGAACCCATTCGATGATTGATGAGAGTTCGCAAATCCAGCAATCCTGTTGCTCTGAATATCGTCTGCGTCGACAAGCATAACGAAACCGCCACCTAACGCACGCACCCTCATGGCGATCTCATGAACCTTATAGCCTTTATCCCTCATCATCGCATCGGGGTCTCCGGGAATTGACGCATCTACCTCAATAAACTCAACTCTCTCATCATAGGAATGCGCAAGATGCGGCTTTTCATGACAAGCCACTATAACCCTGAAATCAGGATCGGTCTGGTTGTATACCGACCACAAGGTTCTGTTGAAAAACATCTGAACCTTTTCCCAGTCGCTTGACGCCTTTGCACTTCTAAGGGGAATGCCGAATGTAATCATTAATATCTCCCCAAGCTGCAATATTCGTTCACGTTAATATTTTCCTTGATAATCCTCGCAGGAACGCCAGCGACAGAGCAATTGCTGGGCACGTCATGGATGACCACTGCGTTTGCTCCAATAATAACGTTATCAGAAATGGTTACTTCGCCAAGAACCTTTGAGCCGGTGGCAATGTAAACATTGTTGCCAATGACAGGCGCTCCCGGCTTATTGGAGCGCCCCCCTATTGTCACATTCGTGCCTATTAGCACATGTTTTCCAATTTTTGCGTTCCTTACAACGACCGTCCCTAAACCGCCGTATAGGAACTTGCTGCCCTCGCCAATCTCGCAGTCATATGGCACCACGCAACTATGAAACAAGTAATTGACGCCCTTTAAAATTTTAGGAAAAAAAGGAATATGCCGCAGATAGAACCATCGAGATGCTTTATACATACCATATGTGCTCATGCCACTACCTAACTATCGGAGGCTTCATTCGCCAATTACAGTCGCCACAGCGACCAACCCAAAGCAGCCGCCTCGTTGGGATTAATAAGTCCCTTCACATCAATGACGACTCGCTGCTCGACAGGAACAGCTTGGCTAAACAAAGCATCCCACTCTTCAACAGACTTCTGTTTGAATTGTTCATGAGCAACAGCAAGGACCACGCAGTCGGCCTGAACCGCCTCAAAATCCATCAAGTCGACATTGTAGAAACGCCTAGCCTCTTCCTTGTCAGCCCATGGATCCACCACCGTCGGAACAACGCCGTAGTCGGCAAGACCCGCAATAATGTCGACTACCTTTGTGTTTCTGATATCCGGACAGTTCTCTTTGAAGGTAAGCCCCATGATCACTATTCGCGCATCCTTCGGAGCTTTTCCAGCTCGCACAAGCTGCTTGATTATCGCATCCGCAACGAAACCGCCCATATCGTCATTCACCTTGCGGCCAGCAAGGATAATCTGAGAATGATAGCCCAGTTTCTCCGCCTCGTATGTAAAGTAATAAGGATCAATACCTATGCAGTGGCCACCGACGAGACCCGGTCTGAATCCCAAGGCATTCCATTTGGTATTCATTCCGTCAATTACCTCATTGGTGTCAATGCCCATGCGATCAAAAACCATTGCCAGTTCGTTCATGAAGGCAATATTGATATCTCTCTGGCTGTTTTCAACAACTTTAATTGCCTCAGCGGTCTTAATGGTTGAAACAGGATAGGTGCCAGCCGCTATAACAATGTTATAGACATTCTTGATGTCCTCAAGAGACTCCGCGTCCATACCGGAAACTATCTTACGGATCGTCGTCAAGGTATGCACCCGGTCGCCCGGGTTGATCCTCTCGGGAGAGTAACCAACTTTGAAATCAATGCCACATTTCAGGCCCGACTCTCTTTCCAAAATCGGAACACAAACATCTTCGGTGACGCCCGGATAGACCGTCGACTCGAAAACAACAACAGAGCCAGGCATCAACCTTGGCCCAAGTGTCTCACACGCACCGACAACTGGCGTCAAATCGGGTGTTTTGTCCAAATTGATGGGCGTGGGAACAGCAATGATGTGGAACAAGGCCTCTTTGAGTCTCTCAGGATCATCCGTAAACTCGACCTTGCACTCCCTCAGCGCTTCGGATCCAACCTCGTTTGTCACATCAATGCCATTTTCGTACTGGTTGATCTTCCGTGAATTGATGTCGTAGCCAACCACCTGAACATGTTTGGAGAACTCAACGGCGATAGGCATGCCCACATAGCCCAAACCGATAAGGGATAACTTTGTCTGCCCTTGCACCAACTGCTCATAAACGCTCACACTCGTTCCCTCCTATCAAGAATTGAAGCAATAATCCAGCGCCTCAATAAAGCCAGACGCCATAGCGCCGATGCTCATTTCTTTGGCGAAAGTATCCTTGCAGCTTTCGGACATCTTGCCGAGCCTTTCACGATCAACGGAAAGGCCAACTAGTTCGGAAATGAGCTGGTTCTCGTTTTTCGCCACAACCCCATTTTCCCCATCAACGACATACTCTTTTTCGGGCCCGTGAACACCTTCGCTTAACATAAAAAAGGGCAAGCCCCAAAACATGGCCTCGTTTACGGCAAGTCCAGCTGATCCGGGAACGCTAAAAACATCCGCCAACGCGAACAGCTCGCAAACTTCATCGCCATAGCGTTCTCCAAAATAATAAAAATTTTCATGGGAGTTCACGGAGGCTAATACGTCATCGGACATACCAGGCCCCGCAACAACTAGGCCTATTTGAGGAAATTCCTTTAGCCCCTCTGTAAGGAGCTCCAACCTTCGATTCTGATTGATTCTAGCCACGAACAAAACGACAAACGACTGCGATATGCCGTATTTTGCCCTCAGAGCATGGTTGTCGTACTGGGATCTATCAATTCCAGAAAAACTTAGCGTATTGGGAGCAATAAAAAGCTTGTGCTGGTTCTTTTTCTTAAAATGCTTCCGCATGCAGGGCATATACGTTATAAGGGCATCGCACTTTGAATGAACCCTATGAAATGCTGCGTTCTTGACGATGTTATTTGGATCGGCAATGTTTATGCCATGGTTCCAATAGATGACCTTTATCTGATGTTTTTTGCAGTAGCTAATCACATCAAACAGGATTCCATCTTTGAGGTGTAAAAACAAAATCACTGCTTCGGGCTTCTTGGCATCAATGGCCGCTTTCCAGTCCTTCAGCGATTCAAGTTTTACGCAATCGAACCTAATAGGATTGACGTCATCCTGAAACGAATCTCCGGCAACGCTAAGAGCATAACCGTGTTCTTCAAGTATCGGCGCGAGGTCATTGTAGACCTTGACTCGATAATGCAGCACTTTGTTCGACAAAAGGAGAACTTGTTTCATCTCTAATCAAATTCCCCCGCAAAATAGCGCTCATAACCGTCGAGCAGCGCTTGACTGGTATGCCCCCAGCTAAGTTCGTTCACAACCCGGTTGCGGCCGTATTCGCCCATGGTCTTGCGACGCTCTGGATCCTCCAAGAGCTTGACGACCTTCTCTGCCATGTTCGCAGGGTTGTTGGGCTCAGCATAGAGGCTTGCATCCCGAGCGCTAAACCGACCTTCGGTCAAATCAAACTGGACGATCGGCTTCGCAAGGGCCATGTACTCTAAAATCTTATTCATGGTCGACTTGTCGTTCATAGGATTGAACTCGTCGCTGTTCACGCAAATATCTGCTGTGTTCAGGTAACGGAGCAAATCTTCATCGCTCACCCTGCCGGTGAACTCAACACAATCGTCAAGCCCCATGTCGGACGACATCTTACGCAGCGCATCCAGATGCGGCCCGCCTCCCACAATCCCCCAGAACACGTCATTTCGGGCTTTCTTGATAATCTTCGCGGCTTCCAAGAGATATTCGATCCCCTCCTGTTGCCCGATAACACCCAGGTAGCCGACCATATACTTCTTGCCACGCTTGATGCTCTCGTCGCTAGGTTGAATACGCATGCGCTCAAGTTTCGGGCCGCTGCGCAATACGATTATGCGATTCGGATCCATTCCTCCACGCTCAATGGCGATGCTCCGGTAACTCTCATTGGTCACAAATGCAAATTTTGCGTTCTGGTACGTCTTTTTTTCCAGATAGGTCTGACTCTTGTACAGCATCTTTTTTACAAGGCCAAGCTCTTCTTTTTTTCCGAATTTGGCCTCGAAGAGTTCGGGGCAGATGTCGTGATGATCAAATACATAGTCAACGCCACGGCTCTTGAACTTCTTGGCAACCATATAGATATCATCGGGCGGGTTGCAACCATGAATGACGTCAAACCCGTGTTCCCGATAGACAATCTCCGCAAGCTCACGCTGAGCCTTAAGAGCGCCGTAGTATTCCCGCACGTACCCGACAACGCCATTGGCCTCAGGGAGGTCATGCCGGTAAATATGAACACCTTCTAACTCTTCCATCTCAGCTGTTGCGCCTTTTCCTTTCGGGCAAATCACACTAACTTCGTAGCCATTGGCCGCAAGCGTCGTCGCTTCCTGCCAAACACGGGTGTCAAAAGGAACGGGAAGGTTTTCAACAATGATTAGAATTTTTCGATTTTGCTCACTCACTTTTTGAACTCCGGGTATTTCGAGTAATCGATTTCATCAATAAGCCATGCGTATTTTCCACGCTTGTTTGTTCGCAACTCCTCGACTTCACGAATTTCAATGTCTAGGAGGCCTTCGCATTTTCTTTCAAAATAGGCGGCCAGAGTATCGCGGTCCTCTTCCGCAAAAGGCTCGTCCATGACCACGTCTAAGAACACATGGCCTGGGCGATCTTGAACATACTGATACAAGCGCACCTTTTCAAAGGGGCCGGAATGCGGTGAAACTGTTCCCTTGTATATGCGTGCGCCATTCTTTGCAATGATTCTAGCTTCCGACGTCGTATGACCACGAACCTCCATATGGCCATTCTTATCAATTACGACATAATCATCAGTCGCATACCTTACCAGAGGCATTTTCTTGCTCAGAAAACCCGTGGACACAATCCTAAACACATCCGATTCATCGGTTGGGAGCAGCTCGGTGTATCCGTATAGTCGATTAATTCTATAGCCATCCCTGTCTCTCTCCAGGAACGCACATCTCTCGGTATGGCCGTAGTAGGTAATGCATGGGCAATGAAGCACCTCTTCGACTTGCCTTCGGTCAGACTCTGACGAACCTTCTCCGTAAAAGAGGACGAACTTTAAATCTAGCTTTTTCTTGTTTCTCCTGATCAAATCACAGAGAACCGAAATAGCAGAGGGATAACCTGCCACAACTTCAGGAGAATAGGCTTCTATGATCCCCCAAACAGAATCGAATTCTTCGCTCTTGAAAAGCCTAAACGGCGAAATCACAATCTCGTTTTTCAAAGGCGAATAATAGTAATCGGAGTCCTTGTTATGACCCCAGAGAGCAAGGGTTCTGGTTCGTCGTGCGTCGTAGCCAAACTTCTCCATAAAATGGCAAACCACGGCACGCTCGCGATAGATTGACGCCCGATCGAGCAATACCCGAAACACCTTTCCTGTGCTTCCCGATGTATGCCCCTCATAACAATCAATATCTTCATCGGAGTAGAGCTTATTTCCCTGTTCTTGAGCTATAAATTTGTCAATGAGAGGGACTTTTTCAAAACCTTCGAACGAAGACATGTCTTTTGGGTTGAATCCGATACTGTCGAAAAGCTCCTTGTAATACTCCGTGTGCTGGTACGCATAGACACACTGCTTCTTCAATTCTCTAAATTGAATTGCCAGCTGATCCTCCTCAGACATGCAGTCAAAGTCCTCGAGTCTTTTATGCATCTCTTTATAGTGAGGGTTTCCAATCATTGCCTGCACGAACAATGGGGCCAGCAAATGCTTTATGCCCTTGGGCATATTTTCATACATGTTCTTAAGTTTTTCGCTATTCATTAATTTCGTCCTCCGAGCCGATGGCGAGGGCAATCATAGATAGGCAGAGAGGTCTTCGTAACACAATCCTGCAACTTTGGCAGCATCAAGCAGCATTGAAACGGCAGTCATGCCTGGAAGAGTGGTTGCTCGCTTTTCAAGTGACTGGAAATAATTAGCCATACTTAACTACTCACCCTTATGGTTGATTTCAAAATTCCCGAAAAGCGGTATTTAATTTTCTTTCCAGGCTGAAGAACTCCATAATTTGCAGAAAATGATGCTTTTTCAACTGACGGATCGATACCAGAAGATTCGATTTGCCCGCTCACATCACCCAACTTAAATGCAATCCCTCCTTCCCCCCTGCTTAAAACAAGAGATTCAGGACAAGCAAAAATCGCATCCCCACAAAAGCCATCACCTGCATCATTAAATAATTCATCTCGGATCGCCAGGAATCGCCGCCCGTCAAACTCAAAGGTACGGCGGTGAACCAACGGCGCATAGCCATCGTGCTCTGCAACGAGTTCGACGCCACCGTCGTCTCTCTCCTCGTAACTCAACAACTTGCAGTTTGCCTTTCGGCCCCACAGAAAGGCGCCGAGCATTTCCGACTGGTCTTTTCCGTCAGCACAGACAGTGTTGTGGTTTGACGTTTTGCGCAAGCTGTTGCGCATGGGCAGATTGCAATGGTAGATATATGTGCCAGGGTCGATGAAGACCGGACTCCCATCTACAAACATTTGAAAGCTCAGGGCGTCTGCATGACCGTGAGCGGCAATGCTTCCAAAGCCCAAGGCAGCATGGTCGATTCCTATAAGAATGCGCCCGTCGCGACTCTTGAGAATGGTGTTGCCGCCCTCCCTGTAGCAGGCATTATGGGCGTTGTCGTAGAGCGGTTTACGCTTAGCCCCACCAATCTCGCTCTCATCGAAAAGCCAATGCAGGGTTTCATCGGTTTGCTCCATCGCGTCATAGCGCTCGTCGAGCAGCGTGCTCATGAACTGGAGGATGTAGGCATACCGGTCTGCTCCTTTTCCAACCAGATCCAGGATTTTTCCCTCGTCGTCGTCTCCAAAAACGACCACTTCGCCAAAAGCCCCGCGGCAGTCCGACACGTAGCGACACTGCTTCTTCAGCATGGAAGCCCATTCGACTGGGATGGACCCTCCGTTTTTAAGAAGCAGATTGCCGACAAGGGCGTAGGCCTCCATCGCGAAAACCTGATAGTGAAGACTGAGCTCCTTATTGACGCCATCGCCGTAGTTCTGGCGCTCGAGCTCCTCCGTCAATATCTCAATGGCCAACGTCACCCACGGCTTATACGAAAATGCGAACCCAGCGATGCCTATAGCGGCAGCCTCTACCAGCAGGTGATTGTTCGCAGAGCTGAATCGGCTCCTATGCTGCTCGATGTGGTCGACCATGTTGATTGCGCCGACCGCAAGCTTTCTCTTCAGCTCTAGCTCGTCCACATCCTCCAGGAACGCCAAGGTGTACATCCAATTGATCGCCCTGATCGCCAGCTCCATAACACTTGTCCAGCTGATGCCAACCAGGAAAGGGTTCTGCTTATCCCAATCGTTAAGCTGGTCTTTCAAATCATGAAGATATCGCTCGTCCCCCGAGGCCCTGTAGTTCTTTGCGAGAATGGCGAACTGGAAGTGCCTGTTCAATTCCCAGTTCGTTCTTGCGTCGCCTATTTCGTCTCGCTGCCTGTATTCCAGCGAATAGGCGAATTGCTGTGGCCATTCGTTCTCCGTCTGGAAGCCAGCATGCCATTTGCCCTTGAAGTCCTCGTATTTAAACCCCAGCAGGTTGATATCCTCATTCAAGCCATAGCTAGTATTCTCCAAATTCAGATGGAGCGCCGCGGCATAAAACTTGAGGCTGACATACTTGGAAGAAAGCACTTCGCCGCAGGCGCTTACGCGCGAATCTGCGAATCGCCTCTTCTCTTTGTTCTGCAGGCTCTTTTGCTGAAGCCTCCATGCAATTTCAGCAGGACTCATCGCCTTCAGCCTATTTACCAACCATTTGATGCCTACCACGTCGTAAAGTCCCTAGAACTCGGTCTTTGCCATATCAGCTTCAATGGCTTCGGCTTGGGAGGCGTTGCTGTTGATGTTGCCCCAGCTAATGCCTTCATAGTTGCCTTCATAGTCCAAGCTGTCCCACATACGAGCCAAGTCAACGATGGCTTTGCCAGGATACTGCTGAGGGATGTCAGAGAATTCCTTTTCTTTGTTGGTTACGACCAGAACGTCCGATCCAGAACAAACGGCATCGAGGTCATCGGTCACGAACTCATACATGAAGGGAATCTTGGACATGATGAAGTCTTTGTTCGTGTTGGTGTCGCTGGAAACCTTCACGTTCCTATCGTAGATGCTTACCTGGTATCCCTTGCCCAGCAAGCCTTCGATAACATCGACGATTGGGCTGCAACGCAGATCGTCTGTGCCGCTCTTGAAGCTGAGGCCCAGGATGCCGACTTTGCGACGGCCCTTGGACTCAATGATTTTCAAAGCCCGCTGCTTCTGGAGCTCATTTGACGGGTTGATGGCATTTATCACTGGGACGTCAATATAGTTGTCGTGTGCCAAGGTACGCAGGGCCTTAGAATCCTTGGGAAGGCAGCTGCCGCCGTAGGCAAAGCCCGGCTTGAAATAACAGGGGCTGATGTTGAGCTGCTCGTCCTTGCAGAAGATCTCCATGACCTTATGGGAGTCGATGTCCAAAGCTTTGCATATATTGCCAACCTCGTTCGCAAAGACGATTTTCAGGCCGTGGTATGTGTTGTTCACATACTTCATGATTTCTGCCACAGGAACGTCGGTAGTAATAAATTCAGCGGGAATGTCCTTGTAAAGCTCGCGCATCATTTGCTCAGCCTTAGGGCTAGCGGTGCCCACAAGGCTCAGGGGCGGATTCAGATAATCCTTGACGGCCGTTCCTTCGCGGAGGAATTCAGGGTTGGAGACCATCGCAAAGCCGGAGCCTTCCTTCTTGCCGGAAGCTTCCTCGATGATTCGAGCCACATTGGCGTTGGTTCCCGGCAGCACAGTTGAACGGATTGCGACCACATGAAAATCGTCCTTCTTCGCAATCGCCTCACCGATCTGCCGCGCAGTTTCAAAGATGTAGTCGAGTTTCAAGTGGCCTTGCGGCGTTGAAGGTGTTCCCACGGCAATGAAGGATATGTCACTGTTAACAACGGCATAGTCAGCGTCAGTGGTAGCTTCCAGCCTGCCGGCTTCGTGCGCCTCTTTCACCAAGTCATCGATTTCAGCCTCGATTATGGTGGCGCGACCTTCGTTGATAAGGTTCACTTTGTTCTCAACAGGATCCGTGCCAATAACGTGGTGTCCCAGCTTTGCGCAACAAGCTGCTCCCACGCAGCCAACATAGCCTAGACCGAAAATGCTAATGTTCATTTACGCTTCCTTTCAAAACCGGCCTAGCGGCTAATCGTCCCAGTAATTCCCAAATCGCCGGATGTCTTCCTCTTCAAGGACATCGCCGAGCTGCACTTCTATCACGTGCAGATCCCTGAAAGCTCTCACTGAATGCTTGACTCCTTTAGCGACTTGAATCACGTCGCCGCATTTCGCATCTGCAACAACGTCGTCTAAAACCACTTGCCCGCTACCGCTCACAATGGTCCATATTTCGCTTCGGTGCTCATGAAGCTGATAGCTCAGCTGCTTTCCAGCACCAATGATCAACTCTTTTGTCAGAGCCTTATTGCCGTCTGGGTATAGGCCGACGTCTATAACTCTATATTCGCCCCAACGGCGGCTCTCGTACATCGGACGACTGGCGGCAGCTTCTTCAACCTGTTTCTTTATGTAGGCGCTTTCCTGCTTACCCGAAACAAGAATTCCGTCATGCGTTGCAATAACCACAGCATCGCTGATGCCAGCTACGACTAACGGCAACCCGGTTTCATTAATCACGTGCAGTTTTTCGCAGGTTTTCTCATCGATAACCGCACGGCCAGAATAGTTGTCGGCCATCTCCTCAGACAAGGTATTCCAGGTGCCCAAGTCTTTCCAGCTGGCGTCACAAGGAACCACAGCTACCGATTCAGCCTTCTCGACCACCTCATAGTCGAAGGAATTCTTGGGCAAGTCTGAGTAATGGGCAACAAGCTCATCAAAGTCTTTGATATCGGTATATACGGACAATATGTCCACCATGTACCGCAACTTGAAAGCAAACACGCCGCAGTTCCACAGAGCGCCTTTTTCGATAAGCTCCTGCGCCATCTCCTTAGCCGGCTTTTCCTGAAAAGTGGATACCTTCTGCACAGCGTCTTTTGAAGTGGTCGGAACGATGTAACCGTACTTCGTTGAAGGAAAACTAGGCTTCACGCCCATAAGCGTAAGTTCAGCGACGTCTTGTTGTACCGTAAAATCAAGTTTTAAGAGAGTTGCGTAGTAGCCATCATCCGCGTAGGTATCAATAGGCATTACGACTACGGTCTCATCTGGCGAAACGCCTTTTCTGTAAGCCAGGTTCGCACAAGCAAGCATGATAGCGGACGCCGTATCCCTACGCTCGGGCTCGACTACCACATCGCAGCTGTCTTCGAGCTGCATCGCGATTGACTGCACCTGGGTGGCGCACGTAGCGATAGTGATTTTTGCCGTCGGAGCGACAGAGGAAATCTTCCTGTATGTACGCTGCACCATAGACTCCGATTTACCATTGGAGTTGCGCAGGACTTTAAGAAACTGCTTGCTTCTGGAGTTGTTGGAGAGCGGCCAGAGACGTGTTCCCGATCCACCGGAGAGAAGGATTATTTGCATTACATACCGCTAGCTTCCCTGCATTGTCAGCACGACGCCGACGGTCTGAATAATGAGTTTAAAGTCGCTCCAGACACTGCACTTCTTGATGTAGAGCAGGTCAAGGTCGATCCATTCGTCAAAAGTGACGGTGTCGCGGTTGCGACGGGTCTGCCAATAGCAGGTGATGCCCGGCTTCACCAGCAAACGTTGGCGTTGATAGTCGTCGTATGTTGCCACTTCCTTCGGCAAAGCCGGACGCGGGCCTACGATGGACATTTTCCCAGTTAAAACATCGAAAAATTGGATGGTTTCGTCAAGTGAGGCCTTTCTCAGAACACGTCCCACGCGAGTGTTGCGGGGATCCCGGGCAATCTTGAAGACTGGGCCATCCTTTTCATTGAGGGCTTGCAACTCCGGCAGTTTATCCTCCGCATCCACGCACATAGTGCGGAACTTGTGCATGGTGAAGGTCTTGCCGTCCTTCCCTACACGTTCCTGTTTGAACAGCACCGGGCCCTTCGGATCATCGATCTTGATAACGATGGCAATAATGGCAAACAGCCAGCAGAAGCAGATCAGCACGGCGGCGCTGAAAACGATGTCGAAGGCGCGCTTGATAGCACAGTAGACCGGTCGGCTCTCGATGCCCGTCAGTGGCTCGTCGCCGATCTCCGCGCGGATCCTCTTGGCGCGTGCAGCGCTGCTAGGGCTAGCAGTTTCCTCGGCTCCCACGTCAAAGGCGTAACCGCGGTGATAGCTCCATTCGCCTTCGACGGCAGCCTCCTGCGTTTCTTCTTTGTCCAAGTCAGCTTCGGAAAGCTTAATAGCCCCTCCGCCATCCATGCTCGCGGCAGTTTGCGCTTCGCTCATGCCTACGTCACCGTCTGTCGACGGCCCAAGTAGTCCATGGCGCCGAAAGCCGGATAGCGAACACCATCCGTTCGCCGGGAGGAAGACACAGCACGGTGGCAGCGGTAGTCCGGCCCGCCACCCACCTTGTGCTCCTCGAGCCCCATGACGTCGTCGCCGGGCAGCAGCACCTTAAGGGCACCTCGTGGGACGGGGCTCTCGATCGCCTCATCGTACCCGATAGCACCCGACCCCATCTCCAGCACCTCATCCATCTCTATTTCGTTGTCAAGCACGTCTTCCATGTTCGCCCTACCGGGCCATCCCTGTCCTTATCGCTTCCGTACTATTCCCAGGCCGATCTTGGTCTGGATCGTCCTGCCGAACATCTCTATCTCCAAATACGCGGTGCGTTTGCGGCGGTTGATCTTCCTGATCCAGCCGGTGCGGTTCACCAGCGGGCCCTTCAGGACGACTATCTGGTCGCCTTCTATCACGCCTTCCGACATGCCGATCACGCGGTGCTCCTTCTCGGTGAAGGCGTCGATCCAAGCCACCTCGTGCGGTTCCAGGGGAATGAACGTGCCGTCGTTGTTCAAGACGCTCGCGAACTGGGGGATCTGCTTCAGCTGCGCCTGCAGCTCGGCAATATGGTCGCTCACCACGATCAGGTAGCCGGGGAACAGCACGGCGGTGCAGGTGCGCCACTCGCCGCGCAGGTGCTTCTGCACCTCGTACTGGGGGACGAAGCATTCGTCGAGCACATCGTCGCTCGCGAACTGCTCGATCTGGCGCTGGACGGCGAACTCCCGCCCGGCCATCGTTTGAACCACATACCACATACGCACACCTCCTCGCGCCATCTCGGGTCGACTGCGCGAGGCCACGGCTTCGCCCCTTGGCCCTCTCGGGCGCGGGGCATACCGCTTCAAGCTTCGCGACGGCTATTCATTCCCAAGAGGCTGGCCGAAACGCACACGTGGCATCGTTTTCGCGCATCAAGGTATGTCGAAAAGGTTCGCGCCCCTTGCGAGGCGCCTGCAGTTTCCTGCAGGGAGATCGGTGCGGCGCCGTCGGCGCCAGGACCGGCCTCCCTGCAAAAAGCTGCCTTGCCGCAGGTCAGGCTCCTGCTAGCAGCGGAGCCCCAATCGTCACGTCTTCCTGGTGATCTCGAGCCCCACCCGCACCCGCACCTGGTCGAGCAGCCCCACGTCCAGAAACGCCACCCGCTTGTGCCGGTCGATCTTGCGGATGAGGTCCTCCCTCCCCCGCAAGGGGCCGCTGCGCACCACGGTGCGCCCGTCCTCTATCACGCCCTCGGACATGCCCACCACATGCCCCGCACCCCCGAACTCGGAGACGAAGGCCGCCTCCTCGGGCGTGAGGGAGAAGATGGCGTCGCCCGCGCCCAGAAGGCGTGCGAAGGAGGTGGACAGCTTCAGGCGCTCGCGCACGGCGTCGATGTCGCCCGTGGCCAGGAACACGTAGCCGGGGAACATGACCTCGGTCACAAGGCGCCACGCGCCCTGCTGCTTCTTGAGCAGCTCATAGCGCAAGGGAAAGCACGCGCTCAGAAGCTCCGGGCCCACGAGGCTCGCCGCGCGCTCCGCCATGGACTGCTCCTGGCCGGGGACCACCTGCAGCACGTGCCAGCCCACGGACGCGGGCATGCGAACGCCGCGGGCTGCCTCGCCCGCGGCGTCAATCGATGAGGTTGTGGGAAGTTCGGAGGTGCGCCGGCTTAGCCGGCCGGGTTCGATGCGCCGCTCGCGGCACCCTCTTTCAGAGCGCCCCCCCCGTGGGGCATTTTTAGGCGATCGGCTTCGGCGGCAGGGGCAGCCGCGGGCATGAGGGCAGAGCGATCCGCGGGCGCAAAGATGCGTCCATCGAGCGAGTCTTTTGTGGGAGTCGCCACGCTCATGTCTCGAACCTATCTGGTAAACGTCGAAGCGCCGAAGCGCACAGGATCATTCGTGTTCCGCATCAAGATGGTAACAGAGCATAAACGATCTAGCAATTAGAAAACACCCCCTCCCCCTGCTGCTTTCGCATTCATTTCGCACAGTAACCACAGCCGGGAGCAGTAAGGGCGCGGAAAAGACCGCCGGGCCGCCTTCCGCTCGCCGGCATGGGGATGCCGCTGGCTTCACGGTCCTTCCGCTCGCGCAGCGACGCAGAGCCATCCGCCGTCGACTCTTCCAGGCAACAGGTCGTCAACGGTATCTTAGAACCATGGCATTATGAAGTGCCAGCTCGCGAGCAACGGAAAATCCGCGACAGGAAGGGAGTCCCCATGGCTCCGCTCGTGCTCACCTCCTACAAGGTCTAATCGCGTCGTGCGCCTCCTCCGGCGCGATTAGACCCCCCCCCCAGCACCGATTTTCGCCAAGCCCCAAGGGGCCGGGCGAAGCACGTCGAAAGGAAGCCTCATGCCTTGGTTCGACCAAGCGCCCTGGCTCGTCGCCCTGGCGCCGTTCCTCGGTCTGCTCCTCTCCGCGTTCACCAAGAGGACAGACCCCTTCTTATCCGGCGACCGGGTATTTCGCCACGACGCTCCCGCGCGCATCTCCCATTGGGCCCATGCCGCAGGCACGACCGTCTGCCTTGTCTCGGGCATCATCTTGGGCCTGCGGTTCACCCCCGCGTTCGTCGACGACGGCCCGGCGGCCATTGTCTGGCAGAACGTGCACTTCGTGGCCGCGGTCGTGTTCCTGTTCGGGACGTTCTACTACCTGGGCAACACGATCGTGTCTCAGTGGCGGCTGCACGAGCACCTGCCCACGAAGAACGTCGTGTCCTACACCGTCCGCCACTACAGCCTGCTCGTGGGCATCAAGAAGTTCACGATGCCGCCCGAGGACAAGTACTTCGAAAGCGAGAAGGCCGCCTACGTCATGGCCGTGGTCACGGCCGCGCTGCTGGTGGTCAGCGGCCTGTTCAAAGCGGCGGCACACGTGTTCCTCGCACTGCCCGACGGCCTGATGAACGTCATGTTCTGGATCCACGACATCGCCGCCGCCCTCATGCTGGTGTTCCTGGCAGCCCATGTGTTCTTCGCCGTCATCGCGCCGTTCTCCTGGAAGACGTTCCCGTCCATGTTCACGGGCTGGATGCCGCTTTCCGAGGCCGAGAAGGAGCACCGGGGATGGCTCGATCGGTTGCAGCGCGAGCATGACGAGCGCACTGCCGGCGAGGGCTCCTGCGAAAGAACCGCGCCCGCGACAGCCCCCGACACGACGATGACCGCGGCGCCCGCAACGGGTACGCCCGGGTCTCAAAGGAGATGAGAGAGATGGCAGATACGAACGAACGCGCGGCAGGCGCGCAGAGGAAGAGCGGCCTTTCGCGGCGCCAGTTCCTCGCCGGCATCGGCGGGCTGGGCATCGGCGTGGTGCTGGGCGGCGGCATAACGGCGCTGCTCTTGCCGGACGACGTGTACGCCATCGAGGCGAGCCAAGGCTACCTGCTGGTCGACGCGAAGAAGTGCGCCGGCTGCGAGACCTGCGTCATCGCATGCTCGCTCTCGCACCTGGGACGCATCAACACCTCGCTTTCGCGCATACAGGTGATGAAGAACGCCCTGGGCAGCTTCCCCACGAACGACGTGCAGCAGAACCAGTGCCGCCAGTGCCCCTACCCCTCCTGCGTGGAAGCTTGCCCCGTGGGCGCCATGCATGCCGATCCGGACACGGGCGTGCGCCTGGTGGACGAGGGCAAGTGCATCGGCTGCGAGCGCTGCGTGGAGGCGTGCCCCTTCACGCCGTCGCGCGTGCAGTGGAACTTCGAGGACAAGCACGCGCAGAAGTGCGACCTGTGCAAGAACACGCCCTACTGGGACGAGGCGGGCGGCGTCGGCGGCAAGCAGCTGTGCGTGGAGATCTGCCCCATGAAGGCCATCAGCTTCACGAACGAGCTGCCGGTGCAGACCGACGAGGGCTACACGGCCAACCTGCGCAACGACCATTACCTGGAGATAGGCCTGCCGAGCGACGACGAGGCGCGCATCCCGCCGGCCCGGCTCGGGTACGGCGCCGGAGGCACGGCGGCCCAGGCGGCAGCCGGATCGAACGAGAAGTAGGAGGAGCACCATGACCGAACACTACGGCTACGCCGGCAAGATACTCATCGTGAACCTGGACGACCGGACGTCCGAGACCATCGACACCGACCCCTATATCGAATGGGTGGGCGGCCACGGGATGGCCTCGAAGCTGTTCTGGGACTACTGCGAGGACAAGAGCGTGGAAGCCGTCGACCCGAAGAACGTGCTCGTGTTCGCCACCACGCCGTTCTCGGGCGCCGTGGTCCCGGCCGCGTCGGCGCGCTGCGAGTTCACGGGCATCAGCCCGTTCTCGCTGCCCGAATGGTACAACCGTTCCAGCATGGGCGGCCGCCTGGCCGGCATGATGAAGGAAGCGGGCTACGACGCCTGCGTCGTGCGCGGCAAGGCCGACGCGCCCGTATGGATCAGCGTGGTGAACGACCAGGTGACGTTCAACGACGCCACCGACCTCTGGGGCCTCGACGCCTTCGAGTGCCAGGAGCGCATCTGGGACGAGGTGACGCACGGCACGCCGCAAGGCTCATGGTACGAGCTCACGGGCAGCCGCGACGGCGGGCGCACGACGCAGCGCCCCTCCGTCATCTGCATCGGGCCGGCCGGCGAGAACCTCGCGCGCGTGTCGTGCATCGTGCACGACGCCGGCCACGTGACGGGCCAGAGCGGCTTCGGCGCGGTGTTCGGCGCGAAGAACCTGAAGGCCATGAGCTTCATCGGCTCTAAGAGCATCCCCATCGCCGACCCCGCCGCGCTCGTGCGCCTGCGCCTCGAGGTGCAGCAGAAGTTCGGCTACGACATCGACGCCGGCAAGGTGCCGGGCGCGCCGGGCAGCCCGGGAGCCGCATCCACCGTGCTGGACACAAGCCCCACGGTATCGCGCGCCGAGGGCTGCCGCGGGTGCTTCAAGAACTGCCGCAACCTCTACCCCGGCGGCGTGGGCAACGAGCTGACCTGCTCGGCCGGCCTCTACTTCACCGACTCGGGCAAGATCGACGAGCAGCTGGCCGCCTACAGCCTGCTGTCGAAGCTGGGCCTGAACGGCTACGAGATCGACATGCCCGTGTACTTGCACAACCTGTACAAGATGGGCGTCATGGGCAAGGGCAAGGACATCGACACCGACCTGCCCTTCGAGAAGTACGGGACCTACGCGTTCATCGAGGAGCTGCTGATGCGCATCGCCTACCGCCGCGAGATCGGCGACGATCTGGCCGAGGGCATCGCGCGCGCCGCGCAGAAGTGGGGGCGCTGGGACGAGGACACGTCCACGGGCCTGCTCGCGCGCCCGAACTGGGGCTACTGCGAGCACAACGAGCCGCGCGCCGAGGTGGAGTGGAGCTACGGCAGCATCTTCAGCGAGCGCGACATCAACGAGCACGGCGTGCACAACGCGGTGTACAACACCTCCATCATGGCGGTGCTCACCGGCGCCGAGCCGCCCGTGTCGGCCGAGAACATGGCCAAGCAGCTGGCCGACCAGTCCGGCCTGGGCGACCCGCTGTGCTTCGACTGGAGCGAGGAGGGCATCTACACCGACGCGCGCGTGCGCGAGATCCACTGGAACCGGGCCTACGGGCGTTTCTGGCTGCAGTCGCTCGGCATGTGCGACTGGGTGTGGCCGAACTTCGTCAGCCGCAAGCACACCGCCGAGACGGGCTCGACCTACGGCGCCACGCCCGAGTACGAGGTGAAGTTCTTCCAGGCCGTCACCGGGCGCGACCTCTCCTACGAGGAGAGCATCGAGCTGGGGCACAAGTTCTGGGTGCTCGACCGCGCCATCTGGGCGCTCGAGGGACGCCACCGCGACCAGGAGGTGTTCGCGAACTACGTGTACGACGTGAAGACCACGAAGCCCTTCCCGCTCGTGGTGTGCGAAAACGGAACGTGGAGCTATTCGCTGTGCCAGGGCCGCACGCTCGACCGCGAGAAGTTCGAGGACTTCAAGTCGCGGTTCTACGTGCACGAGGGCTTCGAGGAGTCCACCGGGCGCCCGACGCGGGCCGGCCTGGAGACGTTGGGGCTGGGCTTTGCCGCCGACGCGCTCGAGACCGCCGGGAAGCTGGGATCGTGAGCGGGGCAGACGTCGCCGAGCGTGCCGTCGGGGAAGAGGGAGCGGACGTCGCCGCTCCCTTCCCGCCCGGGGGCGAAGGCGCGATGCTCGAGGAGATCCCCGGTTTGGCCGAGGCATGCCGGCGCTTCCCGATGCCCGACGGCGCGCAGGCCGAGCGTGCGCTGCGGGAGCTCTCCTGGGGAGAGCACTTCGTGGCGGGACGCATGGTGCCCTCGAAAGGCGGGTCCGACCTGTACCTTTACAATCTGAAGAGCGCCGCCGTGTTCCTGCTCGATCGCGACCAGGCGAACATCGGCAAGGCGTCGGACCAGATCATCAAGCTCATCGACGTGGATGCGTTCGCCGCATGGGTGCGCGGAACGGTGGGCGACGAGGCGCTGGCCGACGCGCTGGCCGAGGAATGCCCGGCGGAGGACCCGTACCACGACCGACTGCAGGGCGTCCAGCGGCTGCTCGCGCTGCGCATGGTGCAGTACGGGGCATTAGAGGGAGCCAGAGGCGGCACCGAGGGCGACGAGCACGACAGGGCACCCCTTGGCGAAGGCGCGGCATCGCTATGACGCGGGAGGGCGCGCATCCGTCGCCACCCTCCGGCGCGCTCGCCGCGCCGGAGGACTTCCCCTTGCTCGCGCACGAGGCCGCCGGGGACGGCGGCCTCGTGTACCTGGACAGCGCCGCCACGACGCAGAAGCCTTCCTGCGTGCTGGAGGCCCTCGACGCCTTTTACCGCACGGTCAACGCGAACCCCCACCGCGGGGCGCACCGCTTGGGCACGGCGGCAACGGAGGCCCTCGAGGCTGCGCGGCGCGATGTGGCCCGCCTCGTGGGCGCCGACGCCGACGAGATTGCCTTCACGAGCGGGACGACGTGCGCCCTCAACCAGCTGGCCTACGGCCTGGCGGGGCTGCTGCACCCAGGCGACGAGGTTGCCGTGTCGCTTCTGGAGCACCACAGCAACCTCGTGCCGTGGCTCACGGTAGCGCGGATCGCAGGGGCGAAAGTGCGCCATATCGTGCCCGACCGGCAAGGGCGCATCCCCGACGACGAGATCGACCGCGTCATAGGTCCGCGCACGCGCATCGTTGCCGTGTCGCACGTGTCGAACGTGCTCGGCTGCATCCAACCGGTGGAGCGCATCGTCCGCGCGGCACGCGGCGCGGACGCGCTCGTCGTGCTCGACTGCGCCCAGAGCGTGGCCCACCTGCCCGTCGATTTGCATGTGCTCGGCGCGGACTTCGCGGCGTTCTCGGGCCACAAGATGTACGGCCCGATGGGCGTGGGCGCGCTGTACGCGCGACGCGGCGCCGCCGTGGCGCTCCAGCCTCTTCTGCGCGGAGGCGGCATGGTGGAGGCCGTGTTCGAGCAGGGTTTCACGTTCAAGGGCTTCCCCGCAGGTCTCGAGGCGGGCACGCCGAACGCCGCGGGCGCCATCGGGATGGCCGCCGCGGCGCGCTTTCTGGAGGGTCTGGGCATGGAGGCTGTGCACGCCCACGGCGAGACGCTCGCCCGCCGCATGGCCGCCGGCCTGGCGGCCATCCCGTCGGCGCGCCTCTACGGCCCCGGACCGGGCGGGGCGGAGGAGCGCTGCGGCATCGTGGCTTTCAACGTGCGCGGCGTGGGCGCCGACCTGGCGGCGCACGCCCTGGACCGGCGCAACGTGGCGGTGCGCTCGGGCGCCCACTGCGCCCAGCCCCTAGTGCGCCACCTGGGCGCGGAGGCCGTCTGCCGCGCCAGCGCCGGCGTCTACACCTCCGAGCGCGACGTCGACCGCTTCCTCGAGGCCGTGGAGGCGGCGCGCCAGGACGCGGCGAGCCTCATGGCGGCGGCGATGCTGTAGGGAGGGAAGCGGCGGCGCCTCCCTCCCTACAGCGCCCTCCACGTGGGGCGGTCCACCGCGCGCACGTTGATGTAGACGACCGTGGGGTTCTCCTCCATGATCTTCAGCACGACGCGCTCCTTGTCGCGGATGTCCTCGGCCTTGCCGAACGCTATCTCCACGTTGTCGTCCAGCGTGAGCGTGGTGCCCTCGGCATCGGTGGCCGACACCTTCGTCACGCGGCCCGCGAGCTCGGTGGTCATGCCCGACACGATGTCGAGCGCGTTGTTCACGTTGTCGTCGGAGCAGTACGTGCCGATCTCGGCCTTCGTGCCGTAGGGCACGTCGGTGATGGACAGCACGGCCGCGGCGTCCTCGTAGACCTTGGGGCTGGTCCTCTTGCCCGCCTCGGAGTCCTGGTCGGGGATGGGCATGAGCCACATATGGTCCGACGCGATGGCCCACTGCTTCACGGACTTGGCGTCCTCGGTGGGCACGGCCACCACGGCCGCGATGGTGCGCTCGGTCACGGCCAGCTCCAGCGTGTTCGGGAACACGCGCTTCACCTCGGCGTCGGCCACCCAGGCGTTCTTGAGCAGGCGCTCGCGGATGCCGGCGGCGTCCACGCGCAGGAGCGTGGTGTTCGCGGGCACGTTCGCCATGGCCGTCATGTCCTCGGTGGTGAGATGCTCCACGCCGCTCACGGTGACGTTCTCCACGGCGAACAGGCTGGAATTGTACGCGACGACGGCGCCGATGACGAGCGCGGCCACGAGCGAGGCGACCACGGCGAGGCGCACGACATGGCGGCGGTACGTGCTCTGCGCGCGGCTCGCCCGCTCGGCGCGGTCGAGGTCGCCCACGCGTACCGAGGTCAGGCGCTGCTGCGGGTATCCGCCGGAGCCGGCGGCGGGATAGCGCCCGCCGGGCATGGCGCGGTAGGCGCCCTGCTGCGAGGGGCGGGAGGACCGTCCGGCCGGGGCGCGGCCAGCGCTGCTGCGGGCGGCACCGCGTCCCGACGGCCGGGACGCAGACGACGACGCGCGGGCGCCCCGGCCGGGCGTCGTCGCCCCGCGGGCCTTACGCGAACCCGAGGAAGCGGACTTCCGGTTGTAATTCGATGCCATACGTTTCGCTTACCTTCGCCTGTACGAGTTCGATGAGGTCCTTCACGTCGCGCGCCGTGGCGTCGCCCGTGTTCACGATGAAGTTCGCATGCAGCTCCGACACCTGGGCGCCGCCGATCCGCATGCCCTTGAGCCCGGCGCGCTCCACGAGCGACCCGGCCGACTCCCCCGGCGGGTTGCGGAACACGCTGCCGCACGAGGGATCCGTGAGCGGCTGCGTCTTCTTCCGCCGCGCCAGCGACGCCTCCATCTTACCGCGGATGAAGAACGGATCGGCCGGCTCTACGGAAAGTTCGCATTCCACGATGACCTCGTCCGGCGCGAACGAGCTGGTGCGGTAGTCCCAGCCGATCTCGTCGCCGGCGCGTCGCGCGAGGCCCCGCCCGGGCGAGAGCGTGGTCACGGACGCCACGCGCGCGCCGATCCACTCGTCGCGCGAGCCGGCGTTCATGCGCAGCGCGCCGCCCACGGTGCCCGGCGTGCCCACGGCGAACTCCAGCCCCGCAAGCGAGCGGCGGAACGCCTCCTGCACCACCGACGACAGCGGCACGCCCGCACCCACGCAGAACCGGCCGGCCTCCTCGTCGAAGCGGCAGGTGCGGAAGTCGCGCCCGAGCGTGACCACCACGCCGGGAAAGCCCTCGTCGGCCACCAGCAGGTTGCTCCCGCGTCCCACCACGACCCAGGGCACGCCCGTGCGCTCGCACACCTCGACAAGCCGCACGAGCGCGCCCACGGAGGCCGTCTGCACGTAGAAGCGCGCAGGGCCGCCGATGCGGTACATGGTGTGGCGCGCCATGGGCTCCGCCGGATAGACGTCGCCGTCGAAGCGGTCGTCCACGAGCAGCGCCTCGAGCTCGGTGGTATGGCGTGCGGACACGGCCCGCCTCACCTCCCGGCGGCGCCGGGAGCGCCGGCCGCCCCGGCGGCCCCGGCCGCGAGCGCGTCCACGAGCTGCGGCCCGATGGCCGTCACGTCGCCCGCGCCCATGGTGATGACCAGGTCGCCCTCCGCGGCCTTCGCCGCCAGGTACGGCACCACCTCCACGCGGCGCGGCACGTAGGCCGCCTCGGGGTGCCCCGCATGGTCCAGCACCACGTTCAGGAACGTCTTGCCGCTCACGCCGGGCACGGGCGCCTCGCCCGCCGGGTACACGTCCATGAACGTGACGGTGTCGGCCGCGTCGAACGCGCTGCCGAACTCGTCCTTCAGCACCTCGGTGAACAGCGGCACGCGCGAGTAGCGGTGCGGCTGGAACAGCACGTGCACGTGGCGGAAGCCCAGCTGCGACGCCGCGCCGATGGTGGCGGCGATCTCGGTGGGATGGTGCGCGTAGTCGTCCACCACGGTGATGCCGGCAGCCTCGCCCACGAGGTCGAAGCGGCGGCGCACCCCGGCGAACCCGGCCATGGCGCGGGCAGCGGCCTCGGCGTCCATGCCGAGCGCGTCCGCGAGCACGATGACGCCGGCGGCGTTCAGCACGTTGTGGCGGCCCGGGTTCTGCTTGACGTGGGCGGACAGCTGGCGGCCGTCGGGCAGGGCCAGCACGAAATCGCTGCCCACGCCCTGCGGCTCGAAGGACACGATGCGCGCGTCGCAGCCTTCGCCGAAGCCGTACGTGACCAGCGTGCGGCCCGCGGCGCGCGCAAGCGCCGCAAGCTGCTCGTCGTCGCCGCAGGCCACCACCACGCCGCCGTCCGCAGGCACCGAGCCGATGAACGCGGCGAACTTCTCGTAGATCTCGTCGAGGTCGCGGTAGTGGTCCAGGTGGTCGGCCTCGATGTTCGTCACGAGCACCGCGCGCGGCGACAGGTACGTGAACGACTTGTCGCTCTCGTCGGCCTCCACCACGTAGTGCCGGCCCGACCCCGAGTGCGCGTTCGTGCCGTAGGAGCGCACGATGCCGCCGATGAGGAACGTGGGGTCCTCGCCCATGGCGTCCAGCACGCTGGCCAGCATGGACGACGTGGTGGTCTTGCCGTGCGTGCCCGCCACGGCAAGCGTCTCCAGGTCGCGGCCCAGGTGCGCGAGCATCTGCGCACGGTGCCAGATGGCCAGGCCCCGCTCCTTGGCGGCGATGAGCTCGGGGTTGTTGTCCAGGATGGCCGTGGACACCACCACCACGTCGGGCGAGGCGTCGTCGCGCCCGGGGCCGCCCGGCAGGTTGGCCGGGTCGTGGCCGATGCGCACGTCGATGCCGGCGGCCTTCAGCTGCTTGGTGTAGCGGCTCTCCTTGAGATCCGACCCGCTCACGCGCAGGCCCTGGTCGAAGGCGACGCGCGCGATGCCGCTCATGCCCACCCCGCCCACGCCGACGAAGTGAACCGATTCTATGCGCTGTGTGTCCATGATATCCTTAACTGCCCTTCCCTCGGGTGCGCTTCCATGGTAGCCAACGTTCGCTACCGCGCGGCCCCCATCACAACATCTGCCAATTTGGCGGCCGCGTCGGCCGTCTTCTGCGCGCGCGCCGCAGCGGCCATGCGCTCCCGCACGGCCGCGTCGTCCAGGAGCGAGCGCACGAGCCGCGCGAACTCCGGCCCCTCCACGTCGGCGTCCGCCAGCATGTACGCGCAGCCCGCCTCCACGTAGGCGCGCGCGTTCGTGGTCTGGTGGTCCTCCGTGGCGAATGGGAACGGAACGAGCAGCGCCGGGATGGCGCGCGCCGATATCTCCGCGAGCGACGTGGCCCCCGCGCGCGACACGATGGCGTCGGCGGCGGCCATGGCCTCGCCCATATGGTCCGTGTAGCCGAACAGGTGCCACCGCTTCTCCTCGGCGGGCGTGAGCGCCAGCTGCCCGGCGACGGCGTCGAGCTCCTTCGGGCCCGTCACGTGGACGACGTGCACGTCGCCGGCGGCCAGCAGCTCGTCCTTCAGCGCGCAGACGGCCTGGTTCAGGTGGCGCGCGCCCAGGCTGCCGCCCGTCACCAGCAGAAGGCGCGCGTCCTCGGGCACGCCGAAGCGCGCGCGCCCGTCCTCGCGCGTGGCATCGAACACGCTCTTGCGCACGGGATTGCCCGTGACGGCGATGCGCGAGCGCGCGCCTTCGTCGAGCGCACCGGCCGCATGTTCGTAGGTCAGGCACACGGCGGCGGCCCGCTTCGCCAGGTACTTGTTCGCCATGCCCATGACCGAGTTCTGCTCGTGCACCACCACGGGCACGCCCAGCTTCTCGGCCGCTCGCCCCACCGGGATGCACACGTAGCCGCCGAAGCCCACCACGACGTCGGCGCCGAGCTCGGCGAGCCACGCCTTCGCGCGCCCGGTGCTCCGCTGTATCTTCGCCACGGCCTTCGGCAGCGTGAGCGGATGGTTGCGGTTGAACCCCGCCGCCTCGAACGGCGTGAACGGGATGCCCGCCTCGGCCACGAGCCGCGCCTCCACGCCCTGGGGCGTGCCGGCGAAGCGCACGTCGCAACCGCGGGCCCGAAGCTCGTCGGCCAGCGCGAGCGCCGGGTTGATATGGCCGGCGGTCCCGCCGCCGGAAAGTACGACCAACATGCTTACCTCCTGCCTCGGCGCGCCGACGAGCCGGATGCACCCGACCGCCCCGCGCCCGCGTTGTCGCGCCGCCTCGAGCGCGAGCTCACCGCGTCCCACCCGATGCCGTCGGACGATGCCGACGACGAAGCCGTCCCGCCGCGCTTGCCCGCACGCCCGGACCCTCCCGCGCCCGCGCCTCCGCGGCTGCCGCCGGAGCGCGGCTCGTCCGGCTCGGCGCGCACGATGCGCAGGTCGGCGCGCCGCCGCGCGGGCGCGAGCGAGTCGTCCACCGCCCCCTGCGACACGGACAGGATGAGCGCCACCATGATAAACGTGGCGATGAGCGACGAGCCTCCCGACGAGATGAACGGCAGCGGCTTGCCCACGACGGGGAACCAGCCCATGACCATGGCTATGTTCAGGAACGCCTGGAACACGATCATGATGGTGCAGCCGCCCGCCACCATGGTGCCGAAGTTGTCGGGCGCCGTGCGCGCGATGCGCATGCCCGCCCACAGCACGAGCAGGAACAGCGCGATCACCGCGACCGCCCCCACCAGGCCCAGCTCCTCGCCGATGATGGCGAAGATGAAGTCGGTGTCGGACTGCGTGAGGTACAGGTACTTCTCGTGCGAGTTGCCCAGCCCCACGCCGAAGAGCCCCCCGCCGGCAAGCGCGTAGAGCGAATGGATGAGCTGGTAGCCGTTGCCGTAGCCCCCCTCGCCGTCGTTCCACGGATTCAAGAACACCATCAGGCGCTCGCGGCGGTACTCCGTGCCGAAGATGCCCACCATGCCCAGCGCCACCACCACGCCCACCACGACGAGCATGGTCCGCGCGGGAACCTCGCCCAGCCACATGACCGCAAGGATGCCCACGACGCAGATCATGGCCGTGCCCAAGTCGGACTGGGGACCCAAGATGACGAGCACCGGCGCCAGCACCAGAAGAAACACCATCACGAAGAACTGCGGTACCGAAAGCGTCCCCTCGCGGAAGTCGTCGAAGAGCCGCGCAGCCACCAGCACGAGCGCGATCTTCGCGAACTCCGAGGGCTGCAGGCTTGCCGGACCGAGCACGAGCCAGCGCTGCGCGCCCCACTCGTCCTCGCCCGCCCCCGAGAACATGGTGGCCACCAGCAGCACGAACGCGAGAAGCCACACCGCCCACACCAAATTGCCGCGCCAAACGGAATAGGGGACGAACTTCCACACGGCCAGCGCGACCACGATGCCCACGACGGCGAACTTGATCTGGCTGAGCGTGTCGGCCATGGGATCGACCGTCGCCACCGCGTCGGCCGACGCGGAAGCCAGCGCGATGACCGACGACGTGGAGTAGATCATGACGAAGCCGAGCAGCGTGAGCGCCAGCACGGACAGCATGAGGACGAGCCGGGGGCCCATGATATGCGCAGGTATCCCCTGCCTGTCGACGCGTGCGGCGGCCATGGAGGCCCTTACGCTTCCACGCGCGCGGAGCGTTCGGCCACGAGCGCCTTGAACGCACGGCCGCGCTCCTCGTACGAGCCGAACTCGTCGAACGACGCGCAGGCCGGCGACAGCAGCACGACGTCGCCCGCGCCCGCGATGGCAAGCGCCGCGTCGAGGGCGTCCTCCAGGTGCGATGCCTGGAGGACGGCGAAGTCGCTGCCGTCCCGACCCGCAGGTCCACCAAGGTCAGCGAGGGTTTCCCCGGCGCCCCGCATCGTGGGGAGGGCGAGGGCGTGGCGTACTTCGGTACGCGAGTCCTCGGCCTCGCCGCGAGGCGGGGTGCCGGGGGAAGCCGCGGCATCGGCCGGTTCCGACGGCCGGCAGCCCACCGGAGCCCCGAACGCCGTCGCGAAGCGCGGGCCCGCCGCCCCGAAGCAGACGACGCCGCGCGCGCGGGCGCGGGCGGCCGCCACGAGGGGGGCCAGGTCGGTGCCCTTGTCGTCGCCGCCGAGCAGCACGATGGGGCGCGTCTCGGGGAACGCGGCCAGCGCGGTGAGCGTCGCGTCGACGTTCGTGGCCTTGGAGTCGTTGTAGCAGGTCACGCCCGCAACGGTGCCGCAGGGCTCGATGCGGTGCTCGAGCGGCTTGAACGAGCGCAGATGCGCCGCCACGTCGGGGTCGTCCACGCCGAGCGCGAACGCGGCGGCTGCCACGGCCAGCGCGTTCGAGGCGTTGTGCGCGCCCTTGACCTGCAAGTCGCCGGCACGCCCCGCCTTGTGCTCCTTGCCGTCCAGCGCCACGCACAGCATGCCGTCGGCATCGAGGAACGCGGCGTTGTCGCTGCCGCACCGCGCGCGCATGTCGCCGCCCAGGCCCTCGGCCGTGCCCATCGGCACGTACGCGAAGCCGCGCCCGCCCTCGCCCAGCGCGCGCAGGCGGCGCACCTCGGCACGCACGACATCGTTCGTCGCATCGAGCACGGCCACGGCCCCCGGCACGCCGGCCAAGTTCGCCAGCAGCTTGAGCTTCGCGTCGCGGTACGCCTCGAAGCTGCGATGCCAGTGCAGGTGGTCGGGCGTGATGTTCAGCAGCACGGCCACGTTAGGCGCGAAGCGCACCGTGGACGCCAGCTGGTAGGACGACACCTCGGCCACGTACACGTCCGTGGCGCCCGCGCCCACCGCGGAGATGCACGGGTCGCCGATGTTGCCGACGGCGGCAGCGGCCAGGCCGGCGCCCGCCAGCACATGCGCGGCGAGCGCGCAGACCGTCGTCTTGCCGTTCGTGCCCGTCACGGCCACCCAGCGGCTGTCGGCGGCGCTCTCGCGCCAGGCGAACTCGACCTCGCTCACCAGCTCGGAGCACGAGGCGGCCGCCGCCTGGTAGAACGCCGAGAACTGCGGGATGCCGGGACTCGCTATGCCAAGGTCGAAAGCCGGCGCGGCGCCGGCTTCCCGCGCGGCGCCGCCATCGCCGCCCGCACCTTGCGCGGCCCTTGCGGCCAGCTCCGCCACGGCGCCGTCGCCGAACGCCACGAGCGCGCCGCGCGCCGCCGCCTCGGCAGCGAACGCCTCGGAGGCCTCCGTGCGCGCGCCGGCCGCCACGGCCAGCGCGTCCACGCGCCCGCCCACCAGCGGCAGCAGGTACTCCACGGCCGCCCGGCCGCTCTTCCCCAGCCCCAAAACGAGCACGCGCCCGAGGTGCTGCGGCGCGTGCTTCCTTCCCGGTATCAGGTCCCCGCGCGCCATCCGCTACGCCACCGCCATGAGCGTCTGGGCGAAGTACAGCGAGAAGCCGCAGGCCGCCAGCACGCCCGACACGATCCAGAAGCGCACGACCACCTTCGTCTCGCTCCACCCCTTCTTCTCGAAGTGGTGGTGCAAGGGCGCCATGAGGAAGATGCGCTTCCTCGTCTTCTTGTAGTAGAACACCTGGATCATGACGGACAGGGCCTCGGCCACGAACAGGCCGCCGATGATGATGGACACGAACTCGGTCTTCGTGAGCACGGCCAGGCACCCCAGCGCCATACCGAGCGCGAGCGAGCCGGTGTCGCCCATAAAGATGTCGGCCGGGAACGAGTTGAACCACAGGAAGCCGATGCACGCGCCCGCGAGCGCCGCCGCGAAGATGGCGGGCTCCAGCATATCGGAGCGGTACGCGATGGCGGCCATCACTATCATCACGATCATCACCGTGCCCGCCGCCAGGCCGTCCAGGCCGTCGGTGAGGTTCACGGCGTTGCACATGCCCACCAGCAGGATGTTCGCGAATATCAGGTAGAGCCACGGGATGGCTATGCCGTCGCCCACGGGCACCACCGTGGTGAGCAGCCCCAGGTCGAACGTGTACACGAAGGGTATCTCCACCGTGGGGGCCACCCCCAGCCAGTTCACCGCCACGAGCGTGAACACGGTGGCGATGGCGAACTGGCCCGCGAGCTTCGCCTTCGGCGTGAGGCCGAGCGAGCGCTCCTTCACCACCTTCGAGGCGTCGTCCACGAGCCCCAGAAGGCCCGTGAGCACGGTGGCGCCCAGGAGCAGGAACGTCTCGAGCGTGGGCATGCCGATGACGAGCGCCGTGGCTATCACGGCCACGAGCATGATGACGCCGCCCATGGTGGGCGTGCCCTGCTTCACCAGGTGGCTCTCGGGCCCGTCGGCGCGCACCTGCTGGCCGATATGGCTCGACTTCAGGAACTTGATCCATACGGGCATGAGCACCATCGTGACCACGATGGCGGCCACGATGGCCAGGAACACGAGGAACGTCGGGTAGTGGGAGAATATCGCAAACATATCAGTTGACCAGTCCTTCGACCACGCGCTCGAGACCCATGAAGCGGGACGCCTTCACCAGCACGGCGTCGCCCGGCTCGAGGTACGTATCCATCTCTCCGAGCACGTCGGAGACCGTCGCCGCGCGCACGATGCGCGCCGCGTCCATGCCCTCCGCCTCGGCGGCGTCGGCGATACGCATCGCCAGCTCGCCTACGCACACGAGGCGGTCGAGCGGCAGCGTTCCCGCCAGCTCGCCGACGCCCGCATGGCAGGCGCGCGCGAAGTCGCCGAGCTCGCCCATGTCGCCGAGCACCGCCACGCGGCGGCCCGGCACCTCCAGCGCGCAGAACGTGGTGAGCGAGGCGCGCATGGAGTCGGGGTTCGCATTGTAGGCATCGTTCACCACGGTGAAGCCGCCGCGCGCGGCGAGCACCTCCTGGCGCCCCGCCTCGGGCTCGGCGTGCGCGAGCGCCGCCGCCACGGCCGCAAGCGGCATGCCGAGCGCGCGGCCCACGGCCGCCGCGGCGCAGGCGTTGCCCACGTTGTGCAGCCCGCGCAGGTTGAGCGAGCAGGAGGCCTGCTCGCCGTGCGGGGCGGCCGCGTCCGAGCCGCCGAAGCCGGCGGCGTGCAGCTCAAAGCGCGGGCGGCCCTGCTCGTCCAGCTCCACCTGCTCGGCCCACACGGCCGGGCGCACCACGTCGGCCGCATCGGCGGCCACGCGGCGTGCGGCCGCGTCCGGCGAGCCGTCGAAAAGCACGCACGGCACGCGCCGGGCGTCCAGCCGGGCCTCGGCGCGCACGAAGCCCGCGAAGTCGTCGGCCGCGTTCACGAACGCGAGTCCCGTGCCCTCCGGCAGCTCGCGCAAGAGCTCCGCCTTGGCGCGCGCGATGTTCTCGCGGCTGCCCAGAAGCTCGATGTGGCTCTCGCCCACGTTCACCACCAGGCCCCAGTCGGGGCGCACGAACGAGCACAGCTCGGCTATCTGGCCGGTGCCGCGCATGCCCATCTCCACCACCACGGCCTCCGTCTCCGGTTCGGCCGAGAGCAGCGTTTTGGGAACGCCCAGCTCGTTGTTCTGGTTGCCCACCGTGGCCACCACGGAATGCGCGGCCGCCAGCACGTCGCGCACGAGGTTCTTCGTGGTGGTCTTGCCCGTTGAGCCCGTGAGCGCGATCACGCGCCCCTGCAGGTGGGAGCGCCACTCGCGCGCAAGATCGGTCACGGCGCCCGCCGTGTCGGGCACGTCGATGACGGCTGCGCCCAGCTCGCGTGCGAGCGCCCGCACGTCCTCGGCCACCGGCTGCATGACCAGCGCGCCCAGCGCGCCCGCGGAGAGCGCCGCGGCCACGAAGTCGTGCCCGTCTGCGCGCTCGCCCGGCAGCGCCACGTACAGGTCTCCCGCGCACACGTCGCGGGAGTCCCAGGTAATGCCCGTGAGCAGCGCACGGGGATCGAGCGGCTCCACGGCGAACGTCCCGCCCGTGTAAGCCGCGATCTGCTTCGCGTTCAGGCGCATAGGCTACTCAGCGCCCTTCTCGTCCAAAAGGCCTCCGAACGCACGGTTCAGCTCTTCGGCCGCAACCACGCGGTCGTCGAAGGAGAGCACCTCGTCGCCCACCAGCTGGTAGTCTTCGTGGCCCTTGCCCGCGATGAGCACGGAGTCGTCGGGCTCGGCCCATTCCAGCGCCAGCGCGATGGCCGCGCGGCGGTCGGGCTCCACGGCGAAGCGGCCCTCGCCCGAGCCCATGCCGCCCACGATGTCGTCGATGATGGCCAGCGGGTCCTCGTGGCGCGGGTTGTCGCTCGTCACCACGGCGTAGTCGGCCGCGAGGGCGGCCTTGCCCATGATGGAGCGCTTCGAGGCGTCGCGGTCGCCGCCGCAGCCGAACACGCAGATGGTGCGCCCGCGCGTCAGCGCCTTAATGGACGCGAGCGCCTTCTCCAGGGCGTCGGGGGTATGCGCGTAGTCGACGAACACGCTCACGCCGCCGTCGCACGTCACGCTCACGCGCTCCAGGCGGCCGGGGATCTGCGGGGCCTCCTCCAACGCCTCCACGATCACGCTGGGCGGGAAGCCCAGCTGCAGCCCGATGCCGAACGCGCACATGACGTTCTCCACGTTGAACTTGCCCACGAGCGGGTAGTCGAAGCGGTAGCGGCTTCCGCGCACGTCCAGCTCGACGGTGGTGTGCGTGGGGGCGTACCGCACGTCCACGGGATGGATCTGCGCCGCGGCGTCGAAGCCCGTCGTGACGACGCCGTCCTCGTTCGTGGAGCAGCGGCGCAGAAGCTCCTTGCCCCACTTGTCGTCGATGCAGATCACGCGCTTGGCCGGATAGTCCTTCGAGAACAGGCGCGCCTTGGCCTCGAAGTAGGCCTCGAACGTGTGGTGGTAGTCCAGGTGGTCCTGCGTGAGGTTCGAGAACGCGGTCACGGCGAACGTCGTGCCCCACGTGCGCTCCAGGTCGAGCGCATGCGAGCTCACCTCCATGGCCACCACGCCGCAGCGCTCGTCGCGCATGCGCGCGAAAAGCTGCTGCAGGTCGGGCGACTCGGGCGTCGTGTGCGCCGTCTTCTCCTGCTCTCCGCCGATGCGCACGCCCACGGTGCCGATGACGCCCGTGCGCTTGCCGGCCACGTGCGCGATGTGCTCCACGAGGTAGGTGGTGGTGGTCTTGCCGTTCGTTCCGGTGATGCCCACGAGCGCGAAGTCCTTCGACGGGTGGTCGTAGAAGTTCGCCGACGCGGCCGCCATGGCCTTGCGCGTGTCGGCCACCACCACCTCGGTCACGTCGGTGGCGTCGGCCAGGTACACCTTGCGCTCCACCACGAGCACCTTGGCGCCGCGGTCGATGGCGTCCTGCGCGAAGGAATGGCCGTCCGCCGTCAGGCCCACGATGCAGAAGAACGCGTCGCCCGGCTGCACGCGGTCGCTGCGGTAGGCGATGCCGCCCACTTCCTCGTCGGCGTTGCCGATGACGGTGCAGTCAATTCCTGCGAACAGGTCGGTGCAGGTTTTCCCCATGGCTTGTCCTCACTCAGGCATTATCTGGAATCGGTCGATGGCAGTTGACATTATATCCTTAAACACCGGCGTGACGATGGAACCGTATTCCGTCTCGTTGGCACCCACAAAACAAACCAATTGGGGACCCGTGGAGTCGGCTATGAAGCCGGTGAACGCCATGTTGTACACGCCCTTGCGGTAGCCGCCGTTCACCTCGTCGTAGATCTCCGCCGTGGACGTCTTGCCCGCCACGTTGTACCCCTCGATGGCGGCATCTTTGCCCGTACCCTCGGTGACGACGGTTTTCAACATGTCGGTCATGTCGGCGACCGCCTTCTCGCTGCCGATGACCTTCTCCGTGGCGTATTCGGGCGTCTCGCCGGACTGCGGTTTGCCGATGAGGAAGTGGGGCGTGCACTCCACCCCGTTGTTTGCCAGCGCCCCGTAGAAGCGCGTCATCTGCAGCGGCGTCACCGATACGCCCTGGCCGAAGCTGATGTTGTAGGCCTGCACCTTGCCCCACTTGTCGAACGGAAGGAGCGCCCCCAGGTACTCGGTGCCCTCCTCGCCCTCGCCGGGGTAGTCCACGCCGGTGCGCGTGTGCAGGTTGTACTCGTTTATCTTGTTGTACAGGTTCTCGAAACCCGATACGCCGTTCGCGGTGGCGTTCTCCGTGGCCAGCGAGATGCCCACGTTCGACGACTGGTCCATGATCTGTTCCAGCGTGAAGGTGGCGTCGCCGCGGTCGTGCGCGTCGGAGATGATGTAGCCGTCCGCCTCGATCTCGCTCGGGCAGAACAGCTCGCTCTCGGGCGTCATGGTGCCCGACTCCAGAATGGCCATGGCCGAGACGGACTTGAAGATGGAGCCGGGCTCGAACAGGTGCGTGACCACCTTGAGCTCCGTCGCACCGGCCGGGATGTTTTCGCGATCGTTCGGGTCGAGCAGCGGAAGCGACGCGGCGGCGTAGATCTCGCCCGTCTCGGCGTCCATGACCACGGAGCTGCCGCCGTTGGAGGTGAGCCCCTCCTTGTCGGCCAGCAGGCGGTCCTCCACGTACTGCTGCAGCTCTATGTCCACGGATATGATGATGTCCTGGCCGTCCACGGCGGGCGTCTCCTCGTGCACGCCGCCGGGGATGGGCGTGCCGTCGCGGCCGCGCTCGGCCTCGTAGCGGCCGGGCTCGCCGGACAGGATGTCGTCGTAGTACTTCTCCAAACCGCTCAGGCCGTTGCCGTCGATGTCGGTCAGGCCGACGATCTGCGCGCCCACCCGCCCGTTGGGATAGGTGCGCTTCGTGTCGGCGATGAAGTAGATGCCCTTGAGGTCCAGGGCGCGCACCTGGTCGGCCACGGCGGTGTCGGCCTTGCGCTGGATGAAGGCGAACGTAGAGGTGCCGGCGGACAGCGCGTTCTGGTAGTCGGCCGCCTCGCCGCCCAGCACGCCGGCCAGCGCCGCGGCCGTGCCCGGCAGGTCCTCCACTTCGGAAGGATTGGCGTAGATGGTGGTGGCATCCACGCTCACGGCCAGCACCGTGCCGTTGCGATCGTAGATGGTGCCGCGCCGAGGCTCGATGTCGAAACCCACGGTGCGCGCCTGCTCGGCCTGCGAGGCGTACGAAGGAGCCACGATGACCTGCAGGTACACCAACCGCACGAGAAAGAGGGCCGCTATGACGGCGAAGGCGACAAGGGGGATGAACGCGCGGCTCGAATCAGCTGCGAAACCGGGAGCCGATGCGCGCGGCGCGCCCGGGCGGCGCGGGGCGCGCGGGGTGTGGGGCCGTCCCGCCACGCCGCTACTCCGCGGCGCCGGCGGCGATCTGCACGCTCTTGGAAAGCGACAGGTTCCCGGCCTCGTCGGTGGCGACGACGTCGGTGCCCAGGTCGATGACGCCGACGCTCTCGGGCGCGGCCATCTTGAGGCGGCTCGCCTCGGCCTTCACGCGCGTGGGGTTGGAAAGCGAGCTCTGCTGCACTTCCAGGTTGTTCCCGCTGGCGCGGGCGTCGCTTATCTGGCTTTCGAGCTGCTGCGACTGCACGGACGTGGCCACGGTCGCCGATCCGATGGCAATGCGGGCAAAGCACAAGAGCGCCGCCACCACCAGCACCACGGCGAGCGTCTTGGCCATGAACACGACGGTGGAGGGAATGGTCTGGGTGCTTGTGCGGGTGCCCTGGCCCGGCACGACGCGAACGCGCGGGCGTTCGGGACGCTCGGGTACGCGCTCGGAATAATTGTAGGAAAACGCCGGTGCGGCTCCTGCCATGACCAACCTCCTTTTCTTCGTTTCTGGCTGCGGTTTCGGTGGTCGCGGTGCTGTTTATGATGTTGCTTGCAAGGCGGCCGGGACCAAGGCCCCGGCCGGATAGGTCGGTTTCAGCGTTTTCGGGCGACGCGCAGCTTGGCGCTGCGTGCCCGGGGATTGCGCTCTATCTCCCCTGCCGTGGGCAGAAGCGGCTTGCGCGTGACCAGGTCGAGTATCGGCTCCTTGCCGCACACGCACACCGGAAGGTCCGGCGGGCAGGTGCAGCGGTTCGCATACGCGTTGAAGGTTTCCTTCACGATGCGGTCTTCGAGCGAATGGTAGCTGATGACCACGAGGCGCCCGCCCGGATTGAGCCAGCGGACGGCGGCGTCGAGACCTCGACGCAGCACGTCCAGCTCCGAGTTGACTTCTATCCGAAGCGCCTGGAACGTCCGTTTCGCCGGATGCCCCCCGGCGCGGCGCGCCGAGGCCGGTATGGCGGCCTTGATGATGTCCACGAGCTGCTCGCTCGTCTCTATCCTCCCATTCGCCCGCGACCGCACGATGAAATCTGCGATGCGGCTGGCCCATTTCTCGTCCGAGTAGGCACGGATGATCCGAGTGAGATCTGCTGCGTTGTAGGTGTTCACGATCTCTGCTGCGGTTAGGGTGGTTTTCCCCGGATCCATCCGCATATCAAGGGGGCCGTTCTCCTTGAAGGAGAAGCCGCGGGACGGTGTGTCTATCTGCACCGACGAGACGCCCAGGTCGAAGAGGAACGCATCGACCCCAGGTACCTCGGCGCTGACGAGAAGGTCGTCCATATCCCCGAAGTTGCCGCGCAAGAGCTCCAAGTTGGGGCGTTGCTCGTCGGGCAGTGCCTCGAGCCGGGAGCGGGCGGCGGCGAGCGCCACCTCATCCTGGTCGATGCCGATGAGCGTGCCCCCCGGACCTACGAGCTTGGCCATTTCAAGGGAATGCCCTGCCCCGCCGAGTGTTGCGTCCACGAACGTTTGCTGTGGTTTGAGGTTCGATTGTTCGAGGCACTCGGCGAGCAGAACGGGGGTATGCTGGAATTCATGTTGCCGATATTCGCTTGTCATTGCGCTCACGTCCTACGATCAGCCGAACAGGACACCGAGGTCGGTGTCGTCGTCCTGCGCCTCGTAACGCTTCGCGTCCCACACTTCGAAGTAGCCCGTGTTGCCCACGACGACGACGTCCTTGTCGATGTCCGTCGCCTCGCGCGCCTCCGTCGGGAGCATGATGCGCCCGGAGCCGTCCACTTCCACGTCCTTCGCGCGGGCCTTGAGCTTGCGGCGCAGGCGCACGTGCAGGTCGTTGGAGGAGTCGTACTTGCCGAACTTGTCCTCGAACACCTCCGCGACCCAGGCGTTGAAGCCACGGGGCTCGAAGACGTAGAGGCACTCGTCCTTCGGATTGCGGGTTACCACCAAGTCGGTCGAAAGCACCTTGCGGAATTTCGCGGGCAGGGACATACGGCCCTTGGCATCGACCTTGAAACGGAACTCGCCGTTGAGGTCGACGATATGCGCCGCCCCCTCCGTGCTCTCCGTTGTGTCGACGACCTCCGCCATGCCATCCTTTCCGCGTGCAGCCGTTCGGCCCTTTCGATGTTTGGCATTCTATCCCACTTCGCCCCACTTCGCAACATTTATAGGGTATTCCGCCCCCTTTTTGCCGTGATGAAACCCACTGTTCACCCACCCGTCATTCATTTTCCAGCACGCGGAAAATCGGCCATACCACGGGTAGGCAGAGCCGCGGAATCGTCCACAACATATGGATTCGCTGCCCGCCGTGGCACGAAGTGGGAGAATTTGTGACGCCCTCCCACCCCGCCCCACGCAGACCCCGCAGGATCAACCGCTCGTTCAAGCGCTCCGGCCATCGGGCCGGGAATCGGGGCCGGGTCGGAAACGGAGGCGGATGGGCACCGGGGCGGCGCCCGCGCTCCCAGCGCGGGCGTACCGGGCCTAAGCGGGGACGGGAACGGGGGCGGGGGTCCCGCAAGGAGGCGGGAGCAGGTCGGGGGTCGGGGGGGCGTCACCCAGCAACTCCAGTCAAGCCCGGCAGCAGCGCGAAGGGAGCAAGCGAAAGATCGAATTAGCGAACGGATGTTTCACGTGAAACATCCGTTTCGTAGCGAGCCCTATTTCCGCACAAGCACACCATCCCTTTCCGAAGAAGCTGCGAGCCCGTCCCGCGTGCGCCTCCAAACAGCACCCAAGAAGCTCCGCACGCTCCCAGCGCGGGCGTACCCGGGCCTCGGCGATCAGCGGAGTCTAATATTATCAATTCGGTCATGTACAAGATCGGAGCCTGTGGTAGGTTTTTGCGACCGCGCGTAAGCAATTCCCGTAAAAGGCCTGTTCGCAACAAGCATCTGGCGATTCAGACACCAGCAATCGTGCCATAGACTCGAATCTCGTCCACGCGGATTTGCGCCAGGCGCGCGACAGACTGCCCCACCGAATACGCATCGCTGCACGACGCACGCAGCAGGCCGCTGCCCGAGCGCAGATGATTGCGGTCGCATACGCAACAAGTCGCCGCGCCAGGCGCGGGCGACCGTACTGCGCACGCAACGGGCTCCTGCACCGAACGCGGGAGCATGCGTCGCGCATGCGACGGGGATGCTGCACCAAGCGCACGAGCCAGAGCGTTATCCACGCGAAGCGCCATGTGCATGACGAGCAGGTGCGCTATGCTCGCGGGCATTGCGCGCGCGGGTGGGCGCTCAGGTACTCCTCGCGGATGTGGGCGCGGCTCACGTGAGTGTATACCTGGGTGGTGGAGATGTCGGAGTGGCCGAGGATCTCCTGGATAACGCGCAGGTCCGCACCGCCTTCCAGCAGGTGGGTGGCGAAGGAGTGGCGGAGCGTATGAGGATGCAGGTTCGCCACGCCCACGAGGCGTCCGGCATCGGCGACGATGGTATGCACGCTCTGGCGCGTCAGGCGGCCGCCGCGGGCGTTCAGGAACACCGCCGCCGTGGGCTTGGCGTAGGGCCTCGCAAGCGCGGGGCGGGCATGCTCCAGGTACGCGCCCAGCGCCTCGAGCGCAGCGCCCGAGATGGGGCTGATGCGCTCCTTGCCCCCTTTGCCCACGACGCGCAGGTACCCTTCCTCCAGGATGCAATCGCCCAGATCGAGCCCCGTGCACTCGCTCACGCGCAACCCGCAGCCGTACAGCACCTCCAGGATGGCGCGGTTGCGCATCTCCGACGGACTGTCGCCCGTGCAGGCAGCCAGCATGGTTGACACCTGATTCACCGACAGCACGTCGGGCAGCCGCTCGGGGGGCTTGGGCAGCTGCAGGGTGTCGGTGGGGTTGCGGCGCGCATAGCCCTCGCGCACGAGGAAGCGGTGGAATCCCTTGATCACCGAAACGCGCCGATCCACGCTCGACGTGGCGTAGCCGCGGTCCACGAGGTCGGCCTCGTAGGCCACCACGCAGGCGCGGTCCACGTCATCGGCATTGTCCACTCCGCGCCCGTCGAGGAAGGCGGCGTAATCGCGCAGGTCGGTGGCGTACGCCGACACGGTGAGCGGCGAGGACCCCCGCTCCACGCGCAAGTGCGAGAGGTACTCTTCCATGAGCGTGCGCACGGCGTCCACATCCGCCCCCCTTTCCAGCGGCCCTCGGGATCGCCTACGAGTATAGCACCGGCCTACCGGTCCTTAAGGGGGCTTTCGGCGCACTGCCCAACATGGGAGACGCTGCACTCCCCGCCGCACCGCCCTGCCCGCGGCGAGTTTTTACACGCTAGCAACACCGGGTACGGCAAGTGCGATATACTTTGGTTCGCGCGCGTACGCGCATCACCGTCTTCTCACGAAAGGGGCGCCGCAGACCCATGCGCATAGGATTCGACAACGACCAGTATATCGCGCTGCAGGCAGAGCACATCCGCAACCGCATCGACCAGTTCGGCGGCAAACTCTATCTGGAGTTCGGCGGCAAGCTCTTCGACGACTACCATGCCTCGCGCGTGCTGCCCGGCTTCGAACCCGACTCCAAGATCCGCATGCTGAAGAGCCTCATCGACGACGCCGAGATCATCATCGCCATCAACGCGAACGACATCGAGAAGAGCAAGGTGCGCGGCGACCTGGGCATCACCTACGACGAGGACGTGCTGCGCCTCATGGACATCTTCCGCGGCATGGGCTTCGCCACCAGCGGCGTGGTCATCACCCATTACACGAACCAGCCCTCGGCCGAGGCGTTCCGCAAGCGCCTGGACAGCCTGGGCATCCGCAGCTACCTGCACTACCCCATCCCCGGCTACCCCTACGACATCGACCGCATCGTGAGCGACGAAGGCTATGGGCGCAACGAGTTCATCGAGACCACGCGGCCGCTCGTGGTGGTGACGGCCCCCGGCCCCGGCAGCGGCAAGATGGCCACGTGCCTCTCGCAGCTCTACCACGAGCACAAGCGCGGGGTGGCGGCCGGCTACGCGAAGTACGAGACGTTCCCCATCTGGAACCTGCCGCTCAAGCACCCGGTGAACATAGCCTACGAGGCGGCCACCGTCGACCTGAACGACGCGAACACCATCGACCCGTTCCATTTGGAAGCGTACGGCGAGACCACGGTGAACTACAACCGCGACGTGGAGATATTCCCCGTGCTGAAGGCCATGATGGAGCGCATTTCCGGCGAGAGCCCGTACCAGTCGCCCACCGACATGGGCGTGAACATGGCGGGCAACGCCATCGTGGACGACGAGGCCGTGCGCGAGGCCGCGAAGATGGAGATCGTGCGCCGCTACTTCCAGACCGCCGTGGAGACGCGCCGCAGCGGCACGGGCCAGGAGCACGTGGAGAAGCTGGAGCTGCTGATGAACCAGGCCGGCGTGAACGCGAGCTTCTCGCCGGCCCGCTCGGCCGCGCTGCTGAAGGAGGAGACAACCGGCGGCCCGGTGGGCGCCATGGTGCTGCCGGACGGCTCGGTGGTCACGGGAAAGACGTCGTCGCTTCTGGGCGCGGCGTCGTCGCTCATGATGAACGCGCTCAAGGGCGTCTCCGGCGTCGACGACGAGATCGACGTCATCAGCGACGAGGTCATCGAGCCCATCTGCCGCCTGAAGACCGACTGCCTGCACAGCCGCAACCCGCGCCTGCACTCCGACGAGACGCTCATCGCGCTGTCCATCAGCTCCGCCACCGACCCGCTTGCCGCCAAGCTCATCGAGCACATCGACGACCTGCGCGGCTGCGACGCGTACTTCTCGGTCATCATCTCCTCCACCGACGAGAAGCTCTACCGTACCCTCGGCATCAACGTCTGCTGCGAGCCCAAGTACGAGCAGCACCGGTACTATCACAAGTAAAACGGCGCGCGCAACGAACGCTATCGAACGCCCCCCTCACCTCAGAATTCCAAGGCGAGGGGGGGCGTTCTCACGAGGGCTCTCAAAACACCGGCAAAACCTTGCACGGATCTTTCCAAAACCTTGCAGGAATCCAGTGCATTTTCGTTCAATTTTCTGCTTTTTACCAGGCTAAATAGCCTCTATCCAAGTGCGCGTTCAAGGCGTAGAATGAGTGTGCCGGCGGTGTCCGCGCTCGGGTGGCGCTTCTTTCGAGAGGAGTGTTCGCCTATGAACGCAGTTCTAGAAATTCTTAACGCCTACGCAGCGATAGCCACGCTCGCGAGTTTCTTCCTCGCCTTGTGGACGAACCATAAGAACGCGGACGAAGCAGGGAGGGAACCAGGAGATGGTAAAGGCCGGGATTAACCCGGCCTCCCACTAGTACCCGCGCCGCCCAACCTGGATGGTGAAGCCCGTTAAACTCGCCGTCCTGGGCACCGCCGGTAATTTGCATTATAGCGACTCGATGCCATCAAATGCAAGAAGGCCGGCCTCGCATATTAGAGGCGACACGTTCGCCGCAACCACTGGAATGAAAAGATTGCTCCAAGGGAAGCAAGCCGATCAGGCGGCTGAGACTATCCAGATCATGGAGCCGTAGGTGAAGCCGGAGTCGCCGGAGGCGATGACGGCGTCGAGCAGGGTGCGCATGCCGTAGTCGGTGAAGGTGCCGTGCCAGACAAGCTGGGTGCCCATGTCGCCGGCGGCGAGGATGACGGGGCGGTCGAACGTCACCTCCAGGCCGAGCGGTGTGAAGCGGGCGTCCTGCACGAACGTCGTGGCGCCGCCCTGGGTGGAGAGCGACCACGAACCGCCCGGCAGGTCCATGTCGGAGCGCTTGAGGCGCGCACCCGTGATGGCCACGGCGCGCTCGGAGCGGTTCGCCACCATGACAGGGATGGTGGCGCTGTTGAGGTCGTCCTCGCCCAGCATCATGGAAACCGATGAGGGGATGGTGATGTTGACCTGGACAGCCTCTTCCTCGGGGGCGTCCGGCGCGGCGGAATCGGCTTCGGGCTCGGGCATTTCCTCCATCGGAGCGAGGGGCTCGTCGCTTTCAGGCAGCGGCGCCTCCACAGCGTCCTCGGCGGGATCGTCAGCGGGCTTGTCGGAGGGGTCGTCGGCGGGAGCCTCGGGGTCGGCCGGCTCCTCGACCGCAGGCAGCCCGGGCGCGTCGGGGTTCACGAGCGCGCGGCCGTCGAGGTCCCACGCGTAGGCGAGCACGTTCTCGTCCGTGCCACGGTAGACGGTGGACAGCGGCTCGTCGGGCGGCTCGGCGAAGCCAAAGCACTCCTCGAGGATCGCATCGTCAGCGAACGCGAGATCGTCCGGCAGCTCCACGAGCTTCGGGCAGTCGAAGAACGCGCGCGTGAGGTCCTTGACGTCGGCGGGGACGTTTGCGACCTCCTCGAGGTTCGCGCACCCCTCGAACCAGTGCGCCAGGCTGGCAGGCTCCACCGCGTCGGCGAACACGACGCGCTTGATGTCGTCTGCCACGCCATCCGCAAGCCACGGCACCTCGTCGGCACTCTCGAACGCGAGGGTATCCCCCGCCCCGTCCACGACGAACGTCCCATCATCCCACAACTCGGCAACGACCGCCGCAGTCTCGTCGAGCCCGATGGGCCAGGCGTTCTCGTACTCGGGAACGGTAGGAGTTGAAGGGGGCTCGACCGGAGCGGTTGGCATTGCAGGTTTAGTCGAGGGAGTTGCGACGATCACGTTGTCCTTATCGTCGACGAGAATAGGAGCTTCGACGGAATTCGTCGCATCGGATGCAGTTTCAGAAGTAGCTTCCATCGAAAAAGACATTTCGCCAGAAGTCGCCTTCGAAGCAGCAAACGAGTAAGTTGCCGGCCACAAATTGAAAATCAGAAAGAGGCAAAGTAGCAAAGCCGCACCCTCTACGGATGCGGCTTTGCTAAAGATGTGTCTTAATGTCCTCACCTAGTCCGCCCAGCAAACTGACGCTGTACCAGAGTTATGCAGCAGGAGTAGCACTAGGGATGCCGACAGTCCAGACAAGATGGAATGGAGTGATTGCCTTATTTTCGTTTTCAGCTGTCATATTCTTCATAACCAACTCAGTAATAGAGCAAGTGAGACCAGAGGTCGGATCGATAACTCCAGGCGTATCGAACGTTTTCGCCGTCTCAGTGATCCCGCTAATCTCGAAAGCTCCAGAAGCATCACTACCTACCTGAATTTTTGCAGCAACCGCATTTTGAGCAGTCATGCTTGCTTGACCAGAAATAGTGAATCCGTCCTCCTTTACTGCCTTTACGCTTTTCACAACCACCTGATACGGGCCTGTTACAGTGAAGTTCATATCGCCTTTGGCGTTTAACGTTCCGTCGTTTTTCAAAGCAACCGACACGCTAGTTGGGACCGAGGCAGACAACTGAGCTGAGGGAGTCGTAACTTCAACGTTTGTGTTGTTGTCCGAATCCGCCCCGAACGCCGTTCCCGCACAAAGTCCCGTCAGCATCGTGGCGGCGCATACGCCTACCAGACCCCGCTTGATGTAGTTGAACCGGCTCGTCTTCGTCATGATACTTTCCCTTTCCTGATGTGCCCTTACGTTGTCTGACATGCTCTGACTATCTCTCGTCGAAGGTTGTCTTAGCCTTCGACGCGTAACGTGATCTCGGCGGCCGCTTGGCCGGTCTTCTTATGCGTCTCGCGGTCATAACCTGTGAACGTGGCCACGGCGGCGTACTCTCCGGGCTCCAGGTCGCGCGACAGCTTGATGTTCTGGATGTGCTGGTCGGGCGCGATGGCGCCGGACTCGTAAACCGTTTCTTCGGTATCCTTGAGCGTGATGGTCACCTTCTGGTCCATCGGGTTCGCAGCGATGTTCTCGATGCGCGCCTCGCCCTCGGACGCGCCGTCGGGGAACGTGATGACGGCGGCGATGGAGATGTTCATCATGCCCTTCGCCACCTCCTCGTTCAGGGCGGCTTGGATCTCTTCCTTGGACTTGCCTTCGAACTGGCCCTGGGCGGCATTCGAGTCGAACCAGTCCTCCACGGCCGGCTGCTGCGTCAGCACGACGCCCGCGGTAACGGCGGCAGCCACGGCTACCACGGCCACCAGGCCGGCGAAGACGTGCTTGGACATCCCGAGAATCTTCCCGGTTTTCTTGGCCGTCTCGACGGCAGCGTTCGTTGCAGTTGAATGAGAGTCAGAAGCCCCGGTTTGGGAGGCCTGTTCGGCAGATGTCGAATCAGGAACGGCACCCGAACCCTGCTTGCCCGCGGCACTATCGGCGGTGTTTCCGCCATCCGCCTGGTGCGAGGAAGCATTCAGTTCGGTGTCGTCTACTGGAAAGCTCTGCGTGCTCTGGCTGTCTTGCTTGCTCATACGTATAACCCCTTGGTCCGGTTCGCATGCTGAGGCATGGAACTTAGTAAGCTAAGATACGACAGGGGGGTGGCGAAGTCAACCGAGACCGGATACAACGATTATTCTATTTTCGGCATATAGGCAGGTAAAATCCCAGTAGAACACGCATATTTATCAACACGCATGCACCTAGAAGAACACCCGCGCCGCATGCTCGTAGAAGCCTTCCCGCTGGTAGCGCAGCAGTACCGTGGGGGTGTCGCCGCGGCGGACGTAGACGCGGCGCACGGGGCGCTCGAACTCCAGCAGCTCGCCGTCGACGAACAGCGTGGCCTCGCGGGTGTCGGCGTTGTGCGACAGGTCCATCTCCACCACGTCGTTGGACGCCGTGACGATGGCGCGCGAGTGCAGCGTATGGGGCGCGAGCGGCACGGCCACGAGACCCACGAAGCCCGGCGACACGAGCGGCCCGCCGGCCGAGAGCGCGTAGGCCGTGGAGCCCGTTGCCGTGGCCACCACCAGGCCGTCACCGCGCATGTCGGCGATGTGCGCACCCGAGATGCTCAAGCCGAAGTCGATGATGCGGCCATGCGCGCCGCGCGTCACCGCCAGCTCGTTGAGCGCGAAGAACGTGCGCGCATCGCTTCCGCAGGGGAACCCGGATGCGGAGGGCGCCCCGTCGGGCCTTCCCTCTTCGTCGGGACCGTCTGACATGAGGTCGTCGTCGCCCCAGCGGTCCCGCTCGCCCTCGCACACCACGTCGATGCGCAGGTTCGTGCGCTGTTCGGCCACCACGTCGCCGGCGAGCGCGGCGGCCACCACGGCCACCACCCCCTCGTCGCTCGTGTTCGCCAAGAAGCCCAGGCGGCCGAAGTTCACCCCCAGGATGGGCACGCCCGACGTGCCGATCTGGCGCGCCGTGCGCAGGATGGTGCCGTCGCCGCCCAGCACCACGGCCATCTCCACCCCGTCGGCAAGCGCCGCGTTCAGCCCTTCGTGGTCGCCGCGGCACGACAGGTCCGACGAGTCCACGAGCGTGTAATCCGCTCCCTGCGTGGCCAGGTACGTGGCCAGCAAAAGCGAGGCGTCCACGGCCTTCGAGTTGGAATTATTGCGTACGATGAGGATGCGCATGAGGGTCTTCTTTCCGGGTTTGCTATGATGGGCCATTATATCCGATGCGCAAGAAAGCGTCCGTCCATGTCCGACAAGCTCGCACGAGCTCAACATACGCGCGTTGCCGAGCCGACACCAGCCCCCACGCCCGCTTCTCCGACCGCCCCCGCCAAGCGCGCCGCGACGCCGTCGCATGCGCGCGCGGCCGATCCGGGCTCGACGTCGGAGATACGCGTGGGCGGGCGGCATGCGGGTCTCGACCGCACGGCCATCGCGGCCGCCGTGGCGCAGCAGGTCGTTCCGCGCCCGGAGCCCCGGCTCGACCCTGCCAGCGCGAAGGCCCGCCTGCGCGGCGCGGCGCCCGGCGAGACGTCGGAGATACGCATCGGCGGAAACCATGCCGGTCCCGACCGCACGGCGCCGGCACGCGACCCCTTCGAGCCCCAGACGCCCGACCCGCGCGCGGCGGCGCGGGCTGCGGCCGTGGCGAGCCGCCGCGCCGAACGGGCGGCCTTCCCCGGCTCGACCTCCGAGCTGCCCATCGTCAGCAAGCACGCCGGCGTGGACAAGACGGCGCTCGCGCGCACGGACGATGCCGCGCAGGGCGACGCGGCCGCCGTTGGGTCGTCGGCCGCGCTCATCAGCGTGTGCACCATGGTTTCGCGCGTGCTGGGCTTCGTGCGCACCTGGACCATGGCCTTCGCGCTGGGCTCAACGCTGCTCTCCAGCTCCTACCAGGTGGCCAACAACCTGCCTTCCCAGCTCTACGAGCTGGTGATAGGCGGCATCCTGGTGACGGCGTTTTTTGCCGGTGTATATGTCGGTGAAGAAGAGGCTCGGGCAGCAGGCGGGCAACGAGTACGCCTCCACCCTGCTCACCATCGTGGTGGTGCTGCTGGGCGCGGTGTCGGCGCTCTGCATCGCGTTCCCCTCGTTCTTCATCTACACGCAGAGCTTCTACTCCGACCAGCGCGAGATGGCGCAATCGGTGTTCTTCTTCCAGTTCTTCGCCATCCAGATCGTGTTCTCCGGGGCCACGGCCATCATATCGGGCCTGCTCAACGCTAACCGCGATTACCTGTGGTCGGCCATCGCGCCGGCGGCGCAGAGCATCGTGGTCATCGTGTCGTTCCTGACGTACGCGGCGCTCGCGCCGGGCAACCCCGACGCGGCGCTCTACGTCATAGCCATCGGCAACCCGCTGGGCGTGTTCGTGGCGCTGGCCATCCAGCTGCCGGCACTGCGCCGCAACGGCATCAGGCTGCGCCCGCGCATGAACCTGCGCGACCCGGCTCTGCGCGAGACGCTCTCGCTGGGCGTGCCGGCACTGTTCGTCATGGTATGCTCGTTCGCGGTGGTGTCGGTGCAGAACGCGGCGGCGTACAGCTTCGCCGACAACGGGCCTTCCATCCTGCTGTACGCGCGCCAATGGTTCACGCTCCCCTACTCGTTCTTGGCCGTGCCCATTACCACGGCCATGTTCACCGAGCTGGCCGACATGCAGGCAGAGGGCAACGCCAAGGGCGTGAAGCGCGGCATCGTGAGCGGCACGAACCAGATACTGTTCTTCATGATCCCCTTCGCGCTGTACCTCATGGTGTTCTCGCTGCCGCTCATCACCGTGTTCCGCGCCGGCGCGTTCACGGCGGAGAACGTGGCGTCCATCGCCTCGTACATGAGCGTGCTGGCGTTCGCGCTGCCGGTGTACGGCGTGAACACGTACCTGCAGAAGATATTCTCGAGCCTGCGCAAGATGGGCGTGTTCGCGGCGTTCAACTTCGTGGCGGGCGCCGCCCAGGTGGCGCTCACGATGTTCGGCGCGTCGCACGCGGAGAGCTTCCCCATCGAGATCATCGCCGTGGGCGAGGTACTGTTCTACGTGGTGGCCGACGTGTGCCTGTTCGCGTACCTGCGCCGCCGCCTGGGGCCGTTCGGGCTGCGCTCCACGGCGAAGGCGTTTCTCGTGGCGCTGGTGTTCGGGGGGCTGGGCGCGGCGTCGGGCGGCGGCGTGCTGTTCGCGCTCACGACGTTCGTCGGGCCGCTGTCCGGGTCCATCCCGCAGGCGCTCGCCTATGTGGCGTGCGGTGGCCTGGTGTCGCTGGCGGTGACGTTCGGCCTGGCCATCAAGCTGCACGTACCGGAAGCGGCGTTCGTTGGCAACATCGTGGGCAAGGTGGCCGGCAAGCTGGGGCGCGGCCGGGCGTAGCGCGTCTCGGTACGCGGCCTACCCGCGGCGTTTGCCTGCCGCCGCAGCCACGACCGCCGCCGCGGCTGCGGCGGAGCCGGCGGCTGCGATTGCCCCGAGCCCCCAACCGGCCGCATCGCTCGTTGCGGCGAGCTTCTTGGGGGCCGGGTAGTACCTCGATGCAGGCACCGACGTCGACGCCGGTGCAGCAGAGGGCGCGCCCGACCCGCCCGTCGGCGGAGCCGAGGCCGGCTCGGGCTGCGGCGCGGGATCGGGCAGCTTCTCGAACCGGGCCGTTACGGTCAGGTTCTGCACGATATGCGAGAAATCGACATCCCATCCTGTGAAGCGATAGCCTTCGGGGGCTTCCACATCGGGCGCGGTTGCTGCGCTGAACAGCGGCACCTCCTCGGTGGCGAGCACTTGGCCCTCCCAGCCTGCGAACGTCACCGTGCGCGTGGCGGTGATGAGGAATGAGCCGTCGTCCTGGAGCGTGCCCACGCGTTCGCCGTCCTCCACGATGGCGGTGTCGCCGCCGTTCACGAACAGGTGGTCGAGCGTCATGAGCTCGGAAAGGCGCGTCGCCCCGAACGGCGCCACGATGGTGTTCGACGTGTAATCGCCGCCCACCGAGTAGCCCAGCACCCGCACGGGGGCGCCGAACACGATATGCGAGAGATCGAGGGTGCCGCCGAAATGCGTGATGTTGCTGAGGCTGGCTCCCGGCTCGAGCACGAGCGTGGCTCCGGCCCAGATGGACATGCTATAAGCGCCGCCCGTGAGCGTGACAGTGGCCGAGGGCAGCAGGTCAAGGGGAAGCGTGGCCTCGGCGATCGTGACGGAGCCGGGGCCGCTCACGTTGGCAGGCCGCGTCAGGTCGAACGCCTGCACCTCGTTGCCGGCACCGTCCAAGCGAAGCGCCGTGACCCCGGCGAACGAGAGCGTGCCGATGCGCACGCCCGAGCCCACGTTGATCGCGCCCACGCCCGCGGCGATCCGCACGTCGCCCATCGCCGCCGAGGCCGGGTCCGCCATGCCGGCGATGGTCACGCCGTCGCCCGTGACGGATAGCACCGCGCCATCCCACGCGTAGGCATCGGCGGGCCCCTCCACATCGAACGGCCCTGCCGGAGCGGCGTCGGCCTGGCCAGGGGCAAGCGCAAAGAGCACCGCGGCAAGGGCGCAGACGACGATCGCAAGCGTGAGCGCACGACGGCGCGGCTGCGGCTCCGGCGCGCGGAATCGGGGCGGGACGAGGGTTTCGGCGGGCATGGGGTCACTCCTATCGCATCGGTTGATGCGACGAGCCTATCACCTGCGCCCGACATCGCCCCACCCATCCGCCAGCCTGCACTCAACGGTAGCAAGGCCGTTGACCTGGCGAACGCACAACGAGAACCCGATGCTCCCGCTTACTTTCGGAAGGGAGCCTCGGGGGATTCAGGCGTGGCGGAAGCGCCAAGGGCACCAGGCGTCCCGGGAGCTTTGGGGGCTCCGGGAGCACCAGGGGCTCCCGGGGCACCAGGGGCTCCCGGGGCACCAGGGGCACTAGGAGCCCCGGGAGCGCTTGAGCTGCCTGCGCCTTCGGGATTGTTGACTACCGGGGTCGACGGTCTGAAGCACATGGGAAAACCTCCTTTTGAAATGAAAGCAGCCTGTCCTCGCCGCTTTCCCTGTTCGCTATTGTAGGGGCGGATGCCATGCAGAACATGACCCTGCCTGCGTGGTTTACCCCACCCTATCGCACGGTGAGAAGAGGGGCGGTTCAAGGGGTGGCACGATGCTGACCGGGAGCGATAACGGGCACCATACGAGGAGAAAGCGCTCCTTTCACGAGCTCTTCCTCCATATGCACGGCGTTGGCGGGGCAGATGCGCAGGCACGCCCCGCACCCGCCGCACACCAAGGCATCGTCCACATAGGCACGGCGCGCGTCCGCATCGTAGCCGATCACCTTGCCCAAAGGGCAGCAGCGCATGCAGAGCTTGCAGCCCACGCACAGGCCAGCATCTATCGTGATGCGCTTTCGCGAAGTGAAATGGGTTCTGAGAGGTCCGTAAGCCATTCATCCATCCAGTCCTACGGCAAGCCGCACGCCGCAAACGCGGTGTCTAGCCGTCTTCCAACGCGCACGCCGCCTGCGCCTCGCGTTCCTTGTCGCGCTTCGAGTTGATGAAGTACAGCACGATATCGGTTCCCACGAAGCAAAGGTTGATCACGTAGAACACCACCACGTAGCTCAAGGACGTAGCCATGAACTTCGAGGTGATTCCGCACAGGTAGGCGCAAAACGATATGCTCAAGAACAGTAGGCTCTTGCCTTTCGCCGTTTTCGAGCGGATCGATTTCACGATGGAGGAAGGCCAGGCGATACCGAAGCCCACCAGAAACAGCATCTCGAAGAATTGCGACCAAAACGTCATGGGACGTCTCCTCCCCCGCCGCGGTGCGTCCGCGCTCACCGTGCCGCCACGCGCTGTCTTTCAACGCTCCGTCGAGGGGGCGCCAGCACCAGCTGCCGTCCCCTCGGTTCCACTCGTTACGGGAGCGAACCACCTCTCCCGTCCCGACAGCCTGCTACTTGCCGAGCGTGTCGTACGTGCACTTGGGATGCTGGCCCGGATCGTCGTTCTCCCAGTCGATCCGCTTGATCTCACGGCAGCCCAGCTTGTCGTACTGGTCGTTGAAATAGGTGTCGCCCTCGATGAACTGGTCGCCCGTCACCGTCACGTCCGTGCGGTCGGCAGGATCGATGCACGGGTAGATGCGGCAGAGCAGGCCGCGGTTCGTCCACGTTCCCGTGGCCTCGTCGGAACCCCTGACCGTGCCATCCACCAAACAGCCGACGTTGGAGATGAACGCACCCTGGCTCCACGGCTCCTCCGCCGGAAGCTCCGGATACCACCACGAGGGCATGGCCTGCACAGTGCCCTTGATGATGGCCTGGTCGACATGGGCAACCTGCTTGATGCGGCCGCGCTCGTTCTCGATCCACACCCAGTCGCCGTCGCGCACACCGCAGGCACGGGCATCCTCGCGGTGCATGTACACGCTGGGATACGGGAAGATGGAGCGCGTACCCTGGCCGGGAACGCGGTTCTCAGAGTGGTACAGGACCGAGACGCGGCCGCCGGTGGTCAGGCGCAGCGGGTACTTCTTGGCAAGCTCTGGATTCGAAAGCGGCGTCTCGGGCAGCTCGCGGTAGTACGGGAGCGCGCTGTAGTCCAGATCTTCCATGAGCGTGGGGTAGATCTCGGCCTTGCGGGTGGGCGTCGCGAAGCCCTTGGTCTGGCCGTTCGGCAGCGTCTCGGCGTACTTGAAGGAGCGGGTGGGACCGGGGAACCAGGTACCCTGCTCGCACAGCGTGGTGTAATCCACGTCGACCCCACGCGAGATACGGTGCTTGATGACATCTTCGTAGGTCTCCCACGGCCAAGCCTCGGCCTGACCCATGCGGATGCCCAGGCCACGGAAGAAGTCGTAGTCCATAACGCGGTCACCCACCGGCTTGGAGCCACGGTCGCCGCACACCACGAAGTCGTTGGAATCCTCGGCGGTGGTGAAGCACGGGCGCTCGAGGGAGTCGCAGCCGGGGATGATGTAGTCGGCCATAGCTGCGGCAGGGGTCTTCCAGTACTCGACGGAGACGATAAGCTCCAGGTTGTTCTTCATGATCTTGTACAGGCGCTGCGGATCGGGCGCCCAGGCGAACGGGTTGGACGACCACATGATCATGGCCTTGATGGGATAGGGATCCCCGAACTCCATGGCATCGTATACCAGCACCGGCGAGCACAACAGCTGATGCAGCATCGGGCGCGGAACGCCGAACATCTTCATGTAGGCGTCGTAAATCGGCTCGTAGCCCTTCCAGCTCATAGCGCGGAACTGGTCGTAGCCGATGTACTTCTTGCGAATCTCGGGCGTGACGAGCTCGGACATCTCCATCTCGGCATCGCGGTACGGGAACGGCTTGGAGCCGTCGGCCTGCACGACACCGGGCTCGCCCACGTACTCGCCGCCCGGCTTGTCGATGTAGTTGCAGATGATACGCAGAATGGTCTTGGTGATGCACAGGCGCGAGGCGTTCGGGCCGGCCTGGTCGCCGCCTCCGAGGCCCCAGGTGATGAACGCGTTGCCGTTGGTGGCGTACACGCGGGCGGAATCGGCGATCTTGTTCTCGGGGATGCCGGTGATGGGAGATGCCCACTGCGGGCTGTAGGGCTCGGCCATCTCCTTGATGGCATCCCAAGCGGTGTAGCACTCGACCGTGGAGCCGTCGAGCAGCGAGATGGTATGGGTACCGCTCAGAGCCGGGTCGACGTCGCCGTCGGCGAACCACTCGTTCTTGTCGGAGTTCCACAGCAAGATGTTGCTGGCAAGGTTGTCCCACACCACGAAGTCGGAGTGCGCGGCGCCTTCTTTAACCTGGTCGGCGCGAATGGTGTGCTTGGTCTTCTTGTCCAGCAGGAACGGGCCGTTCGACCACCACTTGATGAACTCCTCGTCGTACCAGCCGTTCTCGATGACCTCGTGCAGCCAAGCCAGGGCAAGCGCATGGTCGGTGCCGGGGTAGATGGGCATCCAGATGTCGGCAAGCAGGGCCTGCGTGGTGCAGTACGGGTCGATGACGATCATCTTCGGCTTCTTGCCGGGGCGGTCCATCGCAGCCAGGTACTGGCGCCACATGGGGCTTTGCGGGCCATATTTCTCGGAAGCCGAAAGGCCCCACACCACGAACGTATCGGACTGGTCGATGCCCACCGGCGAGATGGCCTCGATAGGCCAGCCCACCATGGCCATGTTCAGCGTGTAGTTCCAGCACCAGCAGATGGTGCCGGGATCGATGACGTTGCCCGGGTTGCCGAGGTTGTTGAAGAAGCGGGTGCGCGCCCACAGGTGGTCGGAGCGGTACGTGCCCTCGGAAGAGACCAACGTCTCGGGGCCGTACTTGTCGATAAGCGCCTGCAGCTTGTCGGCGATCTCGTCCATCGCCTGCTCGTAGGGGATCTCCTCCCATTTGTCCTCGCCGCGCTCGCCGGCACGCTTCAGAGCATGGTTGATGCGCTTGGGATGGTAGTGCATCTGGATGGCCTTCTGGCCGCGCTCGCCCATGCGGTCGCACAGCACCGTACCCTCTTTCCAATTGCCGCGAATCTCCACCACGCGGTCGGTCTTGGTGTCGGCGCCGATGACGATGCCGCAGTTCATGTGGCAGTAGAAGCAGCGGGAATACGTCCATTGGACACCGGTCTCGTCGATGTACTTGTTCGGCATGTCGGCAGGAAGCTTGACCTCGACCCGTTCGGTCTTCTTAAGTTCCATTGAAGCCCCTCTCGAATAGTCTGTGCGGGGCATTCTCCCAGCCCCGCGAAAGTCACATGCGAGCAAGCCCGGGTTCCGCTCGCATGCCGTTGAGACCATTCTATTGAGGGAGGGAGCGGAGGGCATGACGCGCCCAAGGTGGTTTCCCCAGCCTATTCCGGGGAGGGAGCCTAGGATGAGAGGCAGGGTGAGGCAGAGACGTGCCCCCGCCCCCGCCGATGCCGGCTGGGGCGGGGGCGGGGCGCGATTATTCGTCCTCGCCGTCGTGGACGATAGAGAAGGCGTCGATGCGGTTGGTGACGCCCAGCTTGCTGTAGATACCGCCCACGTGGCTTTTCACCGTGTTCAGCGACACGGTGAGCATCTCCGCAATCTCGCGCCTGGAAAGGCCCGCGTCAAGGAGCTCCAGCACTTCGCACTCGCGCTCGGTCAAGCCGAAGCGGGCCATAGGATTCGCCGTACGCTCCAGCACCGTCTCCTCGGCTTCGTTGGCTCCGAAGCGATGCAGCACCGCCTTCGCAAGCTGACGGGCCTGTCCGCCGGATTTGCGCACGTCCACGATCTCGTGGAGCAGCGCGCGGATTTTCCCGCCGGCACGCAAGAAGGGGCCTACCACCTGCTGGCCGGCTTGCAGCCTGAGCGCGCGGTTGAGGTACATGAGCGCATCGGAGCGCCTTCCGCATGCCGCCAAACGCTCGGTCGCCCGAAGGGAAAGCTCAAGCTCGCGCAAGCCGAGCCCCGCTCCGCACGCGCGCTCGACGAGCGGCAGGATGTCGTCGGGGTCGCCGACGCTTCCCGAAGCATCGTCCACGGCAGCGCGCACGGCCAAGCCGGCCAGCTCGAAGTCGATATCACCCCGGCCGATGCCCGCCTCGAGGCGCCTCGCCGCCGCATCCGCCTCGGGGATATACCCCATAGCCAACGCAACCTGGGCTTGCCTGACATGCACGAGCAGGTTGATGCTGCGCGGCACGCTTGCCGTGCCCATCTGCAGTGCCGTCTTCGTTATCAGGTTGAAAGCCTGGGCGTGCTTCCCCGCCGCCGCGTAGTAATGGGCGCGCTCGGCCTCGGCCTCGTAGAGCATATCCACGTTGCGAGACGTGGACACGATACGGTGGGCACGCTCGACGCACTCGCGCGCCTCTTCCAACCGGTCCATCTCCACGCAGAGGTATCCCTTGGAGGCAAGCAGCGATCCGTACGGGATAACGGTATCGGGACATTCGGCAAGCGCCTTCTCGCACAGCTCGAGGGCTTCCTTCAACTCTCCTTGCGCAATGCGCAAGGAGATGATGCCCATGCGGCACATGGCAAGGTAGAAGTCCGATTTACCCAGCTCGGCCATGACCTCCGCCTGCAGATAGTTCTTCAGTGCCTCGTCGAAGCGGCCTCTGCGTGCATACGATTCCGCCAGCGAGTGCAGCAGCAGGCAACGCTGCGGAAGGGAGAGCTCTTCCTCGTGGGAGCGCAGGATAGCCTCGCTTTTGGCCATGGCTTCATCGTGAAGGCAGTCCATCTCAAGGCATTTTGCCCGGAACAGGTCAACCACGATCGAGGCATCGGGTCCGTCCTGACCAGGCTCGTGGGCTGCGGCGCGCTCGAACACCTCGATCCAGCGCAAGCCCTCGTCCGTTCGGGCGCAGATAACGTACCCCCATGCCGCATGGAGCGCCAACTGGGGAGACTCGGTGAACCGAGCTGCCGTGATGCGGCTGATCCAATCGAAGTAGGACATGCCGGTGCGCTGCGATTCATATCCCGAGGCCTGGGCCAGGTTCTCGATGAAGTTGGAATCTGACGCCATCAGCAGGTACTTCGCCGCCTCGGAGGTCATCTGGTGCGCCTCGTACCAGTCGCTTGCCGTCCGGCAGAGCTCAAGCAGATGGTTGGCGTCCATTTGCCCCTGCTTCATGCGCAGCCACCGGCGAAACAGCGGATGGAACTCGAACCAGCCCGCCTCGTTGGCGCACGGGCTGAGAAAGCACCCCCGTATGCGCAAATCGCGCAGGACGAACTTGGAGTCGGTGCGCCCGGTCAGCGCATTGCACAAGTCGGCGCACACCGTATCGGTCAGCGCTACCTCTATCACGAACTGCGCCAGATCTTCGGGCAGCGCATCCAACACGCTGCTGCGGAAGAAACGGTTGAGCATCTGGCCGAGCGCGCGCTCGTCCACCGTTGCAGAACAGTCGATCGACCCGCGGACAAGCGCATCGGCATACGTGCGAACACCGAGCGACCAGCCGTTCGTTATACCCCACAGATCAGCCGCAAGCGCCTTTAAATCCCGCGCATCCAGCTTGATGGGTGTTTCGGAAACGTAGGAGACCCGAGGCGATGTCTGAGCGTCCATGGCCTGTCTCAAGATGGCCTCCACCTCGTCTTGGCTGAAATTGAGCTTATCCGAGGGGAACATGCGCACCTCGTCACGAAAAGCCAAATCGATGTGCTCCCACAACAGGTAGTTTCCCGAGGCTACCACGTGCACCGTTTCGGGGAAATAGCGCGCCGCCGAATTGAGGAATTCCGCTATGGCGTCGGGGGCCGCCCTATGTAGGTCGTCGACGAGCAAAACCACATCCACCCCCACATCGGAGGCGCGTTCAAGCAGGAAGTTGCTGAGCGCAACCCAAAAATAAGTAGGGTTTTCCTGGTAAAGCCGAACCAGCTCGACCATATCGAGCTCGGACCATACCGTATGCAGGGCGGCAAGCACATGGCGCGCCAACCTATCGCAGTCGTCGGCATCATCCACCGACAACCAGGCTGTTCGCCAATGCTCGGCATCATCACCAAGGCGCCGGTACGCTTCCGCCAGAAAGCCGCTTCTTGCCGACCCCACCGGAGCCTCAACCGTCACGATCTTGCCGCTCAAGCACTCGATCAGGCTTTGCAGCGCACCGTCCCGGTCGATGGAGAGAGACGAGCGGCGAGGTGGAGTGATCTTCGCCAAAGCAACGTCATGCGAAACCTTCATAGGTATGCCTGCCGCCATGGTCCTTCCCCCTTGCCAACCCGTGCGCTGCCGGTATCCACCCTGCCATTATGCTACTTTTCCTACCGCCGGAGCAGACCCTGCCGGCATTTGCAGAGAAGCATCTTCAATCAACGTGGAGCACGCCACCAGATCCTCGCTTGCCTTGAGGCGCAAGGCACCCTCGCGCGCCAGGTAAAGATAGCCGCTGCTTTCAACCTCTTCGCGCATCTGGGCGCCCCGGCCCTGCGCCGAAGAGGCGAAGAACGCATCGACGTCGGCGTCGGTTATCTCAAGGCCGCGATACCTGGCCCACGCGTCGAGCGCAGCCCCCTGGCGCAGCTGGGCGCGTGCCTGCATAAGCACCATCATGCGGTACTCCTCCTCGCTCGAGCCTTGCGCGCTCAGAAGCTCGTCGACCGTCGTATGCTGGGCGCGGGCCTGCTCGTACAGCGAATCCATCATCTGGTCGGCCACGGCATCGTAGGCCGCATCGGGAAGGTAGCCCTCGATGCGCTTGGCAAGCTCGCCCGCCGCGAGGAAGTTGCGGTAATGGCGCATCTGCTCCGCCTTTTGCCGCTCAAGCTCCTTGCGGGACAGCTCCCGCAGTTCAACCACGCTGCTGGCGCCGGGAATGCTCTGGGAGATGAAGTCGTCGTTCAGCACGCAGGCCACCTCGCGCATGATAGCCTCCACTTTCACCTCCGCGCACACAGAAGGACCCGAAAGCGTCCCATCGAGCTCCTCGCGCGTCAGCAGCAGGAAATCGACGTGCACCATGCTGCCCACGGGCGCATGGGCAAGCGCCTCGTCGAAGCCATCCGGCATCTGCCCCGAGCCCGCTCGGTACAAGCGGTTGGCGAAGCACAGCTGCTCGAAGCGCTCTCCGTCCTTCAGGCAGTCCATCGATATCTGCACCACATCGCCCTCGGCAACCTGGGTGCGGCTCTCATCGGGTTCGACGCCGGTGTAGGTCTGCGCCACTTCCTCCATCCGCGCATCGATTTCGGCCTCGCTCACCGAAACGGGCGGAACCGCCAGCTCAAGGGGTTCGTAGGAGGAAAGCGTCACGGCGCCGAGGCGCGTCCACGTTGCATCGAAGACTAAATCCCCTTCGGCTTCCAATCTGCGATCGGCATCGAAGATTGGCGCGCCCACCACCGAGTAGTCTTCGCTTTCCGATGACAGGGCAAACGGTGCGACGAAGTTCTTCATGGTTTGCGTCACCAGCGACGCCGCCTCGGATACGCCAAGCGCGCTCTCGAGCAGCTGGCGTGCCGTCTCGTTGCCGCCCAGATCGATGTTGTTTCGCTGGGCCACCACCAAGCAGGCGCCGCGCTCGAGCGACTCCAGCTCGCTTGCAGCCACGCGCACCGTCAGCGTTACCGACTCGTCCTCAACACGCCTGCCCTCAACCCGGATCTCCATGCTTTCATCCTCCTTGTGCGCCATCATGCCAACACCGCAAACCATCCCCGCAGTGCGCTTTCGACGATAGTGAACCCCTCTCACCCCTCCGTACAGCTACTACCCGGGTGGTTTGACAGGGTGAGAGACAGGGCGAGATCGAATGCCCGCAACCATCCTTCTTTTCTTCAGAGTCCAAGAAGGAAACGTATCGCCTGATCACGTTCATTTCGCCCCGTGTTTCACCCTATCATTTCACCCTTTCGAGCGCATGAAGTCGCCCCGGGTGGGCGCTAGGGTGAAAGCACGAGCCATACCGACCAGGAAACGAGGGGGATCATGCGGTTTGAAAACCTCGCCAAACACTATATTCCCGCCCTGCAGTCATACGGGATTACCATCCCCCAAGACGGAGAAGGGCGCTTCATGCTTTTCGAGGAAGACGGGACCATCGTGCCCGAAGTGCGCAAGCAGATAATTCCGTTGGGCGAAGAGGGCTTGATTCCCCAAAAGCTCATGCAGGACGCGGTTTTGCAGTACCTCGACTACCAGCAGCAAGAAGACGACATCCTGGCAACCTACGCGCTCGCGGAGCTTCACGAACGCCAGCTCGATGCGCATCTGGCTTTGTGGCAGACGATGGTCGATGCCGCCAAGGCCGGCCGCGCCTTCACCGATGTCGAGCTGGCCTGCTACGAGAAGGATATCTCCCGTGCGCGCAAAGACCTGAACGCCGCGCGCAGCAACGCGCGGGCCGACATAGCCGAGCGCGCCCAAGCGCTGCACGACCGCGAGACCATACGGCGCTACGGCCTGCTGTTCGACCGCGAGATGATACAGGACATCGATACGCTGGTCGGCAACGCCCTCTCGGCGCGCCCCACCCTCCTCGTCGGCGACAAAGGCATAGCGAAAACCCAAATGGCGAAGTTCGTCATGCGCCTCTACGGCACCGAGCCGCTCATCGTCTCGGTCAAGGGCGACATGATGAGCGACGAGCTGGTAGGGAAGATGGTTCACGATGCCCCCCGCAATACGTTCGTGTTCGAGGAAGGAGCCCTTCCCCGCGCCATGCGCGCCGGCGTTCCACTGCTGCTCGACGAAATCAACTTCGGCGATCAGGCGATCATCGCGCGTTTGCAGGACATCCTTCTCAAGGGCCCCGGCGAATCGGTGTTTTTGCAGGAAGAGGGCATCGACCTGGTAGTACAGCCCGGATTCACCGTGTTCGCCACCGCCAACGAAGCATCGGCGCGATATCGGCACCGCGAGGTCCTAGACCCCGCCATCCGCGACCGCTTTGAGGTCATCGAGCGAACCTATCCCGACCTTGATCGGGATCCCCTGCGCCGTCCCAGCCCCTCCCTGATGCGGCTCGCCCTCTGCGAGGCGGTCGATGCCGACGGGGTTTTCAGCCGCCATCTCGACCGCGACCTGCTGAACGCCTTGGTGCATCTTGCCACCTTGACCGAGCACCTCTATGCCGTGCCGGCGAAAGACGCGGCCATCTCGCTTGAGAAAGACCAAGCTGGCAGCATCGTGCGCGAAGACACCGCCCCTTTGCTGACCGACTGCATCACGCCGCGCGCCCTCAATCGCGCCGTCCAGGACAGCGCAGGAGGAAACCTGCCCGGACGCCACCTTGACCTCTACCTCATCGACAAGCTGCTGCGCACCCTTGACCAAGCAGGATCGAACCATAACGCCAGCCTAGCGCGGCAAGCCGCCCTGCTGGTGGGCATCGACCTAAGCCCGGTTGGCTGAACCCATGGCCACCCGTGTTGAACAGGTGAAGCGCACGGTCGAGCACGTTGCGGCAATCAGCGGGCTCCGCACCGCCACGGTTTGCGTGAGCGCCGAGGGCAAAACCGGATGCCGGCTTACCCGCAGCGGCATCGACCTGCTGGTAAACCACGAGCTCAACGAGGACATTGCCGCGCGTAAGCGTTATGGCGTGCGCGGCACCATCGCCCTTGGCGAAGTCGACACCATGGTTGCCTGCTTCGTGGCAACCCGTGCGCAGGATTTCCTGCTCGACGACTGGCGCCAGCGCTTCGACTACCAAAACAACCTGTCGTCCCCCGCGCAACGCTACCTGCAGACGTGCATCGACGATATGGCAGCGTATGCGCGCATGATCAGCCGCATTCCCTTTGCCAAGCTGCACTTCGAAGCCTACCTCTCGCGCGCGGCGGCCCATGTGATGGCGAGCGAGCCTCTACACATCCAGCTTATGCGCACCCTGCGCCTCTACCTTTTCGAAGACCAGCCCAACGTGGTCGTCTCGCCGCTCATCGTCGAATGCCTGGGCACCGCCGCCGCCATGGACCCGCGTGTTGCCGCACTCGAGCGCCTCCTGTTCGACGAGAGCCTGTCCTACAGCGCCCGCCACAACCAGGCAGCGCGCCTGATAACGCCGCTGTTCACACGCATGATAAAGTTGGATGAGGAGGCATTGAGCTTTTACGACCTGGTGCACCTCTACGACAACGAGCAATCCTACGGCGCTTCCAAAGATGCCGCCAACGACGAGAACGCGCTGCGCCAAGAGGCTAACGAAACCGAGTTCATCCAGGCGTCGCTCGCCACGGTGAACGAAGGTAATATCGACCAGCTGATCGCCGACAACAACGAAGCACCCGTCGAGGCGGGCAAGACGCCCAGCCTCAGCCTGCCCAGCATGTCCGCCGAAGCGAAAGCCATGGCGTTCCTCGACGATGGCCGGGCGTCCTACGAGCGCACGGCAGAGCGCTATCACGACACCATCGAGCGCATTGCCGAGGTTCTCGTGCGCATAGCCACTCCGCAGGAGCAGTTGGGCGTTTTCCGCTACCGCGCCCGACTTGCCCGCAGCGGCACCCGCATGCATCCCAGCACGCTCGTGCAAGCCCATCTCCAACTCGAGTCCGGTTGCGAGAATGCGATCTGGCAGAAGCGGCAGCGGTGCAGCCGCCCACAGAACAGGCAGTTTCACGGCATGGATATATACGTGCTGCTTGACGTGAGCATCTCAATGACAGGAAAAAATGCCAGCAGCGCCGGTGCACTGGCGGTTTGCCTTGTCGAAGGCATCGATCGGGCACTACAGCTTGCCGCGCGCGATCAGCAGCAGGGTGCGGTGGATATACGCACCCAGCTGCTTGCCTTCGGCGAAGGCTGGGCAGAGCTGACGCCCCTGGAGTTCACCCATGATCATGAGCGCAAGCGCTTTGCCTTCAACCTGGTCAACAACCCCACGAGCGAGCAAACCCTGATCACCGCAGCACTCAAGCAGGTGCAGGCCCGCGCCGCTGCCGAACCGACACGCAACATCGTATGCCTGGTGGTGGGCGACGGCCTATTTGCCGACGGCCTGCAGGCCAGAAAATGCGCGATGGGGTTGCCGCCCAACGTTTACCTCGCGCACATCAACATCGGCGCGTTCAATGGACTGCCCCTGACGGGCAACTTCGAGACGATCCAGGATCCTGCCCTGCTCCCCGAGAAGCTGCACCTCGTCTTGGCCCGGCAGCTTGAGCGCCCGGACGACTCCCTCGACGCCCGATAGGCTACGCCACCTGGGTCTTCGGCGCCAGCTTCTCGCTCGACTTCCCGAAGAACACCTCGTACCAGCACAGGAAGCAGTAGATGTTCCAGATGCGCATCATCTTGAGCTTGCCGCGTCCCTCCACCGTGGAGAAGTCGGCCGACTTGTGGTCGTCGAGCATCTGCACGAGGTAGTCCACGTTGAAGAACTCGTGCGCGGCCTCGCTCGTGAACGCCTCCTTGATGCGGTCGTAGTACAGGTCGGTCTGCAGCCACACCGTGAGCGGCGTGATGAACGGCTGCTTCGGCATGTTCGCCACCTTCTTCTGGAAGCCCAGCTTGCTCGCGGCCACGCGCAGCGCGTACTTCGCGTGGTCGTCGTCCACGCGGCAGGCCGTGGGCAGCTGCAGCGCCACGTCGAGCACCTTCTTGTCCAAGAACGGCACGCGCAGCTCGAGCGACTGCGACATGGACATCTTGTCGGCCTTCAGGCAGATGTCGAAGGGCATGTAGCTCACCATGTCAACGTACTGCGTCTGCGTGATGATGTCGATGTCCTGCTTCGCCGCCTCGTCGAAGTGCGGCTTGCACCATTCCCACGGCTTGCAGGGGCCGTCGTAATCGCGCAGCACGTTGGGGATCTCGTCCCACATGTAGTTCATGCTCGCGCGCTGGTAGCTTTTCTCGGGGCCGCCCGACCCGCGCATGGCGAAGCGGCGCCCGTGGAAGGAGGGGAGCTTCTCGGCCACCGCGCCTGCGGCGGCGCGCAGGGGGCGCGGCACGCGGAAGTACTTGCCGAACTCGAACTGGTCGTGGTAGATCCAGTACCCGCCGAACAGCTCGTCGGCGCCCTCGCCCGACTGCACCACCTTCACCTGCTCGCGCGCCAGGCGGCTCACGAAGAACAGCGGGATGGCGCTCGGCGCGCCCAGGGGCTCGTCCATGTGGTACTGCTCGGTGGGCACGATGTCGAGGAACTCCTGCGCGTCCACCTTCACCTGCCAGTTCGGCAGGTTGGCCCACTTCGCGAACTCTTCGGCGTCCTCCAGCTCGTTCAGTTTGATCTCGAAGTCGGACTGCGCGGCGATCTCGGCCAGCTTGTCCTCGCAGCCGATGTCGTAGCCCACCGAGAACGTCTTGATGTCCGGCGCGTGCTGCCCCATGCAGTACGCGGCCAGCGAGCTGTCGATGCCGCCCGACAGGAAGCTGCCTATCTCGACGTCGGCGATCTCGTGCGCCGCCACCGACTCGTCGAACGCGCCCACGATGACGTCGGCCCACTCGTCGAGCGACTTCGAGTCGTCGATCTTGTAGGTGATCTTGTAGAAGCACTCGGTGCGCAGCTCGCCGTCCTCGAACACCATGAAGTGGCCGGGGAGCAGCTTGTGCACGCCCTTGAACATGGTCTGCGAGTCGTTCATGTACTCGAAGCACAGGTACTGCGGCAGCTGCTCGCGGTTGAGCTCCTTCTTGAACGCCGGATGCGCGAGGAACGCCTTGATCTCGCTGCCGTAGATGAGGCGCGCGCCCACGTGCTGGTAGTAGAACGGCTTGATGCCGAACAGGTCGCGCGCGCACACGAGGCGCTTCTTCGGCGCGTCCCAGATGGCGATGGCGAACATGCCGCGCAGCTTCTCGAACACGTCCGTGCCCCACGCCTCGTAGCCGTGGACGATGGTCTCCGTGTCGCCGTTCGTGACGAACGTGTAGCCCATCGCCTCGAGCTCGGCGCGCAGCTCCTGGAAGTTGTAGATCTCGCCGTTGAACGTGACGGTCACGGTGCCGTCGGTGTTCTGCATGGGCTGGCGGGAGCCTTCGAGGTCGATGATCGACAGGCGGCGAAAGCCCATCGCGATGTCGTCGTCCACGAAGAAGCCCTCGTCGTCGGGCCCGCGGTGGGCGATGCGATCGGCCATGTCCTTAACGATGGCCTGGTTGGCCTCTTGGTCGTAGTCGACCGCGGTGAATCCCACGAATCCGCACATGTGGCTGGTTCTCCTTTGCGTGCGTGCCCTTGCGCGCAACGGCGCGGCACGGTTCGTCCGTATCCTTCGGTATGATACGCCACGCGCGGCGAAACCCCAAGAACGGCGATGGAAACCCCATCAGTCCTGCGAAAAGAGCGGATTCTCGTAGTTCTGCAGCGTTGAATAGCGAATCATCTGCGCACACCGAGGATGAACGCTTTTCCGTGCATGCTTGTACGCCCTAATGTGCGAGACGAACCCTTGATGGATGCGCCGTTCCTGACCGCGAATGGCCTCGAACTCGTGCGGCGTGGCCGTGCTTGATGTGAGAGCGAAACGGAAGACCCCATATGGCTCCCTCGATCTTCACGAGCAGAACCATGTACGGTCTGTCGACCTTGTGCTCGATCTCCTTCCAGTCAGGCTCCGCATCGTTTTCGTAGAAATCTTCTGCTAGAAACACCAGCTCGCGTTTCAAAGCAGCCCCTCCCCTAGAAGCGAGATGCCTCCCAGAGGAGGCATCTTCTCAGCGGGCTTTCTTTTGTCTGCGTTGGTCGCGCCCTACGACCAAAATCTCCTTGCCGGCAAGGGCGGCGACGGTCAGGACGAGACCACCACGAAAGCTGCGCATTACCGGTTCATGAGACCTATAATGAGGCATGAACGCCAGTTAGGAGGCCATTTGACCGACGGCGCCTACTGAAGCAGCGCAAAAACGGAAAGGTACGCCGAATGAGCGAGAGCACCGAATCTCAAGAAATCGTAAAGTCGATGATGAACGTCGAAATCATTCCTTCATTCCCGCGAGAATCTGCCAAGGAAAGAGGTCTCTTCGAACTTTCCCTTGCCGATCTGGCCACAGGCGGCATGGCCCTCTCGTCGCTTGCCGGCACACTCGGATCCTTAGCCCAGAGCGCAACCACCGCACGCGAGCAGTTGTTTAGGATCGATTGGCGTGGCTATTCGGGATCTCTTGCCGAGCTCAAAAACGATCCTGGAAAATACCTTACATCCGTCGTAGGTGAATCGGGCATAGTGGGACAAGCCGGCCTCGTTCCTGCCGATGTCGCAAAAGCGGCGAGCGCTATAGACCCTTACATGCTCATGCTGAGCGCAGCGCTCGCAGGTATCGAGAACCAGCTGAAAGATATCCGTGAAATATCTGAACGGATCGTCGATTTCCTGGAAGAGGATAAGAAAGCCTCGATTAAAGGAAACATGAACACGCTCGCCGACATCATGAACAACTACAAGCACAACGTCGGCAACGAACGCTATCGGAGTACAAGGCACCAGCAGGTTCTGGACATCAGACGCGATGCTGAAAAGGATATCGAGTTTTACCGATCAAAAGCAGAACGGAACATGTCCAGCAAGAAAACTATTCTCACGAGCAGCGAGGTTGCCAGCAAGCTCACCAAGTTGGATGGTGATTTCGGAAACTACCAAGCAGCGCTCTATCTCTACGGCTTCTCGACTTTCCTTGAAGTGATGTTGCTGGAAAATTTCGAAGAAGACTATTTGACGAGCGTACGCACCAAACTCGAAAAGTATTCGTTGAGCTACAAGCAGCTTTACACAGAAGCATCCGAGTACATTGAGAGCCGATCTCGCTCATCCGTGCGCGCAGGCTTGCTTGGCGGCGTGGCCACAGCAGGCAAGGGGCTTGGAAGAGCTTTCGGATCTATGCCCGCGCTGAAAAAGAGCCCTATGGACGAACTCCTTACAGACGGCGGAAATGCCCTTGAAGGCATCAAAGACAGGTTGACAAAAAACGATGTTAAGACCCTCGCCAGGCGAAAAGACAGCTGCATCGCGCCATTCCAAAACAATATCGAAACCGTCTTTGCTGCTTTCCACAAACCAATGCAAGTTTTTGCCGACGGCGAGAAGATATTGCTCAGGCTTAACGCCGATTGACGTTGGTCCACAACCCTGTCTTCAACTGCTCCTGAAACGAACGAACCCGCCTAGCCCAAGAAGGCGAAGAAATCGTGCAGCGACCTGCAAGAGCTCCTTGGTGTGGGATAATGCGACGCAGACCGCATACGAAGGAGATTCACCGAACATGACCGACAACTCCCCCCGCATCGCCTCGGCCGCCGACGTGGCGCGCCGTTTGCAGCCCGTCGTGGTGGGCGGCGACATCCTCGCGTACAGCTACGTGCGCGAGCTGCACCGCGCCTACGGCGTGGAGCGCACCATCGTGCTGGCCGCGCACGACATCAAGATGCTCTCGACCAGCCGCTTCACCGACTACCGCCTGGAGCCGAACGTCCACGACCCGGAGGGCCTCTACGACGCGCTCGAGCGCGTGGCCGCCGAGGTGCGCGCGGCAGACCCCGAGCGCGTGCTGCTCGTGCTCGGTTGCGACGACTGTCACGCGCGCATGCTCTCGTCGGGCAAGCCGCGCCTCGAGGCCGCCGGCTACACGGTGCCCTACCTCGACTTCGCCCTGCTCGACGACATCACGCAGAAGCGCCGCTTCTACGAGCTGTGCGAGCAGCTGGACATCCCCTACCCGCGCACGTGGTACTTCTCGTGCGGCACGGACGGCCCCGAGGAGCTGCCGGTGCACGACTTCCCCTACCCGCTCATCGCGAAGCCGTCGAATTCGGCGCAATTCCAGGAAGCGACCATCGAGGGCTGGCGAAAGATCTACGAGATAGAGAGCCCCGAGGAGCTGGCGCAGGTCTGGCGCAGCATCCGCACGTCGGACTACAATAACGAGCTGGTGCTGCAGGACTTCATCCCCGGCGGCGACGATGCCATCCGCACGCTCACCACATTCTCGGACGCGTCGGGCGAGCTGCGCGTGGTGTCCGGCGGCGTCGTGTGCCTGCAGGACCACGACCCCACCGCGCTCGGCAACCCGCTCTGCATCATGGGCGAGCGGGAGCAGGCTATCATCGACGGCGCGCGGCGCTTCCTCAAGGAAGTCGGCTACCGTGGCTTCGCGAACTTCGACATCAAGTACGACGAACGGGACGGGAGCTTCCGCTTCTTCGAGGTGAACACGCGCTGCGGCCGCAACACGTACTATATGAGCCTGGGCGGCCAGAATTTCGTGGAGCTCATCGTGCGCGAGTTCATCCTGGGCGAAACCATCGACTACCGCGAGGCCTACGACCCCTTCGTCTACTCCTGCGTGCCGCGCTATGTGTTCGACCGCTCCATGGAGAACCGCACGCGCCTCCAGCAGGCCCTCGACGTGCTGCGCCGCACGCCCGAGCCCTACCCGCTGCACTACGCCCCCGACTCGCTCGCGCACAATTTCTGGGCGCGCGTCATGCACGTGAACCAGATCCCCAAGTTCAAGCGCTTCTACTGGGACACGAACGGCAAGCAGCTGAAATAGGGGATATCTCGAACGGGGCCATCCCCTTTCGAGAGGCCGCAAAGAGAAGGGGCGGGAATGAAGGCTTGGGAATGGGCAGTCTGGCTGGCTCTGTGCATCACGCCGCTCGCCGTGGCGGCAGCATCCTTGGGCTCGCTGCCGGACACCGTCGCGATGCACGTCGGCCCCGACGGCACGATCGACCGCTATGGCTCCAAGTACGAGCTGCTGCGCATAGCGTGCCTCTTGGCCCTTCCCAACCTCCTCTTGATGCTCGCCTCCTGGAAGGCGGAGGCGCTCTTCGCCAAAGGGCTCGTGCACGGCATCGACGACCCCCACAACCTCAGAGTCCTTTTCCTGGTGCTCGGCATGATCGAAACCGTCATCTACGCCGGCGTCGTGCTCTCGTTCGGCCGCGGCGTCCTCGCGGGCTAAACCGGGCGCCGGTGCCCCTCCTCGCAGGTGAGCACCACAGGCCCGTCCTCGGTGATGGCGACCGTCTTCTCGAAGTGGGCCGAGGGAAGCCCGTCGCGCGTGCACACCAGCCAGCCGTCCGGCATCTGGCGCGTCTTGTGGGTACCCAGGTTGATCATGGGCTCGATGGCCAGCACCATGCCGGCCTCCAGCTTCACGCCCGTGTGGCGATGGCCGAAGTTCGGCACGTTCGGATCCTCGTGCATGTCGCGGCCGATGCCGTGCCCCACGTACTCGCGCACCACGCCGAAGCCCTCGGCCTCGGCGATGCTCTGCACCGCATGCCCGATATCCCCCAAGTGGTTGCCGGGACGTGCCGCCTCGAGACCGGCCCACATGCACTTCTCCGTCACGTCCAGCAGGCGCTGCTTCTCCGGCGAGATGCGGCCGACGGCATAGGTCCAGGCGTTGTCGCCCACCCAGCCGTCGACGATGGCGCCCGTGTCGATGGAGATGATGTCGCCGTCCTGCAGCACGACGCCCGCCGATGGAATGCCGTGGACGATCTGCTCGTTGACGGAAGCGCAGATGGAGCCGGGGAACCCGCCGTAGCCCTTGAACGCGGGGATGCCGCCCTCCGCGCGGATGAGCGCCTCGGCCAGCTCGTCCAGCTCGAGCGTGGACACGCCGGGCCGCACGCGCGCCCCCACCTCGCGCAGCACCTTGGCCGATACGCGGCCCGCCTCCTTCATGGCCTCTATCTCGGCCGGTGACTTCCTGATGATCATGCCTCGCCCACACCTTCCGCACGTCGCGTCTGTTTGCTGCCGACCAGTATAGCACTCCCTTTCCACCCCGTTACGCATCCCCCACGCTCGGAAAACGCCTGCGCGCACGCCCCCTGGAGCGCCTGTGCGCCCCTCTAGCATGGAGGGGAATCCGCGTCCGCGCCGACGAGCCGGAGCGCACCGTACCAGCAAAGAAGGAGGCTCTATGAACCCGTTTGAGCAGAAGCCGAAGAAGTCGTTGATGGAGATGGTCCCCAACTGGAAGCAGCTCGCCGTCAAGCCCTACGACAAGCTCGAAGCCGACCCTTACACCAAGGCGCGCATCATCCTCATGAACGGCATCGAGGTTGAGGCGGCGATGTTCGGCCACAACTTCAACCGACACTGCGAGAACAACGACCTGCGCCGCGACCTGGCCCTGTGCCGTCGCATGGAGCAGGAGCAGCAGAAGCGCATCAACTGGATGAGCCCGAGCAACGAATCCACACTCGAGCTCACCATCGGTTACGAGCAGCTGGCGGTCGACCTCACGGCGTGGCTCGCCATGCACGAGCCCGACGAGTACGCCAAGTCCTGCATGGACTTCGCTCTGCTCGAGGACTTCGACCACCTGTACCGCTACGCCGACCAGCTCAAGTTCGACGAGGACATCCCCGCGCACAAGCTCGTGCGCGACACCATCGAGATCACCCCGGGCCGCCCGACCATCGCGCACCATCGCCACCCGTTCGACTCCGTGCGCATGCCGCGCAACTCCAAGACCGGCGACATCCGCACGACGCTCGGCGCGCTCATCCTCACCGCAGGCGAGCAGCAGACGATGAACTTCTACATGAACCTGGGCAACACCGTGCCCGAGGGACCTGGCCGCGACCTCTACCAGGAGATCGGCATGGTCGAGGAACAGCACGTGACGCACTACGGCTCGCTCATCGACCCGTCCATGAGCTGGCTCGAGATGCTGCTGTGGCACGAGTACCAGGAATGCTACCTGTACTACTCGTTCTACGAGACCGAGGTGGACGCCCGCGTCAAGAAGATGTGGGAGATGCACTTCGAGCAGGAGTGCATGCATCTCTCCATGGCCTGCGATCTGCTGCAGAAGTACGAGGACACCGAGTGGCAGCAGATCATTCCCGCCGGCGAGTTCCCCGAGCTTCTGGACTTCCACCCCACGAAGGACTACGTGCGCCAAGTCCTGGCCGAACAGGTCACCCTCACCGCGCAGGACGAGGAGTTCGTCGACATCGACGACGTGCCGAGCGACTTCCGCTTCTTCGAGTGGAACGACACGGTGAACGGCCGCGTCCAGGACGTGCCGAGTCATGAGGCCGTGCGCCAGCTCATCGAGCGCGACGGCGAGGACTACCGCTCCGAGGACGCCGAGAGCCCCATCCCGGAGCTCCGCAGCCGCAAGAAGGACGACACCAAGCTCGCCCGCGTGCAGGGCTACGGTAAGAAGGCTCACGAGGTCGAGAAGCAGACCAAGGAAGAGCGCGAGGCCGTGCTCGCGTAAGCGCACCACCCACCGTCAGCAAGCGAACAGGGCGCCCACCGGGCGCCCTGTTTTCTGTAGGACAAGGGTTCTTCCCTTGCCGTCGGGCCGGGCTCGCCCGCAGGTGGCGGCAAGGGAAGAGCCCGTGCCCTACGCCTCTTCCCGGCCTTCTCCCCCGTCTTCGCCGCCCGGCGGCCTCAGTCGCCCGGCATCCTTCAGCGCGCGGCGGAGGATGAACTCCACCTGGGCGTTGACGCTGCGCAGGTCGTCCGCAGCCCAGCGCTCGACAGCCTCCCAGAGAGCCGGGTCGACGCGCAGCGGGTATTGTTTGCGTTTCGCCATATCTCACACCGCGGGCGCCCCGGCAAACGCGCGGGGCGCCCGCCCTTCCCTACTGGTACAGCGTCCCCGTGTTCAGCACGGGCTGGGCGTCGGACTCGCCGCACAGCACCACCATGAGGTTCGACACCATAGCGGCCTTGCGCTCGTCGTCCAAGTCTACCACGTTCTTGCGCGACAGCTCGCCCAGCGCCATCTCCACCATGCCCACCGCGCCCTGCACGATCTTCTCACGCGCGGCTATCACGGCGTCCGCCTGCTGGCGGCGCAGCATCGCCTGGGCGATCTCCGGCGCATAGGCCAGGTGCGTGAGGCGCGCGTCGTCTATCACCACGCCGGCTTTCTCCAGGCGCACGGCCAGCTCCTCCTTGAGAGCGGCCGACACCTCCTCGATGTTGCTGCGCAGCGTTATCTCGCCCTCAGGCTCTCCGGGCATCTGGTCGTAGGCATAGGTGGTGGCCACGTGACGCAGCGCCGTCTCGCTCTGCGTGTGCACGTAGGAGTTGTAGTCGTCCACGTCGAACAGAGCCTTCGCCGTGTTCTCGACGCGCCAGACGATGACGTCGGCTATCTCGATGGGGTTGCCGCACTTGTCGTTCACCTTCAGGTGCTCTCCGTTGTACGTGCGGGCGCGCAGCGAGACCTTCGTGGACAGCGGCGTGCTCTTTCCAGTGCGCGCATCGACGGTGCTGCCGGCCGAGCGCGAGTAGAACGGGTTCGCCCAGTGGAAGCCCTCGTCGCGCACCGTGCCCTTGTAGTCGCCGAACAGGATGAGCACGCGCGCCTGGTTCGGCTGGATGGTGAAGAAGCCCATGAGCATCAACAGGGGCCCCACGCAGAGCACGACGATGCCCACGACCAACAGCACCACGCCCATCGTGTGGGCCGGCGTGGCGAGGGGCATGTCTTCGGGCGGCAGCATGGTCGCCCCGGCCACGATGCAGGCGACGCACGCGGCTGCGAGAACGAACGTGAGCAGCAGCAGGGGCCAGCCGTTCCTTGCGTGGATGGTTTTCTCGACGGACGCGCCGCCGGTCGCACGCGCGGTCTTATCGGACATGACGGTTCCTTTCTCTCCCGAACAAGACGCCCTATGCGCCCGTCCGCACCCTCGCACCGCAAGGTGATACGAATATGATATCACATTGAGATCGCGTTGACGAGAGCGTGCGAGAATGCCCGCGAGAAAGACCGGCGTCGAACTCCGCCGCACTTTCTCATTTTTTCATTTTACGATGTTTCACGTGAAACATCTGTTCGCGTATCAGGCCAAAAAGAAAGGAGCCCTTGCGGACTCCCTTCTCTTCAAGCGTTCGGCTTCGTGCGCTCGGCTACTCGCCAGCCTCCGTGTAGTTGCGGGTCACGCTGGAATCGACCGACACGCCCGGCGTCATCGTGGCGGACACGGTGACGGACTTCACGTACTTGCCCTTGGCCGCAGCCGGCTTCATGCGAATGATCTCGTCGTACACGGCACCGTAGTTCTCGGCGAGCTGCTCGGCCGTGAAGCTGACCTTGCCGATGATGACGTGCGCGATGCCGTAACGGTCGGCACGGTACTCCACGCGGCCGCCCTTGAGCTCGTTGATGGCCTTCGCCACGTCGTTGGTGACGGTACCGAGCTTCGGGTTCGGCATGAGGCCGCGGGGGCCGAGGATCTTACCGAGACGGCCGACCTTGCCCATCTGGTCGGGCGTGGCCACGGCGGCGTCGAAGTTGAACTCGCCGGCCTGGATCTGCTGCATAAGCTCGTCGGAGCCCACGATGTCGGCGCCGGCCTCCTCGGCAGCGCGGGCAGCCTCGCCCTCGGCGAACACGGCCACGCGGACCGTCTTGCCCGAGCCGTTCGGCAGGCTCACGGTGCCGCGGAGCTGCTGGTCGGCCTGGCGGGTATCGATGCCCAGGCGGAAGTCGACCGTCACCGTCTCGTCGAACTTGGCGGTGGAGACTTCCTTCACCAGGTTCATAGCCGCCAGCGGCGCGTAGGCCTCCTCGCCGATCTTCTCGATCGCAGCACGGTAGTTCTTGGACAGTTTCGTCATGTTGGTTCCTTTCGTGGTTCGTAGCGGGCACATGGCGCGCCCTTCCACTGCCTTTTATCGCTCAAACGCCCGCCCGGTCGGACGGCCGTGTTTGCGCTTTGGTTCGCCGAAGGACTAGTCCTCGTCCTCAAGCGTCTTGCCCTGCAGCATGGCGGCAACCTTCTTGGAAGGCACGTACTTGATCTTCATCTCGCGGCCCTCGATGCGCACGCCCATGGAACGAGCCGTGCCGGCGATGATCTCCATAGCGGCCTCGATCGTGTTGGCGTTGAGGTCCGGCAGCTTGATCTCGGCGATCTCGCGGAGCTGGTCCTCGGTGAGGGTGCCCACGGACTGCATGTGCGGGATGCCCGCGCCGCTCTTGATGCCCAGCTTCTCCTTGATGAGGATGGCCGCCGGCGGAGTCTTGCACACGAACGTGAACGACTTGTCCTCGTACACCGTGATCTCGACCGGAATGATGGTGCCGGACTGGTCCTGCGTCTGGGCGTTGAACGCCTGGCAGAACTGCATGATGTTGACGCCCTGGGCGCCCAGCGCCGGGCCGACCGGAGGAGCCGGGTTCGCGGCACCCGCGGGGATCTGCAGCTTGATAAAGCCGGTTTGCTTCTTTTCAGCCATGATAACTACCCTTTCAGCTGATCATAACGTTTCGAAAATCAATCTATCAACACAGCGGCATATGTCGAATGAGAAGCCCCGGTCCACGCGGGCACGCGACGCCGCCGATGTTCGCTAAATCTTGGCGATCTGGTCGAACGAGAGCTCCACGGGAGTCTCGCGCCCGAAGATCGACACGAGCACCTTCACCTTGCCGGCATCGGGGGACACCTCCGAGACCACGCCGTCGAACTCCGCCAACGGTCCGGAAACCACTTTGACGGACTGCCCCACCTCGATGGAGGAGGACGTCTTCTTCGGCGTGCCGGGACGGTTTTTGTCCGAGCGCATGCCCATGATCTTGTTGTACTCGTCGCGGGTCAGCGGAGCCGGGTTGCCCTGGCTGCCCACGAAACCCGTGACGCCCGGCGTGTTGCGCACGGCCGCCCAGCTGCGGTCGTCAAGCTCCATGCGGACGAGCACATAGCCCGGGAACACCTTCTTCTCGCTCTCGACGCGGCGCCCGCCCTCTTTGATTTCCGTCACCATCTCGGTGGGGATCTCGATGGCGAACACGTTGTTCTCGAGGCCCATGGTCTCGATACGCGTCTCGAGGTTCTTCTTCACCTTGTTCTCATAGCCCGAGTAGGTGTGCAGGACGTACCATTTCTTCGACATGTCCTTAAGCCCCCAAACTCGAGATGCCCACGAGAACCGGTGTGATGATGACGTTGTCGAGAAGAGCCACGTACACGCCGAAGAACAGCAGCGCGGCCACGACGACGACGCTCCAGCGGAGCACGTCCTTCTTCGTGGGCCACGTCACGCGCTTCATCTCGGCACGCACGTCCTTGAGGAAGCCGAAACGACGCTTCTTGGGCTTGCTCTCGACCTTCTTCTCGGCTTTCTTCTCTATCTTGCCCTTGTCCTGCTTGTTGGCGGCAGGGGTCTCGGCCTTGTCGGCTTTCTTGAAAAACCGCTTCTTGGGTTCCGCGGCGGCATCGGCCTCGGCGATATCCTTCGCCTCGACTGCGGCGCTCTCGGCCTCGAGGGCCTGCGCCTTTCGTGCGGCGCGTGCGGCCGAGGCCTTTGCGCGCTGTGTTTTCGATTTCTTCGCCATCTGGTTCCTTCGCCCGAGAAAACCGGGAAAATCGTTATCCGTCTAAACGCCAAACAAGCAGCCTGATTCCAAGCTGCTCGAACAAGCAACCTGAATGCAAGCTGCTCAAGATTAACAAGCTGGCAGGCCAGGAGGGACTCGAACCCCCAACATGCGGTTTTGGAGACCGCCGCTCTACCAATTGGAGCTACTGGCCTATTGCTTGTCCTACCCTGATAACGCTATCGAGTCTCTTTGTGCGTCGTGTGATGACCGCACCACTTGCAGTACTTCTTCAACTCGATGCGATCAGGATTGTTCTGCTTGTTCTTCTTGGTCGTGTAATTGCGGCGCTTGCAATCAGTGCAGGCCAAAGTGACCAACGTGCGCATGAATTCTCCTCTTATCGCTTACGTGTCGAGCTTGATAACGTAATCGGCATACACATGAATTCTCAAGGGCGGGGCCCGCCGGAGCGGACCCCGCGTTACTGGTGAAGCGGTGTTACTTGATGATCTTCGTCACGCGGCCGGAGCCAACGGTGCGGCCACCCTCGCGGATAGCGAAGCGCAGGCCCTCTTCCATGGCGATCGGGTGAATGAGCTCGCCCTTGATCTCCACGTTGTCGCCCGGCATGACCATCTCGGTGCCCTCGGGAAGGTGGGCAACGCCCGTCACGTCCGTCGTGCGGAAGTAGAACTGCGGACGGTAGCCATCGAAGAACGGCGTGTGGCGGCCGCCCTCTTCCTTCGTCAGGATGTAGACCTGGCCCTCGAACTCGGTGTGCGGGGTCACGCTACCGGGCTTGCAGAGAACCTGGCCGCGCACGATCTCCTCGCGCTTGATGCCGCGGAGCAGGCAGCCGATGTTGTCGCCGGCCTGGGCCTCGTCGAGCAGCTTGCGGAACATCTCGATACCGGTGCAGACCGTGTTCTGGGTCTCCTTGATGCCGATGATCTCCAGCGGGTCGTTCACATGGAGCGTGCCGCGCTCCACACGGCCGGTGGCAACGGTGCCGCGGCCGGTGATGGTCATGGTGTCCTCGACGGCCATCAGGAACGGCTTGTCGACCATGCGCTCCGGCGTGGGGATGTAGGAATCCACCGCGTCCATGAGCTCCCAAACCTTCTCCTGCCACTCCTTGTCGCCCTCGAGGGCCTTCAGAGCGGAGCCGCGGATGATCGGGGTGTCGTCGCCCGGGAACTCGTAGCTGTCGAGCAGCTCGCGAACTTCCATCTCGACGAGCTCGATGAGCTCCTCGTCGTCCACCATGTCGCACTTGTTCAGGAACACGACGATGTAGGGAACGCCGACCTGACGGGCGAGCAGGATGTGCTCGCGGGTCTGGGCCATCGGGCCGTCGGTGGCGGCGATAACGAGGATGGCGCCGTCCATCTGGGCCGCGCCCGTGATCATGTTCTTCACGTAGTCGGCGTGGCCGGGGCAGTCGACGTGAGCGTAGTGGCGGGAATCCGTCTCGTACTCGATGTGGGCGATGGAGATCGTGATGCCGCGCTCGCGCTCCTCGGGAGCCTTGTCGATGTTCTCGAAGGCCGTGAAGTCGGCGCGGGCGGAGCCGTGGCTGCCGTCGTTCTCGGACAGCGTCTTGGAAATGGCGGCCGTGAGCGTGGTCTTGCCGTGGTCAACGTGGCCGATGGTGCCGATGTTAACATGCGGCTTGGAACGCTCGAACTTCTCCTTAGCCATGTTTCATCCTCCTTATCAAGGTTTCGCTTGCGCGAAAGTCAAAACAAAATAATGACGCGCCCGGAAACGGACGCGGAATAATCAAAATGGTAGCGGTGACTGGATTTGAACCAGTGACGCCACGGGTATGAACCGTGTGCTCTAACCAACTGAGCTACACCGCCATGTTAGAAAATGGAGCCTGCGATCGGACTTGAACCGACGACCTCTTCCTTACCAAGGAAGTGCTCTACCTGCTGAGCTACACAGGCGATTAGATGGTGGGCGCGCTAGGATTCGAACCTAGGTAAGCATAGCTAACGGGTTTACAGCCCGTCCCCTTTAACCACTCGGGCACACGCCCCTGTTTCGCTCAATTCATGTGTATTTATCAAGCTGCCTGCCGCGTGTTTCGGTAGTTCCGAACGCGCGAGCAGATGAATAATACGCTAGGATCACCAGCGTGTCAACTACCTACACGCCCCCGGGCGTGTCTCCACGATTCCTCCTTTTTCGTGGGGAAACGCTTGCGGTCCCCCTCCTCCCCCGCCCTATGCGGCGTAAAAAAATTTCCCGAGGCGGGAGCGTCATCGTTTTGCCGAAGGCCCATCTATATTTATAGAGTAAGGCCTCTGCATCCATTTTGCGCGGTATGATGCGGAGAACGACGGAAGAAGGGCCGTACTGCCGGACATGAGGCCGCGCCAGTCATTTGGTGCGGATGCATCCTCGCATAGGGCGCGCAACGTCCTGGCGACTGCCGCGGGTTCGCCCTTGCTGGTTGGGCAACCGGTTCCCTACTATATATAGGTCATGCTTCCCTATACGTTGTGGTCATCTATTTCCCCTGTTCCACGGCTTGTTTGCCTTCGTTTGACGTCCTCGGAACGGTTGCGCGTCCTCGGCTTGGAAAACCCCCATCGTTGATCTGGGTTTATGAAACGCGTTCACAACAATTTTTGTCCATCTGCGCAAACGTGTTATGATGCGCACTGCTTTTGCCCACACATACTACGTGCTCAATTCAGGAGGTCTTCGAATGAGAGAGCATACAAACGGACTCAGCAGGCGAGCGTTCATTGGCGGTGCCGTCATGCTCGGTGCCGCATCGATCGTAGCTCCGACGACCGCATTCGCGGCGACGGCTGCGGAGAAGCAAGCCGAGGCGGACGCCGTCCGCAACCAGCTCGTCGGCCTTCAGGCGGATCTCGAAGCCGCCGCCGACAGTTACAAGCAGGCGCTCGACGCGCAAGAGGTTGCTCAGGCTGCCATGGAAGCCGAGCAGGTCAAAATCGATGAAGCCAACGGAAAGATCGCCGATCTTCAGGACAAGCTGGGAACGCGTGCGCGCAGCATGTACCGCTCCGGTTCGTCGAACTTCCTCGATTTTGTCATGGGCGCGACCTCGTTCGAGGAGTTCACGCAGAACTGGGACCTGCTGAACAAGATGAACGAGAACGACGGCCAGATGGTCGACGAGACGAAGACCCTGCGCGAGGAGCTGCAGGCGTCGAAGGACGAGTACGCCCGCCAAGAGAAGATCGCCGCCGACAAGGCCGCCGAGGCGAAGGTCATCCAAACCGAGGCCGAGGCGAAGGTCGCCCAGGCCACCGAGCTGGTGAACTCCCTGGACGCCGAGGCGCAGGCGCTGCTCGCCGAAGAGCAGGCAGCCGCCGCGCGTGCCGCAGCCGAGCAGGCCGCGGCCGAAGAGGCCGCCCGCCAGGCGCAGAACAACAACAATGGCTACAATGCGCCGAGCAGCAACAGCAACAATACGTACGTGCCCCCCGTCTACAACAACGGCGGCGGCGGTGGCGGTGGCGGCTCCGTGGGCAACTACGGCTCCGTCGTGGACTACGCCATGAGCCGCATCGGCTGCCCGTACGTATGGGCCGCCGAAGGCCCGAACGCGTTCGACTGTTCCGGGCTCGTGCGCTGGGCGTACCTGCAGGTGGGCGTCTCGCTCCCCCATTACACCGAGTCGCTGTACGCCTGCGCGAAGAACCGCGTGCCCATTTCCGAGGCGCGCCCGGGCGACGTGCTGTACCGCCCCGGCCACGTGGGCATCGCGGTGAGCTACGGCGGGTCGCATTATGTGCACGCCCCCACCTTCAACGCGTACGTGCGCGACACGGACCCGCTGTCGTGGGCCGACTTCACCTGCGCGCTGCAGTTCTAGGCCGCACCGTTTCAACCTGGTTTCGCAAGGAGGGCCTCGGGCCCTCCTTTTGTATAATAGGGGCACTTCACTCCCCGCGAAAGGAGCATGCGGCATGAACATCTCCGTGAGCCTGGAAAACGGCCTCCTCCCCGACCGGTACGGCAAGCACGCGCCGGCCGACGCGATGCTGGACGGGCACCCGTGCGTATCGTTCCCCCTGTCGATAGACGACGTGCCCGAGGGCACGCGATCCCTGGCGCTCACGTTCCTGGACTGGGACGCCATCCCCGTGGGCGGCTTCTGCTGGATACATTGGATAGCCTGCAACTTCCCCGCCGAAACGCGCCTCATACCCGAGAACGCGAGCGCCTCGGGTGCCGTGCCGTGCGTGCAGGGATCGAACAGCGACTGGTCGCCGCTGGCAGGTTCGCATACCGACCCGCGCATCATCCACCGCTACGCCGGGCCGTACCCGCCTGACAAGACGCACGATTACACGCTGACCGTGTATGCGCTCGACTGCGAGCTGGACCTGGCCGAGGGATACTACCTAAACGAGTTCCGCCGCGCCATCCGCGGCCACGTGCTGGCCGAGACCTCGCTCGAGCTGCCGAGCCGCGCCTAGCGGGACGCGCCGCCATGGAGCCGACGCATATCGAGCACCCGTTGGAACCGATCTTCGATGCCCGGTCGCGCGTGCTCGTGCTGGGCACGATGCCGTCGCCGAAGTCGCGCGAGGCGGGCTTCTACTACGCGCATCCGCAGAACCGCTTCTGGAAGGTGATGGCCGCGCTGTTCGAAGAGCCGGAGCCCCTCGGCAACGAGGCACGCGCGGCGTTCATGTTGGAGCGGCGCGTCGCGCTGTGGGACGTGCTGGCCTCGTGCACCATCGAGGGCGCCTCCGATGCCTCCATTTCCAATGCCCGCCCGAACGACCTCTCGCGCATCGGCTTGGCCGCGCCGCTCGAAGCCGTGTTCACCACGGGCTCGAAGGCGACGGGGCTCTACCGGCGCTTCTGTGCAGGCATGCTTCCGGGCGTGCCGCACGTGGGCTTGCCCTCCACGAGCCCCGCGAACGCCCGCATGCGCCTGGCCGACCTCGTGGAGGCGTACCGGCCGCTCCGGGACGCGCTGCGCCGAAGCGCCTGAGCCCCGGCGCGTTGGCCTGCGCAACCGCGGGTCGGCGGACGTTCCGACAGTCGTACCACCGCCTCCCGCGCCCAGTCGCGCGGGAGGCGGCCGATGCGGGACGGCGGCAGACAGGCGTGGTCGCCTGCGAACGCAGCTACTTCTCCGCCTTCTCGGGATGGCCGTGGTCCTTCTGCCAGCGATCCCAGGTGGAATAGCAGATTGCGGCGCGTTGGTCCTGGTCGGGCCATTTGTCCTTCTCATAGCGGGTGATGTGCTCCATGCAGCGGGAGATGTACGTCTCCTTCTTCTCGTTGCCGCGAGGGTCGGGTATGGGCATGTCCTGCCTCCTTTCGCCGGGCCGGCAGCGCGGCGCGCCGTCGGCCGTCCGGGTAACGTCAGCCGCATCGTAGGCGACGTGCGCCCGGCGCACCCGGAGTCCCTGCAGTTGCGACACGGCGGTTTCCGCCGGGTTGCCCTGCCGTCGCCCGCTACGCGGCGCCGTTCTTGCAGCCAATTGCTGCCTCGTGACCTACTTCCCTCCCCATCAGCCGCCTCAAGCCGAACCTCCCGCGGACGCGCTTCCTCCCGAGGCCCCCGCTGCCTGCCCCTACCTTCCCGCACGTTCACGCGGGAAATCCGCGTCCCGACGCAATCGCGGTCGACGCGTAGGATGCCAAGTCGTATACTGGCTGGTGGAATTGGCAGCACAGAGCGAAAGGATGCACACGATGACAACGTACGCGGACCTGCCCGGAGACGAGCTCGGCTCCCTCAAGGCCGAGTTGGAGGCGCAGTACGCCGAGATCAAGGCGCGCGGCCTCGCGCTCAACATGGCACGCGGCAAGCCCGGGGCCGACCAGCTCGACCTGAGCATGCCCATGCTGGCCACGGTGACGACGGCCGAGGACTGCCGCGCGGAGGACGGCACGGACTGCCGCAACTACGGCGTGCTGGACGGCCTGCCCGAGGCGAAGCGCTTCATGGCGTGCATGGTGGAGGAGGACCCGGCGAACATCGTCGTGGGCGGCAACTCCAGCCTTTCGCTCATGTACGAGACCGTGGCCCGCTGCCTCGACTTCGGCACGCTCGGTTCCAAGCCGTGGAGCCAGTACGACGGCATCAAGTGGCTCTGCCCCGTGCCGGGCTACGACCGCCACTTCGGCATCACCGAGGCGTTCGGCATCGAGATGATCCCCGTGGCCATGACGGCCGACGGCCCCGACATGGACGAGGTGGAGCGCCTCGTGGCCGGCGATGCCTCCGTGAAGGGAATCTGGTGCGTGCCGAAGTACTCGAACCCTGGCGGCGTGACCTACTCCGACGACGTGGTGCGCCGCCTGGCCGCCATGGAGTGCGCGGCCGACGACTTCCGCATCTTCTGGGACAACGCCTACTGCGTGCACCATCTCTACGACGACGCGGCCGACCAGGACCAGCTGCTCGACATCGGCGCGGCGTGCCGCGAGGCGGGCAACCCTCACCGCTACTTCAAGTTCGCCTCCACGTCGAAGGTGACGCACCCCGGCTCGGGCATCTCCGCCATCGCGGCCAGCCCCGACAACGTGGCCGAGATCAAGAAGCGCATGGGCGTGGGCACCATCGGCTACGACAAGCTCAACCAGCTGCGTCACGTGAGGTTCCTGAAGGACGCCGACGGCCTGGCGGCCCACATGGCCAAGCACGCCGCCATCCTGCGCCCGAAGTTCGAGCTCGTGGTGAGCAAGCTGGACGAGGGCCTGACCGAGGTGGGCGGCTGCTCGTGGTCGAGCCCGCGCGGCGGCTACTTCGTGTCGTTCGACGCCCCCGAGGGCACGGCGAAGCGCGTCGTGGGCCTGGCGAAGGAGGCCGGCGTGACCATGACCGGCGCCGGCGCTACCTACCCCTACAAGCAGGACCCGCGCGACAGCAACATCCGCATCGCTCCCACCCTGCCCCCGCTCGCCGAGCTGGACGCCGCCATGGACGTGTTCGTGTGCTGCGTGAAACTGGCCTACGCGGAGAAGCTGCTGGGCTAGGACGCTCAGAGGGCACGACACCGCGTCGCACCCCTTCCCCATCGATTCCCCCAGGCGACCCGGCACCCGTGCCGGGTCGCCTCGCATTCGCCGCCTCCCGCGTACGTCGACGCCCTCGCGAGGTTCTGGCAATTTTGATAGCTTGCATTTTCTTCGACAACCCCCCTATACTCGAAGCGAAAAACAACGACGGGGACAACCTCTCGGGGACGGGGAACACGACGATGCTGACCCTTAGCGTGTACAGCGCGGACGGAGAGTTTATCCTCACGTGCCAGATGGAGGATATGGCGTCGTTTCTCCATGTCATACACACGGAGTTCGAGCCGCGTTGGGCTGCCGATCCTAACAAGGCCGCCATCAGCGGAAAGATGCTCGTCATAGACTCGGTGCGCGGCCCCGATTCAATGACGCCTGTGCTGTCGCAGCGCCAGCGGGAAATCGTCGAGCTGCTGTCGCGCTCGTATTCGCCGAAGCAGATCGCCTGCGCGCTCGGCATATCCGAATCGACCGTGCGCATGCACATCAACACGCTGAAGAAGCGCTTCAACGTGACGAGCTGCTACCATCTCATGACGGTGGTGACGGCGCTCGGGCTGTGCGACCCTTTCGTTGACGAGCCGCACGAAAAGTCCATCACCCTCCTCTACGATGACGACCGCGGCCTGCGCAAACCGAGACGCCTACAGCCTCCCAGGGAGCCGGAAGACCCGAGAGCCTCGCGAAAGGAAGGGGATGGAACCCCGTAGCCGGCATACTGGATGCCGGCTACAGCACGTATCCTAGCGGTTCACGTCGAAGTCATCGGGGCAAAGCTCGCGCGACGGGCTGGTGTGGGGCAGCTTCTCGAAGCCCACCCGCACCTCGTCGAGGTCGCGATAGCCGGCGGCCTGCAGCCGCTTCACTTCGGCACCGGAAATCCTCACCTGGTACTTTTCCGCTCCGTCGACCTTCGCCACCAAAAGCTCGCCCCACATACGCACGGGCGGATCGCCCTTGAAGAACCCCCCGTCGCCCGCCCGCCGCACCGTAAGGCCCACCTCCTCGGGGCCGAAACCTTCGGCCATGAGGTCGAGGTAGGCCTCGGGAGGCAGGCCCACCAGGCACTCGAGATGGCCCATCACCTCGCAGAAGAAGAGCTTGCCCACGGTGGCAGAGCGCTCGTCCGGGCTTCCCCTCCCAGCACGCCCGCACCCGGCATCCGGGGCCGGGTGTGCGCTCGCACAGCGCTCGTCGGCACCGTACCGGCCAGACGGATCCTCCCAGGCGGGAAGATTGCCCCTACCGTTTCTTTCGTTCACGATACCGCCTCCTTCACCGCAACGCCAACCTCGGCATCAGCTCACCTTCCCAGCGTTTTCGATGCACCGGGCGCCTTGGGGACACTGAAGGCGCCCGGCGCCTTGGGCGCCCCGTCAGCACCGGAAACTCCCGGAGCCCCGGGGACGCCGGGAGCGCCAGGGGCGCCAGGCGTCCCAGACGTCCCGGGCGCGGAAGCAGAAGGCAGCTCGGCCCCGCATGCAGGACAGGAGGTCGTTTTGGGCTCGCAGTCCTGCCCGCAGGCGGGGCACTTGCTGTCGAGCGATACCGTCGTCGGTCTGAAGCACATTGCCTTCCCCTTTCAATACGCCGCTTCGTCGTCGGTCGCGCTGTCGTGCACGGCCAACTTCGACTGGGCGGACAAACGTTCCACGAAGCGACGCACGCGCTGGGCCCAGCGGTCGAACACCTCGCGCGCGTCGTCAACCGGATAAAGTTCTTCTTTGAAGTAGCGGCGGAACAGCACGTCGGAGAACGCGGCGTAGTCCTCGCTTCGCATGGCCTGCTCCATCGCGAACCCCGGCGCTATCATAGCGGCCAGGTTCGCGGCCTGGTACAGCTGGTAGAAGGCCACGCGTATCCGCGCCCGCCTGCGCTCTCCGTCTTCCGTTAGCGCCTCGTCCATAAGCTCGCTCGCCCGCCGGATGCCCGCGAAGGCGTCGTCGTAGGTCGTTGCCATGGCGCACCCCCGCCCTAGGCGAACAGCTTCGCCATAGTCTCCCTGTCGGACAGGCCAACGCGCGTCGGCTGCGTCTCGCGGCCCTGCTTCTCGAAGTGGTAGACCCGCACGTCGTCCTCGCCCAGGCCGTCGCGCTCGGCCAGGTCGGCCAGCGTCTGGAGGATATGGTCGGAGTGCGAGGTGATGAGCACCTGCTTGCCCTCCTGCGCCATGCCGAGCAGGATCTCGGCCATCGTGCGCTGGTAGCGCGGATGCAGGTGCGTCTCCGGCTCCTCGACCATCACGAGCGCGCCCTCTTCGGAAAGCGAGCCCAGCACCACGGTGGCAACCGACTGGTTCACGCCGTAGCCGGAGTTCACGGCGCTCACCCACATGCCGCCCTCCACGAGGTCCACCACCACGCTCGGACCGTCCGTCACGTGCGGGCTCACCTCCACGCCGAGCTTCGCCAGGCGCGCGGCCATCACGTCGAGGCGCTTCTGCATCTCGGGGAAGCGCTTCGCCTCGTTCAGGCGGTACAGGATGAGGTTCGACAGCCACTCCTCCAAAGCCGACGCATCTCCGGCGCGGTTCGAGATGTCCTCGACAGAGGGGTTTCCGGCCAGAAGCGGGTAGTTGTAGCGCGTGAAGCCGCGGTTCGACGACAGGTAGAGCGCATCCTCGAACCACTTCAGCAGAGCTTTCTGGGCGGACAGCGTTCCCGTGTAATCATCGGTTGCATAGGTGCCGCCACCGTAGCCGCCAGCTGCCAGCGGGAAGAACAGCCTGCCCGACGCCTCGATGACACCCTCCTTCCGGCTGTCCCACGACCATGCGCGCTCGCCGCCCCGCGAGAACGACTCCTCCACGCCCTCGGGCGAGGTTTCCAAGCTGTACGCCATCTCGCCGGGACCGTCGTCGAGCGCGACCTCGATGCGCACGGGCTGCGAAGCATCGTGGCCGTACGCTACCTCGCGGAAGTCGCCGAGGCGCAGCAGGTAGTCGTTGTAGCTGATCTCCTTGCGCTGCAAGCTCTGCTTGATGAAGGCGAGCGACTGGATCACCGAGGTCTTCCCGGTGGAGTTGAAACCGGTGAGCACCGTAACCTTCGCGAAGTCGAGGTCGATATTCTTCAGGGCCTTGAAGTTCTCCAGATGAACGCGCTTGAGCATGACGGTTCCCTTTCGATGGAGCGGTTGTGTGATTACCGTGCGAGGCGGCGGATGGCCGCCGGATGGGCCGGCCTGACCGAAAGCGCGCGCACGGGGCACCACTTCACGCAGTCGCCGCACCCCGTGCACACGTAGCCATCCGCTATCGCAACCTCGCCGTCGCGGGCTGCGAAGTTGCCCCGAGCACACCGGCGCACGCACGCTCCGCAGTTGCAGCACGCACTGCCGCGCCGGATGATGAACGGGGACTCGCTCATTTCTCGTCGGCCTTTCTCTTACGCCCTTAAGCCGGCGCTAGCCGAACAGCGAGCGGAACGGCACGTCGTCGGCGCGGTGCACGTTGCATTGGGCCAGCTTGACGTTGTACACGCCCGACAGCCTGCAGCAGTTGTCAGGATCGTTGTCGGTGCACATGTTGATGTTGGACATGAACCAGCCGCCGAGCCACGGCTCGGACTCGGGCAGCTCGGGGAACCACCAGCCATGCTGAGCAGCCACGGTGTAGGGCGACACCGATGCGTCGAGCTTGGCCTTCTGCAGGCAGCGGCCGCGGCGCGTCTCGATCCAGCACCACATGCCGTCGCCGATTCCCAGATTTGCCGCCGTCTCGGGATGTATCTGGAAATGCGGCTCGGGATAGCGGTCGCGGCACCCGTTCACCTGGCGGTACTCGGAATGGTAGTACGGCATGACGCGCGAGCCGGCCGTGAGGATGAGCGGGAAGGCCTCGGCCACGTCGGGGGTGGAAATCGGCGACTCGAAAGGCTCCTCGTAGTAGGGCAGCGCCTCTTTCTCGTCGAACAGGTCTTCGATGATGGTCGAGCGCAGCTCCACCTTGCCCGTAGGCGTGCCGAAGCCGTAGAGCTGACCGGTCTTCGGATCGGACATCTTGTGCCATTCCTCGGGCGAGGGGTTGAACACGGGATCCGTGATGGCGCCGCGCGCCGAGGTGCCCTGCGGCTCGAGCATGGCGTCGTAGGCCTCCTCGGTGGTCTGCCACGACCAGTACTTCTCGCACGTCTCCTCGTCGAACGTGCCCTCGGCCAGCGAGCGCCAGAACTCGTAGTTGTCGCGGCGCTCGTACAGCGGCGGCACGGCCGCCTCGCCCGTGAGGGCCACGCCGGTGATGCACGGGCCGCCCCCGCCCACGCCCCACAGCTGCGGACGCTCGAGCCAGCCGGCGGCCGGCAGCACGTAGTCGGAGAGCATGGCGAGCGGCGTCATGGTGTACTCATGGGTTATCACCAGGTCGAGCAGCTTCACGCACTCGTACACGTCCTGGGTGTTCGAGAGGTTCGAGAACGGGTTCGACGCCTGCGCGATGAGGCCCTTCACCGGATAGGGCTTGCCGGTGCGGATGGCCTCGCTCACAGCACACCAGTTCTGCGCGCACGTGGCGTTCTGGCTCAGGAAGTAGGGATGGTGGAACACGCGGCTCTGGGCATCGGAGATCATCTGGTAGCTGGGCCATGAGTGGAACGGGAAGCGGTCGGAGCCGAGCTGCTTGTCGCGCTGCGACTTCGGCAGCATCTCGGGCATCTCGAACGTGGCGTGCGGCAGCACGTCGTTGGGAGGAGCCAGGTAGGTCTGGCCCGCCTTGTTGATGCCGATAAGCGCCTTGAGGCATGCCTTGGCGCGGTTGGCCTGCGCCTGGTTGCGACCGATGGCGTCGGTGGCCAGGCCCCAGGGCAGGTACGCCGGCAGGCAGGTGGCGTACATGCGCGCCGCCTTCACGATCTTCTCGGCCGGCACCCAGCAGATCTCGGCCACCTTCTCGGGCGGATAGGCCTGCACGGCCTTCTTCAAGTCCTCGAAGCCGTACGTCCACGCCTCGACGAACTCCTTGTCGTAGAGCTCCTCGTTGATGATGACGTTCATCCAGCCCATGGCCATGGCGCCGTCGGTTCCGGGCCGCAGGCGCAGCCATACGTCGGCGTTGGCCGCGTACTCGGTGCAGCGCGGGTCGACCACGATGAGCTTGGCATCGGGGTCGTTCGCGAACAGGTCCTGGTAGCCCCAGTGCTCGGGGAAGTCGCCGGATTGGGCGGGGTTGTGCCCCCACAACACCACGCAGCCCGTCTTGGCTGCCGTGAAGGCTGCTGCGAACTGGCCGTACGTCGCGCTCTCGTTCGTGTACGTGGGGCACCAGCAGATCTCGGAGCCGCCCATGGCCAGGTTGGGGCTGCCGTACAGGTTGAAGAACCGCCCTTCGTACCACTCGTCGGTGCGGCCCGTGCCGTGCGAGAAGATGACCGACTCGGGGCCGTACTCGTCGGCGAGGTAGCGCAGCTTCTCACCGATCTCGGCGCACGCCTGGTCCCATGTGAGGCGCTCCCACTTGCCGCTGCCGCGCGCGCCCACGCGCTTGAGCGGGTAGTTGCAGCGCTTCGGGTGGTCGAGCCACTCCAGCTGGAAGTCCATACGCTCGCACACCCGGCCTTGGCTCACCGTGCACTCGGGGTCGCCCTCGAGCTTGGTGATCTTGCCGTCCTCTACTGTTGCCCGCACGCCGCAGTTGGCATGCGAGGCGAAGCATAGCGCTCGTTTGTACTCGACGTTTGACATAGTTCGCCCTTCTTCCTCTCAGGTCGTTCGCTTCGTCGAATGGCTGAATCGAGGATGCGCGGAACCTAAGGCGAAGGTACTCCCCCGCGCCCGCCGCGCCAAGCTGTCAAATTTGATGGATGGGGGAATATGGAGAAGGGCCCGGACGCCTCGGCATCCGGGCCCTTGCGCTCAGGCCTGCTCCCGGCCCGTCGCATCCTGCACGGCCGCTTCGGGCGCGCCCGGCAGGGGGACGCGCAGTATCTTGCCCGCTATCGCCATGCACAAGGGCTCCACCTGCACCGCCACCACATAGCAGATCGCCCACATGAGCGGCATAGGCGCGAGCAGACGGTTCACGAACAGGGCGTCCATGCCGGTGACCATCCACGTGAGCACGAACGAGATAACGAACACGAGCACCGTGCACAGGAGCACGTCCTTCAACAGGAACCAACCCGCCGATCCTTCGGGCGCCCCGCAACGCAGTGCGTACTTCATGGACAGAGGTATGAGCGGAAACGCCGCCAGGATAACGGTGCCCAGGATCGTGCCCACGGCCACGCCCACGGCGAAGCCCATGGGCTCGAACGGCGCGCCGGATACCACCGGCGAGAACGCGCTCATGGTTATGGCCAGGAAAAACGACATGAGAAAGCCCATAAGGGCCCGATACGAAAACGTCATAGAACCCCCTTAAGCCGAGTCGAAAAGACATCGCTGCACCATCGCATCCCCCCTTCGAGCGAGTCGACATGTAGTGCGCATCTTCCCATCAGCCAGGCTCCATGGTAGGGGGCGGGGCGATCGAGCGTAAGCTATCAAACTTGCCAGCCCGCTACCCGGCCGCTCCAGCCGTCCCTTCCCTCCACGTCGCCTATCCGCCCCTTGACGCAGAAGAACCGCCTTGCGGCGGTTCTTCGGTGGGAATCTGTCCTGCTAAGCGGCCTTACGCCTGGGCGTAGAGGTCCTTCAGCTTCAGCAGGTGCTCGTAGCGGTCCAGGGCGGCCTGCTCGTTGCGCTCGAAGAGCTCGGTGGCGCGCTCGGGGAACTCGCGGGTCAGGCGGCTGTAGCGGGCCTCGTTCATGAGGAAGTCCTGATAGCCGCCCGCCGGCTCCTTGGAGTCGAGCGTGAACTTCTTGCCCTCGGGCGCGGCCGGGTTGAAGCGGAACAGGTTCCAATAGCCGCAGTCCACGGCCTTCTTCATCTCGTCCTGGCAGTTCGCCATGCCGCCCTTGATGGAGTGCATCTCGCACGGCGAGTAGCCGATGATGAGCGACGGTCCGGGATACGCCTCGGCCTCGGCGATGGCCTTGATGGTCTGGGCCGGCTTGGCGCCCATGGCAACCTGCGCCACGTACACGTAGCCGTAGCTCATCGCGATCTCGGTGAGGCTCTTCTTCTTGATGTCCTTGCCGGCCGCGGCGAACTGCGCCACCTGGCCGATGTTGGAGGCCTTGGAGGCCTGGCCGCCCGTGTTGGAGTACACCTCGGTGTCGAACACGAACACGTTCACGTCCTCGCCGGAAGCCAGCACGTGGTCGAGGCCGCCGTAGCCGATGTCGTAGGCCCAACCGTCGCCGCCGAAGATCCAGACGGACTTCTTGGCCAGGTAGTCCTTCTCCTCGAGGATGGCGGGCGCCACGGGGCAGCCGTCGGCAGCCGCGGCCTCAAGGGCCGGGATCAGGGCCTTGGCGGCCTTTGCGTTGGCGGCGCCGTCGGAGGCGGTGTCCTTATACGCCGCGATGAGCTCCTTGGTCGCATCAGGCGTCTTGTCGCTGGCTGCCATTTCCTCCAGCTTGCCCATCAGGCGGTTGCGTACCGCCTCGTGCCCGAGCAACATGCCGAGGCCGTGCTCGGCGTTGTCCTCGAACAGCGAGTTCGACCAAGCCGGGCCGCGCCCATCCTTGTTCACCGCGTAAGGAGACGTGGCAGCCGGGCCGCCCCAGATGGACGAGCAGCCGGTGGCGTTCGTGATGTACATGCGCTCGCCGAACAGCTGGGTGACGAGCTTGGCGTACGCCGTCTCGGCGCAGCCGGCGCAGGCGCCGGAGAACTCGAGCAGCGGCTGCTTGAACTGGCTGCCCTTGACGCTGGCGTCCTCCAGCTCGGGCTTGTCGGACACGTTGGCCACACAGTAGTCGAACACGTCCTGCTGGGCGAGCTCGTCTTCCTGCGGCACCATGGACAGCGAGTCGGACGGGCACACGTTCACGCACACGCCGCAGCCCATGCAGTCAAGCGGCGACACGGCCAGCGTGTACTGCAGGCCGGCAGCGGCTTTGCCCTTCGCCGGCACGAGGGTGGTCGCCGCCGGCGCCGCCGCAGCTTCCTCCTCGGTGAGGGCGAACGGGCGGATGGTGGCATGCGGGCAGACGAACGCGCACTGGTTGCACTGGATGCAGGTGGCGGCATCCCAAGCGGGAACGCTCACGGCCACGCCGCGCTTCTCGTACGCCGCAGCGCCCTGCTCGAACTGGCCGTCCACGTGCGGAACGAACGCGGACACGGGCAGGCGGTCGCCGTCCATGCGGCCCACCGGCTCCATGATCTCGCGGACCATCTTCACCACTTCGGCGCGGCCCTCGAGCGCGGGGGCCTCGCCCTCGTCGACAGCCTCGGCCCAGCTAGCCGGAACCTCCACCTGCACGAACGCGGTGGCACCCGCATCGATGGCGCGGTGGTTCATATCGACGACGTCCTGGCCCTTCTTCATATAGGACTTCGTGGCCGCATCCTTCATGTACCGGATGGCCTCGTCCTGCGGGATGACGTTCGCCAGCGTGAAGAACGCCGATTGCAGGATGGTGTTCGTGCGCTTGCCCATGCCGATCTCGCGGGCAAGGTCGATGGCGTTGATGGTGTAGAGCTTGATGCCGTTGTTGGCGATGTAGCGCTTGGCCTCGGCGTTCAGATGGTGCTCGAGCTCTTCCGGCGTCCACTGGCAGTTGATCATGAACGTGCCGCCCGGCTTCACGTCGTTCACCATGCGGAAGCCCTTGGTGACGTAGGACGGGTTGTGGCAGGCCACGAAGTCGGCCTTGTTCACATAATAGGTGCTGCGGATGGGAGAGTCGCCGAAGCGCAGGTGGCTGATGGTCACGCCGCCGGTCTTCTTCGAGTCGTACTGGAAGTAGGCCTGCACGTACTTGTCGGTGTGGTCGCCGATGATCTTGATGGAGTTCTTGTTCGCGCCCACGGTGCCGTCGCCGCCGAGGCCCCAGAACTTGCACTCCACCGTGCCCGCGGCCGCCGTGTTGGGGCTCGCCGGGTCCTCGGGAAGCGACAGGTTAGTCACGTCGTCCACGATGCCCACGGTGAACTCGCGCGCCGGGGCGTCCTTCTCCAGCTCCTTGTACACGGCGAACACCGAAGAGGGCGGGGTGTCCTTCGAGGCCAGGCCGTAGCGGCCGCCTACCACCGTGAGGTCGCCTCGGCCCTCGTGCGCCAGCGCGTTCACCACGTCCATGTACAGCGGCTCGCCGAGCGCGCCCGGCTCCTTCGTGCGATCCATGACGGCGATCTTCTTGCACGTGGCCGGCAGCGCCGCCACGAACTTCTCGCTCACGAACGGGCGGTACAAGCGCACCTTCACCAGGCCCACCTTCTCGCCGTGCGCGTTCAGGTAGTCGACGACCTCCTCGACCACGTCGCAGAACGAGCCCATGGCCACGATCACGCGGTCGGCGTCCGGGGCGCCGTAGTAGTTGAACAGCTCGTAGTTCGTGCCCAGCTTGGCGTTCACCTGGTGCATGTAGTCCTCGACCACGGCGGGCAGCGCATCGTAGATGCCGTTGCATGCCTCGCGGTGCTGGAAGAACACGTCGCCGTTCTCATGGCTGCCGCGCATGGCGGGGTGCTCGGGGTTGAGCGCATGCTCGCGGAAGGCGCGCACCGCGTCCATGTCGCACATCTCGGCCAGGTCGTCGTAGTTCCACACGGAGATCTTCTGCACCTCGTGGGAGGTGCGGAAGCCGTCGAAGAAGTTGATGAACGGCACGCGCCCCTTGATGGCGGCGAGGTGCGCCACGGCGGACAGGTCCATGACCTCCTGCACGTTCGTCTCGGCCAGCATGGCGAAGCCCGTCTGGCGGCAGGCCATGACGTCGGAGTGGTCGCCGAAGATGGAGAGCGCCTGAGTGGCCACGGTACGGGCGCTCACATGGAACACGCACGGCAGCTGCTCGGCGGCCATCTTGTACATGTTGGGGATCATGAGGAGCAAGCCCTGCGAGGCCGTGTAGGTGGTGGTGAGCGCGCCGGCGGCCAGCGACCCATGGACCGCGCCCGCGGCGCCGCCCTCGGACTGCATCTCGCACACCTTCACCTTCGTGCCGAAGATGTTCTTCTGGCCGGCGGCGGACCACTGGTCAACGAGGTCGGCCATCGGGCTCGACGGGGTGATGGGATAGATGCCCGCCACCTCGGTGAACGCGTAGGACACGTACGCCGCGGCGTTGTTGCCGTCCATGGATTTGAATTCTCTCGTCATGCTTTCCTCTCCTCTTAAGGGGATTTCGACCAGGGCCGAACCTCGCGCCTGGAGAACACACCTCGCCTATGATACCAGTAGGGGTTCGCCATCGAGCGCCGCAGGTGCAGTGGCTGGCACGGCACGGTCGCCCGCATCGGCAAGCGGTGGAAATTATGGCGAGGACGTGGAGAGACGCGGGGGACGGTGTGCAGGGGACGGCGCTTGGGCAACCCTGGGCTCGCATGAACGGCACGGCGGGCCGTCCGGCTCGTGCGGATCTCGCGCCGGCCTCCGCACGTTTCCCATGGGCAACCGAGATCAACCAGGGCGACCATCCGAGCCGGCAGCCAGCTCCTTCCCTAGCTCCTCGGCGAGCGCGGGCAGGAGCTTGGCCATCGTGGCGTCGATGGTTTTCTTCTTCAGCTGGCATTCCCAGACCACGTGCACCTTCCAGCCCAGGGCCTCCAGGGCGGTGCGGCTCTGCTCGTCGCGCTCCACGTTGCGCGCGAACTTCACTACCCAGTACTCCACGTTGCTCTTGGGCAGCGAGAGGTTGCAGTGCGGGCAACGGTGCCAGAAGCACCCGTTGACGAACAGGGCCACCTTCTTGCCCGGCCAGGCCACGTCGGGATGCCCCGGCACCTTCCACTGCAGGCGGTAGCCCGAAAGCCCCGCCGCGCGCAGGCGGGCCCGCACGACGAGCTCGGGCCTCGTGTCGGCGCGCTTGTTGCCCCGCATGGACTTGCGCACGTTCTCGTTCGTGGCGGGCGGGGCCGCCACGCGCACCGGGGCGGGCAGCGCGCGGCCGGCGAGCAGCTCCACGCGCGCCCGGAAGGGCCCAACGCCCGGCCCGGCCGCCTCGCAGCCCGCGGAACCTGCTCGCTCGCCCCGGTTCCCCACCCCGTTACCCATCTGTTTACTTACGCTCATGCGCCGCATGATAGCACGTGTTTTCCCAGTTCATATATTTTCTTCTTAGAATGATAATCCCAATATTGAGTTTACAAGTTCTTTATTTTCTCGGCGTTTTACACCATAATAGGCAAAGCTGTTGTGCGCGTGCGCAAGCACGTGCGTATGCTCGGGGCTAGGAAGGCCCCGTCACCGAATGGAGGGAAACCTATGGAACAGCCTTTGAAAGCACCTTTGACCCGCCGCACGTTCCTGGCGGGAGGCGCCGTCGCCGCGACGGCCGCCGGACTCGCGCTCGCCGGTTGCGGCGGCGGCGAGGCCCCCAAGGAAGAGCCCAAGCAGGACGCCGGCACCGACGCCCCTGCCGAGGGCGGCACCCTGACGGGCGCGTGCGCCTACACGTCCACGAACGTGAACCCCGTGGGCCTGAACGGCGGCTCCGCGCTCATGCTGGCCGCCACGTGGCACGTGTTCGAGGGCCTGTACGACCTCGACCTGCACACGTACAAGACCTACAACGCGCTCGCCGCCGGCGACCCCACGAAGGTCTCCGACACCGAGTACGAAGTGGCCCTGCGCGACGGCGCCAAGTTCTCCGACGGCACGGACGTGACCGTGGCCGACGTGGTGAACGCGCTCGAGGTCAACATGGCCGACGCCACCTGCGGCGCGTTCCTGTCGTTCATCGACTCGGTCGCCGAGAAGGACGACAAGACGGTCACCATCAAGCTGAAGTACCCCTTCGCGCTGTTGAAGGACCGTCTGACCGTGGCGAAGGTGTTCCCCGCCTCCCTCACCGAGGACCAGCTCAAGACCATGCCCATCGGCTCCGGCCCGTGGATGTACGAGAGCGTGAACGGCGACGACGGCGGCACCATCAAGTTCGTCCCCAACCCGAACTACGAGGGCCAGTACAAGCCCACGGCCGACGCCATGGAGTGGAACATCCTGCTGGACGGCACCGCCCGCACGACGGCGCTGCAGGAGGCCACGGTGCAGGTCATGGAGAACGTGCCCGACGCCAACGCCGACCAGCTCTCGGGCGCCGGCGCCACCGTCGAGTACGCCCAGGGCTTCAACCAGGCGTTCTTCATGTTCAACACGCTGAAGGCCCCGTTCGACGACTACCGCGTGCGCCAGGCGCTCTACTACGCCGTGGACGTGGAGAAGCTCATCTCCAACCAGCTCAACGGCCATGCCGCCCCGGTCACGGGCTTCCTGCCGGAAGAGCATGCCAACTACCACAAGGCCGCCACGGTCTACACGCACGACGTGGAGAAGGCCAAGAGCCTGCTCGCCGAGGCCGGCGTTGAGAACCTGGCCTTCACGCTCGTCGTGAACAACAACTGGGTGAAGGACCTCGCCCCGCAGATCAAGGAAGACCTCAAGGCCGCCGGCGTCGAGTGCACCATCGACGAGCAGAAGATCAACTGGAGCGAGTACGCCGCCTCCGACACGACGCTCGCCTACGACGTCATGCTCACCCCGGGCGACCCGACCTGCTTCGGCAACGACCCCGACCTGCTCATGAGCTGGTGGTACGGCGACAACATCTGGACGCAGGGCCGCACGTGCTGGAGCAAGGCCGCCGACGGCAAGTGGGCCGAGCTGCAGGAGCTCATGCAGCAGGCGCGCGAGGCGGATTCCTCCAAGCAGCAGGACCTGTGGAACCAGTGCTTCGACCTCCTGGCCGAGCAGGTGCCGCTGTATCCGCTGTTCCACCGTCAGATCGCCACGGGCTACCAGGAGAGCATGATCTCCGGCTTCAAGCCCATCGCCACGACGGGCCTCGTGTTCCTGGGCGCCAGCCCCAAGGCGTAAGGGAACTGCTGCTCGCGCACGATGCTTTTCTTAGGGCCTGCCCATTTGGTGCAGGCCCTTTTTTCGGGTGTGCGACCCACGCGGCAACAGGCCGCACATTGTCGGCCCCACCTGCGTCCCCTTTCTCACTTTGCTCCCTAATTTTCACAGAGAATCCCCAAAGACTCATATAGAATAGGGAAAGCTGCTCCACGAGGGGTCATGGTCACCATGCGCGCGAGAAGGGCAGCTGCCAACAAGTAACGGTAACCGATCAGAGCCAAGAGCGAAAGGAGGGTGCGGTGAGCAACCTGCTGCGTATGATCGGACGGCGCCTCATAGCGCTGCCGATCATGATATTCGGTGTCACCATCCTCGTATTCTTCGTCATGGCGCTCTCGCCTATCGACCAAGCGTATTCGGTCCTGGGAGAGAACGCGACCGAGGCGCAAGTCCAACAGTATCGCGAGGACCACGGGCTGAACGACCCGATCCTCGTGCAGTACGGCAACTACATGGTGGGCCTAGCCCAAGGCGACCTGGGTACCTACGGCGCGAACAACGCCTCCGTGGCCGAGCGCATCGGCCAGGCGCTGCCAGTCACACTCCAGCTGACGTTCTTCGGCCTCATCATCGGCGTGGTGGTGGCGGTGATCCTGGGCGTGGTCTCGGCGCTGTACCGTGACCGATGGCCCGACCAGATCATCCGCGTGTTCTCCATCGCGTGCATCGCCACCCCGTCGTTCTGGCTGGCGGTGCTCATGATCCTGCTGTTCTCGTCCATGCTGCACGTGCTGCCCGCCTCGGGCCCCCTGCCCTCCTTGTTCTCCGATCCCGGCGGATGGCTCGCGCGCATGGCGCTGCCGGCCATCGCGCTGGGCGTGCCGGTATCGGGCCAGCTCACGCGTGTCATTCGCACGTCAATGGTGGAGGAGCTCGACCGCGACTACGTGCGCACCGCGCTCGGCGCCGGCATCCCGAAGAGCGTCGTGGTGGCCCGCAACGTGCTGCGTAACGCGCTCATCACCCCGGTGACGGTGCTGGGCCTGCGCATCGGCTACCTCATCGGCGGCGCCGTGGTCATCGAGGTCATCTTCAACCTGCCCGGCATGGGCATGGCCATCCTCTCGGGCATCCAGTCCAGCTACACGATGCTCGTCCAGGGCGTCGTGCTGGTGGTGGCCATCACGTTCATCATCATCAACATCATCGTGGATATGCTCTATATCCTGATCGATCCGCGCATCAGGACGGTGTGACATGGTTAAGCTACGAGAAAACACTACCGCAAAGCTCGAGTCCAACCCCGGCAAGGTGCACTTCCGCCGCTGGAAGGCCATGTCCATCGGGTCGCGCATCTCGCTCATCGTGCTGGTCCTCATCGTCATGATCGCCGTGCTGGCCAACATCCTCGCGCCGCACGACCCGTACGCCATCTTCACCGCCCGCCAAGCGCCCGACGCGCAGTTCCTGTTCGGCACCGACGACAAGGGCCGCGACGTGCTGTCGCGCATGATGTACGGCGCGCGCTACTCGCTCATCATCGGCCTGGGCGCCACGGCGTTCGCGCTCATCTGCGGCTCCATCATCGGCGCTATCGCCGCCGTGTCACGCAAGTGGGTGTCGGAAGTCATCATGCGCGTCCTCGACGTGGTCATGTCCTTCCCCGGCATCGCCCTGGCCGCCACGTTCGTCATCGCGTTCGGCAGCTCGGTGCCCTCGCTCATCTTCGCCATCGGCTTCCTGTACATTCCGCAGATCGCGCGTATCGTGCGTGCCAACGTGGTGAGCGAGTACAACCAGGATTACGTGCGCGCCGTCGTCGTCTCCGGCGCACGGGCGCCGTGGATCCTCGTGAAGCACGTCATCCGCAACTGCATCGCCCCGGTCATGGTGTTCACCATCGTGCTGGTGGCCGACGCCATCGTGTTCGAGGCATCCCTGTCCTTCATCTCGGCCGGCATCCCTGAGCCCACGCCCACGTGGGGCAACATTTTGTCCGACGCGCGCGGCGGCGTGCTGGCGGGCCGCTGGTGGCAGGCGCTGTTCCCGGGCCTGGCCATCATGATCACGGTGCTCTGCCTGAACATCCTGTCCGAGGGCATCACCGACGCCATGGCCGCGGCCCCCAAGGCCCCGGTCAAGGCCGCCGACGACGCGCTCGCCGCGAACCGCGAGGCCGACAAGATGGTGGCCGACCCGACGCTGGCCTACGCCGCCCAGGCCGAGATGCTGGAGAAGCGCCTGGCCCAGCTGCAAGCCGTGGAGAAGACGCGCACCGACCGCTTCGAGGCGCGCACGGACGTGCCGCCCATCCTGGAGGTCAAGGACCTCTGCATCAAGTTCCCGCGCCATGGCGACGTGAACGTGGTAGACCATGTGAGCTTCGTGGTGCGCCCGCGCCAGACCATGGGCCTCGTGGGCGAGTCGGGCTGCGGCAAGTCCATCACCTCGCTCACCATCATGGGCCTTTTGGACCCGAAGGCCACCGTCACCGGCGAGGTGCTCTACGACGGGCAGAACCTGCTCGCCATGAGCCAACGTCAGATGAACGCGCTGCGCGGCCGCGAGATCGCCATGATCTACCAGGACGCGCTGTCGTCCTTGAACCCCTCCATGCTCATCAAGTCGCAGATGAAGCAGCTGACGAAGCGCGGCGGCACCCGCAGCGCCGAGGAGCTGCTGGAGCTGGTGGGCCTGGATCCGAAGCGCACGCTTGGCTCCTACCCCCACGAGCTCTCCGGCGGGCAGCGCCAGCGCGTGCTCATCGCCATGGCGCTGACGCGCGACCCGAAGCTCATCATTGCCGACGAGCCTACCACCGCCCTCGACGTGACGGTGCAGAAGCAGGTCATCGACCTGCTGAACAAGCTGCAGAAGGAGCTGGGCTTCGCGATGGTGTTCGTGAGCCACGACTTGGCCCTCGTGGCCGAGGTGGCCAACTCCATCACTGTCATGTACGCCGGCCAGGTGGTGGAGCAGGGCCCGGTCACGGACATACTGTGCCACCCCGTGCACGAGTACACGCGCGGCCTGCTGGGGTCGGTGCTGTCCATCGAGGCCGGCGGCGCCCGCCTGCACCAGGTGCCGGGCTCCGTGCCCTCGCCGAAGGACTTCCCCGAGGGCGACCGCTTCACGCCGCGCTCGAGCCATCCCGACAAGGTCTCGCAGCTGCGCCCCGTGCTCAAGCGCGTGGAGGGCACCGACCACTACTACGGCGAGCTGCCTGACAGCGAGCTGAAACGACTCGGTATCAAGCCCTATGTGCCAGGAGGTCCGCTGATATGAGCGATGAGAAACTGAACGGGACGTCCACCGCGCCTGCGGGCGCGGACGGCGAGCCCACCCCCATCATCTTCCTCGATGACATCCGCGTGACGTTCAAGACGCGCACCGGCTACATCCTGCACCCGAACAAGGTGCAGGCCGTGCGCGGGCTCACGCTCAAACTCATGCCGGGACAGACGCTGGGCATCGTGGGCGAATCGGGCTGCGGCAAGTCCACGACGGCCAACGTCATGTGCGGCTTGCAGCAGCCCACGTCGGGCAGGGTGTTCTTCAAGGGCAAGGACGTGACGAAGCGCACCGCCGCCGAGCGCCGCCTCATCGGCCGCGTGATCTCGGTGGTGTTCCAGGACCCGGCCACGGCCCTGAACGCCCGCATGAGCGTGCACGACCAGCTCATGGACCCGCTCGTGGTGCACAAGATCGGCGACAAGGCCTCGCGCGAGGCACGCGTGCAGGAACTCATCGAGATGGTGGGCCTGCCGGGATCGGTGCTCGACGCGCTACCGGGGCAGCTTTCCGGCGGCCAGCGGCAGCGCGTGGCCATCGCCCGCGCCCTGTCGCTCAAGCCCGACGCCATCATCGCCGACGAGCCCACGAGCGCGCTGGACGTGTCGGTGCGCGCACAGATCCTGAACCTGCTGATGGACCTGAAGCGCGACCTGGGCCTGTCGATGGTGTTCATCAGCCACGACATACAGACGGTGCGCTACATATCGGATCGCATCATCGTCATGAACGCCGGCGTGGCCGTGGAGAACGGCACGGCGGAGGAGGTGTTCTCGAACCCTAAGGACGAGTACACGAAGCTGCTTTTGGGCGCAGCGCCCTCGCTGCTGCATCCCGAACTGGGCAAGTAGGCCCGAATCCGGCGCATTCGGCGGATCGCGGCCCCCGGAGAGATCCGGGGGCCGCGTTGTATCGCTAGCCATGCACGCCGATCCGGGCGCTTTTCTTGTGGTCGCCCCTTACCGTGCGTTGACGGCGACCATCAGGGGAATTAAAGTTCTATCGTTTAGATTCGAACAACGGAAAAGAGGATTAGCTCCCATGACTGACTCACCGTTTCGCGGCGTGATCCCACCGGTCGTCATACCGCTGACCGAGAAGCGCCAACTCGACCTCGAGGCACTCGAGCGCTCCATCAACCGCATGATCGATGCCGGCGTGGACGGCCTGTTCTTCCTCGGCTCCTCGGGCGAGGTGGCCTTCCTCACCGATGCGCAGCGCTATCACGTGCTGCAGGAGGCCGTGGCCATGGTACATGGCCGCGTGCCGGTGCTGGCAGGCATCATCGACATGGAGACGTTGCGCGTGGTCGACCAGGCCAAGCGCGCGTCCGGCTACGGCGTGGACGCACTCGTGGCCACCGCCCCCTTCTACGCCCTCGGCGGCCCGAAAGAGGTGGAACGTCACTTCCGCGCCATCCGCGAACACACCGACCTGCCACTGTTCGCCTACGACCTGCCCGTGTGCGTGCACACGAAGCTCGACCCCACGATGCTCGTGCGCCTGGGCAAGGACGGCGTGCTGCAGGGCGTGAAGGACTCCTCGGGGGACGACGTGTCGTTCCGCTGGCTGCTGCTGGAGAACGAGGATGCGGGGCACCCGCTGCAGCTGCTCACCGGCCACGAGGTATGCGTGGACGGCGCATACCTCGCAGGTGCGGACGGCGCCGTGCCGGGACTCGCGAACCTCGACCCGGCGAGCTACGTGGAGCAGTGGCGCGCGGCGCAGGCCGGCGACTGGGAGCGCGTGCGCGACATCCAGAATCATCTGGCCCGCCTTATGTTCGTGACGCGCGAGGTGAAGGCCACCGTGGGCTTCGGCGCCGGCGTGGGCGCGTTCAAGACGGCGCTGTGGCAGATGGGCGTGTTCAATACGAACCAGATGCGCGAGCCCGTGTGCGCGCTCGAGGGCGAGGACGTGGAGCACATCGTGACCGTGCTCAAGCAGGCCGGCCTCATGGACGCCGACGCACCCACGCGCGAGTCCACCTGGAGCGCCTGCCCCGTCTTCGGCTGTTCGAAGTAAGGAGGGGCCTGTGACTGACGACACCCTTCAGAAGCTAACCGCCACGCGCGACTGGTGCCGCTCCGAGCTGGACGCCTGCGTGGACTTCTGGCTCGCGCACGGCATGGACCGCGAGAACGGCGGCGTGTACACCTGCCTCGACCGCACGGGCGAGGTGTACTCCACCGACAAGAGCGTGTGGATGCAGGGGCGCTGCGCCTGGACGTTCGCGCACCTGTGCCGCCTGTACGGCGAGCGCCCCGAATGGATGGAGGCCGCGAAGAGCTGCCTGGACTTCCTGGAGGAGCACTGCATCAACCGCGAGGCGGGCGGCCGCCTGTACTTCACGGTGACGGCCGAGGGCAAGCCCCTGCGCCAGAGGCGCTACTGCTTCTCGGAGGGCTTCTACGCCATCGCGAACGCCGAGTACTACGGGCTCACGGGCGAGGTTGAGCATCTGGAGCGCGCGCGCCGGGCGTACGAGATGATCCACAACCTGAACAACGGCCTGATCGAGGACCCGACAGGGCTCGGGCCCAAGACCATCGCGGAAACGCGCTCGGGCTACGCGCTGGGCGACCCGATGATCTTCCTGAACATCATCGGCATCATGCGACGCGTGGACCCGGCGAACGCGGAGGAGTACGACCGGCACGCGCGCGAGTGCACCGACCGCATCGTGAACTGGCACTACCGACCGGAGCTGGGATGCACGCTGGAGAGCGTGAACGCGCAGGGAGAGCCGGAGCTCGAGTACACGGCCGGACGCGTGGTGAACCCGGGCCACGACATAGAGTGCAGCTGGTTCATGATGGACGAGGCCAACTACCGCGGCGACAAGGAGCTGCACCGCACGGCCGAGCAGATCTTCCGTCTGGCCATCGAGGCCGGATGGGACGACGAGTACGACGGCCTGCTGTACTTCATCGACGCGCTGGGCAAGCCGACGGAAGCCTACGAGCACGACATGAAGCTGTGGTGGCCCCACAACGAGATCATGATCGCCGCGTCGAAGGCGTACCGCGACACCGGTGACGAGTACTACCTGGATTGGCTGCTGCGCACGGTGGACTACTGCAAGGAGCACTTCGCCGACCCCGAGTTCGGCGAATGGTACGGCTACCTGCGCCGCGACGGTCTGCCCACCATGCCCCCCACGAAGGGCTCCACGTTCAAGGGCCCCTTCCACGTGCCCCGCGCCCTGTCCATGACCGAACGAGTGCTGACCGAGCTGATAGGAGACTGACGACATGAACTACCTGGGTATCGATTACGACGTCAAGAACATGCCCGTCCTGGACGAGGGCTTCATCCCCTTCGGCGTGTGGATGAAGGCGTACCTCGAGGGCGCCACCCAGCCCATCGCCGTGGCCGTTGAGCGCGAGGACGGCTTGATCTCGGTGCGCGAGAGCTTCATCCGCGGCGGCGAGTTCGCCGAGGCCGACTTCCGCTACGTGGAGCGCCTGGTGAAGTTCGAGCTGTGGAGCATCGGCGGCTTCCGGGTGTACCTGCGCGGCTGCGATGACATCGCGGCGAAGCTGGCCGAGGCGTACTCGCCGGAGGGCGCACGTTCGTTCGACTACGGCTTCGTGGGCGACGTGTACGAGAAGCCGCTCGAGGTCGTGGCGTGCACGGAGGCCGACTTCCCCGCCGCCAACGAGGCCGCCAAGAAGATCGGCGGCCACCTGAAGGGCTGCCGCATCGGCTTCGACGCCGGCGGGTCGGACCGCAAGGTGTCGGCCGTCATCGACGGCGAGTCGGTGTACTCCGAGGAGGTCGTTTGGTTCCCGAAGGTCACCGAGGATCCGGAGTACCACTTCAACGAGATCGTGACCGCGTTCAAGACCGCCGCCTCCAAGATGCCGCGCGTGGACGCCATCGGCGTGTCGTCGGCCGGCACGTTCGTGGGCAACAGCCCCATGGTGGCCTCCCTGTTCATCAAGGTGCCGCGCGATCGCCGCGAAGAGGTGAAGAGCATCTACGACCGCGCCGGCTTGGAGATCGGCGACGTGCCGCTGGTGGTGGCCAACGACGGCGACGTGACCGCGCTCGCGGGCTTCATGAGCACGGGCAAGGGCGACATCCTCGGCATCGCCATGGGCACGAGCGAGGCCGTGGGCTACGTGAACGACGAGGGCAACGTGCTCGGTTGGATCAACGAGCTGGCGTTCGCGCCGGTGGACCTGTCGCCCGAGGCCATGCAGGACGAGTGGTCCGGCGACTTCGGCGTAGGCTGCAAGTACTTCAGCCAGGACGCCGTCATCAAGCTGGCGCCGGCCGCAGGTATCGAGCTGGACCCGGAGCTCTCCCCCGCCGAGAAGCTCAAGGTGGTGCAGGGCCTGGCCAACGAGGGCCACGAGGGCGCGCTCGACATCTTCCGCTCCATCGGCGTGTACCTGGCGCACACGCTCGTGCTGTACAGCTCGTTCTACGAGATCAAGACGCTCCTGGTGCTGGGCCGCGTGGCCTCCGGCGTGGGCGGCGACCTCGTGATCAGCGAGTGCAACCGCGTGTTGGCCGAGGAATACCCCGAGCTCGACGCGCAGATCAACGTGACGCTGCCCGACGAGATGATGCGCCGCGTGGGCCAGTCCGTGGCCGCCGCCTCGCTGCCGGAGGCGTAAAACGGCGCAAGGGGCATTCCCCCTTCATCGTTTAGACGAGGCCCGCGCCGCATGGCGCGGGCTTTTTTCCGGCCTCTTCCGATCTCGTTCAAGGGCCTTGACGCCGAAAGAGCCGGTTGCTGCCAAAAACGGGGCGGTTTGGCAATCGTAGCGCGCCGCATGAGACAGATTCTGCGATAGAACAGCAGTCCGGGACGGTGTTTTCCCAGGTAGCGTTCTGTGATGATAATCCGAGCGAATAACCATGGATTGCCAAACCGACTTGTTTTTGACACTGAGGGCCCGTTTCGGCGTCAGCAATGCCAGCCTTCGTAACGCTTCAGGCGGCCGCTGCCCCGATGCCCGCCCCGCATGCAGGCATCGGGGCAATCCCCCACTTAGGCAAAGCGCCCTCCGCGATCGCTCGCAGCGGGGCGCTTCTAGCGGCATCCGATGGTGCGCTACGCCAGCAGCTCGCCGCGCAGGACGACGGCGCGCACGTCGAGCGTCTCCTTGTCCAGCAGCACGGCGTCGGCCACCTTGCCCGCCTCGATGGCGCCGCGCTCGGCGTCCAGGCCGAGGGCGCGCGCCGGGTTCGCGCTCGCCGCCTTCACGGCGCTCGCCAGCGGGATGCCCATGTCGCGCACGGCAACGGTCAGGCAGCGCATGAGGTCGCTCACCGAGCCGGCGAGCGCGCCGTTGTCGATGGTGGCCACGGGGCCGCGCACCGTGACGTCCTGGCCGCCCAGGTCGTAGGTGCCGTCCTCGAGGCCGGCCGCGCGCAGCGTGTCGCTGATGAGGATCATGCGGTTGTCGCCGAACAGCTGGAAGGCCAGGCGCACCATGGCGGGATGGATGTGCACGCCGTCGGCGATGATCTCGGCCGTCACCTCGCCGTGCTCGACGGCGGCCGGGATGGGGCCGGGCTTGCGGTGGTGCATGGGGTCCATGGCGTTGTACAGGTGCGTGAGCTGGCGCGCGCCCAGCTCGAACGCGCGGGCGGCCGTGTCGTAGTCCGTGCAGGTATGCGCGAGCGAAATGCGTACCTCGTTCGCCATCTCGCGGATGAACTCCTCGGCACCCGGCTCCTCGGGCGCGATGTCCACGAGCTTGAACAGGCCGCCGGCCGCCTCCTGCAGGCGGCGGAACTCCTCGGCCGAGGGGTTGCGCACGTAGTCGGGGTTCTGCGCGCCCACCTTGCTCGGCGAGATGAAGGGGCCCTCCATGTTGATGCCCACGAGCGCCGCCTCGTCCGCAGCCGGCTCGTAGGCCGCCGCAGCCTGCGCGGCGCGCATGAGCACGTCCTCGGGCAGCGTCATCGTGGCCGGGCACATGGCCGTGACGCCGCGCGAGGCCTCGTAGGCGCCCATCCTGTGCAGGCCCGCCAGGTCGCCGTCGCTGATGTCGGCGCCGGCGCTACCGTGGAAATGCAGGTCCACCAAACCGGGGATCACGTAGCAGCCGGCCGCGTCGACGGTCTGGCCGCCTTCCGCTCGCGCGGCCTCCCCCACGAAGCGGCCTTCCGCCACGAACACGTCGCGCTCGACAAACCCCTCGCCAACGAACACGCTTCCGTTGATGATGCGCATAGGGCATTCTCCTTCCGAACTGCCTCAAGCAGGTGATTTTAGCAGGGACATTATACTGCCCCATCGGCCATTTTTCGTCCTCTGCTCCGAGAAGGTTGCCTCCGATTCGCCCCTTCTTCGCAAATTCGAGGTTCGAATTGCACGGAAATCGCCGCTCTGAAGCTCTGGAGGAGCCTGCAAGGCCCTTTTGCGCCGTCCGGCATCGCCATCCGATACGGTTTGCCCAGTTCGTGGAATACGATGCTCGTCCATGCCGGCTCCGTGAGCTTCAGAGCGGCGATTTCCGTGCATCCAAGGGGCGATATTTTCGAAGCGCACCTTTGATTCGCTCGCAGCGAGAGGGAGCCGCACGATGCGGCCCCCTCTCGCTGCGACAGCCGCTGCGCCGATCCTCCCCCGGCACAGCGGCTTCTTTGCGCGCTTTACGCCAAATCGCGGCAGAGCTCGCCGGCGGCGGGGTCCACGATGACGGTGGCGTTGGGATGGAACTGCAGGATGGAGGCCGGCACCTGCGGAGTGACCGGGCCGAAGAACGCCTTCTTCACGATCTCGGCCTTGTGGGAGCCTTCCACCACCACAAGGACGCTGCGCGCGGCCATGATGGTGCCGATGCCCATGGTGTAGGCCTGACGCGGCACGTCGTCGATGCTGTCGAACAGGCGGCTGTTGGCCTGGATGGTGCTCTCGGTGAGGTCGACGCAGTGGGTGGCCTTGGGGAACGTGTCCTCCGGCTCGTTGAAGCCGATGTGGCCGTTCGGCCCGAGGCCCAGCAGCTGCAGGTCGATGCCGCCCGCCTCTTCGATGGCCTCCTCGTAGGCTGCGCACAACACGGCATCGGCGTCCGGATTGAACCCTTCCGGCACGTGCGTACGAGCCTGGTCGATGTCCACATGGTCGAACAGGTGCTTCTTCATGAAGTAGCGGTAGCTCTGGTCGTGCTCGGGGTTGAGGCCGCGGTACTCGTCCAGGTTGAACGTGGTCACGTCGGCGAAGCTGATCTTGCCGGCCGCGCAGTCCTCCACGAGGCACGCGTACAGGCCGATGGGCGTCGTGCCCGTGGCCAGCCCCAGCACGCAGGACGGGTCGGCGTCGACGTACGAGGCGATGCGGTCGGCCGCCTGGCGGCTCATGTCCTCGGTGCTCTCGGCGATGATGAATTCCATGGAACCCTCTCTTCCCTTGCGTTTATTGCTTTCTATGCCGCGCATGCCGCAACGGCGGCGCGGCGCCTCCCTCGGCCCCGGTCGGAGCCGGAGGGGTTGGTGCCTAGGTCCAGAACTGAGCCGTCTCGATAACGTCCTGGTACGCCCACGAGTACACATCGGAATACCAGCCCGTTTCGGGCACGAAGCATACGAGCACGCTGTAGACCACCGAAACGGCCACCAGCACCAGCAGCACCTTCATGAGCAGGTTCTGCGCCATCGTCCCAGGCGACAGGTTCTCGTTCACGATGAACGCCAGCAGCACGACGGCCGCTAGGAACATGAAGCTGAAGTCGGCGAAGTAGCGCTGCAGGATGCCGGCCATCTGCGCGTCCAAGAGCGCCACGATGACGCCCGACGCCAGCAGCACCACGATGACGCCCATGATGGTGCGCGTGGAGCGCTGGCGCATGCGCAGCGCGAGGATGCGCTTCGCGAACGGCAGCACCCACAGCACCGGCAGGCACGCCAGGATGCCGCCGAACGTGACCTCCTTGATGGTCTGCCCCATGTAGGTGGTGTCGAACGGAGCCGGCTGCACGTACGGGAACACGCCCGTCACGCACGGAGGCTGCAGAAAGTACGCGAACAGCGCCGGCGCGAGGCGGCCCAGGTTCCAACCGCGCTTCGTCATGTCGTTCACCGTGAGGTTGTAGTTCGCCCCGAAATCCGTGAGCGAGCCGAAGCGGGCGTAGTTGTAGCCCATGAGGCCGGCCGCCACCACCGCATAGGGAGCCACGAGGCAGGCGAACTCGCGTCCGCCGCGCGGCGTGAACAGCCGGCGCTCCGTGATGTAGGGGCGCCAGAACAGCGGGAAGGCCAGCAGCGACAGCACCACGAGCTGCGGGCGGCAGCCCACCACGAGCGCCATGCACAGCGACCCTGCCAGGTACCACTTCTCCGGCCCGGTGGAACGCGCTGCCGACGCGCGGCCGCGCATCCAGAAATACAGCCCCCACACGGAGAACGCCAGCCCCAGCATGATGGGCAGCGAGTAGAACGTGGGGAACTTCAGCAGGTACAGGATGCCGCAGCAGGTGACGAGCGGTATCTGCAGCAGCAGGTACAGGCCCAGGCTCACCCGCTTGAAGTGATAGCGCGCGAAGCGGTCGAGCAACGCCGAGCAGCCCAGCACGAAGGCGACGCACGCAATGAGCACGCCGATAGCCGTGGGGAAGTTAGCGCCGGTGAGCAAGTAGAACGGCAGGTAGAACAACACGACCGGCACCACGCCGAAGTAGACGTAGTAGTGCCCGTCATGGTAGGCCACGTCGAACAGGTACGGCTCCCCCGTCTCCTTCTGCGCCTCGTCGCGCGCGCCCTTGTCGTAGGGGTCGGCCATGTCCTGCAGCCACTGGGGCGGCTCCTCCTCGAGGTAGAGCTGGCCGTGCGCCATGGCCTTGGCAAGCTCGGCATACTGCTGGGCGTTGTCGCCGCCCACCTCGAAGGTATTCACGATGCTGTGCCCGTCCCACGAGCCGCTGTTGTAGCCCTGCGTGGCGACGCCCACAAGGTTCGAGCCCATGAACAGGAACGCGGACATGAGGTACACCTCGATGACCACCGTGGCGATGATGGCCGCCTTCGACTTGCGCGGCTCGTCCACGATGTGGATGCGGTAGATGGCCGAGCGCGGGCGGAACGCGAACGCCAAGAGCAGAATGCCGGCCGTGGCCAGGAAGCGCCCCGTGTTGAAGTCGAACGGATGGTGCGCGTTCAGCACGATGTCCGAGAGCTTGATGGGATAGCTCACGTTCTCGCCCGTGATCTCGATCCTCAGGTTGTCCACGAGCCCCGCCGTGTTCAGGTTGATGTACTCGCTCTGGTCGGACAGGGTGGACACCGCCACGTCGGGCACGCCCACCGTGTACTCCGTGGAGTCGAAGTACGTGTGGTGAGCATCGTCGGTGAACTGGATCTTCACCGTGAGCTCCTGGGCGGCCTGGCGGTAGTCGAAGTTAAGCCAGATATTGTGCACCTCGGTGTTGAGGTTCGAGAACTCCAGCGTGTGGTTCACGGCCGTGAGCTTGTACTGCTCGTCGGTCGTCTCCTGCAGGTTGAGCTTGTCGTTCAGGCTGATGGAGTTGTAGCCGGCAGACGTGAAGTAGTTCAGGTTGAACAGGAACGTCTCCAGCAGGAACGCCACGGCGAGGATGGCGAGGATGCTCTTCGCCAGGTGCCTGACCGCCGGCCGATGCGCGCGCATGAAGCCCGTGTAGGCGTAGGATATGTTCTGGCGGACGGTGGGCATACTGGTAACGAATTATAGATGAAAAAAGGCGGACAGGGCAGCTCAAGCCCTATCCGCCTTCAAGATTGCGTGCAAAACGCCGCGTTCGGCGCCTACAGGGCCAGCGCCTTCTTCACGTCGGCGTACACCACGTTCGGGTCACGGTCGCCGTCGATGGAGACGAGCAGGTCGCAGCCGCGGTAGTAGTCGATGAGCGGCGCCGTGGACTTCTCGTACACGTCGAGGCGGTTGCGCACCGTGGCCTCGTTGTCGTCGTCGCGCTGGTACATCTCGCCACCGCACTTGGGGCAGGTCTCGTCGGCGGCGGTGCCGATGTAGTTGCAGTCGCGGCACATGCGGCGCGACGTGAGGCGCTTGACGATGACCTCGGGGTCCACGTCCACGAGCAGCGCCGCGTCCAGCGGGCGGCCCAGCTTGGAGAGCTCCGCGTCAAGCGCGACAGCCTGGGCGGACGTGCGCGGGAAGCCGTCGAGGATGAAGCCCTTCTCGGTGTCCGCGTCCTGCAGGCGCTCGGTCACCAGGCCGATGATGACGTCGTCGGGCACGAGCTCGCCGGCGTCCATGTAGGACTTGGCCTTCTTGCCCAGCGGCGTGCCGGCTTTGACGGCCGCGCGCAGCATGTCCCCCGTCGAGATGTGCGGCGTGGCGAACTCTTCAACCAGCTTGGCCGCCTGCGTGCCCTTCCCGGCACCCGGCGCCCCCAACAACACGATGTTCATGAGTGATTTCCTTTCGACATACCATCGATGCCCCGTATTGTAGCAAACGGCGAAGCGCGCCGATCATATTTCAAAAGAAAGACGGAGGACGGGGACGGCAGGGAGACGGCGAAATCGCACACTTGCAGGATATACCGCAAGTTGGACGCGAACTCCCGCGAGGAGTTGCTCACCCTTGTGGAAAATGCCTCGGCATGCGAAGACGCCGACTAGGGCGATGCGAAGCGAGCCAGGCTACCCGCCGTCGCGCTTCTCCAGCAGCTCCCGCCTCGAGTTGACCCCCGCCTTCTGGTAGATATGGTACGTGTGGGACTTCACCGTATGGGGCGACAGAAACAACTTCTCAGCGACGGCATTCGTATCGTAGCCCTGCATTAGCAGCACAAGCACCTCGGTCTCTCGCCGCGACAGGCCGAACTCCTCGGCCATGGCCTTGCTCTTGGCGACGCCGCCGTCTACGCCGCCTGCCTCCCTCTCTGCACGCGCCGATGCCATACCCGGATCGTGGGGCATGACATCGATCTTGCCGCTGGCCGCCACCATGACGAACAGCAGCACGGCCAAGAAAAACGGCATGACGAAAGCGTAGTCGCGCGACAAGTCGAGGAAGTTCACGAGGACTAGGTTGACGGCACCTGCCGCCACCATGCCGCACTGAATGTATATCCTGCCTCGGGCGATGCTCTTGATGGGCGTGAGGCGCAGCCGATCCGTCAGATCGAACAAGAAGCAGAACGTGGACGCGTCGAACGCGGTGAGCAACATGAGCAGCAGCAGGTACATAACCCATTTCATGGTTCCCGACGCACCGGTGAGCACCATAAGGATAACTGCCACGGCAGGTAGCAGCACGGTAATGAACGTCTCGAACGCAATGGCGCGCTTCGTGTGCACCTCGAAGAGCAGCAGGCCGCCCACGCCTGCGGCAAGCGCTAAGCCCGTCAGGGGGTAACTCACGTACACTGGCAGATCAGGCGCCATGCAAGCATAGATGCCCACGCCGAACACGGCCCCGTAGATGACAAGGACAACGTTGCTCTTTCTGAGCGAGCGTGCGACATCCTTTGTCACAGGTCGATCGCCCAACGCATGGCTCGGCCAGAATTGATGCGTGAACACATAGCAAACAAGCGAGAGGAACGCCAGCAGCAGCGTAACGAACATACCGGCGGAAGAGGCCACCAGCGTAGTGAGCAAGAACAGCATCGCCCCAATGACGATGGATAGGTACAGGTAGCGCCGGACACTCTTGCGGTCCAGATACATGAACGCCTCGGCCCACAGGATATGGAAGGCACCCTGCCACATACCCGCCGCCAGCATGGCGATCGCGCATGGCCAACCGCCCAAGCCGAGCGCTTCGCCCAAGGCGCTCACCACCACCATGGCCGCAAGCGCAATATAAGCGGCGACGGCGAGCGGGATGCGGAATCGCGTGGAGCAGAAGCGTCCGAACAGCGCATAGAGCGCCATCTCGAATACGACGATGCCCCCAAGGTAACCGATGCGGCCCACATCGCGCTGCAAGGACGAGAACGCGTCAAGCGGCGTGAACACGAAGCTGTAGGCGATGATGTACATGACGGCCCAGCAAAGGCCAAACCCCACCACGACGAATGGTGCGAACTGGCCGTACGAGACCTCGGTCACGCGCGCTTGTGCTTTCTCCGACATGACACGCCCCCTTTCGGCGCCGACATGCCCGCCCGAAGCGTTCGGCATGCCGCTGCGCCCAGTGTACCCGCCCATTATATGGGGCACGGCGCTCGAAGACCGCAGAATAAGTGTCTCCCGGAGCCAACGCAGCACCCATAGGCTTTGCCACCTGCCATTACATCGGAGTATGAATTTTCTCATACCGACACCGACACCTAGGGGGAAACGTATGAAACGCGCATTCAATCCAATCGAGCGAAGATGCGCACTCCGGACGAGCCTAGAATCGCCCTGTCCCGCGAATGACGAAAGCGGGACAGGGCGAGTGAAAGAAGCGAGCGGAAGGAACAGCATGAGCGAGAACAAGTACCATCTCGTAGAGCACGAGAAGCCGTTCAAGTACGATGAGGACGGCCTGCACGTCACGCGCGGCAGCGCCTGGTCGGGCCCCGGCTGCCATATCGGCTGCGGCGTGCTGCTGTACACCGACGACGAGGGGAAGCTCGTCAAGGTGGAGGGCGACCCGGAGAACCCCTACAACCAAGGCAGGCTCTGCAACCGCTGCCTGGCGCTGACCGAGGTGGTGTACAACCCCGACCGCGTCACCACGCCCATGAGGCGCGATCCTGCGCACCGCGGTCAGGACAAGTGGGTGGACATCACCTGGGACGAGGCACTCGACCTCGTGTACGAGAAGTTCACCGAGATCAAGGAGAACTACGGCGCCTGGTCCATCCCGTTCGTGCAGGGCACGGGGCGCGACATAGCTGCCTGGATCACGCGCCTGGCCTGGTCGTTCGGCAGCCCAAACTATATGTTCAACATGTCGGGCATGGCCTGTTACCTACCGCGCGTGGCCGGCTGCGCCGCCACGACGGGCAACTTCTGGGTGGGCGACTTCTCCCAGCAGTTCCCCGACCGCTATGACGATCCCGCCTGGGTCCCCGCCGAGTACATCATGGTATGGGGCAACAACCCGCTCGTCGCGAACTCGGACGGCTTCTACGGTCATTGGATGGTCGACGTTATGAAGCGCGGCTCGAAGCTGATCGTGGTGGACCCGCGCTTGACGTGGCTCGCCTCGAAGGCCGAGTGGTGGCTGCAGGTGCGGCCGGGAACGGACGCGGCCCTCGCCCTCGGCATGCTGAACGTCATCATCTCCGAGGACCTCTACGACCACGATTTCGTGGACCGCTGGTGCTATGGCTTCGACGAGCTGGCCCAGACCGCGGCGGCCTACCCCGTTGGCAAGGTGGCCGAGATCACCTGGGTGCCCGCCGAGAAGATCGTCGGCGCGGCCCGCGCATGGGCGGGTGCCGAGAACGGCATCGTGCAATGGGGCCTGGCCGTGGACACCACAAAGGAGTCGCTACCGGCGGCCCAGGCCATCGGGGCGCTGTGGCAGGTATGCGGCTTCTGCGAGAAACCGGGCTGCATGATCGTACCGCCCGAGATCCTGGCCTACTCCGGCGGGTTCGGCGGCGAGCTGGTCACGCCCGAGATGGATGCGCACCGCATCGGACTGGACAAGTACTCCCTGCTGAAGTTCGGCTTCCAGGTGGCGTCCTCCGACGAGGTGATGAAAACGCTCGAGACCAAAGAGCCCTACAAGCTGCACGGCGCCTGGCTGCAAACGACGAACTTCCTCACCTGCACCTCCCCCGACCCCGAACGCTCCATGAGGGCCTGGCGCACGCTCGACTTCATCGTGGTGGTGGATATGTTCATGACGCCCACGGCCATGGCGTTGGCCGACGTGTTCCTGCCAGCCTGCACCTATGCCGAGCGCGACGGCATCCGCGTGGGCGACGGCGCGCAGCGCGGCGAGACCATCAACAAGGTGTGCCAGGTGGGCGCATGCAAATCGGACATGCAGATCAACCTGGAACTGGGAAAGCGCTTCAACCCCGAGGCGTGGCCGTGGAAGGACGACAAGGAGATGTTCAGCTCCGTCATCGCCTGCACGGGCTATACGTTCGAGGAGCTGCAGCAGGTGGCGCCCGCCTACATCCCCTTCGAGTACGGCCGCCACGAGAAGGGCCTGCTGCGCCCCGACGGCCAACCCGGCTTCAACACGCAGACGGGACGCATCGAGCTGTGGTCGACGTTCTACCACAATGCGGGCTTGAGCCCCGTGCCCTACTTCGAGGAGCCAACCGAGAGCCCGGCCGCGACACCCGACTTGTACGACGAGTACCCGTTCGTGCTCACCACCGGCGCGCGCAACTGGTTCATGTTCCACTCCGAGCATCGGCAGGTCCCGCACCTGCGAGCCGGCCGCCCCTGGCCCCTCGTGCAGATCAACCCCAAGGCCGCGGAGCGCATCGGCGTGCACGACGGCGAGTGGGTATGGCTGGAGAACGAGCGCGGTCGCTGCAAGCGCGTCGTGGAGTGCACGAACATCATGGACGAGCGCGTGGTTATGTCCGATCACGGCTGGTGGTTCCCCGAGGCTCCCGGCGAGGAGAAGGACGGGCTGTTCGGCATGCTCGATCTGAACGTCAACAAGCTTCTGAATTCGTACGTTCCCGGCAAATCCGGGTTCGGCGCCAACTACAAGTCCATGCTCTGCAAAATCTATCCCGCAAAGGACGGTGAATAATCATGACGGAATACGGCATGCTCATCGACTACGAATGGTGCACCGGCTGCCATAGCTGCGAGACAGCCTGTCAGATGGAGCACCACCTGCCCGTCGGCCAGTTCGGCATCAAGCTGAACGAGATCGGCCCCTTCGAGTACGCCCCCGACCGCTGGCAGCTGTCCTACGTGCCGGTGCCCACCGACCTGTGCGACTTCTGCGCCGAGCGGCAGGCGAAGGGCAAGCTGCCTACCTGCCAGCACCACTGCCAGGCACAGTGTCTGGAAGTCGGTCCTATCGATGAGTTGGCCAAGAAGATCGCATCGAAGAAGAAACTCGTGTTGTTCAACATCTAACATGGGACGGCCGCGCCGCCGTGCGGACACGACAGCATGTACGGCGGCGCCCCTTAGAAGGAGGAAGCGATGGACAAAGTGAAGGGATGGGCACTCGCATTCGCCGTCGGCGGCCTGTATGCCGTTATTGGACAGATTATCTGGAACATATTCGCCGGCGCCCTGGGAGCCGATTTTCCCTATCTCGGACCTCTCACGCTGCTGGGGATGGGCGCGGTAGCCCTCGTGCTGTACCTTCCCGGCATCCAGCAGAGGATAGGCGCTGTGAGCGGTTTCGGCTCGATCCTGCCGTTCAACGGGTTCGCAGGCGGCGTGGCAGGCGCCTACGAAAGGGCCGTTGCCGAAACCGGACAGCCAGGTAAAGGCGTGGCGGCGTCTGTAAAGCTCGTTCTGCTCGTCATCGGTGTCGGCGGCCTCGTCGACGCAATCGTGGGCGCATTGGCGTTCCTCGTGGCATAGGAGGCACCGCAATGGAATTCATCATGGCTTTCCTAGTGGGCGGAACGCTCTGCCTTCTGTTTCAAATCGTCGCGGACGCCACGAAAGCGCCCGTTCCCCTCATCTTGCTCGTCGGTTTGGCCCTTGGAGGCATCCTGACGCCCTTCGGCATCATGGATCAACTCGCAGAGTGGGGCGGCGCCGGCTTCACCATCATGGTGGTGGGCGCCGGGCAGGCCGTTTGCGCCACGACGCAGGCAGCTCTCGCCGGCAACCCCTGGCCGCTGCTGTCCGTCATCGGCGTGTTCTTAGCCCTCACGGCCATCGGATTGGTCTGCGGAAGCGGATACTGCGCACTCCACAAGCAGGACGACAACGCACATGGGGACGATGCGGCCGAAAAGCAAGCTACGATCGCTCGCCAATGACGGCCCATCCATCCCCTGGCGGGCACCTCGCGCAGGCGTCCGCATCCGCAGAACCCCCGACAAGGAGATGAAGCCATGTCATGTGGATACGCCTGCGTAAGCTGCGGACGCTGCCGGGGAAAGCCCCGGAAGTTGAACATCACTACTGTGTGCTTCCGTTGCGGGCACAAGAACCCCGAAGGCGCGGCACGATGCGAGAATTGCGGCCTCGAACTTCCGCGTCCACCGAAACCGTCCATCCCCATCGTCGCGGCCCAGCCGGAATAGCAGTACCGCCGGGAACTGACAGAAGGGCCCGGATTGTTCGGGCCCTTCTCTTCGCCAATCCATAATTGCAACCCGCAGCGAGCGAGTGAGGGCCTCATCCTGCTGCTGTCCATCCCGAAGGATATCGCGATTCCGCCAACCTCGTGTCAGCCGGCAGGAACCGTCTTTGCCAGCGCACCCGAAGGCGCGAAGCGCCCTGCATCCTCCCGGGCGAGCGCCTTACAGCCCCCCCCCCGCCTCCGAAAACCAGCATCGGCGGCCCGAGGGCCGCCGATGCGCAGTTCGCCGTTCTTTCGATGCTTCCCTACTTGAAGAACCCGTCGTAGTTGTGCATCTTCAGCTGGCTCTCCACCTTGCTCATGGTGTCGAGGGCCACGCCGATCATGATGAGGATCGAGGTGCCGCCGAACGCCTGGATGAGCGTGTTGCCGGTGAAGAAGAACACGATGGACGGCACGACCGCGATGGCGGCGATGAAGATGCCGCCGGGAAGCGTCACGCGGTGCAGCACGTTCTTGATGTAGGTGACGGTGGCCGTGCCCGGGCGCACGCCGGGGATGAAGCCGCCCTGCTTGCGCAGGTTGTCGGCCGTGTCCTCGGGGTTGAACACCATGGAGGTGTAGAAGTACGCGAAGAACACGATCAAGAGCACCGTGAGGATCCAGTTGATCCAGCCCGTCGACATCGCGTTGGCCACGTTCGTGAGCCACTCTATGTTGAAGAGCGCCGCCAGCTGCGCGGGGAAGTAGATCAGGCAGCTCGCGAAGATGATGGGGATGACGCCCGCCGCGTTCACCTTCAGGGGGATGTACGTGGACTGGCCGCCCATCATCTTGCGCCCTTGCACGCGCTTGGCGTAGTTCACGGGGATGCGACGCTGCGCGCGCTCCACGAAGATGATCGCGGGGATGCACGCCAGCACCACGAGGATGATGAGTGCCGTGATGGCAATGCCCATGCCCAAATCCGCCGTCAGGTTCACCGACGAGAAGATGGCGCTCGGCACGCGCGACACGATGCTCACGAAGATGATGAGCGACATGCCGTTGCCGATGCCGCGCTGCGTGATGAGCTCGCCCATCCACATGATGAACGCGGTGCCCGCCACGAGCGTGAACACGACGATGATGTCGGTGAGCAGCTCGGGAACCTCCGTGCTGAACACCACGCCGTACGCCGACGACTTGAACAGGAACAGGTAGCCCACCGCGTTGATGAGGCCGAGTCCCAGCGTCAGGTAGCGCGTAACCTGCGTGATCTTCTTGCGCCCCGCATCGCCCTCCTTCGCCCAGCGGCCCACGGCGGGGATGACACCCTGCATGAGCTGCATGATGATAGAGGCCGTGATGTAGGGCATGATGCCCAGCGAGAACACCGAGAAGTTCGACAGCGCGCCGCCCGTGAACAGGTCGAGCATCGTCATGGACACGCCCGAATCCTGGAACGAATTCGCGAACTCGTTGAACGGGATGCCCGGCACCGGCACGTACGCGCCGAAGCGGTACAGTGCGAGGATAGCCAGCGTGAAGAGGATCTTCTTACGCAGCTCCGGTACCTTGAACGCATCGATGATCGAGCTTAGCAAGGCTCTTCGACCTTTCCTCCAGCTGCTTCGATCTTCGCCTTGGCCGAAGCAGAAACCTTATCGACCTTGACCGTGAGCGCCTTGGTCAGGTCGCCGTCGCCGAGCACCTTCACCAGTGCGTCGGCATGCTTGATGATGCCCTTGGCCTTCAGGCTCTCGCCGTCGACCACGTCGCCGGCCTCGAACTTTTCGTCGAGACGGCTCACGTTGACGGGCAGGTACTCCACATGGTTGATGTTCTTGAAGCCGGGGAGCTTCGGCAGACGACGCGCGAGCGGGGTCTGGCCGCCCTCGAAGCCGACGCCCTTGCCGCCGCCAGCGCGGGACTTCTGGCCGTTCATGCCGCGGCCGGACGTCTTGCCCGTGCCGGAGGCAGGACCGCGGCCCACGCGCTTGCGGTTCTTGGTCGCGCCCTCGGCCGGCTTGAGATCCTTCAATTCCATGGTTGTGACTCCTTCTCAGTCGCAAACGGGCCCGCGGCCCGCGCTGGCAGCTCGCCGCCAGCTAACTTCCTTGGGCGTCCCGCCCCTTGGCGGAAACGCGATCACGCCGCAGAGGCGGCGATGATTCACAATCGAATATGATAACACGCGCCGCCCGAAGGCGGCGCGTGTAACCTCGCTGGTTTACAGCTCTTCGACCTGCACGAGGTGCTTGACCTTGAAGATCATGCCGCGCACGCAGTCGTTGTCCACCTGGTCGACCGTGCGGCCGATCTTGCCGAGGCCGAGCGCACGCAGCGTCTGGCCCTGGTCGGCTTTACGGCCGACGGAGCTCTTCACCTGGGTGATGCGCAGCGTCTTCTTCGCGTCTGCCATTACTCCTTCTCCTTCCAGCCGTAGATCTTCGCGACGGACGTGTCGCGGCGCGCAGCCACCTGCTCGGGGCTCTCCATGTTCTTGAGGCCCTCGGCGGCCGCCTTCACGATGTTCATGGCGTTGTTCGTGCCGAGAGACTTCGTGAGCACGTCGGTCACGCCGGCGAGCTCCATGATGGCGCGCACCGGGCCGCCGGCGATAACGCCGGTACCGGGCGTGGCCGGCTTGATGAGCACGCGGCCGGCGCCGTAGATGCCCATGATCTCATGCGGCAGCGTCTTCTCGGGCGTCAGCGGCACGGTGAACATGTTCTTCTTCGCGTCCTCGACGCCCTTCTTGATGGCGATGGGCACTTCCTGGGACTTGCCCATGCCCACGCCGACGCGGCCGTTGCCGTCGCCGACGACCACGAGCGCGGTGAGCGCGAAGCGGCGGCCGCCCTTGACGACCTTGGACACGCGGTTGATGTAGACGACGCGCTCCTGGAGCTCGGGAACCCCGGCGTCGTTCTGCTGCTTGTTACGAGCCATAAGCTTTAACCCCTTCTAGAATTTCAGGCCGGCTTCGCGAGCCGCATCGGCCAGAGCCTGCACGCGCCCGTGATACAGATGACCGCCACGGTCGAACACGACCTCCGTGACGCCGTTCTCCTGCGCCTTCTTGCCGACGATCTCGCCGAGGGCAGCCGCGCCCTCGACGGTGCCGCCCTTCTTGCCCGTGGCCTTGAACTCGGCACCGAGCGTGGACACGCCGCAGATGGTCTTGCTGGCGACGTCGTCGACGAGCTGGACGTAGATGTTGTTGTTGCTGCGCGTGACGCACAGGCGCGGACGCGCCGCCGTGCCGGAAACCTTGCCGCGCACGCGGCGATGGCGGCGAGCCAACCCGGCTTGTTTCTTCTGAAGCTTGTTCATGATTATCCCTTCGATCTCAAACCGTGTAGAGGCTCAAACGTTAGTCGCCCTTGGCGGCCTTGCCCAGCTTGCGACGCACATGCTCGCCCTCGTAGCGAATGCCCTTGCCCTTGTAGGGCTCCGGCTTGCGCCACTTGCGGATGTTCGCCGCCACCTGGCCGACCTGCTCCTTGCTGGGGCCGGACACGATGATCTCGGTTTGGCTCGGGACCTCGAACGTGATGTTCTCCGGCGCCTCCACGAGCACGGGATGAGAGAAGCCGAGCTGCATCTCCAGGTCCTTGCCCTTGAGCGCGGCGCGGTAGCCGACGCCCACGAGCTGGAGCTTCTTGGAGAAGCCGTTCGCGGTGCCCTCGACCATGTTCGCGATGAGCGTGCGCACGAGGCCGTGGAAGGCCTTCGCGTCGCGGCTGTCGTCCGGACGCTCGACGATGATGTCGTCGCCCTCGCGCTTGATGATCATGATCTCGGGGAAGCTGCGGGTGAGCTCGCCCTTCGGGCCCTTGACCGTCACGGTGTTGCCGTCGATGGTAACGTCGACGCCGGCAGGAACGGTGATGGGCTGTTTGCCGATACGAGACATATCTACCTACCTCCCTTTCCTACCACACGTACGCGATGACCTCGCCGCCAACGCCCTTTTTGCGGGCGTCGCGGTCGGTCATCACGCCGAGGCTCGTCGAGATGATTGC